>NZ_JAXCFK010000008.1:0-351786 GCF_056150025.1 Micromonospora aridisoli | reverse complement strand
GGTCCGACCCGACGAAGACGCGCTGCCACCGGGACTCACCCGCGAGTGACACCCAACGCCTGACCCGCTCGCGCTACCCCAGATGGAAAGCGCTCAGTGTGGGCTGACAATCCGTGATTACTTGTGGAGTTCAGTCCTCTCCTCGATCGTCCATGCCTTCAATTGCGCGGTATCCACCCTGCTCAGAGGACCGAGCGTCCGATACGCGATGGACCGGCTGTTGTCTCTTACCTCAGGCTGTACCTCAAGATCACGTATCTAGTCAATGTCGGATAGCTGATAAAGGGACGTGTGCTTCGCCGTTCCCGCCCGCATTGGTGGTGGACACACAGTGCGACTAGGCCCTAGCGTCCTGTACGTGCATGAAGACACCGCGCCGCCACTTGGACCCGGTTTGTCCGAAAAGCCAGCGGAGGACCGAGGACACGAGACCGCGAAATGGTATGCGTACCAATACGCGTGCACCGCTCGGGAATGTTTCGCAATGCTCACGAAGCCACGCCCATGGGTACTGTGCGAGTGGCATACCGATTATGTCTGTGCTGGGCCAGACGGCTTGCAGCCGCACGTGCTCGTCTCGGTCAAGCATCGACACCAAGATCAAG
Organism: Micromonospora aridisoli; assembly: GCF_056150025.1. Classification (NCBI taxonomy): domain Bacteria; kingdom Bacillati; phylum Actinomycetota; class Actinomycetes; order Micromonosporales; family Micromonosporaceae; genus Micromonospora; species Micromonospora aridisoli. The sequence goes on along the minus strand of NZ_JAXCFK010000008.1, from coordinate 351,181 downwards.
GTGCCTGGTCACTCTCCGACCTGCCCACTAGAGGTGGCTTTAAGGTTCTCTACGAACGCTGGGTTGCGAGCGACAAATCCAACGCATGCCGTTGGGTCACCAATAACGGGTTCAAGGTTGGCGAAAATCAAGCACGGGAACTTTCTAGAATCCTAGCCGCCAAACCGGACTCTCGCGACACTGACGCATTGAGGTGGTACGCCCGGAATTTGCAGCCTGCTCTTGGCGCTAGCAGTGCTGACGAGGTCGTTGAATTCCTTTCCGCCTTAACGATGCATAGTACTGGCGGAGACGAGCACAGCATGCGAGCGCTCGTCATTGAAGATACAGTACGGCCAACACTAGCCAGGCTGGGTGTACGTCCCGGCTTCGCCAGAGCAGCCTACGACGCTGCATTCAAGCTTGTGGACGAAGCTGTGCGAGGGCTCAATCCTCACGAGCCAGATATTGATTGGATGGTGGGTGATGACCTCACCGACCACTCAAAAGGTGTCAGAATGATCACCAAAGCCCGGTTCTTGCAGAGATTGCAAGATAGCGGGATCCCCATAACCAGCGACGCCATTGATGATCAGCACGCGAGCGGAACAGCGATGTCTCGCAAACTTCGTGCGGGCTTGCTTGGGCCGACTGTCGTTTCGGCTGCCCCTCGCCTCCGTCGGCGCTGGTACGAGATTGAGGCCAGCTTCCGGCCGGATGTGCCGAGCCCGTTTGCCGACGAGGTCGGAAGGATTCGAGCCGAGATTGTTCGTCATGCGTTGATTGCGGAGACACGCACAAGGAGGGTTGAGGCCCCATACGGCCCTCAGATGCATTTAGAACTAAGTCAGCTCATTTCTGTCACCGACTTGAATCCGAAGATTCCTGTCGGGTTGCCCGAGCTTCTGGGCTGCGTCTATCAGTTGACCGATGAGTGCCAAATCTGGTGGTCTGACGAGTTCGATCCGCAGCACGAGGCTCCATGGATTGCTGAGATTAGAGGCCGACACCAGCATACGCAGCTAGCGCTTTCTGTGTTTGAAGGCGACGATAATGTCTGATTTCGAAACGAGTTCTCATCTCGGCCCTTCGCGCGACCCGGGTCTGGATTATCACGCCGCTCGGATCTTACTTCTGATATTGGCGTTCAGTCATAGCAAGCGTAATGGGATTGACGGATTGACCAAGTTGGCTAAATTAGACTTTCTTCTCAGGTATCCAGTACTGCTGGAAAAGCTTTCGCTTATAGAGGCGAGTGAAGTGCCGCCTGCGCACTTGAGGGCAACCGATGATGAGCGGCTAGCGGTAGAAAGCCGCATGATCCGATACAAATATGGGCCATGGGATGACAGGTACTACCCCATCCTCGGCATCCTCCTCGGTACTGGTCTCGTAAAAAGCACAGCAGGGAAGGGGAGATTGCGGATGTCTGTTACGAGAGACGGAAAGCGGATCGCATCTCAACTCGCAGCCCTGCCGACTTGGCGATTGACTGCCCAACGTTGCGAGTTTATTGCGGCGAACTTCAACACGACCGGAAATCGGCTCAAGGACTTGATCTACGAGAACTTGCCCGATGTAGTTGACCGCCCCCACCGCACCTACATCTAATTTGGCATACGATTGAGGATCGAATAATGGCAGTCCACCTTCAGTTTCATCGCTTAGACCTTAAGACCACTCAGGCTACGAGCCGATACGATTTCCAACCGGGGCTGAACGTCCTGACAGGAAGCTATAAGACCGGCAAGAGTAGTATGTTGGAGCTGCTAAAATTCGCTCTTGGCGCCAAAAGCGCCAAACTAATGACTGCAATCGAGGAAAATCTTCAGAGCGTAGTATTGGATGTGACTATCGGGACGGATCGACTGAGCTTAAGTCGCGCACTCGGGCAGAATCAAGTTGCGGTCACCCATGCAGATGGCTCCACCGACCGATGGACTGCTACGTCGGGTAAAATGCCCAGGGCCGGAATAGAAATTCTTAAGCTTCTCGAGTTTCCTATTACGCGTCTGAGTAATAACAGTGACATGGGTAGCGAGCCTCTAACCTTCTTCGACCTTTTCCGGTATGTTTACCTCCCGCAAGATGACGTAAATTCATCAGTGGCCGGACACAATGATCCATTCACAAATAGGAAAAGGCGTGCCATCTTCGAGCTGGCTTACGGCCTGTCTGACGAACGAATCCGAGAGCTAGAGGTTGATGCTGCTGCATTAGAGCGGGCGCAGGGCGCGGCAAAATTGGAGGCAGAGACTGTCCGCCGTTTCCTGTTCAGTGTCGGTGCTCCCCATGAAGCTCAGCTCGCAGTTGAAGAGGCAGAAGCACGGTCTGACCTCATTGAAGCTGAAAGACGACTAGAAGAAGCAAGGCGTACGGCTGGCGCGGAAATTAGCGCTGATCAAGAGAAGCTTAGAAAGAGAATCTCGACCCTTAGAACTGCGACGGCAGACGCTGAGGCGGAGCGCGCGCTAGCCCAGGTCGCAGTTGACCGAGGTCGCGCCTTGCTCGCGCAGCTCGAACTCGACGCGCTGCGAGCACAGCGTGAGGCGGACGCGAAGAATTCTATCTCGGGTCTTGAATTTAGTGTTTGCCCGCGTTGCCTACAATCCGTTTCTGAGCGAGACCTCGATCCAGGTTCCTGTCTCCTCTGTGCTCAGCCCCAACCATCCCAGTCCGGTTCGCAGGCGCGGAGTAATCACGATGCAGCAGTAACTCGCATGCTGGCGCAAAAGGAAGAGGCCCGAATGCTTCTAAGAGAAGACGAGGGTTATCTTTCGGAATGGACGAATCAAGTAAATAGGCTTCGTGAGCAGCTCACTGAGGCTGCGGGCGACTTGGAAAGACAGGCCGATCCTCGGCAAATCTTTCCGAGTATTGACCAAGCAAGCGAGGCTGCGGCCGACCGCGAGCGAGCCCGTGCCCGGCTCCGTGACATTGAGCGATTCCGAGATCAGTGGGATCAATACGAAGAACTTGAGTCTAGAGTGCGCCGCTTTGATCAGCAATTGGAGGCTAATCGTTCACGACAGGCGGACGAGCGGCGACGACTTGAGGCGAATAGGTACAGGGTTCTCGAGTTGGGCGAAATATTCGACGAGGAGATTCGAGAGCTGCGTTTCACTGGCTATCAGGAAGCAGGAATAGACCCCCAGACCTATCTTCCCGTTATCAATGGAGACTCGTTCGACCGCTTAAGTGTTAGTGGAGCCAGTAAGACCCTCGCGAACGGCGCCTATTACCTTGCGAACCTTGCATACTCGCTGAGTAGCAGAGAATATCTCATGCCTGATGCCCTCCTGCTCGACAGTCCTCGCACGAGCCTTGGGAATACTCCGGACGACATCGCTGCTGGCCAACGGCTATACGAGAGAATGTATCGCCTGTCGCTTGCATACCCTGCATGCCAAATCATTGTGGCAGACAACGGGCTTCCCCCGCTGGAGCGGAAGCTTAAGCAATCCATCAACCTTATCACCTTGACCTACCCTGAGCCGCTACTGCGTGATGTTCCCCATCCGGGTAGGGAGGCTGTTATTGAGATGGAGTTAAGTCAGGCAAGAAGGCGGCGACGGTAGCGCTCCTTGAACGTTTGTGTATTCCGGTGCACTCCCTTCGTTGGAGTAGGTGGCTGGCCGCAGGCCAGGTCCAACAGGTGAGACTTGGAGGGAGTGCCTACACCGGCAGGCGAGATTCAAGTCCTTTCGATCCGCACGACTCGTAATCCCTCCTCGTGTATTCGAGGTCACCCGATCATACAGTCAAGCCGTCAGGTCGAAGGCTCCATGTAGCCGTCTATGGGGATGCCGGGCTCTATCTCCCCATGCCATCTGCCGGGCTTGTTGCGGGCCGCGTGGTGCAACAGCGGAGCGTCGGGTTCGCGCCCAAGCGGCGGTGCGAAGCGTCAAGAGCTGCCTTCAGGAGCATCGACGGCTGAGCTGTGCCTCGGATCGACAGGGCGCAACATATAATCCCTGACCACTGATTCGACTCGCTGATCTCGACGGACGACGGTTTCCCGCTCGATAACGGCCGTACCCACCTCGATCTTGAAAAGAGCCGCGAGGCGCGCATCGGCAGGTATCGCCTTCTGTCTCACCTCCTCCTCGTCCGGTGAGGAAGATGTTTGGCCTGTTACGTACGTTCCTCTGCCATGTTCGGTGGCGGCATAGCCACCTTCCCGGAGGACGTCGATTGCCTTGCGAATGGTGCCGCGGGCTGCCCCAAACTCCGCAGCAAGGGTGTTCTCCGCTGGCAGTAGAGTGCCGGGCTGGATATCGCCGTTCTCGATTCGCTTGCGTAGCTCGTCGGCGATGACGCGGTAGCGGGGTTGTCCGTAGTGCGGGGTGGGCACCGGTTCACCGTACCTGGCACTTGTCTTACCAAGTGCCAAGCGGGAGCGTCGTTTTGACGTGTAGACAACTCGTCCACTTGTAGGTACGTTTCCGAGTGTGCGGCTGGGATGACGACGTGTATCAGGGGTGGTGCTGCGTCGGCCTGGTCGTGAGGCGCGGCGTCCTGGTGGGCCGGTTGCGGTGGTCGCGCGTACAAGGTGGCTCGGTGATACCCGACCCGTCCGGTGTCGGACGGTGTGCCGTGCCCTCTGTCGGGCCGGTGGCCGGCTGATTCCCCCTTGTCGGCCGCCGGCTCCTATACCTGGAGGTGCGATGCCTGGCTCTCATCGTCGACGTCCCTGGTTCTCGTTCTGGCGGTCCCGCCGACAGCCGGACCAGGCCGGATCCGCAGCCGGACGGCGTTCCGGCGACTGCGTCCCTGCTCGTAACTCCGTTCCGCTGCGGTGGGCGTTGGAGCGGACTCGTGAGTTGCCGGCGCTGCGTCATGCGCCGCTGCTGACCCGAGGCCAGATGGTTCGGGGCAACGGTGGGCGGTGGCCGCGATGAGTCAGACGAGCAGGCGGCCTGCCGTGGCGAGCCATCCCGCGTGGTGTGCGGCGGATCGGTGCGGGCATCTGGTGCCGCCTGTGCTGGCCCATATGGCGCGTCGCCATCGGGGTGTGCTGCTGCGGGTGGGTGAGGTCCGGTCGGCCGGGCTGGTCGTGTCGTACCTGATCGGCTCCGACGATGAACCGCCGACGGTTGTGGTGCACGCCTCGTGCCGGGCCGGCTCCGGCTGGGCCGAACTCACCCTCCCGCAAACGAAGCACCTGGTCGACCAGCTCGGCTCGCTCCTGACGCAAGCCGCCGGCCTAGGGGAGGGCGAGCATGGGCGACAGTGACGAGCCGACCGACACCCAGGCGGCCGGCACTGCCGACGAGGCTTCGTGTCCTGACTGGTGCCGGGGGTGCGGCCCGAACGATCCGATGCACCGCCGACTGCTGGCCACGATCGGCAGCGAGGGCGGCGGCTGGGTGAGCGTGCAACTGCTCCTGGACCGCTTCCGGCGCCGCGACCCGGTCGTCAAGGTCGACGCGACCCGCTCCGGCGGCACGGAATCGGTGCTGTTGTCGCGGGTGCAGCTCGATCGGCTGATCTACGAACTGACCTACGCCCGGTGGCGGGTGATGACCAAGGGACAACCGTTGGAGGGACACTATGACCGCCACTGACCGCAGCTCCCGCCGTACTCCGGTGCCCGCGCATCGACCGCGACGGCCGGTGGTGGCGGTGGATCCGGTGCCGGAGCGGCCGGCGGGTGGGACCACCTGGCAGTCGTTGGAACGTCTAGGGGGTACGGTGACCGGTGTGCATGGCCGGGACTGGCGCCCTCGTTACCTGCAACTCGCCGAAGAGTTGCGGGTCAAGATCACGAGCGGGGAACTCGCCCCCGGCACGCTGATGCCGTCTGAGACGGAGTTGGCCGACACGTCGGGCCTGTCCCGCACCAGTGTCCGCAACGCCATCCGCCAGCTCCGCGAATGGGGTCTGGTCCGCGCGGAGCAGGGGCGCGGCACCTATGTACGGGCACCGCGCCAGCGGGTGCGGCGTCGTAACGCGGAGCGGTACCAGTGGGAGAAGGACCGGGTCCTGCTCGACCAGGACGAGCGGCTCAAGACCGGCGCGACCGAGCATGACACCGGCCTGACCGTCGATGACCTCAAGTTCCACGCCGAGTACACCCGCGTGGAAGCCGACGCGGACATGTCGGCGGCGTTGCAGGTGGAGCCGGGTACGCCGCTGCTGCGCCGGGTGTACTGGACGTCGTCGCGGCATGAGAACGCGCCGCTGACCATGTCGTACTCGTACCTGCCCTATGACCTGGTGGCCGCGAACCCGGACCTGCTCGACCAGAACAACGAGCCCTGGCCCGGTGGCTCCCAGCATCAGCTCTACACGATCGGCGTCGAGCTGGACCGCATCGACGAGGAGGTCCGGGCGCGTCCGCCGTCGCCGGATGAGGCCGAACTGCTCGACATTGACCCGGGCGTGTCGGTGCTGACCGTGCGCAAGACCTCTATCGACACCGCCGGCCGGGTCGTCGAGGTGGCCGACGTGGTGATGCCAGGGGACCGGACGGAACTGGTCTACTCCCACAAACTGCAACGGTGGAAAACGTGACGCAGCTAGTCTCGGTCATCACCCCGGTCCACGCCCCGAGTGTCGAGTACCTGGCCGGCGCGTACGACTCGTTGGTCAAGCAGGACATGCCCGACGGGTGGGACTGGCAGTGGCTCGTCCAGGAGGACGGGCAGACCGGAACGCTGGCCCAGGTGCTGCCGGACGACCCTCGCATCAGCATCGGCGGCGGTCGTCCCGGCGGCCCGGGTGTTGCCCGTACCCTCGCTCTCTCCCGCGTCACCGGCAGCCTGGTGAAGGTGCTCGACGCCGACGATCAACTTACGGCTGGCGCCCTCGCCCGGGACATCACCGCCTTCGAGGCTCACCCGCAGATCAGGTGGACGACTTCCCGGGTCCTGGACCTGATGCCCGACGGGTCAACCGTCGGATGGGACAAAGACCCGGCCGGCGGACCCATCGGCCGCGGTGCCGTCCTGGCCTTCTGGCAAGCCAATGGCTACCGCGCCCAGGTCCACCCCGCCACCCTCTGCATCCGCCGGGATCTGCTCCTGGCCCTCGGCGGCTGGATGGCACTCCCGGCCTCCGAGGACACCGGCCTACTCCTGGCCGCCAGCGCGGTCAGCGAGGGTTACTTCACCCGTGAACACGGCCTGCTCTACCGCAAATGGCCCGGCCAGGTCACCAGCCAAGCCGCCCACCGCGAACCCGTCGAGTATGAAGGCCGCATGAGAATCATCGAGGCCAGAGCCGAAGCCCTGGCCTCAATGCTCCCGAACGGGTTGCCGGTCACTCCTGCGGCGTAGCCTCATGCCCCGGCATCCCAGGGGTACGCCGACGCTCCTTCATCTCCGCCTCATAGATGTGCCGTCGACCGCCAGCCAGCGTCTCCCGGGCGTATCGCTCGACTTCCTGGAACGCGGCGTAGTAGCCGTCGTCGAACTCCTCCATGATCTGGAAGGTCCAGCGGCCCGGTAGGACGTTCCGGCCCAGCAACTCCCGCTCCACCCGGTCGGCCACCTCATCGTGCCCTGCCTGTCGCAACAGCTCGACCACGCGGTCAAGCGTGAGGTCTGCGCCGCCAACAAGCTGGTGTGCCGAGTATAGGTGTCCACGAACTCGGTGAATTGTCTCAAGCGACTTACTCAATTCTCCTAGCGCCTCAACGGTTGTATCATCGAGGCCCGGCGGTCGCATCAGCTCATTGCTGGGGTATTCTTCCTTGCGCATTTCTCTGGCTCCCCGAAGCTTTAGCATGGTCGTCAGTTCATCCTAAACGCGGAAGCTCGCGGAGCATATAAGCTGCTAGCCCTTTGGAAGTGTCGACTTCGCTCAGCACGGCTGCAACGGCTAGCCGAATTGGCCTAGCGTTGGCTGGCATCCCATCTTGAATGATCGACTTGGCGGCGGACTCCAGCAGGTGCCGAGCAGACCTCACGCTTTCGCCGGAGCCGCTCCTTGTCGAGCCTGAGGAGTACACTGATTCGAGATTGGCATCGAGCTGAATCGCGGCTCGCACGACCATCCGTATGGTCTGGGGAGAAAGCATTACGTGGGACAGTGCTCGGCATGCAAATGCCACAAGAGCTGGGTCATCCGGTCGGCCGCTTGGGACTTCGTCGATGAGCATTCGTAGTAGTTCATCTGCGCCGTCGTCCGTCGTTCTGTCGAACAACTGTAAGACGATTTGCCCAACTACATGAAATCTTCCGCCGGAGATCCTGTCTCGCAGCATTTCATGCAGCTCGGGTATGCTGCGCCTAGTTCTGACAATGTACTCTGCCGCAAAATATTCAAGGAATGTGCGGTGAGTAAACCCGTAAGTGGGCTGGCCATTCATTGCACCAACGTCTGACAATATCCATGCGCGCCCGGTGCAGAAGTCTAAGAACTCTTCGGCTGTTTTTAGTGCCTCGTCATGGTCAAAGTGTTTTGCTGTGAGATAGGTCGCGATTGAAGCAGTCATTCGGCGACGAGACATGGCACTGTTTGAGCCGAAGTTTGAGACTCCACCCAACTGCTCGAAGGCGAGGTATTGAACAGCGCCGCGAATTCGGGCATGAAACTCGGTTGATCCCCTGATGCCTCTCAAGTTGTCCCAGTGTCGGAAGAGGAGAAGGGCGCAGTGTTCATATGCCTCCACCATATTTTGTGGTATGTACCCCTCAGTCGAGTACATCCCACATAGTAGAGACAGTAGGAGGGGGCTTCGCCTCAAGTCGGGAACACTGGCGCTCTCGCGAAGGAAGCTGGCAGCAAGCGCCTGCTGCTGGTTACGCGGTGTCTGATCATCCAGCGCAAACCACTTTTTAACATAGAGTGCCACGCGATCGTCATCGAAGTCAGACACATTTGCATGGGCGAAGACGCGAGAGCTGAACGGCGCATCTTCATATCCGACAGACCTAGCTGTCACGAGTACGGTGGTCATAGGGTAGGCGCTGATGAAGCCCTCAATCAATGAGACGACGCGGCGACGAAGATCCGCTTCTATCAGTTCGTCGAGTCCGTCAAGAATGACAACGGCCCGACCTACGCTCACCAGATACTCGACCGCATCTGGCGGCGGCTCGACGTTGTACGGATCGGCAGCGCAACTCTTGAGGTAGTCGATGAGGGGTCGGCCTCCAGAGCTGAAGGTTGTAGTGTGGTTCCTTAGGACTACGAGGAATGGAACTTTCTCGTGTCCCTCATCCAGGGCTCCCATCGCAGCGTCATGTGCGAGCTTCGCGGCCATTGTAGACTTGCCGGCTCCGGGATTCCCAAGCACGACCAAGCGCTTGGATGACGCAACAATCTCAGGCAGCGATGCTGCGGCGGTATTGGTATTCTGGAACTCTAGCGGAGGGTCTACGTACAGCTGGTCGTAAGTTACAGCTTTACGGCTCCCTAGGTGGGGGAGTTTTAATTCCCCATGTAGTGCCACAACCTGTTTTCGCATTCTGCGCCCAAAGTCATGGAAGCTGTTCAGGCTTTCCGTTCGTTCAAGAAGTGCACCTTTACGGGCGGCTAGAGACGATATATGTCCTATCCCGGCAGCTGAAGCGGCATCTACAAGTTGCCGTGATGATTGAATAGCGTGGCTTGTGACCGCGATTAGTAACGCATCATGCAGAACGTCGGCAAGGCCCGTCCGTTGTCCCGCGTCGAGTGGTGCGAAATGCCGCAATCCGGCAATTATTTCTGCTCTAACAGCCGCCCGGACCTCATCGGCTTTCTGCCCCGGAAGTAGCTGACCTAGTGCGACATGTAACGCGACTTCGTCAAAGTCTGGTGATTCCAGGTATCGCGTGAGACCTTCTAATTGGTCGCCGCTTAACTCTTCAAGTAAATTGGAGGCGAAGCTTGTTGAGATTGCGGCACGCGCTGACCCTTTCGTCTGGTTGGCGGATCGGGTGGATAACGCCTTCTGTGTAAGTGTAGTAAGTGCACGCGTTAAAGCGCGGGTTGCTATCAGCTCGATCCCTGGAGCCAACTTGTAATCCTATCTACATTTGCTTGGGCTATGGATGATGGACGCAATTGTAGGAGAGATTCTAGTCATTCTGATCAATCAGTGAAGTCAAATTTTTGACCTATGTTCAAGTAGTGATTTAGCTAGAAAAAAACTGAATAGTCCGATCCGGTAGTTGTTCGGCAGGGGCGCGTGTTCTGGTGTCGCGACTCGCGACCAGAACTTGTTGACTTGTCTGCCAAGTGCCGTCTACCTTGGACCGCAGCTTGGCAGACAAGTCAACAAGTTGGAGGGTGAGCGATGGCTCTGCGTGGCGGTACGAGGTTCGCCGTGCGGTTCGAGGACGTGTTCCCGGCGGGGTGCGCGTTGGTGCCCGAGTCGCTGGGTGAGGTCGAGGACTACGACGAGAAGACGGGTCGGCGGTCCCCGGCGAAGGACAAGGTGACCGGTCAGCGGGTGTGGCAGGTCCGGGTGATGGACCTTGACCCTGAGCTGGGCAAGCGGTCGCGGGAGACGACGGTGAAGATCTCGGCTGACTATCAGCCGGTGCCGCCGTCGGGTGCGCCGTTCGAGGCGGTGGAGTTCGACGGGATGACCGTGACGCCGTACGTGGCGAACAACGGTCGGATGGCGTATTCGCTGCGGGCGACTGGGCTGCGTGCTCCGGTGGTCGGCGGCAAGAAGGTGGCGGCGTAGCCGCTGTTGGTGGGGGCGGGGCTGTCTGGTCTTGGCGGACGGCAGCCCCGCCCCCTGGTGTCTCTTCCCCTGCTCTGTCGAGAGAGGTCGTGACGTGTCCAAGGGTATGCCCGTCATTGGGCGGGTGCTGGTAGCGGTCGTGTGGGGTGTTCGATGATTCGCCGGCCGCGTGGTGAGGTCGTGATGACCACGGCCGGGGATCTGATGGTGATCCGTCCTCGGCGGCTTGAGCTGCCGTTGTGGCTGATCGCGCTCGGGATGGTGCTGCGGTTGCTGTTCCGGGCTGTCGTCTGGTGTGTGCGGCATCCGGTGATCGTGGGCCTGGTGGTGGCCGGCGTGTGGCTGTACGTCGAGTTCGGTCGGGCCGGGCTGGTCGTGCCGCTGGTGCTGGCCGGCCTGGTGTCGGCGCTGTGGCGGTGGAAGCACGAAGCATCGTGGTGGACCTGGTTGGCGGGGCCGGTGCTGGGCTGGTGGCGTCAGGTGTTCGTCTACCGGCGGGCCTGGCGGGAGGCCATGACGCTGTGCGGGCTGACCCGCACCTACGACCATCGGTCCGTCATGCCGCAGCTGCTGCGGGTGCGCTCGGATCAGGCGCTCGATGTGCTGACGGTTCGCATGGTGCGCGGGCAGACGCCGGAGGAGTTCCAGAAGGTCACGGCGAATCTGGCGTACGCGTTCGGTCGCCGCCATGCCCGGGTTTACTCGGAGCGTCCCGGTGATCCTCCGGCCCGGACCGGCTATTGGGCGCTCGTCCTCGGCGTCATCGACCGGGTGCGGTACCGGGACCGGCCGTCGCTGGTGTACCTGGTCGTGGTCCGTACCGACGCGCTGCGCACGGTGGTCAAGCCGTTCGACGTACCTGCGGTGCCGGACCTCACCGCGCTGCCCCTGGCCCGGCGGGAAGACCTACGGCACTGGTCGCTGCACCTGCTCGCCACCCACGTCCTGATCGGCGGGGCGACCCGCTCCGGTAAGGGCTCGGTGCTGTGGTCCCTGGTCCGCGCCCTCGCCGGTGGGATCTCGTCGGGGTTGGTGCGGCTGTGGGTGATCGACCCCAAGGGCGGCATGGAGTTCGCCATGGGCCGACCGCTGTTCGCCCGGTTCGCCGGCAAGTCCTTCGAGGCCATGGCCGACCTCCTGGACGAGGCCGTCACCGTGCTGCGGGAACGGCAGACCCGGCTTGCCGGCACCGTCCGGGTGCACACGCCGACCGAGGCTGACCCCCTGGTCGTGGTCGTCATCGACGAGATGGCCGCCCTGACCGCGTACCTCCAGGATGTCGAGCTGCGCAAGCGCATCGCCTCCTCGCTCGGGCTGCTGCTGTCCCAGGGGGCCGGCGTCGGCGTCCTGGTGGTGGCCGCGTTGCAGGACCCGCGCAAGGAGGTGCTGCCGTTTAGGGATCTGTTCCCGACCCGTATCGCGCTCGGCCTGACCGAGGCCGCTCAGGTCGACCTCGTCCTTGGTGACGGTGCCCGCAACCGGGGCGCCCTGGCCGATCAGATGCCCCGATGGGCCAAGGGCGTCGGGTACGTGATCCTCGACGGCACCCCCGAACCCGCCCGGGTCCGCTTCTCCCACATCACCGACGACGACATCCGCCAGCTCGCCGCCGACTATCCGGCGCCGGCTGACGCGGCGGACATCCTCGCCCAGGTCGGCCGGGAAACCGCCCCCGAACCCACCCGTCCGCCGCTGCCCCGACCACGCGGGCCGCTCCTGCCGGACTCGCTGCTCAACATCCTGCGCGACACCGACGGGGGTGAGCCGCGGTGACCACCCCGACCTTCTACCGGCTGCGCGCACCGCATCCCGACGGTCAGGCCAGCACTGCCGTGTCCGTCCGCGTCGACCCGCAGCGGCCCGACCCGTACCCGGTCTATCTCGCCGTCGGCGGCGGCCGGCGTCGCATGCACCTCACCCCCGACGAGGCGTGGGCGCTGTGGCGCTGCCTGTCCGAAGCCGTCGCCTCCCTCGGCGAACCACCCGAGCACATCCGTACCCGCGTCGCCCCGGCCCGGAGGTAACCGATGTCCCTCAAGCGCTTCTTCCTCGGCACCCACCGGATCAAGCCGCTGCACATCGAACTGGACGGCAGCCCGGACCGGCTCGCCGCCGCTTTGCACGGCCTGGCGCACATGGTCAACCGCCGCCGCGACCTTGACGGCCAGAGCATCCGCATCACCCTGACCGTCCGCGATACCGGGAGCCGCCGGTGACCCGCGACCGCATCGAATCCGCCGTACGCCTGACCATCCTGGTCGCCATCGGCACCATGGCCGGCGCAGCCGCCTTCACCCACGTCCACGACCTGTCCGTCGCCCACGGCCAACCACACTGGATCGGCTGGGCCAACGCCGTAGCCGTCGAACTCATGGCCATCTACCTCGGCCTGGAAATCCGCGCCCGGCGTCGCGCTGGTCGACCGGTCGGCTTCGTCGGTGTCCTCCTGGTCGCCTTCGCCCTGCTCTCCCTCGCCGCCCAGGTCGCCGAAGCTGAGCCGTCGGTATGGGGCTGGATCGTCGCCGCCGTGCCGTCGCTGGCGTTCCTCGCCCTGGTCAAGGTCGTGCTGTCCAGCGCACCCGCCACCGTGCCGGCACCGGGGCCGGCCCAGCCGCAGGCCGACCGGTACGACGAACCCGAGCAGGCCGAGCCCGTCTCGCCTGCTGAAGTGATGCCGCCGGCATCAGTCTCGGTGCTGCCTCCGCGCGGCGTCGTCCAGCCCGACCGGCGTCAGGTGGTGGGGATCATCCGATGACCGCTGCCACCCTGCCCGGCCTCGAACCCGCCCCGACCCCGGCTGCACCACCTCGGCCGGGGTCGCGGGCGGCCCGCATGGCACTACCGCGCTCGGTCGACGTGCTCAAGGAGATCGCGGCCGAATACGGCGTCTGCGTCCGCCCCCTTGCCATGCGCCGCACCGACCTGAACACCGGCCTGACCGAGGTCATCGACTTGCCCTGCGGCGCGACCCGCGAAGACAAGTGCGGGCCGTGCGCGAAGAAGAACCGCCGGCTGCGGCAGGCGCAGATCCGGGAGGGCTGGCACCGCGACGACGAGCCGCTACCGCCACCCGAGCCGGCGACCGAGGAACAGAAGGCGCTGATCCTGCTGCGCGGGCATCTAGAGTTCTCCCGCGATGAGGCATCCCGGGCCAGCCAGTGGGACCAGGTCGCCGACCTCGACGAGGCAATCCGCGAAGTCGAAGAGGCCATCACGGCCGAAGGACTCCGGGGCCGGGTAGCCCCGCCACACGCGACCGGCGACGACGACCAGGCCGACGACGACAACGGCCGGCGCCGCAAGCGCTCCACCCGCCGTCGCCAGGACGCCCCCGACCTACCTTGGCGCAAGGTCGAGCGCCGCACCGTCGGCAAGACCTACACCGCCCCCGACGGCACCACCTACCGCCCGTCGATGTGGCTGACCCTCACCCTCGACTCCTACGGCCCGGTGCGCCCCGACGGCACCCCGCTCAATCCCGACCGGTACGACTACCGCCGGGCGGCGTGGGACGCGGTGCACTTCCCTCGGCTGCTCGACCGTTTCTGGCAGAACCTTCGCCGCTGCGAGGGTTGGAACGTCCAGTACGCCGGCTGCGTCGAGCCCCAACGCCGACTCGCCCCACACGCGCACTTCGCCATCCGGGGCACCATCCCGCGTGACGTGCTCCGGACCGTGGCGGCGGCGACCTATCACCAGGTGTGGTGGCCGGCGGTGGATGTGCAGCGGTACACCCTCGACCGGCTACCCGTCTGGGACGAGCAGGCTTCCGCGTGGGTCGACCCGGCCACCCGCGCGCCGCTGACCACCTGGACGGAAGCCCTCGACGCCATCGACGCCGACCCCGACGCCGAACCGGTGCACGTCGTGCGCTTCGGCTCCCAGGTCGACGCACGCGGCGTCATGCCCGGCACCGACGACGCCGAACGAACCATCCGCTACGTCACGAAATACATCACCAAGCACACGGGAGACGTCCACAAGGCGACCACCGACCGGCAACGCGCACACCTCGACCGGCTCTGGCAGGAACTCCAGATCACCCCCTGCACCGACCGCTGCGCGAACTGGCTGCTCTACGGCATCCAACCGAAGCGGGCACACGCGAAGCTCAAGCCGGGCCGGTGCAAGGGCAAGGTCCACCAGCAAGACACCCTCGGCATCGGCGGCCGGCGCATCCTCATCTCCCGCGACTGGTCCGGCAAGACCCTCTCCGACCAAAAGCACGACGTACGGGCCTGGGTGCGGGCGCTGCTCGGCGTGAGCGTCGGCCTGGAGGGCGTCGACGACCAGGGCGCCACCGTCGAACCGGTCCGCTACGCCTGGGAACTCGCCCGACCCGACGATCCCGACGTCGGCCCCATGGCCCACCGGCTGCTCCGGGCGATCGGCGAACGTGCCCGCTGGCGCTCCGAACTCCTCGCCGCCAAGGATCGCGCCGCCCAGCTCCCCGCCACCGCATCGACGACGGAGACGGACAGCAGGACGGGGGAGGGGCTGTGATGGCGGCGAACGATGGGCTGTGGACGATCCGAGACGTGGCGGCGTACCTGCGGGTACCGCCCGAGACGCTGTACCGCTGGCGCAAGGTCAAGTACGGGCCGCCGGCAGCTCGGGTCGGTCGACACCTGCGGTACGAGCCGGAAGCGGTCCGCTCCTGGGTTCGTGAGCAGGCGGCGGCCTGATGGGACACGTAGAGGATCGCTGGTACAAGACGCTGCGTCATCCGGGCGGGCAGCGGGAGCGGGTCAAGACGGAACTGTTCGGCAAGGGCCTGCGCTACCGGGTGCGGTACATCGGCCCGGACGGCAAGGAACGCAAGAAGTCGTTCCCGGACCGGGCCAAGCGTGAGGCGGAGGCGTTCCTCGTCTCGACCGAGTCGGACAAGCTGCGCGGCTCGTACGTCGACCCGGTTGCCGGTCGGATGACCTTCGCGGAGTACGCGGAAACCTGGCTTCGCACCCGTTCCTTCGACGAGTCGACCCGGGAGGTCACGGAGTTTCGGGTACGCAAGCACCTGCTGCCGTTCTTCGGTTCCAAGAAGCTGGCCGAGATCAAGCCGGGCCACATCCGGGCATGGGACGCGGAGATGGTCGGCAAGCTGGCCCCGGCGACCCGGGCCGTCATCTTCGCCCACCTGCGGACCATCCTCGGCGCTGCCGTCGATGACGAACGGATCGCCAAGAACCCCTGTTCGGCAAAATCGGTCAAGCCACCGCGACCGGTGCAACGCCGGGTAGTGCCCTGGCGGTACGAACAGGTTTCGGCAATCCGCAGTGGCCTCGCCCAGCGGTACCGCCCGATGGTCGACCTGGGCGCCGGCTGCGGTCTGCGACAGGGCGAGATCCTCGGCCTCGGGGTCGACGACATCGACCTTGACGGCGGCTGGGTGCACGTCTGCCGTCAGGTCAAGCTCGTCCGCTCCCGCCTGGTCTTCGGGCTGCCCAAGAACGACCGGGACCGCCGGATACCGCTGCCCGACTCCGTCGCCCAGGTGCTGAAGCAGCACGTCGACGACTTCGCCCCGGTGTCACTCACCCTGCCGTGGGAGGACCCGGCCACCGACGAGCGGGTCACGGTGCCGCTGCTGTTCACCACCACCCGGCGCGGCGCGATCAACCGACGCACCTTCGACAACAAGAGCTGGCGGCCCGCTGTCGTGGCGGCCGGCATCACGCCGACCAGGGCCACCGGGATGCACGCGCTACGTCACTTCTACGCCTCGTCGCTGCTCGACGCGGGGGAGAGCATCAAGGCCCTCGCCTCATACCTCGGCCACGCCGACCCCGGCTTCACCCTCCGCGTCTACACGCACCTGATGCCGGCCAGCGAGGAACGTACCCGGCAGGCTATCGACCGACTGTTCGAGCCTGCGGATGGAGATCCGGGACTGCGCCCGTGATGCCGACTGCCGGGATCTTGTTTCCGACCACCGAGCGGTGCCAGGCTCCTCAGATGACCTTGCTTAGCCTGATTGAGACGACCCAGGGGCAGTATTCGCTGCTGCTGGAGGCGGGAACTACTCCCGTTGACGACCTGATCGATGAACTCGGTCACGAGCCCAACGGGTACTTCTGGGAAGGCGTCGCACAAGTCCTCGTCAACACCGAGGCCCAGGCGCTCGAAGGTCGGTTCGACTATGACGCCGAGGCCGGCATGTTCTGCGCCAACGGCACCGATCGGAGCGCGCTGGAGGAGTTGAAAGCTCGGATGAATGTGGTCGCGACCGACGGCGAACGCTTGCGGCGGCTGGTCGCGGAAGCCAAGGCGGGCGGGTTCGAGTTCGACGACTGACAGCCGGGACCGCTGCGCGTTCGCTGCTCCACCCCCGCACTGCCCGGACGCCCTGGCGACGCCCTGAGCGGGTACCTGGCAAACGAAGCGCCTGCTCAGGGCACGTCTCACGTTCATAATCCGGCGTACAGGTCGACTCGTCCGTCGCCCACCAGAATGACGGGGAACGGCAGCAGGTGAGGCTCAGTTACTGGAGTGGGTTGGCCTCTTCGGCTCCACTTCTGGCCGGATCACGAGGTGAGTGACGGCTGGTTGACCGTGGGCGGTGCTTCGTTCAGTGCCTGGTGGCGTACGCCGCGCACGAGCAGGTAGCCGACCATCCAGAACTCCCCGACGGACGCGGGATACGCCATCGTGTCAAAGAGGACCTGGGCGTCGCGGGCGAGGTACAGGACGAACGGGCTGAGCACGTACCCGACGCCACCGACCACGAGGATCCATCCCAGGAGTCGGGGCATCCATCCCGAGCGCAGCACACACCAGCCCATGGGGATGAGCCACAGGCCGGAGAAGAGTGCCCCGACGCCCCACATGTTGTGGCTGATCAGGTGCAGGACCTGGACGGTGGCCGCCGCGTCGCCGACCGGGTCGGCCGCTACCTGGATCGCGGTGGCCAACATCGCCGCACTCACGAGAGCCGCGCCCGCGTTGACCAGGCCGAACGCGGCGATCCCGCCCGCGGCAAAGGAGTCCACGGTGCGGAACAGGCGAAAGAGCCAGACGGCGGTGAGGGTCTGGGCGACGACCATGGCCAACTCCAAGGCCACGCCTACGCGAGCGAGCGGAGCATGTGTGACCAGATTGGCCAGCGTCGCGTCGGCGTCGTCAGCGGCGAAGAGCTGCGGACGGACGACGAGGAAGCCGAGGACGGCGGTGACGGCCATGCCGAGATAGAGAAGCCCGGTCATGCGAGCGGTGCGGGCTGGCGCGGGCATCGTGGCTCCTTCTCGATCCGGGTGGGGCGGCGGGGGTGTTCGTGATCTTTTTGCCTGCCCTGACGTGGAACCGGGCATCGGCCGCCAGGTGGGCGGCCGGGACGACGATGTCGATGGGAGGCGGACCGGAGGAGATGCGTCGCTCCCGTGTCAAGAAACTTTGACATTGCCAAGGTAAAGCAACGCTGACATTGTGTCAAGAATCCTTAACTCAACGGTTGACGCGTCGTCGGATGCCCAGGAGGCTTGGCCGGGTGGGTGAGCGCGGGGATGTGACTCGGTACTCGTACTGGTCCGGCCGCAGGGTGAGATCCATCGCCGAGGACGCCGGGATCGACCTCAACCCACGGTGGAGGTCCAAGCTCTCCGTCTCGGTTCCGGTGCTCAACTCGGCCGTCGAGTTCGAACGAGCGCCGCGTGCCCTGTACCGCAACGAGATCGCGGATCGGATCGAGCGGGCCGTCGGGGCCTTGGCGGTGGAGGACTTCGTCACCCCGCCCAAGGTCCGTTTCGCCAAGGGAGTCGGGCCGGTCGAGTTCACCCATCTTGTCGGCCGCTCGCCCGCGCGTCTTGTGCTCGGCGCACGCACGCAGGCCTCCGACGGCACCCGTGTTGCCGTCTGCCTCTTCGGCAGCAGGGACAACGTTGCCGGCTTCGTGCACGCGGAGCCGCTTCGGGTCAGCGGTGCCGAAGGCACGTCCTCGGGATGGTCGATCAGTAGTTGGCTGGCCGAGGGTTTCCCGCAGGACATGGCTGAACGGATCGACGCTCAGGCGATCTCGCTCGAAGCCGTTGCCGTGGCGTTCGGGCAACGCGGCGGGCGGACGTCCCAACGGGGTGGGCAGGCGTACACGTTCGACGAGGTGGACGACCTGGAGTGGTTCGCGGAGATCTACAGCGACGTGTTGCTGGACCGGGGTCGCCGCTACCTCGGTGAACAGGTGGACCGCGTGATCATCGGGGCGCCCTTGTGGGTGCGGACGCCACGTGGTCGTGGGCGAACCTGAGCGAACAGGCTCAGTGGTGTGCCAGGAGCTTGGCGAGGCGGTCGGCTACCGGTGGGGCGTGCAGGTGCAGGCGGGCGACGTTGATGGCGTCGGCGCCGACCACGGACAGCAGGGCGTGCCGGCCGACGGCGTACACGGCGAAGTAGCCGGCCTCGTTGCGGACGGTGGACTGGCGGAACTCGCCCTGGCCGAGGCGGAGGCTGACCTGCCGGCCGAGGCCGAAGGTCGCCGCCGCCATCGCGGTCAGGTCGTCGGGGTCCAGCGGGTCCGGCACGTCGTGGGTGATGAGCAGGCCGTCGACCCCGCCGAGGACACTTCCCTGCACCCCGGGGATCTGCAGTCGCAACTCGTGCAGTTCGGTGCCGATCGTCGGGTACGGCAGCGACGGGTCACCGGCCAGCGACGGGGGGAGCTTCACCGGCGGAGAAATGTCCGGCTGCTGCGCGGTACGGCGAGGGAGGGTGGTGTCGCCGGTGCTCACAGTTCCAGTTGCTCCTCGATGGTGCGCGGCTGGTGCCGGGCGAGCGCCAGGTCGGCGGCGACGGTGAGGTCGATCTCCGCATCTTGTGCGGCGCGAACAGGCTGAGCGGGCCACGTTCGGTGACCTCCGGTGCGGCCGAGAGCCGCCGCTGTGGCTGATGCCGGAAGTCCGAACTCGTCTGCTACCTGGGTGGATGCTCCCCGATTGACAGATCTCTATCATCTGGGTAACCGGTCGGCCACCCGCCGTACCGGTCCGTGTCGTCGAAGGGATTGTCATGGTCCGTCGTACCCTCGCCGCGGCCACCCTCGCCGTGGGTGTCTTCGCCCTGCTGCCGGGCGCACCCGCCCAGGCCCGGGTCTGTGCCCTCAACTACCAGTGCACGACGCACTACTACTCCGACTCCTCCCACACCAGCATCGTGGGCGGGCTCTACGAGGAGTGCGACGGATACCGCTTCAGCTGGGGCGTCCGCACCAGCCACATCGACTTCACCGAGGTTCCCTGCCACTGACCGCTCCGTCCGGACGGAAAGGCCGGCTCAGGTCGGCGGGCCGGCGAGCTCGGCGAGGACACGTCGCTGGAAGGCGCGGGCCGCCGACCCGGTGGGCGGGACACCGCCGTCGCGGGCGGCGACCGACCGCTCGACCAGTTCGATGGTGTCGGCGTCGACGAGCGGTCCGGCCTCGTCCAGCAACCGCCGGCCGGCGGCCGTCTTGGACAGCCACACCCCACACCGCAGCCGTACCCAGGAGCGGCAGGCGCCGAGTACGGCGTCCTCCGCTCCGGGCGCGGGCACCTCGCCGGTGGGTACCGGTCGCTCAAGCCACCAGCGCAGCGCGTCCAGGATCAGCCGGCGCAGGTCACCGGGCGCCAGGTCGGCGAAGGCTTCCGAAGCGGGCGGGCCGAACAGGGCCCGCCCGCTCTGGTGCAGGATGCTGCGGTCCAGGCCGTACCAGAACAGGCCGTCGGCGCTCGGCCGCTGCGCCGAGCCGTACGACGCCCGGAATTCCATCCGGGCACCGGTGTTCAGCTCGACCTCGAAACCCGGTTCCGGGGTGCCGGAACGGGCCACCTCCCGCCGGTAGACGACAAGCTCCAGGCCGCGCGCCGGGCAGGGCAGGGACTCGTGCCGCAGCCGCGCCACCAACTGGCCGGCGACCGTGCGGTCCAACGGACCGGCGCAGACCAGCGCCACGTCGACGTCGCTGCGTTCCGGCTGGTACGCGGCCAGACCCACGGAACCGGCAGCGTACGCACCGCACAGCTCGGCACCGAGCACCTCGCCGGCCGCCGCGACCAGGTCGGTCAGGTACCGGCGCAGTGGTTCAGGCGGGCTCCAGCTCACCGGGCTCACCCCAGAGGGTGCCGGCGGGCAGGAAGAACGCCGAGGTCTCCCCGCCGAGGGCGTGCCGGATGACCAGCCGGGCGTGCTCGTCGAGGTGGGGCAGCCGCCCCGGCGGGAACCACCGCACGTCCAGCGACTCGTCGTCGTTGACCCGCGCCTCCCCACCCAGCAGGCGGCAGTGGAAGCCGAGGTTGAGGTACTCGCAGTGGTCGCCGTTCGGGTACGTGTGCGGGTGTGAGATCGCGCTGCTGAGCCGCAGCGGTTCGACCTCCAGGCCGGTTTCCTCCAGCACCTCGCGGACGACCGCGGTGGCCGGCTGCTCACCCGGCTCGACGAAGCCGCTCACCACCGACCAGCGGCCGTCGTCGGCCCGCTGGGCGAGCAGCAGCTCACCCGCGTCGTTGCGGACGATCGCGCTCACGCTGGGTAGCCAGAGTAGGTCGTGGCCGACGTGCTTGCGCATCCGCAGGATGTAATCCGGTACGCCCATCCGGCGACCTTAGCCCGCCCCTGTGATCGCACTCCCCGCCGGGTCAGGACAGACTGATCTGGCGCCGGATCCGCTCGTATTCCTCGGCCAACTCGGCGTCGATGCGCTCGGCGCGCGCCTCGGTGAGCACCACCCTGGGCTCGTGCCGACGGCGGCCGGCCACCATCTGCCGGCGTAGTCCGACCGGTGGGTGGGTGGCGAACAGCGACGCCTCCTCGCGTACGGAGAGTTGCCGAAGGTGCGGCAGTCGGTGCGCGGCCGCAGCGAGCGACTCGGCCGCCGCGGTCCGCCACCGGGCGGGACCGTGCCCGGCCCGCGATTCCCGGCGTACGGCCAGCGTCAGCGACTCCGACCGCAGCATCTGGTCCAGCAGCCGGGTCGCCCCGTCTGATCCGGCGGCCGTCGCGGACATCTCGTCCGCGAGATACTCCGCGCGCTGGCTGTCCCGCAGGACGACGCAGAGCAGGACCAGGTGGACCGCGGCGAGCAGCCGGGACAGGGTGCCGAGGAAGATTTTGGCCAGCGCGGCACCGAGCAGCTCCAGGATGCCGCCCCGGTGTCCCGCGTCCATGGGGCGCAACAGGTCGGCGGCTTCGCCCAGGGTCCGGAACGCCGGTTGGGTGAGCAGCATCCGGCGCGGGTCGTCGTTGACGAAGTGACCCAGCTCGTGGCCGAGCAACGCCACCCGCTCCTGGGGGCCGAGCGCGCCCCAGAACGGCAGGCCGAGACAGAGGACCCGCCGTTGCCGCAGCCCGATCTGACCGGCGTACGCGTTGAGGTCGCCGTCCACACCGATCACCTGAGGCGTCGGGGTACCGAGTGCTGCGGCAACCTCGTCGACGAGTGCGAAAAGCTCCGGGGCCCGCTGCCGGGACAGCACCGTCAGTTCCGGGTCGAGGCGGCCGAACCGTGGCCGTAGTACGAAGGCGAAACCGAGCAACGTGAGCCCGGGCAACAGGGTCAGGCTCGGGAACGACCGTAGCGTCAGCCAGGCGCCGAGCGCGGCGAGCGCGCCGACTCCGGCGAGCAGCAGGAGCGAGGCCGTGACGGTCAGCAGCCTCGCCCTCCCGGCACCGGTCGCTCCGATGGGCCGTGCCAGCAGCCGGTCGAACTGCTCCCGCGTCATCCGGTACGCCAGGCGGTGCGTCCGCCGGTCGACCCAGGCCCAACCGAACACCGGGCGGCTCCGGCCCGCGTCGTACGCCTCCAGGTTCCACTCGCACGCCGGGCACCAGGGGGTGGCGTCGAGCTCCGTGATCGTCGGGGTGTGGCAACGCGGGCATCCGGTCGCAGCTGAGGCTGTCGTGGTCACGGGCGCCGATTCTGGCGGAACCGGCGTCGCGCGGACAGCGGCTTTTCGGATCATCGACATTTGCCGGCGCAGCCCTTTGCCGCGGTGGCCGGGAGCGCGGCGAGGTACCCGGCGAAAGCCGCCGGGAGGTCGATTTTCGCAGTTCAGGACCGCTGCCGGAGGATCACGTCTACTGTGGAAGGGCCCGGTGACTTGTGGTGTTCCGGTGGCGGGCGGTTGTTTCCCGGTGCACAGTGATGCCATGAGCGACAGCGGACGTGGACGTTACTACTGGTGTACGCGACACCACCGGGTCGAGACCGGTGCCGACGTGTGCCCTGCCCGGCACGTTCTCGGACCGTACGACTCGGCCACCGACGCGGAGAACGCCCTGCAGACGGTGCGGGAGCGCAACGAGGCGTGGGAGGCCGAGGACGCCCGCTGGACCGGGGAGGACAGGTAGACGGCGCGGGACGCCTCCCGCGCCGAGGCACTGCGTGCGTCGCGAGGGCGGCAGCACGTCCCCATGAAGGGAACCGAGATGGCCGAAGCACAACAGGCCACCCGCCCGGCCGCGAAGCGCACGCCCGCGAGGAAGACCGCGGCGACGGAACGAACCGCGGGCCTCGCCCGCACCCCGTCCACCCGCCGCGCCTCCGGTACCGCGCCGGCCGCCCGTAAGGCGACCGGCGGCGCCGGG
Organism: Micromonospora aridisoli; assembly: GCF_056150025.1. Taxonomy (NCBI): domain Bacteria; kingdom Bacillati; phylum Actinomycetota; class Actinomycetes; order Micromonosporales; family Micromonosporaceae; genus Micromonospora; species Micromonospora aridisoli. Next base: position 328,032 of record NZ_JAXCFK010000008.1, on the reverse strand, counting down.
CGGACTCCGGCGGCGAAGAGCGCCGCCGCCACGGCACCCGCAGCCAGGGCGACCTCGTCAACGCGGAAGACCGCCGCCAGGAAGGCGACTCCGGCGAAGAAGACGGTGTCGGCGAAGACCGCGCCGACGAAGGCACCCGCCGCGAGAACCACCTCCGCGTCGGCACGGCCCGCGACCGGCCCACGCAGGACCACGACCGCGGCGAAGGCCCCCGCGAAGAAGGCGACGACCGCGCGGGCCACCGCGGCGAAGGCTCCCGCGAAGAAGGCGGCTCCGGCGCGTAAGACCGCCCCCGCGAAGAAGGCGACGACCGCGCGGGCCACGGCGGCGAAGGCTCCCGCGAAGAAGGCGGCTCCGGCGCGCAAGACCGCCCCCGCGAAGAAGGCGACGGGTACGCGGAGCACGTCGGCGGCGCGCAAGGCACCGGCGAAGACCGCGACGTCGGCGGTGAAGAAGGCGGCGGCGCGGAAGAGCACCACGACCACGGCGCGGAAGACGACGGCGAAGGCCCCGGCGAGGAAGGCCGCCACGACGAAGGCGGCAGCCAAGAAGGCACCGGCCCGGAAGAGCACGTCGGCGGCGACCCGCACGGCAGCGGCGAAGAAGACGGCCGCGAAGAAGGCGCCAGCGAAGAAGGCGCCAGCGAAGAAGGCCACCGCGAAGAAGGCCCCGGCGAAGAAGGCCACCGCGAAGAAGGCCGCCGCCAGGAGCACCGGACGTGCCGCGTCGAGCGGACGGACCGGCGCCGCGCGGAAGGCGGCCGGCTGACCTGGGGTACGCCGACGACCCGTCGCTCGGAGGAGAGCGCGACGTGCCCGGCGCTGTCAGGATTGGCGCATGGTCATCCGACGCGTCCTGGCGCCCCGCATCGACTTCGGCGCGCTGCGCCGGGAACTGGGCCTGCCGGAGGTCTACCCCGAGGCGGCACAGCGGGAGGCCGACGAAGCCGCCGCGGCACCTCCCCGGCCGGGCGTAGACCGCACGGACATCCCGCTGGTCACGGTCGACCCGCCCGGCTCGCGGGACCTGGACCAGGCGATGCATCTCAGCCGCCGCGCCGGTGGCGGCTACCGGGTGCGGTACGCCATAGCCGACGTCGCCGCCCACGTACGCCCGGGTGGCGCGCTGGAGGAGGAGACCTGGCGCCGCGGGCAGACCGTGTACCTGCCCGACGGCAACGTGCCGCTGCACCCGCACACCCTCGGTGAGGGAGCCGCGAGCCTGCTGCCCGACGTCGACCGGGCGGCGGTGCTGTGGACCATCGACCTGGACGCGGACGGTTGCACCACGGCGGTGGAGGTGCAGCGGGCGCTGGTGCGCAGCCGGGCCCAGCTGGACTATCCGGGGGTGCAGGCCGACGCCGACGCGGGGCGGTTGCCGGAGCCGATCGCCCTGCTGCCCGAGATCGGTGCCCGCCTCACCGCCCGAGGGCTGCGTCGGGGAGCGGTCAACCTGCCGATCCCCGAGCAGGACGTGGAGGCCGACGGCGACGGTTGGCGGCTCGTGCTGCGGGCGCCGGTGCCGATGGAGGAGCACAATGCCCAGATCTCTCTGCTCACCGGGATGGCCGCCGCCGACCTGATGCTGGCCGGTGGAATCGGGCTGCTACGGACGATGCCGGCGCCGAAGCCCGAGGCCGTGCAGCGGCTGCGGGCCGCCGCCGCCCCGCTGGGCGTGCACTGGCCGGACGACGTGGGCGTCGGCGAGCTGCTGCTGCGGCTGGACCCGGCCCAGCCGCGGGCCGCCGCGTTCATCGACCAGGCCGCCGAACTGATGCGGTCGGCGGCGTACACCCCGTTCGACGGCGAGCCACCGGAGCAGCCGTCGCACGGCGGGGTCGCGGCCGCGTACGCCCATGTCACGGCGCCGCTGCGGCGACTTGCCGACCGGTACGCCACGGAGATCTGCCTGGCCCTGCACGACGGCCGTGAGGTGCCCGACTGGGCCCGCGCGGCGTTGCCCCGGCTGCCCGCGGTGATGGCGGCCACGGACCGCACCGCGTCCGCGGCGAGCCGGGGCGCGATCGACCTGGCCGAGGCGGTGCTGCTGGCCCATCGGGTGGGCGAGACCTTCGACGCCGCCGTGCTCGACGTCGACGCACCCGCGAACGGCAAGGCCCGTCCCGGCCGCCCACCCGGCGGTACGGTCGCCCTGGACGACCCGCCGGTACGCGCCCGCTGCCTCGGCGAGCTGCCGCTGGGTACCCGGGTCCGGGTCCGGCTGGTCGCCGCCGATCCCGCCACCCGCTCGGTCGCCTTCGAACTCGCCTGACGGTTCGATTCCGGGCGACCGGCTCGGCAGCGGGCTTTGTCACAGTGCCGGTCGCTGCTGCCAGCCAGCGGATTTGCGAGGATGACGACCATGGCATACGACCCGAGCGCCCTGCCCGACGTTTCCGGCCTCACCATCGGCATCATCGGTGGCACCGGCGACCAGGGCCGAGGGCTCGCCTACCGGTTCGCCCGGGCCGGCCTGACCGTGCTGATCGGTTCCCGCTCGGCGCAGCGGGCGGCCCAGTCGGCCGAGGAGATCGCCGCCCTGCCCGGCGTTCCGGCCGGTGGCAGCGTCACCGGTGCCGACAACGACGAGGTGTCCCGGCGCAGCGACGTGGTGATCATCGCGGTGCCCTGGGACGGGCACGCCGCCACGGTCGGTGCGCTCGCCGAACCACTCGCCGGCAAGATCGTGGTCGACTGCGTCAACCCGCTCGGCTTCGACAAGCAGGGCCCGTACGCACTGCCCGTGCCGGAGGGCAGCGCGGTGCAGCAGGCCGCCGCGTTGCTGCCCGACTCCCGCGTCTGCGCGGCGTTCAACCACGTCAGCGCCCCGCTGCTGGCCGACCCCGAGATCGACCGCATCGAGCTGGACGTGCTGATCTGCACCGAGGAACGGGAGCTGGTCGGCATCGTCGGCGCGCTCGCCGCCCACATCCCCGGGATGCGCGGCATCTATGCCGGACGGCTGCGCAACGCCCACCAGATCGAGGCGTTCACCGCCAACCTGATCGCCATCAACAAGCGCTACAAGGCGCACGCCGGCGTCCGCGTCACCGACCTCTGAGCCGGCACGTCCCGGCGACGCAACGCCGCCCGGCCTGCCGGCCATAGTGTGATGTGACGATCCAGATGGAGCCGACCGATCAGGAGTTGTGGTCGGCGGCGGTGGCCGGCGACGAGGTGCGCTTCGCCCGACTGTTCGACCGGTACGCGCGAACCGTCTACAACCACGCGTTCCGGCTCACCGGTTCCTGGTCGCTGGCCGAGGACATCACCCAGTCGGCCTTTCTGGTCGCCTGGCGTCGGCGCGACGTCGCCCGCCTGGTCGACGGCTCGATCCTGCCCTGGCTGCTCGTCATCACCACCAACACCGCGCGCAGCGAATCCCGCGCGGCACGGCGATGGCGCGCGCTGCTGCGCCGGGTACCGCCCGAGCGCGGTACGGACGGTGATGTGGCCGAGGACGCGGCCGGACGGATCGACGACGAGCGGCGGATGGGAGCGATCCTGGCGGCGGTGCGCCGGCTGCCGCGTGCCGAGCGCGAGGCCGTCGCGCTGTGCCTGTGGTCGGGGGTGTCCTACGCCGACGCGGCGGTCGCCCTCGGCATCAGTGAGGGGTCGGTGCGTTCCCGGGTCAGCCGGGCTCGCGCTCGGCTGGCCCGCCAACTTCTCGATGTGGAGGACCGATGAACGAGCTGTTCAGCCCGCCCGCCGAGCGTGATCTGCCGGCCGGGAGGGCAGTCGAGATGCGGACGCGACTGGTGGCCGAGGCGAGATCGGTGCCGAGTCCGTCGCCGGTCCGTCGCCGCATCGCCGTCGCGTTCGTCGCCGCGGTGGTGGTCGCCACGGTCGGGCTGGTCAGCTCGCCCGATCGCGACGGGGGAGCACAGTTCCTCGCCTTCGGGCCGGACGAGTTGTCGCCGACGCTGCGGCAGTCGGCCGAGCGATGCCTGGCCCTCGGTGACGAGCCGGCCCGCGCGTCGGTGACCCTGGCTGACCTGGCGGTCGCGGTGGAACACGGCGACCACGCCGCGTTGATGTTCCTCACCGACGACCACTATGCCGCCTGTGACCTCTGGGGTCCGCGCCACCAGGCGTTGTCCGGAAGCGCGGCGACCTCCGTCGACGATCCGACCTGGCACGGCGCGTGGCTGCCCGGCCCCGTGCAGCGGCTCCTGCTCACCTCGACCGACCCCGACGGTGGCGAGGTGGTCGCGATCGGACGGGTCGGCGCCCGCGTGGACCGGTTGGTGTTGCAACAGACCGACGGCAGGATCACGCCGGCCCGCGTCGCGGGTGGCGCGTTCGGCCTGGTCGCCGATGGCGTCGGCGAAGACGAGCAGGCGGATCTGGTGGCCTACGACAGGGCCGGCGTCGAGATCGACCGGCGACCGCTGTTCACACCGTTCGACGAGCTGGGTCGCTGCTATGTCGACCCGGCCGGCAGATTCGTCTACGGCGACCCGGGCCCCGCCTGCCAGCCCGCCGAGCCGTGGCACCGTCAGTGACCGCACACCGCCCCGGTGCCCCGCCGATCAGTTCGTGACGGCGGGGACACCGGCCGGTATCACGTGGCTTTCGGCTCGGGTGGCGGTCAGAAGGTGACGTTGACGCCGGCCGACCTGCATGCCGCGCTGAGAGAGGCACCGGCCTTCTCGAAGGCCGGGTTGTCCGCGGCCGTTGCCGGATCCGCGGCGTTGGCGGCCTTGCCGGCCTCCGCGCCGAACCGCTCCAAGGCGGCGACCACCTTGCTGTCGGTGGCGCCGGTGGCTGCCACCCGGGTCACCTCGTTCTGCAACCCGGACAGGATCTTCTGGAACAGTGCCGGTGACGGCTCGCTACCGGAACTCACCGCGGCGATGAGATTCTTCCGCATCTCGTCGCTTGCCTGCTTCGCCGACTGGCAGAGCTTCTTGTCGCTCACCGCGTCCGCCGCGTCATCGGTGGGCGGTGCCGGGGCGGGCGAGGGAGCGGTGGCGGTGGCGGACGGCACGGCGGCCGACGGCGGAGCTTCGGCCGTCGGGGTCGCCTCCTCGCCACCGCAGGCGGCCAACGCCAGCATCGAGGCGCAGGCCAGGACAGAGAAAGAAGAGCGGATCCGATTCACGAGCGAGAACCGTAGCGGCTACCGGAAAATCCCGCTCGCCCTATCCGGCGTCCAGGACGCACCCGCCCTGACCGTCGAGCTGATGATCCGGATACGCCCACCATCCCTGCCCGAGCCGCGAGCGGCTGCTGCGCCCCGGTCGCCTGCCGCGTGGTCGCGTAACGACCAGCGGTCCACCGAAGGTGCGCGGCCCCGTGGGCCTGTCGTCAATCCGGGGCACGTCGGCGCAGTCGGAGTGGCCGGGCACGCGGCTCCGCGCGGGGTTCGGGCACGTGGCTCCGCGTCGGGGGCCGAGCCGCGCAACGGCGGAGCACCGATGGGGTGGGGATCGTGCGGAAAGCCGTCCCCGGTGTCGGTGGTCGGGGTTAGCGTCCGACGGTCACCGGTCAGCTTGTCAAGGAGGGTCCCGGCATGACGTCCCAGCTCAACCCGTACCTCACGTTCAACGGCGACGCCCGCCAGGCGATGGAGTTCTACCAGTCGGTGTTCGGCGGCCAGTTGCGGATCAGCACGTTCGGTGAGTTCGGCACGTCCGATCCCGCCGTCGCCGACAAGGTCATGCACGCGATGCTCACCACCGACCGGGGCTACACCCTGATGGCCTCCGACACCGCGCCCGGCATGCCCTACAACCCCGGCGACACCATCACCTGCAGCCTGAGCGGAGACCCGGGCGAGGGTCTTGAGGAGGCATGGCAGAAGTTGTCCGACGGTGGCACCGTCACGATGCCGTTCGAGAAGCAGGTGTGGGGGGATCTGTACGGCATGTGTGTGGACAGGTTCGGCATCCCGTGGATGGTGAACGTCGTCCAGCCGCAGTGATTCGTCGGCAGCGGCGGGACCGGCACCTGCGGTCCCGCCGCGAACCGACGAGCAGCGGACGGGTCAGAAGGTGTGTTCGGCGGCGGGGAACTGGCCGGCGCGGACCTCGTCGGCGAAGCGGCGGGTCGCCTCGTCGAGGGTGTCGGCCAGGGCGGCGTAGCGCTTCACGAACCGGGGTGCCTTGCCGGTGCGCAGGCCCGCCATATCCTGCCAGACCAGCACCTGCGCGTCGGTGTCCGGTCCGGCGCCGATGCCCACCGTCGGGATCGGCAACTCGGCGGTGACCTGCTTGGCCACGTCGCCGGGCACCATCTCGAGCACCACCGCGAAGGCACCGGCGGCGGCGACCGCGCGGGCGTCGGCCAGCACCTCGTCGGCGGCCTCGCCACGGCCCTGCACCCGGTACCCGCCGATAGTGTGCTCACGCTGCGGCGTGAACCCGATGTGCGCCATCACCGGGATGCCGGCGCCGACGATCGCCTCGATCTGCGCGGCGCAGCGCCGGCCGCCCTCCAGCTTGACCGCGTGGCAGCCGCTCTCCTTCATGAACCGGACGGCCGTACGCAGCGCCTGGGTCGGGCCCTCCTCGTACGACCCGAAGGGCAGGTCGCCGACGACCAGTGTCTGTCGGGTGGCCCGGACGACCGCCCGCACCAGCGGCAGCAACTCCTCGGCGGTCACCGGCAGGGTCGTCTCGTAGCCGAACACGTTGTTCGCCGCCGAGTCACCCACCAGCAGCACCGGGATACCGGCGGCGTCGAAGATCGAGGCCGTGTACTGGTCGTACGAGGTGAGCATCGACCACTTCTCGCCGCGCTCCTTGGCGGCGAGCAGGTCGCGGGTGCGGACGCGACGGGTGGCCGGGCCGCCGTAGAGGGCGGTCACCTCGGCCGGAGTGGATTCCACCATGACGTTCTCCTTCCTCGAGGCCGCGTACGCGGTCCCCGGGTTCCGCCGCGATCGTCCCACCGTCCGGGCGGTCGGCGGCAGGGCGCAGTGGAGGATGTCACTCCGGCCCGGCAGCCCGGGCCGACGGGCTGAGAGCCCGGTCAGCCGTCCTCGCGCCACCGATTGGTGATCGGCAGCCGCCGGTCCCGTCCGAACGCCTTCATCGAGATCTTCGTACCCGGTGCCGACTGGCGGCGCTTGTACTCGGCGGTATCCACCAACCGCAGCACCTTGTCCACCACCGCCGGGTCGTGGCCGGAGGTGATCAGGCCGTCGCGGCCGAGGTCACCGTCGATGTAGCCGATCAGGATCGGGTCGAGGACGTCGTACTCGGGCAGCGAGTCGCTGTCCATCTGACCGGGGCTCAGCTCGGCGCTCGGCGGCTTGCCGATCGAGTTTTCCGGAATCGGCGGGGTCAGGCCCAGTCGGGCCGCCTCGGCGTTGCGCCACTTGGCCAGCCGCCAGACCAGGGTCTTCCACACGTCCTTGATCGGGTTGAAGCCACCGACCGAATCGCCGTAGAGGGTCGAGTAGCCGACCGCCAGCTCGCTCTTGTTGCCGGTGGTCAGCACCAGGTGGCCCTCCTGGTTCGACAACGCCATCAGGATGACGCCGCGTACCCGGGCCTGGAGGTTCTCCACCGCGACCCCGGACAGCGACATGTTCGCCAGGAAGGTGTCCACCATCGGCTGGATCGGCTCCACCCGGTAGTCCAGCCCGGTGCGCTTGGCCAGGTCCGCCGCGTCGGTGCGGCTGTGCTCGGAGGAGTGCTGGCTGGGCATGGAGACCCCGACCACCCGGTCGCCACCGAGGGCGTCGGCGGCGATGGCGGCGACCACCGCCGAGTCGATGCCGCCGGAGAGCCCGAGCACCACCGAGGGAAAGCGGTTCTTCTCGACGTAGTCACGCAGCCCGAGCACCAGCGCCTGCCACACCTCGGCCTCGTCGGCCACCGGCTCGATGATGCCGCCGGTGGCCGCCGGGCCGGTGGGCGCGGGCGGGATCCCCTCGACGGTACGGCGCACCACCCGCAACCCGTCGGCGATCTGAGCGCCGTCCGTGTCCTCGACGTCGCCCTCGGCGGTGGGCAGGTCGACGTCGTGCACGAGCAGGTGCGTGACGAACTGCGGTGCCCGGGTCAGCAGCGTCCCGTCCGCCGCGACGATCATCGAGTCGCCCTCGAAGACCAGCTCGTCCTGACCGCCGATCATGTTGACGTACGCGATGGTGGCCCCGGCCTCGGCGGCGCGCCGACGCACCAGCGGCAGCCGCACGTCGTCCTTGTTCAGCTCGTACGGCGAGCCGTTGATGTTGACTACCAGCCCCACCCCGGCCTGCCGGGCGGCGGCGAACGGGCCGCCGGCCTGCCACAGGTCCTCGCAGATGGTCAGCGCCACGTCCACGCCACCGAGGCGGACCACGGTGAGCATGTCGCCCGGCATGAAGTAGCGGTCCTCGTCGAAGACCCCGTAGTTGGGCAGGTGATGCTTGAAGTAGGTGGCGATCACCTCGCCACGGTGCAGCAGCGCCGCGGCGTTGCGTGCCCCCCGCCCCGGCTGGGCGTCCGCGCTGACCTGCGGCGGACCGTCGGCGTCGAGATAGCCGACCACGACCGGCAGCTCGCCCAGCCCGTCGGCGGCGAGATCGGCGGCCAGCCGGCCGAGCGTTGCCCGCGACGCCGCCACGAAGGACTGACGGAAGACCAGATCCTCCACCGGGTACCCGGTCAGCATCATCTCCGGGAAGAGGACGAGCTGGGCGCCGGCCTCGGCGGCCCGGCGGGTCCACGCGCGGACGAGAGCGGCGTTGCCGGTGAGGTCACCGACGCTGGGGTTGACCTGGCACAGGGCGAGACGCAGGGTGGGCATGTCCTCATCTTGCCCCAGCGGCACAGGGTCGACACGTCGGCGTGTGACAGCGGGTGGGAGGTCGGGACCGCCGGTCGGGACTGGGCGGGACGCAACGGCCGCGGTTCGGTTAACGTCTGCGTAATCGGGTCGGTGGAGACTGGTCGGTCAGGTCGGGCTGAGTCCGGCCGAAGGCGGACATAGCGTGTCGCGGAAGGTTGGGGAAGTGGACCGTCAGCAGGAGTTCGTCCTCCGTACGCTGGAAGAACGGGACATCCGTTTCGTCCGGCTGTGGTTCACCGACGTGCTCGGCACGCTCAAGAGCGTGTCCGTCGCCCCCGCCGAACTGGAGGCCGCCTTCGAGGAAGGTATCGGCTTCGACGGCTCGGCCATCGAGGGCTTCGCCCGGGTCTTCGAGTCGGACATGGTCGCCATGCCCGATCCGACGACCTTCCAGGTCTTCCCCTTCGAGGGCGGGGTCAGCGGCGAGAGCGCCCGGATGTTCTGCGACATCCTGCTGCCCGACGGCGGCCCCTCCTGGGCCGATCCCCGCCACGTGCTGCGGCGGGCGCTGTCCCGGGCGGCCGAGAAGGGGTTCACCTTCTACACCCACCCGGAGATCGAGTTCTTCCTGCTGGAGAACGGGCCGCTGGACGGCAGCGTGCCGGTGCCGGTGGACACCGGCGGCTACTTCGAACACACCACCCACGCGGTGGCGCGCGACTTCCGCCGTCAGGCGGTGCTGTCGCTGGAGCGGATCGGCATCTCGGTCGAGTTCAGCCACCACGAGGTCGCCCCCGGTCAGCAGGAGATCGACCTGCGCTACGCCGACGCGCTGACCACCGCCGACAACATCATGACCTTCCGGCACGTGGTCAAGGAGGTGGCGCTCTCCACGGGCGTACAGGCCACCTTCATGCCCAAGCCCTTCACCGACCAGCCGGGCAGCGGGATGCACACGCACCTGTCGCTGTTCGAGGGGGAACGCAACGCGTTCCACGACCCCAGCGACCCGATGAAGCTGTCCAAGGTCGCCCGGGCGTTCATCGCCGGGCTGCTGGCCCACGCCCGCGAGTACACCGCGGTCACCAACCAGTGGGTCAACTCGTACAAGCGGCTGTTCCCGCAGGCGCTGCCGGACCGGGTCACGGAGAGCCCCGCGTACGTCTGCTGGGGGCACCTGAACCGCTCCGCGCTGGTCCGCGTCCCGGCGTACGGCAAGCCGAACTCGGCCCGGGTGGAGATCCGCTCGCCCGACTCGGCCGCCAACCCGTACCTCGCCTTCGCCGTGCTGCTCGGCGCCGGGATGAAGGGCATCGAGGAGGGGTACGAGCTGCCGCCGGGCGCCGAGGACGACGTGTGGGCGCTGACCAGCGCCGAGCGGCGGGCGATGGGGTACGAACCCCTGCCGGAGAACCTGGCCGAGGCGATCGACGTGATGGCCGGTTCGGAGCTGGTCGCCGAGGTGCTCGGCGAGCACGTCTTCGACTTCTTCCTGCGCAACAAGCGCGCCGAGTGGGAGCAGTACCGCCGGGAGGTCACCCCGTACGAGCGTCAGCACTACCTGTCGCTGTAGCCACCGCCCCGGCGGGCCCGTGAGAACGGCCCGCCGCCGGGCGGCGGAGCGTTGCGCGTTCCCGCTATCGTCTCGATCACCGTGCCGGCGTCCGCCGGCCGCAGACGGTCGGGAGGCAGTCGGTGCTGGTGGATCTGCTCAGCGGAGCCTGGCAGAGCGTGGTGTTCGGGGTCGTCGGGGTCGGCCTGATGGCCGCCGGCTTCGTCCTGGTCGACCTGCTCACGCCGGGCAAGCTGCGGGACCTGATCTGGGTACGCCGCAACGCCAACGCCGGCCTGCTGCTGGCCGCCAACCAGCTCGGCGTCGCCGGCATCGTCTTCACCGCGATCCTGACCAGCTATCACGACTTCGCCAAGGGGCTGGCCTCGACGGTGGTCTTCGGGCTGGTCGGTCTCGGCATCATGGCGCTGGCCTTCTTCGTGCTGGACCTGATCACCCCGGGCAAGCTCGGCGAGGTCATCTGCGCCGACGAGCCGCACCCGGTGGCGCGGGTCAGCGCCGCCAGTCACTTCGGTGCCGCGCTCATCGTCTGCGCCTGCATCGCCTGACGCAGCCCGCGACCAGCCTCCGGGCCGCGTGGCCGACGGCCGGACCCCGCGTGGCCGACGGCCGGACCCCGCGCTGCGTTACGCCGGCCGGGTTCCGGCCCCTTGGCCGACGGCCGGGCTCCGGGTTCGGGGCCGTGTTGCCGACGGCCGGGCTCCGCGCCGTGCTTCGCGGCATGTCGCGGTTTCCCAGACGGCGGAAACCGCGACATGCCGCATCTGGCGAGCCGCCTGAGGGGCGAGCCGCCTGAGGGGCGAGCCGCCTGAGGGGCGAGCCGCGCGAGGGGTGAGACGCCCGAGGGGCGGGGCCTCACTTGCCGGCGGACTCACCCACGCCGCCACGCGGCCCCGGGCCGCCCCAGCCGCCGAGGACACCGGCCTCGACGGCGGCGGTGATGGCGTCGGCCTGTTCCTGGGTCAGCTTGCCGTCCTCGACCGCCTGCGCCAGCCGCTCGGCCAGCGCCTCCTTGCGCTCCTCGGCCGACGGCGGGGTCCGCCGCTCGCCCATGTGGCCCTCGCCGCGCCCCGGGAAGCCCCGGTGGCCCTCGCCGCCGGCCCGGCCCTGCGGCTGGTACCGCTCGCGGAGCTTCTCCAGCGCCCCGGTCACCTGCTCGGTCGGCAGGCCCAGCTCCTCGGCCAGCGCCTCGGCGAACTCCGCCTGACGCGTGGCCCGCTGCTCCTGCCGCTCGCCCTGGTCCGGCGCGCCCGCGCTGGCGCTCGGGGTGGCCTTGTCGTCGGCGAACGCCACGGTGGGAGCGGCGATCCCCACGCCGAGCACACCCGCCGTGGCCAGGCCGGCCAGCAGGTGCTTCTTCGAAATCGTGCGGGACATCGGTCCTCCAACTCGTCGGTGGTGCGATGACGCGACCGACAGTGACGAGCCTGGCTGGGCGTGGACCGTGGCGAAGCTGTCAGCGAGCTGGCAATCCCGACCAGGCTGGCAATCCCGACCAGAGAAGGGACGTGTGGAGCAGAGGATCAGCGGACGGCGGAGGTGACGGTCAGCGTGCCGGCGTCGGCGTCGAGGGTCGCCCGGGTACCCACCGGAACGGTGAGCTGACCGGGGCCGTGGCCGATCGGCAGGCCGCCGAGCACCGGTACCCCCAGGTCGCCGAGGCGTTCGGCGAGCACGTCGGTCACCCCGACCGGCCAACCGTCGGCGCAGTCGGTGAACTGGCCCACCGCCACCCCGGCCAGCCCGTCCAGCGCGCCGGCCCGGCGCAGCTGGGTGAGCATGCGGTCGACCTTGTACGGCGGTTCCTGCACGTCCTCCAGTAGCAGCACCGCGCCGGTCAGGTCGGGCATGTCCGGGGTGCCCAGCGACGCCACGACCAGGCAGAGGTTGCCGCCCAGTAGCGGGCCGGCGGCCCGGCCCGCGACGCGTACGCCGAAGGTCTCCTCGTCCTCGACGGCGCGGACGGTGACCGGCCGGGCGCTGGTCAGCGCCGCGTGCAGGGACTCGGCCGAGGCCAGCGGGGTGCGTTCGTCGCGCCAGGCCGCTCCCGGCCCGTGCACCCCGGCCAGCCGGGCGCCCCGCCAGAGCGCGAAGTGCAGCGCGGTGATGTCGGAGAAGCCGGCCACCACCTTCGGGTCGCGGCGCACCACCGTCATGTCGATCGCGTCCACCACCCGCTGCGCCCCGTAACCGCCCCGGGTGCAGATGACCCCGCGCACCTGCGGATCGGCGAACGCCGTGTTCAGGTCGGCCGCCCGAAGCGCGTCCGAGCCGGCCAGGTAGCCCTGCCGGGCGTACGCGTTGGGTGCGAGCACCGGTCGCAGCCCCCAGCCGGTGAGCAGTTCCACGCCCCGGGCCACCCGCTCCGGGCGGGTCGGTCCCGACGGTGACACCAGCATCACCGTGTCGCCGGGACGCAGGGCGGGCGGGCGTACGACGTGGTCGGACGGGCTGCGGTCGGACACAGCGGCAGAGCCTAGCGGGCCCGGTCCCGCGCGCCGGCCCGGTTAGCGAGACCGGATAGCCTCGACCACGTGGCAACCGCGTTGGTGATCGAGAATGACCCGACCGACGACCCGCGCCGGCTGGGGGAGTGGCTGACCGAGGCCGGTCTGGAGCTGTCGGTGGTCCGCCCGCACGCGGGCGACCCGCTCCCCGCCGACCTGGACGGCTTCGCCGCCCTGGTGGTGCTCGGCGGCGACCAGCAGGCCTACCCGATGGCCGACGGAGTGCCGGCGGCACCCTGGTTCCCGGCCGTGGAGAAGCTGCTCCGCAAGGCCGTGCGGCACCGGCTGCCGACCCTGGGCATCTGCCTGGGTGCGCAGCTGCTCGCCACCGCCCACGCCGGCACGGTCGATCGCAGCCCGTCCGGCCCGGAGGCAGGGCCCGCCGTGGTCGGCCGGCGCGACGCGGCCGAGAACGACCCGCTCTTCCGGTACGTCCCGTTGATCCCCGACGTGTTGCAGTGGCACGTCGACGAGATCACCGAGCTACCCGCCGGTGCCACCCTGCTGGCCGCCTCCACGCGCTACCCGCACCAGGCCTTCCGCCTCGGCGACCGGGCCTGGGGGCTGCAGTTCCACATCGAGTGCGACACCGCGATGATCGCAGAATGGGCCACCGACTCGGCGCTGCTGGCCGAGCTGGGCTACGACCCGCAACTGGTGATCTCCGCCTGCGACGCGGTGATGGTCGACGTCGAGGAGGTCTGGCAGCCCTTCGCCGCGCGGTTCGCCGCGCTGGCCCTCGGCGAGCTGGACGACGCCGGGTCCCGTCGCAACCTGCCGTTGCTCGGGCACTGATGGGCCGGCCGACCAGCGCCACGGGCCGGCTCGCCCGCTACGGCTTCGGCGTCACCGACGACGACGCCCGGGCCCGCGCCGCCGACCTGCTCGGACCGCACGGCCTCGACCTGTGGCGCCCGCAGACGCAGGAACCCACCGGTGAGCAGGCCCGGGAACTGCTCACCGCGCTGTCCCGGGTCGCCGACCCGGATCTGGCGCTGCGCCAGCTGCACCGACTGGTGGAGGCGGAGCACCGCGCGGCCGGCACGGGCGGCCCGAACGGCACCGCCGGCACGGGTGGCACCGCCGGCTCGGGCGGCGCGGTACGGCAGCGGGGCGCCGGACCTGGTCGCGTCACGGCGGCCGCCCCGGACGCCACCGGAAGTGGCGACGCTGCCGGGAGCGGGGGCGCCGGGAGCGGTGGGGCCACCGCTGGTGGCGGCATCGGGGCGGGGTCGGCGCTGCTCGCCGCGCTGCACGACGATCCGGGGCTGCGTCGCCGGTTGCTCGCCGTGCTGGGCGCCTCCTCGGCACTGGGCGATCACCTCGTGGCCAACCCCGACCAGTGGCCGGTGCTGCGCACCGAACCGGACGGCCTCGCCCCGACCGCCGACGGCCGGCTCGACCTGACCGGCGACGGCAACCCGGTCGCGGTGCTGCGGCGGGCGTACCGGCTGGCGCTGCTGCGTATCGCGGCGGCCGACCTGACCGGCGGGCGCGGCCTGGAGCAGACGATGGCCGCACTCTCGGCGCTGGCCGACGCGACGCTGTCGGCGGCGTACCAGATCGCGGTGGCGGAACTGCCCGAGGGCACCCGGGAACCGCGCCTGGCCGTGGTGGCGATGGGCAAGTGCGGCGGCGGCGAACTGAACTACGTCTCCGACGTCGACGTGATCTTCGTGGCCGCCGAGGACGACGACCTCGCCACGGCCACCACCGTGGCCACCCGGCTGATCCACATCTGCGGACTGGTCGCCTGGCCGGTCGACGCGGCACTGCGCCCCGAGGGCAACCGGGGACCGCTGGTACGCACCCTCGCGAGCCATCTGGCGTACTACCGGCGCTGGGCGCGTACCTGGGAGTTCCAGGCGCTGCTCAAGGCCCGCCCGGCCGCCGGTGACCTGGCGCTCGGTCAGGAGTGGATCGACGCGCTGGCGCCGCTGCTCTGGCAGGCGGCCGAACGCCCGGAGGCGGTCGAGGACGTCCGGGCGATGCGGCGCAAGATCATCGACCATATCCCGCCGAAGGAGCTGGAACGCGAGATCAAACGCGGCCCCGGCGGGCTGCGTGACATCGAGTTCGCGGTGCAGCTGCTGCAACTGGTGCACGGCCGGGGTGACGAGACGCTGCGGGCACCCGGCACCATTCCCGCCCTGCGGGCCCTGGTCACCGGCGGCTACGTCGGTCGGGCCGACGGCGAGGCGCTGCTGCGCGGCTACCGTTTCCTGCGCGGCGTCGAGCACCGCCTGCAACTACAGGGCCTGCGGCGTACCCACACCGTACCGACCGAGCCGGGTGCGCTGCGCTGGCTCGCCACCGCGCTCGGCCACACCGCCACCCCCGGGCGCAGCGCCGTCGAGGAGTTCCGCGCCGAGTGGGTCACCCACGCCTCCGAGGTACGCCGACTGCACGCCAAACTGCTCTACCGGCCGCTGCTGGAGTCGGTGGCCCGGGTACCGGCCGACGGGCTGCGGCTGACCCCGGAGGCGGCCCGCAACCGCCTGGAGATCCTCGGCTTCGCCGACCCGGCCGGGGCGCTGCGTCACCTCCAGGCCCTCACCGGCGGGGTGAGCCGTACCGCCGCCATCCAGCGCACCCTGCTGCCGGTGCTGCTCAGCGAGTTCGCCGACGCGCCCGAGCCGGACCGGGGGCTGCTCAACTACCGGCAGGTCTCCGATTCCCTCGGCAGCACCCCCTGGTACCTGCGGCTGCTGCGCGACTCCGGGCCGGTGGCCCGCCGGCTGGCCCGGGTGCTCTCCTCCTCCCGGTACGTCGCGGACCTGCTGGCCCGCGAGCCGGAGGCGCTGCGGCTGCTGGCCGAGGAGAGTGAGCTGAGCCCACGCCCCCGCGAGGTGCTCTTCGACGGGTTCGCCGCCGCCGCGGCCCGGCACACCGACCCGGTCGAGGCGACCCGGGCCGTACGCGCCCTGCGCCGCCGGGAACTGCTCCGCCTCGCCTGCGCCGACGTGCTCAGCCGGGCCGGCTCGCTGGCACCGGCCCGCCCCGACGGCGGCCGGACCACGGCCGCCCTGGCCGACATCACGGCCGTCGGCACCGCGCTGTCCGACGTCACCGACGCGACCCTCGCGGCCGCGCTGCGGACCGCCCGCGCCGCCCAGCCGGCCATGCCGGGACTGGCGTTCGCGGTGATCGGGATGGGCCGGCTCGGCGGGTACGAGTCGAACTACCTTTCCGACGCCGACGTGCTCTTCGTCTACGACCCGCCGGAGGGGGTCAGCGAGAGCGCGGCCAGCGCCGCCGCGCAGGCCATCGCCGAGGAGCTTCGGCGGCTGCTGGGGATGCCCGCACCCGACCCGCCGCTCGGCGTCGACGCCGACCTGCGGCCCGAGGGACGGCAGGGGCCGCTGGTCCGCAGCCTCGCCGCCTACCAGCAGTACTACGCCCGGTGGTCCCGGGTGTGGGAGGCACAGGCGCTGCTGCGCGCCCGCTGCGTCTGCGGCGACGCCGAGCTGGGCACCCGCTTCGAGCGGATGGTCGACCCGATCCGGTACCCGGCCGACGGGCTGACCCGGGAGCAGATCATCGAGATCCGCCGGATCAAAGTGCGGGTGGAGACCGAGCGGCTGCCCCGCGGCGCCGACCCGGCCACCCACACCAAACTCGGCCGGGGCGGCCTGGCCGACGTGGAGTGGGCGGTGCAGCTGCTCCAGTTGCGGCACGCGGGCGCGTACCCACAACTGCGCGGCACGCGTACCCTCGACGCCCTCGCCGCCGCCCGGGACGCGGGCCTGGTCGATCCGGCGGACGCCGAGGCGATGGCGGCCGGCTGGACGCTCGCCGCGCAGGTCCGCAACGCGCTGATGCTGGTCCGGGGCCGTGCCGGCGACCAGTTGCCCCGGCACGGCGTCGAACTGGCCGGCGTGGTCCGGCTGCTCGGCCACGAGGACCCGGGGGAGTTCCTCGACGAGTACCTGCGCACCGGCCGCCGCTCCCGCGCCGCCACCGAACGCGTCCTGGAGATGTAAGGAAGGGCCCCTTATTAACGTCTCCGGTAGAGGAAGGGCCCCTTCTTAACCGCGTCGCGGCACAACCGTGGCTGCCAGGTGACCGGTTTCAGCGGCTGCCGGTGCGGACCCGCTGCCCTGGGCAACTCGCACCCCGTGGTACGACTTCCCGGTGTCGATGTCACCTCGGGATCTAACTGTGAGCAGGCCCGATGCCGTGCCCCCGGCGTCGGTCGGTGCGCCGGCGCAGAACGGTCCCGTGCTGAGCGCGCTAGCAGCGTCGGCGGTGCTGGCCGCCCTGTTTCTGGCTGCCCCGCGGATGGGAACGGACCTCTCCGCCCAGGTCGCCCGCGCCGGGTTCGTTCAGCGAAACGGTCTCGCCCCAATCGACTTCTCCTGGTACGGCGGGGTGAACCAGTTCGGCTACAGCCTTTACACGCAACTGCTCGGAACGCTGGTGGGGGTACGTGCGGTCGGGGCGATGGCGGCAGTCGTGTCCGCTGTCGCCCTCGCCTCGCTGTTGGCGCGCACGGGTGCCCGTCGGCCGGTCCTCGGCGGAGTGCTCGGCGCGGGCGTGCTCGTCGGGAACCTGGCTAGCGGCCGGATCACCTTCGCTGTCGGTCTGATGTGGGGTCTGCTGGCGCTTTGTGCCCTTGCCGTACCGCGAGGGCCACGATGGGTGTGGCTGTCGGTGGCCGGCATGGCGGCGGCGCTGGCGACCGCAGGCAGTCCGGTCGCTGGCCTCTTTGTCGGCCTGGTAGGCGGCACGCTGCTGATTCGCGATGTCTGGTCGGGCCGACGGCCGGGAGCCGGCGCCCTGGTGTTGTGTCTGGTCCCGGTTGCTGTGGTCGTGCCGATGGCAGTGCTGTTCGGCAACGGCGGCCGGCAACCATTCACTGCCGAGTCGCTGCGAATCAATCTGGCGCTGGCCGCGCTGGTCCTCGTGCTCGTGCCGGTGAGGACCCTGCGAATCGGCGCTGCGCTCACCGTGCTGCTCCTGATCGCCGCCTACTATGTGCCCAGTCCGGTCGGATCGAACGCCCTGCGCCTGCCGATGCTCTTCGTCTTGCCGATCGTCGCCGCGTACGCCACGGTGAGCCGGCGGTGGTTGGCCGCCCTGCTCGTCGCGCTGCTCTGGTGGCAGTCACCAGTGATGACCAACGATATCGCCCGCCGTGGCTCCACCGCCGCGTACGCATCCTTCTACCGTCCGCTACTCGACGAGTTGAACCGGCGGGCACCGGTCGGCCGGGTTGAGGTGGTGCCGTTGCGGGATCACTGGGAAAGCGTGTTCGTCGCGGAAGCCGTACCGCTCGCCCGAGGCTGGGAACGTCAGGTTGATGTGAAACGTAACCCGCTGTTCTACGGCGACGGGCTTGACGAAGCAGGGTATGGCGACTGGCTTCGCCGGAACGCCGTCAGCTTCGTGGCATTGGCACCCGACGCCGCGCTCGACCGGTACGGCCGGGACGAGGCGACCCTCGTCCTAGCCGGTCAGCCGTACCTTCGGGAGGTCGGTCGCCCCGGGCAGTGGCGTCTCTACGAGGTGCTCGGCCCGGAGCCGTTGGTCTCCCCGCCGGCCCGGCTCGACGGAGCGGACGACGCTGGTGTGCGGTTCACGGTCGACGCGCCGGCCGACGTGCTCGTCCGGGTCCGCTGGTCCCGCTGGCTGTCCCTGGTGGCCGGCGACGGCTGCCTGAGCCCCGGGGCGGACGAGTGGGTCACGGTCCGGGTTCGGAACCCGGGCAGCTTCCAGGTCACCAGCAGCCTGCGGCCGTCCGGCCACTGCCAGCCCGGTTGACGCGTGCCGGCACCGATGGGTGTGGTCGGTGCGCCGCGGCGAAGGCCGGCGTGAGGTGTGGTCCGCGCCCGCCGGGCGATGCCCACCTCCATACCGCGCTCACGGTACTGGCAGCATGGCGGGCGTGCCCCATCACCTCGTGCGCTGGACCGGACTGGCCGGATCGATCATGCTCGCCGTGGCGGCGTTCCTCGGTGGCGCCCTGCCCGACGGAGACCTGCGGCCCAACCCGGTCAAGATCTGGCTGGGCCCGAACGGGCCGCTGATCATCGGGCTGTGGTTGTTCGGCACCGCCGCCATGGCGGTGGCCTGGTGGACGCTGCGCGAGCGGGTGCCGTCGGTCCGGTGGGCGCTGGTCACCGCCGGGCTCTGGGTACTGCCGTTCCTGGTCACCCCGCCGCTGGGCAGCCGGGACGCCTACGCGTACGCCTGCCAGGGCGCCAGTTACGCCAACGGCATCAGCCCGTACGAGTACGGGGTCTCCACGCTGCCCTGTCCCTGGCTGGACACCATGTCGTACATCTGGCGGGACACCCCGGCGCCGTACGGACCGCTGTTCGTGGTGCTCTCCGGCGCGGTGGTCGCCGCGACCGGTTCGCTGATCGGCAGCATCGCGCTGTTCCGGGTACTCGCCGTGGCCGGCGTGGTGCTCACCGCGGCGTGCCTGCCGGTGCTGGCCCGCCGCTGCGGCGTACCGGTCGAGCGCGCCCTCTGGCTCGCCCTGGCCAGCCCGCTCGTCGGCGTACACCTGATCTCCGGGGTGCACAACGACGCGATGATGGTCGGGCTGCTGGTCGCCGGGCTGGCCGTGGTGGTCACCTGGCCGGGCCGTACCTGGCCGCTGCTGGCCGGTGGGGTGGTGCTCGGTCTGGCCGCCGGGATCAAGGTGACGGCACTGGTGGTGGTCCCGTTCGCGGCGCTCGCCGCGATCGCCGGCGGGTTCTCCCTGCGCGGGCTGCTGCGCGACGGCACGCCGGTGGTCGGTGGCGCGGTGGCCACGCTGTTCGGCGTGACCTTCGCCGCCGGTCTGGACCTCGGCTGGATCACCGGGCTGGCGCACGGCAACGAGGTCGTCGCCTGGACCTCACCGCCGACCGCCGTCGGGCAGACCGTCGGGTACCTGGCACTGCCGTTCGGTCTGCACATCGACGCGTTGCCGGTGACCCGGGGCATCGCCGTGGTGGTGCTGGCGGCGCTGCTGGTGTGGCTGTGGTTCCGGGCCCGCTACCGCGACCCGCTGTGGCACGCCGCGTTGGCGCTGACCGCGACGGTCGCGCTGGCCCCCCTGTTCCACCCCTGGTACTGGTTCTGGCCGCTGGCGCTGCTCGCCGCCACCGCGCAGCGCATCTGGTGGTTCAGCGCGGTGACCGTGTTCGCCGCCTTCCAGGTGCTGGCCGACGGCACCGGGTTGCCCCGCTACACCAAGACCGTGGGTGCGCCGCTGATGACGCTGTTCGTGATCGTGGTGGCGGTTCGCTTGGTACGGTCGGCCCAGGCGGCCCGGGCGGCGGCCCGCCAACCGGTTCCCGTCGAGTAGAGCAGAGGTAGCGCCGGTGACCGATTCCGGCGCTCACCCGAACCCCGAGCCCGGCTCCCGGCCGTTGTCCCGCCCCGAGCCCGGCTCCCGGCCGTTGTCCCGCCCCGAGCCCGGCTCCCGGCCGTTGTCCCGCCCCGAGCCCGACCCCCGGCCCTCGTCCCGCCCCCGCTCCGAGTTCCAGGCGGTCAGGGACCGGGTCGCCGGGCGCGAGTCCGACGCTCGGGCTGTCGGACGCCGCGACCGGGTCGTTCGCTACGCCGGGCTGGCGGGGGCGCTGCTGCTGGCCGTGGCCGGGTACCTCGGCGGTGCGTTGCCCGGTGCCACCACCACCCGGGTCTGGAACTCCGGGTACGGTCCGCTCACCGTGCTGCTCTGGCTGGCCGGCACCGGTGCCATGGTCGGCGCCTGGTGGGCGCTGCGCGGCGGTGCCCCGTCGACCCGATGGGCCTGCGTCACCGCCGGGGCGTGGGCGCTGCCACTGCTGGTCACCGCACCGCTGGGCAGCAGGGACGTCTACTCGTACGCCTGCCAGGGCTGGGTGTACGCCAGCGGCGGCGACCCGTACGCCACCGGAGTGGGCGCGGCCGGCTGCCCGTGGATCGAGACGGTCGCGCCGGTCTGGCGGGACACCCCGGCACCGTACGGGCCGTTCTTCGTCCTGCTCGCCGCGCTGGCCGCGGCCCTCGGCGGCGGGCTGGTCGGCACGGTGGTGCTGCTGCGGGTGCTGGCGGTGGCGGGAGTGCTGGCGGCGGCCGCCTGCCTGCCCGGTCTGGCCCGGGCGGCCGGTGTGCCGCCCCGGCGGGCGGCCTGGCTGCTGCTGGCCTGCCCGCTGGTCGGCGTGCACCTGGTGGCCGGCGCGCACAACGACGCGGTGATGCTCGGCCTGCTGCTACCCGCCCTGCTGATGCTGCTCCACCGCCCCGCTCGGCCCGGGTGGCTGGGGCCGGTCGGTGGGCTGCTGGTCGCGGGGGTGCTGCTCGGGTTGGCGGTGTCGGTGAAGGCGACCGCCGTGGTGGTGCTGCCGTTCGCCGCGCTGGCCGCCGTGCGGGGCCGCCGCACCGTGACGGCGTTGCTGCGTGACGGTGGCCTGCTGGCCGTCGGGGTGCTCGGTGGGCTGCTCATTCCCTCGCTGCTGTCCGGTCTCGGACCGGGTTGGCTGGGCGGCCTCGGACGCAGCGGTGACACCGTGCAGTGGACCTCGCCGCCGACCGCTGTCGGCATGGTGGTCGAGTACGCCGGAGAACTGGCCGGACGGCAGATCGTCGCGGTGCCGGTGACCCGCGTCCTCGGGTTGGTGCTGCTGGCCGCGCTGCTGGTGCTGCTCTGGTCCCGCACCTGGTCCGCGGAGGCGGAGGCCGAGGCGGGGACACGGGTGGTGTTGGTGGGGGCGGGGGTCGCCCTGGTGGCGACGGTGCTGCTCGCGCCGGTGTTCCATCCCTGGTACGCGACGTGGCCGCTGGCGCTGCTCGCGGTGGCGGCGACCCGGACCGCCTGGTTCGTGCTGCCGTGCGGGCTGGCCGCCTTCCTCACCCTGCCGGACGGCACCAACCTGGCCCGGTTGACCAAGGCCCCGGGCGCGATCGCGATGACCGTCCTGGTACTCGCCACGCTCATCTGGTCCCTGCGTTGGCTGCGCCGGCAACCAACCCCGCCCGACTAGTCCTCGGCGCGCCCACACGACCGAACCGTGGCAGTAAAGGCGCTCGACACGCCGCTGCGGAAGCACCGAAACTGCCACGAATGCCGGTCACCGCCCCTCCCGGCACCGGGGGCGCGGTGCCGGGAGGGGCTTGTCAGCGGCGGGCACCGCAGGTGGGGCAGGGTTCGGTGGCGTTGCCGCCGACCCGACGTCGCAGGGCGACGACGGCCGGCAGTACGGCCGGCCCGAGCAGCCCGACGACGAGGGCGGCACCGACCAGGGTCGGATAGGTCGGACGCGGAGCACCGCTGAGACCGTCCACGGCGCCGGCCAGGATGTGCACGTTGAGCAGCCCGACCGGCGTCAGTAGGGCCACCACCGCCCAGCCGCCCCGCCAGTCCCGGCGCATGCCCAGGCCCACAGCGAGCACCAGCGCCACCACCAGCAGCACCGCCCCGGCCGCCGGGAGCAGTTGTTCGGACGTCCATCGGTACGAGCCCCAGTAGAGCTTGTTGCCGGCACCGGCAGCGAATGCGCCGCCACCCGCCGCTGCCATGATCGGGAGCACACGAGCCGGCAACGGCAGGCGACTGTCGACGGCCAGCGCCAGCACTCCGAGGGCGACGTGCGGCACCAGCACCAGCAGCGGCGGCCGGGGTAGCCCGGCGACCGGGCTCACCAGGAGAACCGCTGCGGTGGCCAGCACCGCCCCCGCGATGGCGATCCGAGTGCGTCGGCCCGGTGCGACGAGCGCGAGGATCGCCGCCGCCAGCCAGGCGACCCACGCGACGATGCCTGTCGACGTGAACGGGCCGAACACCGGCACGCCCGCCTCGGCGGGTGGTGGGCTCTGCTCGACGAGTGCCCAGAAGCCGGCCAGGAAGGCGGCGGTGGTCAGCGCGAGCAGCGCCGCCAGGCGTACCCCGGGAACCAGGTCGGTGGCGCCGGCGGCCCGCAGCCGCTGGCGGAGACCGCCCCGCACGAGGTCGGCGACGTCCGCGAGGGAGGGCCAGCGCCGGCCCGGGTCAGCCAGGTCGAGGTACGTCCCGACGATCTCGTCGCCCCGGTCGTGGCGGTATTCCGTCGGGTACGCCCGCAGCAGGTGCCGGTAGCGACGCTCCAAGGTGCTCATGCCGACCCTCCGCTTCGCCGCGTGCCGGCCTGAGGCACCGGCGCACCGTGTTGATGATTCGCTCGCTGACGCTCGCTCATGCCAACCCTCCGGCGGTACGCGGGGTGAGCGGCTGCACCGCGCGGGCACGCAGCCGGGCGGTGGCGGCCTCGACGTTGCGGCGCAGCCGCTCGGTCTCGGCGGCGAGCGTGGCGTCCCCGGTGGGGGAGAGGCGGTAGTAACGGCGCAGCCGACCGTCGACGGTCTCCTCCCGGTCGAGTTCGACCAGGCCGGCGTCGGTGAGCCGGTCCAACGCGCCGTAGAGGGTGCCGGGGCGTAGCGACAACCGCCCGTCGGAGAGGGCCGCGACCTCGCCGATGATCGCGTACCCGTGCATCGGCTCGCGGGCGAGCGCGGTCAGGATGAGGAAGGTGGGTTCGCGCAGCGGTGTGTCCACGCGCTCAATATATCGGACGCGAAGGTATCGGGTGGCCCGTAACGCCGCGGGCCGGCTCCGCGAGGTGCGGAGCCGGCCCGGACGGCGCTGAGCTGGATCAGCAGTCGAAGTACATGGCGAACTCGTGCGGGGTCGGGCGCAGACGCACCGGGTCGACCTCGTTGGCCCGCTTCCAGTCGACCCAGGTGGAGATCAGGTCGGGGGTGAAGACGCCGCCGTCGAGCAGGTAGTCGTGGTCGGCCTCGAGAGAGTCCAGCACCGCCGGCAGGGAGCCCGGCACCTGCTTGACGTCGCCCCACTCCTCCGGCGGGAGGTCGTAGAGGTCCTTGTCGATCGGCGCCGGCGGCTCGATCTTGTTCTTGATGCCGTCCAGGCCGGCCATCAGCATCGCCGAGAAGGCGAGGTAGACGTTGGCCGACGGGTCCGGCACCCGGAACTCGACCCGCTTGGCCTTCGGGTTGCTGCCGGTGACCGGGATGCGGGTGCAGGCGGAGCGGTTGCGCTGCGAGTAGACCAGGTTGACCGGCGCCTCGAAGCCGGGGACCAGACGACGGTACGAGTTGACCGTCGGGTTGGTGAAGGCCAGCAGCGACGGCGCGTGGTGCAGCAGGCCACCGATGTACCAGCGGGCGGTGTCGGAGAGGCCGGCGTAGCCGGTCTCGTCGTAGAACAGCGGCTCACCGTTGAGCCAGAGGCTCTGGTGGGTGTGCATGCCGGAGCCGTTGTCCCCGAAGAGCGGCTTCGGCATGAAGGTCGCGGTCTTGCCGGCGGCCCAGGCGGTGTTCTTCACGATGTACTTGAAGAGCTGGAGCTGGTCACCGGCGTGCAGCAGGGTGGAGAACTTGTAGTTGATCTCCGCCTGGCCGGCAGTGCCGACCTCGTGGTGCGAGCGCTCGACCGTGAAGCCGGTGTCGATCAGCCGGCGGACGATCTGGTCGCGCAGGTCGGCGTAGTGGTCGACCGGCGGCACCGGGAAGTAGCCGCCCTTGTACGCGGTCTTGTAGCCGCGGTTGCCGCCCTCCTCCTCGCGGCCGGTGTTCCAGGCGCCCTCGATCGAGTCGATGTAGTAGTAGGCCTGGTGCGCGGAGGTCTCGTGGCGGATGGAGTCGAAGATGTAGAACTCCGCCTCGGGGCCGAAGTAGGCGGTGTCGGCGATGCCGCTGGCGGCCAGGAAGGCCTCGGCCTTCTTCGCCACGTTGCGCGGGTCACGCGAGTACGCCTCGCGGGTGAACGGGTCGTGGATGAAGAAGTTCAGCGCGAGGGTCTTCTGCGCGCGGAACGGGTCGATGAAGGCGGTGGCGACGTCCGGGAGCAGGAGCATGTCCGACTCGTGGATCGCCTGGAAGCCCCGGATCGACGACCCGTCAAAGGCGAGACCGTCGGTGAAGAAGTCGTCGTCGACGGACTCCACCGGCAGGTTGAAGTGCTGCATGACGCCGGGTAGGTCACAGAAACGAACGTCGACGAACTTCACGTCCTCGTTCTTGAGGTAACGCAGGAGTTCCTCGGGATTGGCGAACACTCGTCCTCCTGGCACGTCCACGGGTAGCTAGGCTCCTGGCGACGCTATGGCCGTGCGGTTGCCCGGCCATGTCTCCAGTGTTTCTGCCGTGTTACGTCCCTCGCGTTGGGTCACCTCGACGCCTCGATGCGGGCACCGAGGTCCGAGGAACTGGTCCGGCTGTGCCAGTGTAGTGAAACTTGCTGACATTGGTCCCTTTTGGCGTTACGCGTCAGGACCCCGACCCGGGACTTCACCGCACGGCGGGCCTGGGTCCGGGCGGACGCCGACGCTGGCTAGGCTCGTCCGGTGACCACCCAGCCGCGCCCCTCGCCACCGCCCGCCACGGATCCCGACTTCGTCCGGGGCGACCTGGGCCGCCGCTTCGGGGCGCTGGTCATCGACTGGATTCTCTGCCTGCTCGCGTCGGGCCTGTTCGCCAGCCCCGCTCGGGACGCCTGGGCGCCCGTGCTGGTGCTGATCCTGTTGTACGGCCTCTTCCTCGGCCTGTTCGCCCAGACCCCCGGCATGTACCTGACCCGGATCCGCTGCGTCGACTGGACCGACGGCGGGCGCATCGGACTGCTCCGGGCCCTGCTCCGCGGAGTGCTGCTGGCCCTGGTCGTCCCCGCCCTGCTGATGGACCAGCACCGACGCGGCCTGCACGACCGCCTCACCGGCTCGGTGGTTGTCCCAGTGCCCCGCTGACCCACCGTCAGGAAGCGAACTGGGGCTGGCCGGCCACGGGCGGCGTGGTGGGAGTCAGCGGCCGCGCGACTGGCGGAACGCGCCCTTGGGCGGGCGGAGGTTCTTGGGGATGGCGCCCTTGGGCATCTGGGGACGGGCGGTGAGCGCCTTGAGGCGCTTGTCCAGGGAGTTGACGTCCTTGCCGCTCAGGTTGCGGGGCAGCCGCATCAGCGTCATCCGCAGCTTGCGGATCGGCAGCTCGCCCTCTTCCTGGCCGATGACGTAGTCGTAGAGCGGCGCGTTGCCGATCACCTTGGCCAGCCGGCGCTTCTCCTGGCCGAGCAGGCCGCGAACCCGCTGCGGGTTGCCCTCCGCCAGAAGGATCACGCCGGGCCGGCCGATGACCAGGTGGACCATGTCCATCTGGGTGGTCGAGCTGACCGCCGGGGAGACCCGCCAGTCGCCGCGCATGTTCTCCATGATCTGCGCGGCGGCGCCCGGCTGGCCCTCGGCCGCGTTCATCATTGCCCGGTTCGACCGGAGGTTGAGCACGATCAACAGGCAGAGCAGGGCGAACAGGATGCCCAGCGGCAACCAGAGCCAGCCCCAGAGCGCGACCGCCACCACGGTCAGCGCGAGCGGGATCAGCACCGCGCCGGTGGCCATCGGAGCGAACCACTTGTCCTGCTTGGCGGTGAACCGGAACACCAACCCGATCTGCTTCAGCCGCTGGCCGAACGAGACCTTCTCCTGGGGCTTTGCCATGACGTCGAGTCTAGTGGTCGCGCGCCGCACCGTTGATCCGCGGCCGGCTGAGTACCTTACGACCCCACCGTGCCCCCTCAGGCGGGGCGTAAGGAGGGCGAGTGGGCACAGATCAGGCGGCGTGCTCATGCCCCGGCGCCACCTTCGCGAGCAGAGTCAGAGTCACCAGTTGACGACGATCGCGAGGAGCACGACATGTTCAACCACGACGCGGAGCTGCTGCTCACCCTGCACCGCACGCACGCCGCGGAGCTGCGCGCCGACGCTGCCCAGGACCGCCTGGCGCGGTCCCTGCCGCACCGGTCCGTACGCGGCTGGCTCAACCGCCGGCATCACCGGGCGCGTGGCGGGCTGGCACCCCGCTGAGCGCGGACGTGGGGCGGGACCAACGGCCCGAGACGAGGTACGCCTCCCGTCCCGGCACCGGTAGCGGTGCCGGGACGGCGGCCGGCGGGCCGTCGGGGACGGGCGTGGCATGCTCGGTGCCGTGACCATCCGTACCACCAGCACCGTCCTTGTCGGCCGCGAGCGTGAGATGGGGCGACTGCGCGAAGCGGTCGCCCTCGCCCGTGCCGGTGAGCCGGTCACCCTCCTGGTCGGTGGCGAGGCCGGGGTCGGCAAGACCCGGCTGCTGGAGGAGTTCGGCCGTTCCGTCGGCGACGACGCCCGCCTGCTGGTCGGCCAGTGCCTCGAACTCGGCGAGGCCGGCCTGCCGTTCGCCCCGTTCGCCGCGGTCCTGCGGGCGGTGCTGCGCCGCGACGGCACCGGCGTGCTCGACGGGTACGACGCCGAGTTCGCCCGCCTGCTGCCGGAACTGGTCCGCCCGGCGGGTGCCACCGCGCCCGCCGCCGGACCTCCCTCGGACGCCCCTCAGGGCTACCTTTTCGACCTGGTCGCCCAGTTGTTCGGTCGGCTCGCCGCCGAACAGCCCCTCGTCCTGGTGATCGAGGATCTGCACTGGGCCGACCGGTCGACCCGCGACCTCATCGGCTTCCTGGTGCGTGCGGCCCGTACCGGACGGCTGCTGTTGATCTGCACCTACCGCACCGACGAGCTGCACCGGGGCCACCCGCTGCGGCCCTTCCTGGCCGAGCTGGACCGGGCCCGGGGCGTCGAGCGGATCGAGCTGTCCCGACTGGAGCGGGACGGCACCGGTGCGGTCCTCGCCGGGCTGCTCGGCACCGAGCCCGCCGCCCGGGCGGTCGACGACATCCACGACCGTACGCAGGGCAACCCGCTGTTCATCGAGGAACTGGCCGCCGCCGGCAGCCCGATCGGCTGCGCCGCGCTGCCGGAGACCCTGCGCGACCTGCTGCTGGCCCGGGTTGACCGGCTGCCCGAGACGGCCCAGCGGGTGCTGCGGATCGCCGCGGCCGGCGGCAACCGCCTGACCCACCAGCTCCTCGCCGAGGTCGCCGGGCTGCCCGAGCCGGAGCTCGACGACGCGCTGCGGGCCGCCGTCGCCGCCCAACTGCTGGTCGCCGACCCGGACGGCGACTACGAGTTCCGACACGCGCTGGTCCGCGAGGCGGTCCACGACGAGCTGCTGCCCGGCGAGCACGCCCGGCTGCACGCCCGGTTCGCCGCAGCCGTCGAGGCCCAGCCGCACCTGGTCGCCGCCGGCCGGGCGCCGGCCGAGATCGCCCACCACTGGTACGCCGCCCACGACCATCCCCGGGCGCTGGTGACCGCCCGGGTGGCCGCCTGTGCCGCTGCCGACCGGTACGCGTACGCGGAGCAGACCCGGCTGCTGGAACGGGTGCTGGAACTGTGGGAGCTGGTGCCCGACGCCGCCGACCGGCTCGGCATGGATCACCTCGCGGTGCTGGAGGAGACGCTCGGCGCGGCGACCACGGCCGGTGACTACCAGCGCGCGCTGACCCTGACCCGGGCCGCCCTGGACGAGGTGGACACTTCGGCGCAGCCGCTGCGCGCGGCGCGCCTGCTGGACCGGCGTGGCCGGATGCTGGCCATGCTCGGCAAGAGCGACGGCGCGACCGAACTGCGCGAGGCGTACCGGCTGGTGTCGGAGGTGCCGGACGGCCCGGAGCGACTGCGACTGCTCGCCGACCTCGCCGATCACCTGGCCCGCATCGACCATGCCGACGCGGCCCGGATCGCCGCCGAGGTGGTGACCGCGGCGCAGGTCGACGGTGCTGACTGCGCTCTGCTGTCGGTGCAGTTGGCGGTGCTGCGACGCCGGGAGGGCGAGGCGGATCTCGGGCTGGCGGAGCTGCGCCGCTGCGAGGCTCTGGCCCGCGCCACCGGGGAGGCGTCGGCGCTGGTCAGCGCGCTGGTGCACATCTCCGACGTGCTGTTCGAGCTGGGCCGGTACGCCGAGTCGGCGCAGGCCGCGGCCGACGGGGTGAGCGAGGCGCGTCGGGTCGGCATCAGCCGGTCCACCGGGGCGTACCTGCTCTCCAACCGGGCGGAGGCACTGCTGGCGTTGGGGCGCTGGGCGGAGGCCGACCAGGTGTGCGCCGAGGCGGCCCGGCTCGACCCGCCGGGCGTCTCCGGGCTGCACTGGCTGCAACTGCGGGCGATGCTGCGCCTGGCCCAGGAGCATCCCCGCGCCGACGAGACAGTCGCTCGGGCGCTGGGCTACCTCACCAAGCCGTACCTGCATCCGCACAACCGGCTGCCACTGCACCAGTTGCGGTTGGCGGCCGCGCTCGCCGCCGACGACCGGGACGAGGCGCGGCGGGCCACGGCGGCGAGCCTGACCGACCCGACGATCGCCCGGTACCCGCGCTACGGCTGGCCGCTGTTGGCCGCCCAGGCCCGGGCCGCCCGGTACATCGGTGACGAGGCCCTCACCGCCGAGGTCGCCGCGCTGGCCGGCACCGTCGCGGCCCGGTTTCCCGCCGAGCGGGCGTACGCCGCCGAGGTCGCCGCCGTCGTGGCACCCGGCACCGACGCGCTCACCGCCTGGCGGGCGGCGGTCGCCGCCTGGCGCGCCGCCGGCCAGCCCGGTGAACTGGCGCGGGTGCTGCTGGGCCACGCCGAGGCGGCGGCGGGCGCGGGGGAACGTGACGAGGTCGGCGCGGCGGTGGCCGAGGCGGCCGCGCTCGCCGGCGGGCTCGCCGCGACCCGACTCGCCGACCAGGCGGCCACCCTGGCCCGCCGCGTCGGTCTGCGCGGTGCGGGCCGGGGCCGCCCCGGCGCGGATCTGCTGACCGAGCGGGAACGGGAGGTGCTGCGCCTGGTCGCCGCCGGGCACAGCAACAGCCGCATCGCCGAGCAACTGTTCATCTCGCCCAAGACGGCCAGCGTGCACGTCTCGCGGATCATCGCGAAGCTGGACGTGACCAACCGCGTCGAGGCCGCCGCGCTCGCCCACCGCCTCAACCTGCTCCCCGACCTGCCCTGACCCCCACACCCTGCGCGATCTTGCACTCTTGGTCGGTGCATATGCCGCATACGCCGCAGAATGGCGGCGAAAGTGCGAGATCGACGGCTGAGGGTCTGGGCTGAGGGCTGTCAGCGGGTGGTCAGGGTGACGGTTTCGCGGGCGGCGAGGGCCTGCTGGTAGAGGCGGCCGGCGCGGTAGGAGGAACGCACCAGGGGGCCGCTCATCACGCCTGCGAAGCCGATCTCCTCGGCCTCCTCGCGCAGCTCGACGAACTCCTCCGGCTTGACCCAACGCTCCACCGGATGGTGCCGGGGGGAGGGGCGGAGGTACTGGGTGATGGTGATCAGCTCACAGCCGGCGGAGTGCAGGTCACGCAGCGCCTGGGAGATCTCGGCGCGCTCCTCGCCCAGGCCCAGGATCAGGTTGCTCTTGGTGACCAGACCGTCGGCGCGGGCCTGCCCGATGACGTCCAGGGAACGCTCGTAGCGGAAGGCCGGCCGGATCCGCTTGAAGATCCGGGGAACCGTCTCCACGTTGTGCGCGAGCACCTCCGGCCGGGCGCCGAAGACCTCGGCGAGCTGCTCGGGGACCGCGTTGAAATCGGGGATCAGCAGCTCGACGCCGCAGCCGGGCTGCAGGGCGTGGATCTGCCGGACGGTCTCGGCGTAGAGCCAGGCACCCCCGTCGGGCAGGTCGTCGCGGGCGACGCCGGTGATCGTGGCGTACCGCAGGCCCATCGACACCACCGACTCGGCGACGCGACGCGGCTCGTCGGCGTCGAACTCGGCCGGCTTGCCGGTGTCGATCTGGCAGAAGTCGCAGCGGCGGGTGCACTGGTCACCGCCGATGAGGAAGGTCGCCTCGCGGTCCTCCCAGCACTCGTAGATGTTGGGGCAGCCGGCCTCCTGGCACACCGTGTGCAGCCCTTCGCGGGCGACCAGCCCGCGCAGTTGGGTGTACTCCGGGCCCATCTTGGCCTTGACCTTGATCCACGGGGGTTTGCGCTCGATCGGCGTCTCGGCGTTGCGGGCCTCGATCCGCAGCAGCCGCCGCCCCTCGGGGGCGGGCGTCGCGGTACGCGCGGCCTGGCCGGTCGTCGGCGCGGAGTGCTCGATCGTCACAAAACGAGCCTACGCCGGACGGCGGCCGTCGATGAACGGCGGGCGACCGCCGTCACCCCGGAAATCCTGTGACACCGGACACCGGGGACGGGAAAAGCGGGTCACACGGCGGCGGTGGGTGGTGTTAGCGTGCCTGACACGAAGCGACGACGGAGCCGAGTAGCGTCCCGTTCCGCCAGTTGAAGAGAGCCGCCGGTTGCTGTGAGGCGGTCTGGCACCGGGCCCGCGAAGACCCTCCCGAGCTGCGGGAAGAACAGCGTCCGGTGAAAGGAAGGGCCCCCTCTTAACGCCTGCGGTAGAGGAAGGGCCCCCTCCTAACACCCGCGCCCAGTAGAGCCCGCCCGGCTGGCCCCGGTGAAAAGGCGACGAATGAGGCTTCCGTCCAGGCGGAAGCGAAGGTGTGGTGGCACCGCGAGGCTCCCGCTCGCCCACACCTCCCGGGGATCGCGTTGCGATTTGTCGAGGAGGTAGCCATGCAACGCATCCTGTCCGACCAACTCACGCCGCACGTCGGGCGTACCGTCCGGATCGCCGGCTGGGTCCATCGCCGCCGGCTACTCAAGTCGGTGGCCTTCCTGATCGTCCGGGACGCCGCCGGCCTCGCCCAGGTGGTCGTCACCGACCCCGTGGTACGCGCCGAGGTCGAGGCGCTGCCCGAGGAGACCGTCGTCGAGGTGGTGGCCACCGTGGTCGCCAACGCGGCGGCACCCGGCGGGCTGGAGCTGATCGACCCGACGGTACGGCCACTCGGCCCGCCCGCCGAACCACCACCGTTCGACCTCTACCGGCCCGACCTGGCCGCCACCCTGCCGACCCAGCTCGACCACGCCCCGGTCGCGCTGCGCCATCCGACCCGGTCGGCCGCGTTGCGGATCTCGGCGGCGGCCGTGGCGGGCTTCCGGGCCGCGCTGGACACCCGGCGCTTCGTGGAGATCCACACGCCGAAGGTGGTCGCCTCGTCCACCGAGAGCGGGGCGAACGTCTTCGCCCTCGACTGGTTCGGCCGGCCCGCGTACCTGGCCCAGTCGCCGCAGTTCTACAAGCAGCTCATGGTCGGGGTGTTCGAGCGGGTCTACGAGGTCGGGCCGGTGTTCCGCGCCGAGCCGCACGACACCGTGCGACACCTGGCGCAGTACACCTCGCTCGACGTCGAACTGGGTTTCGTCACCGACCACCGGGACGTGATGGCGGTGCTGCGGGACACCCTCGCGGGAATGCTCGACGCGGTCAACGACCGGGCATCCGGCGCGCTGGCCACCCTCGGCGTCGCGGTGCCGGCGGTGCCGGAGCAGATCCCGGCGGTGCACTTCACCGAGGCGCTACGGATCGCCGGTGCTCCGGCCGACGAACCCGACCTGGCACCCGCGCACGAACGCGCGCTGGGGGAGTGGGCTCGGCGTGAGCACGGGTCGGAGTTCCTCTTCGTCACCGGGTACCCGATGGTCAAGCGGCCCTTCTACACCCATCCGGACCCGGCTCGGCCGGGCTACTCGAACGGCTTCGACCTGTTGTTCCGGGGTCTGGAGCTGGTCACCGGCGGGCAGCGGCTGCACCGGTACGCCGACTATCTGGCCGCGCTGTCCGACCGTGGTGAGCCGGTGGAGCCGTACGCCGGCTACGTGGACGCCTTCCGGCACGGCATGCCGCCGCACGGCGGCTTCGCCATCGGCCTGGAACGTCTCGTCGCCCGCCTGACCGGCGCCCCCAACATCCGCGAGGTCACCCCCTTCCCCCGCGACCTCCACCGCCTAACCCCCTAACCCTCCCCTCCCTTCCCTTCTCCTCCCGCCCCGCCTGTCCAGCCCTGCGTTGATCATGAAGTTGTTGTCGCCGACGTCGGCGTGGCGCGGGCAACAACTTCATGATCAACCGGGTGGGCGCCGGGCGCCGGGCGGCGGTGGGCGGTGGAGGCGTGGGTGGGGTGGGGTGGTCAGGGGGTGGGGAGGAGGGTGGGGAGGTGGCGTTCGACGACGGGGAGGACGTCGGCGACGGTGATCGGGCGGCCCAGCTCGACGGTGAGGGAGGTGACGCCGGCGTCACGGATGCCGCACGGCACGATCCGGTCGAAGTACGCCAGGTCGCAGTCGCAGTTGATGGCGAAGCCGTGCAGGGTGACGCCTCGGGCCACCCGGATGCCGATCGCGGCGACCTTGCGCTCCGGGCCCCGGTCGTCGGCCGGCACCCAGACACCGCTGCGGCCCTCGACCCGCCCCGAGGCCAGGCCGAACTCGGCGCACACGTCGATCAGCAACTGCTCGACCCGCCGCACGTACGCGACCACGTCGACCGGGTCGGGCAGGCGCAGGACCGGGTAGCCCACCAACTGGCCCGGGCCGTGCCAGGTGATCTTTCCGCCCCGGTCCACGTCGATCACCGGGGTGCCGTCGACCGGACGGTCCCACGGCTCGGTGCGCTTGCCGGCGGTGTAGACGCTCGGGTGCTCCAGCAGCAGCACGGTGTCGCCGTGCCCGTCGGAGACCACCGCCTCGTGCAGGCGGCGCTGCTCGTCCCAGGCGGCGGCGTAATCGAGGACACCGGCGCGTACGGCCGTCAGGCCGGAGGTCGTCGCGGTCACCTGTCCAGCCTAGACCCGTACCCGCTGGTTACCTGTGGTGAGCCGGCTCACCGCCGGACCTGCCGGCTCACCGCCGAGCCTGCCGGTTTACCGCTGGACCCGCCAGACCCAGACGTCCTCGACCCGTTCCGGCTCCCCGAGCAGCAGCACCAGGGTGCGCCGGATGGCCTCCTCGTCGACCGGCCACTTCGCGCCGTGCACCTCGTCGGCGAGCACCACCGTCTCGATCCGCCAGTGCTCCAGGTCGGCCTGGACCTCCTCGCGGGTGCCGGCGGTGACGATCGGCGGCAGGCCGGTGCGGGCGGCCTGGTCCAGCAGGGCGCCGAACGGGCGCGGCACCGGACCGATGCGTCCCCGGTCGTCGGGGCCGCCGGGGCCGAGGAAGAACCCGGACGGGATGGCGAACTCGCCCTGCCGGTTCGCCAGCGCGTACGCCTGCCACCGCTGGCCGTCGGGGTAGACGTCCAGGGCGAGCGGTGCCGGGGTCAGCACGCCACCGGGGGAGACGTGGTCCCGCCAGGCACCGGAGGTGATGAAGCGCGGGATCGGCTCACGTTCGCTGGTCAGCAGTGGGGTCGGGAAGAGCGGCACCAGGGCCACCGCGAATGCCACCGTCCAGGCCACCGCCGCCGGGCGGGACGGCGGTCGGCGACGCAACCGGTCCACCGCGTACGCCAGCAGCAGGCCGATCACCGGCGTCACCACCAGCGCGAACCGGGCGGGCAGCGCGGCGTTCACCACCGGCAGGTGACCGAGCAGCTCGAACGGCATCGGCAGGTCGGTGCGCCGGCCGTCGACCTTGGCCACCGGCCCGAAGGAGAGTGCGGTGAAGACCACCGCGACGATCCCGAGTGCCCACAGGGTCGCCCGTCGGCGCGCGCCAGCGCCCCGCCACAGCAGTACGAAGCAGCCGAGGGCGAGCACCAGCAACGGCAGCCCGAAGAAGGAGTTCTCCTCCGTGGGGTTCGGTGCCAGTGAGGTGCCGAACCCGGCCTCGCCCGCCAGTGAGCGGCGCGGATAGGCGGCGTACGCCGCGATGTCCTCGGAATGGATCACCGCGTCGAAGCCGGTGCCGTGGAACCGCTGCGGCCCGGCGAAGTGCAGCCACAGCGGGTAGGCCAGCAGCACCCCGGCGACCACCGCGGTCACCGCCAGCCCACGCAGGAAGGACGGCAGGACCGCCCGGGCCTCGGCGCGGTTGGCCGGGTGCACCGCCCAGACGGCGACGAAGAGTCCGAGCGCCAGCGCGGTGAAGAAGAGCCCCTCGGCGGCGATCGAGAAGGCGACAGCGACCAGTACGCCGAGGATGGCCCCGTCGCGCAGCCAGTGGCCCGGCCGGCGCAGCGCGAACAGCCGCCACACCAGCAACGGCACCAGCCAGCCGGCGGTCCAGTTCAGGTGGGCGTTGGCGTGCGAGACCATCCCGGGGGAGAAGCCGATGAACAGCCCGCCGACCGCGGCGGCGAGCGGGCTGCGGACCAGGTGCCGGGAGAGCAGCCAGTACCAGGCGACGGCGGTCGCGGCCAGGTTGAGGGTGAGGATCACCAGGAAGGTGGCCGGCGGACCGATCAGGTACGTCAGCGGGGCGAAGACCACCGCGTACACCGTGATCGAGGTGTTGACCGCGAGGTTCACCCCGTCCGGGACGTTGATCAGATAGGTGAACAGGGGGTTCTCCCCGTGGGTCACCGCGTGCCCGCCGAAGGCCAGCAGCCACTCGAACAGCGCCTGGTCGCTGGAGTTGACGGTGATCGCGCGCCCGTTCGGGTCGATCCACAGCCCACTGGTCACCCAGCCGGCGAGCGCCAGCGCGACCAGCACCACGATCAGGTCGACGCGGCGGTCGCGAGCGACCCGTGACGGTGACGGCGAGGCGGGCGCGGAGGCCACGGACGGGGAGGTGGGCACCTAGCGGACGTTACCAACCGCACCGGTACACGCCGGTCAGACCCGGCACCTCCGGATGCAAGGAAGGGGCCCTTATTAACGCCTCGTGTATCAAAAGGGCCCCTTTCTAACGCTCGTCGCGCTCAAGACGTCCCGCCACACTCGGACATCGACGAATGTGTGCACGGCCGCCATGTCATCGGGACGACACAACTGCGTAACGTCGCGGCAATCATTCGTGATCCAGCTCACACCCATGGAGGCTCTCGTGCGCCGCACCCGTACCCGGCTCGCCGGTGCGCTGGCCGGGCTGGTCCTGGCCACCACCGCGCTGGCGGCCGTCGCCGCGCCCGCCCAGGCCGCGTCCCTGACCCAGGTCACCGGCTTCGGCTCCAACCCCGGCAACCTTGCCATGTACGCGTACCGGCCGGACAACCTGCCCACCGGCGCGCCGGCCGTGGTGCTGCTGCACGGCTGCGCCCAGAACGCCAGCGGCTACTTCACCAACTCCGGCTGGCAGAAGTACGCCGACCAGTGGCGGTTCGCGCTGATCGTGCCGGAGCAGCGCTCCGCCAACAACTCCAGCTCCTGCTTCAACTGGTTCGAGACCGGCGACACGACGCGGGGGCAGGGCGAGGCGCTGTCCATCAAGCAGATGGTCGACCACGCCCGGTCGGCGTACGGCACGGCCGCCAACCGGGTCTACGTCAGCGGGCTGTCGGCCGGCGGGGCGATGAGCGCGACGATGCTCGCCACCTACCCGGACGTCTTCGCCGGTGGCTCGATCATCGCCGGGGTACCGCACCGCTGCGCCACCAGCATGGTCAACGCCTTCTCCTGCATGAGCCCGGGCGTGGACAAGACCCCGGCGCAGTGGGGCGACCTGGTCCGCAACGCCCACCCCGGCTACTCCGGTGCCCGTCCGAAGGTGGCGATCTGGCACGGCACCAGTGACTACACCGTGGCCACGGCGAACGCCACCGAGTCCCGCGACCAGTGGACCAACGTGCTCGGCGTCTCGCAGACGCCCACCAGCACCCGGCAACTGCCGGCCGGCACCAGCGTCGAGGTGTACGGCAACGACGTGGTCCGCGTCCACCGGGTCTCCGGCATGGGGCACGGCACCCCCGTCGACCCGGGCTCCGGGGCCGACCAGTGCGGCACCGCCGCCGCGTACTTCCTGGACACCATCTGTTCGACGTACCACGACGCGCTCTTCTTCGGCCTGAACGGCGGCACCACCCCGACCCCGACCCCGACCACGTCAC
Organism: Micromonospora aridisoli; assembly: GCF_056150025.1. Classification (NCBI taxonomy): domain Bacteria; kingdom Bacillati; phylum Actinomycetota; class Actinomycetes; order Micromonosporales; family Micromonosporaceae; genus Micromonospora; species Micromonospora aridisoli. Next base: position 291,566 of record NZ_JAXCFK010000008.1, on the reverse strand, counting down.
CCACCCCGACCGCGTCACCCACCCCGACCGCGTCACCCACGCCGACGGCGAGCCCGAGCCCGACCGGCACCCCGACCTGCGTCACCGCCAGCAACTACGCCCACGTCACCGCCGGCCGCGCCTACCACTCCGCCGGCTACGCCTACGCCACCGGCTCGAACCAGCAGATGGGCCTCTACAACACCTTCTACACCACCACCCTGCGTCAGACCGCCCCCAACCACTGGGTCATCGGCTGCTGACCGGCTCCCGCGCTGTTGACCATGAAGTTGTTGTCGCGCCACGCCGAGCCCAGCGACAGCAACTTCATGATCAACGAAGCAGGGGGAGGGGGATCGGTCAGTCGTGTAGGGCGGCGTGGAGGGCGGTGGGAAGGTCGGGGTGGCGGAAGGTGAACTGGGCGCGGTTCAGCACACCGGGGAGGACTCGGGTGCTGGTCAGGGCCTCCTGGGCGAAGCCACCCAGGGCCACCTTCAGGGCCAGCGCCGGGATCGGAATCACCGCGGGGCGGTTCAGCTGGTGGGCCAGCTCGCGGGTGAACTCGGCGTTGGTGACCGGAGCCGGACCGACCACGTTGACCGGCCCGGCGAGGTCGGCGCGGGCCAGCAGGAACGTGGTGGCGTTGAGCCAGTCGGTCATCGAGATCCACGGGATCCACTGCCGCCCGCTGCCCAGCCGGCCGGCGATGCCCAGCTTGAACGGCAGCAGCTGCGGCTTGAGCAACCCGCCGTCACGGTGCAGCGGCAGCCCGGTACGCAGCCGCACCACCCGTACCCCGGCGTCCTCGGCCGGCCGGGTGGCCGCCTCCCACACCCGGGCCACGTCGGCGAGGAAACCCTCGCCGGCCGGCGCGTCCTCCTCGACCACCCGGTCGCCGGTGTTGCCGTACCAGCCGATCGCCGAGGCGTTCAGCAGCACCTCCGGCCGGTCCGCCGCCGGCAGGCCGGCGATGGTGGTGGCCAGGGTGCTGGTGGTGTCCACCCGACTGGACCGGATCAGCTGCCGGTACCGGTCGTTCCAGCGCCGGTCGCCGACACCGGCACCGGCCAGGTTGACCACCGCGTCGGCCTCGGCGACCAGCGCCGGGTCCAACTGCGCCGCCGACGGCGACCATCGTCGCTCGTCGGCGGCGCGCGGCGGCCGTCGTACCAGCCGGGTCACCTGGTGCCCGTCGGCGACGAGCAGGTCGACCAGCCGGGTGCCGAGGAAGCCGGACGCGCCGGCCATCAGGATCCGCATGCCCTACATTTTCGGGTACGCGGGGCGAATCGGCCGCGTCGAGTCGGTCACGCCCGCGTGGCGGACCCGGCCGGACGCAACTCCGACAGGTGCCGCTCGACCTCGGCAAAGGCGTCGGCGGGCAGCGGCCCCAGGCTGAGCACCCGGGTGTTCTCCTCGACCTGCGCCACCGTCCGGAAGCCGGGAATTGGCACCGTACGCGGGCTGCGAGCCAGCAGCCAACCGAGCGCGCCCTGGGCGAGGGTACGACCGTCGGCGGTCAGTGCCGCGCGGACCCGGGCCACCCGCTGCGCCCACTCCGGTGCCGGTCGGCCGTCGGAGAACCACTCCAGCCAGTCCGGTGCCCGCCCCCGCACGTCATCCGCGCCGAGCGTGCGGGTGGCGGTGGTGAGCAGCCCCATCGCCAGCGGCCCCCGGTTGATGCTTGCCAGGTCGTGCTTGTCGCAGACCGCCAGCATGTCGGCGTTGTCCCGCAGCACCGACTGGTCGTGCTGGATGGCCGTGCAGCGCGGGGCGGCCGGTGCGAAGGCCGCGGCCGAGGCGGGGTCGTCGGTGCTCCACCCGTACGCCCGGATCTTGCCCTGGGTGACCATGCTCTCCAGCGTGTCGACCAGGTCGAGCGCGAGTGCCGGGTCCAGGTCGTTCAGGTGTAGCTGGAACAGGTCGACGTGGTCGGTGCCGAGCCGGCGCAGCGATCCTTCCAGGCTGGACACCGCATACTCGGGACGGTGGTCGGTGCCGGTGGCCCGGCGGGTCGCCTCGTCGGAGGTGAAACCGAACTTGGTGGCGATCACCACCCGGTCCCGTCGGCCGGCGAGCGCCCGGCCGAGCACCCGCTCGCTGTGCCCGGCACCGTAGTTGCTGGCCGTGTCGAAGAGGGTGACCCCGTGCTCGATCGCCGCGTGCACGGCCCGCACCGACTCCTCGTCGTCCACCTCACCCCAGCCGTACGGCTGCCCGTCGTCGCCCCACAGCGGCCCGCCGATCGCCCAGCACCCCATGCCGATGGCGCTGACCTCGATCCCGCTGCGACCCAGTTTCCGTGTCATCGTCATGCCGCCCAGCGTCCCGTTTAGAGCGCACTCGAAGTCAAGCGCGCTCACGTGGATGTGGCGGTGGCGCGTACGGAGGCGAGGCCCTCCCCGCTCTGTCGGCAGGGCTGCGGAAGGGGATTCACGTTGGGTAGTGTCTGCGTCGCTACCGAACGTGAAGGATGCCAGCATCCCGCGCAGTGGACCGGAAGGACGGCATGGCCAGCATCGAGCAAGTCAAGGCCGAACTTGCCCAGGCAGCCGAGCAGTGCAATGCGACGACGAACCAGATCCGAGCCGCCATCGAGAGCACCGAGCAGGTGCTCTCCCGACTGCGTGCCGTTGCCGCCGGCACCGGGCATCCGGCGATCTCGGAGGCGATCAGCCGTGCCGAGCAGAGCAAGCAGCGGCTGATCGAGGCGGCCACCGTCCTCCAGGGCAGCACCCAGGCGGCCCGGCAGTACATCAGCGTCCTCGGCTGACCCGTGAGCATCGGCGAGGTCAAGGCGGCTCTCGGAGAAGCCAGCCACCTACTCGACCAGGGCAGGACCACGATCGAGGGAGTCGGTACGGCCCTGGACGAGGTTGCCGGGCTCGTGCTCGCCACCCTGCACGACAGTCGGCGGTCCGAGGCGGAACAGGCGCGCAAAACCATCGCCGAGGCGGTACGCGAGGTGAAGCTGACCCTGCGGACCATCGCGGCGGCACAGGAGAACGGCAACGCGTACCGGAAAGTGCTGGGATGAGCGGCCTGCTCGCCCAGGTCGTCGCGCAACTCAAGTCCGCCATGGACCAACTGGACGCGCTCGCGGTACGCGCCTCCCGGGCCGCCACCGACGTCGCCGAGGCCCACACCCGATACACGATGGTCGGCACGGGCTCCGACCATCCGTCGCTGCGCGCGGCGGTGACCCACAGCCGCACCGGCGCCGACAAGGCCCACCGACTCGCCCGGCTCAGCAGCGAAGCGTCCCGACACGTCGGCGCGTACCTGAACGTCATCGCCCCAGGTGCGGTGCCGCAGCAGGCCACCGCATCCGGACCACCGTCCGGCGAAGACCTCTTGGCGGACAGCGACCGACGCGCTTTGAAGCGCGCGAAGATGAGCGGCTATCTGATCCGTTCTGCGCGGAGAGCGGATGACGTGCAGGAGCATGCCAGCACGGCTACCGATACGATGCAGCGATCGATCAGCACGTTCCGTGATCCAAAAGGGCCCAGCGGGACACACTCGGCCGGGACCACCGCTCCTACCGTCCCACCAGCGTCGCCGAGGGCGAAGATAGATGCTCCGGAAGCCGCAGGAAACCTCGCCGTGCTCGCCGTTCTCGCAGGTGTGGCGGTGAATCGGATCGGGACGGTCATCAGGCAACGGATAGTGAGGTTCAGCGACCGTGGACGTTAACCCGCTGAGTGACTTGATTCGGGCTCTGGCCAGGGCTGACTGGGATGCCGCCGACGCTGTGGCGGCCGATATTGGGCAGCATGGCCTGCGGGGCAGCCTGCGGGTCATCGGTGCTGCGTTCGCCATCGCGGTTCACCGGCACTTCGGAGACGACGCCACCCCGAACGATGTGGCCGCTTTCGTGTCGTCGGCTCGTGCCCAGTACGAGCAGGGCGACACTCTCTCCGCCCTTGAGACGGAGGGTGTCATCCGGGCGGCCCTCGGAGAACCGGAACTGATCGACAACATTTCTGCGGAGACCATCCTGGGAGCCGAGATATTCGTCCTCGGGCAGATTCTCCTTGAGTCGAACCTGAGCCCGGTTGAGCTGGACGAGTTTGTGGCCGAGGCAGAGGAACTCGCCGCCGAACACCTTTCGTAAGCGTCGTTGGGTGTCTACGTGATCGCTGCTCCGGTTGGTGTCGTTGCCCCTTATGAGGTAAGGCCGGCGTGGTTGGCGAGGCGGGTGAGGTCGGCGGGGGTGGGGCCGGCGCGTAGGACGGTGGTGAGTGCGGCGCGGGCGGTGGGGCGGGCGCGGGTTTCGGCGGGAGCGATCTGGTCGGCGGTGACGAGGATGCGCGCGGCGGCGTGATGGTCGCCAAGCGCCAGGTACGTGTGGCTCATGTCGATGAGGTGGGCGGCACGGTGTTCGGCGGGGAGCCGGTGCCAGCCGTCGGTGCGGGTGGCCGTCCGGTGGATGGCGACGGCGAGTGCGTGGTCGCCGAGGATGGTCGCGGCCAGGGCGCGAGCGAGGTTCACGGCGGTCGGCCCGAACCCGTCGCCGTCGGGGTACCCCTTGGCGAGGTGGGCGGCCCGATCGGTGAGGTTGCCGGCGGTGGTGGCGTCGCCGTGGCTGGCGGCGGCGAGGGCGGCTTCGATCATCAGAGTGCCCGCGAGAGCGGCGTGTTTCGGTGGAGCGTCGGACGACAGTGCCGGGTCGAGGTTGCGCAGTGCTGTGGTGGCCACGGCCAACGCCAGTCGGCCCCGTCGCTGGGCACGTAGGGCTTGAGCGAAGGGGATCACGGCGGCGGCGGTGCGTCGCGGGTCGCCGTGGGCGGTGGTCATAGCGCGGTCGGCGGCGAGCCAGGCCAGGTCGGCCTCGCCGAGCTTGACCAGAACCTGAGCGGTGAGGCGGTACACCCGTACCAGCAGGTCCACAGTGGGAGCCGGCGTGTGGCGGGCGGTGGTGAGCAGGTCCGGCAGCATCCGCAGCACCTGGGGGTGCTGGGCGTGCCGGTAGGCGGTGTACGCGTAGGCAACCTGCTGGTCCAGGTCCGCGGCGCAGTCGCCGGAGGTGTCGTAGCGGACCAGCGCTTCGCGTACCCGTTCCACGGCGGCGGCGACCTCGGTGACGGCCGGCTGGCGCGCCCGGCGGTCGACCAGGAGATCGGGAGTGACCCCGAGGACCCGGGCGACGGTTTCGATCACGGAGAGCCGGTCGAGTCGTCGTACGCCGCGCTCGACCTTGTCGACCCAGCTTTTCGACTTGCCGATCCGGTCGGCGAAGACCTGCTGGTTCATTCCCCGGCGGACCCGCAGTTGCGCGACCCGCCGCCCGATCGGCAGCTCACGCCGCTCCTGCCGGCCGGGATTGGTCACCGCCGCGCGCCCGGCGGTACGGCGTCGGTGGACGCGCCGCAACGCGGGCACCACCGTGACTTGACCTTGAAGGCGAACAACCCGGCCAGAAAGCCCAGCATCACGGCACCGAGCAGCAGCATCACCGACTCCTTCGCAGTCTGGAAGGGGCCGCCCCGGTTGCTCGCCCAGAGGCGGCCCCGACAGCGCGACCGGCGATGGGGGCTCCACCGGCTGACGCCGCCTCCCGGAACACTGCTAAGAGCTATGGGATCAGTACACAGCGTTCATGTATGGTGCCGAGAGGTCCGGGACGTCCAGGTAGGAGGCGGGATGAACCACGTACTCCAAGTTGCGATGACTGAAGCTGGGGAGACTGCGGAGAGTCTTGCAGCTCAGACCGGTGTTGATCCGAAGACGGCAGCGCGATGGGTCTCTCCGGGACGTGTGCCGCAACCACGCCGACGTGTGCAAGTGGCAGCGATCCTTGGACGGGACGTAGGTGACCTATGGCCCGATGTCCTAAAGCGGCGTGAGCCTCAATGGCTGCGGGAATGGGTCGACTGGGAGCGGGAGACGGTTGCGCTGCGATGGTTCGAGCACGCCTGGATGCCGGGTCTGCTGCAAACGGAGGCGTACGCACGGGCAACCCTCGCTGGGGAGGCACTGACTCCCGCCGAAATTGACGAGCTGGTCGCCTCTCGCATCGAACGTCAAGGCGTCTTGCGTCGGGAACGTCCGCCGCTGCTGACTGCCGTCATCTTCGAAGGCGTGCTCTATCAGTCGGCGTACGGCGACCGGGCGTTGATGCGCGAGCAGACCGAACACCTTGCGCAATGCGCGACCCTACCCATGGTGCAGGTGCACATCGTGCCGAAGGATGTCGGCATGTACCCGGGCCTCGGCGGGGGATTCATCCTCGCCGAGTTGCCGGACGGCGAGCACGTAGCGCATGTGGACAGTCAGGCCCCCGCGCAGATCCTCAAGCAGCCTGCGGACGTTGCTACGCTGAGCCGGAGGTGGGAACGTATCAGGGGCGAAGCCCTCTCCCGGACCCAATCCCTAGACCTCATCAGGGAAGCGGCAGGATCATGGACATGACCGGTGCGCGGTGGCGCAAGAGCACGAAGAGCGGCAACAACGGTGGCTCCTGCGTCGAGGTCGCCGACAACCTTCCTGGCATCGTCGGCGTCCGTGACTCGAAGGACCGGACGGGTCCGGCGCTGGTCTTCACACCGGGTGCTTGGCGTACGTTCGTCGCCCGTGTCATCGAGCAGAGCTGACCAACCAGCAGGCACGCAAGCTCTCGCCTCGGATGTTGGGTCTAGTTTCTGCACTGCGCGCCATCTAACGGATGCCGGTAGTCAGGGCCCTCTCGAGTCCCGTTGACGGGGGATGTCCGGCATAGGGCTCAGGCCGAGCCGGCGATCGGTTGTCCATATCACCAGTCACGGCCGGACAGGTCCTGATCGACTGCTGAGTCAAGCTCGCGGCGGAACAGCTCCACGTCGAGTACGGACGCGGTGGCGAAGGCCGTCATCACCTCGGCGTGTGGCACGTAGGTGCGCCGCCGGAACGGGATCAACTTGCCGATCGGCGTGCCGTTGCGCGTGATGATGAAGGAATCGCCGCGTTCCATGCCTCGCATGATCAACCCGAACTCCTTGCGCAACTCCCGCTGCGTGACCTCCCGGGCGCGTGCTCTGCCACGCCCTAACGTTAGGCGAGGAAGCTACGACCCGCCCGGAACGTGGTTCAGGTGGTGCCCGGGGGTTGGCCGTGCCAGCGGGCGCGGTAGGCGGCCTCGTGGGTCTCGTGGGCGGTGCGCTCCTCGAAGACCACGGCGCGCAGCGTGTGCCGGGCCTCGGCCATGAAGATGACCTCGGCGAAGACCAGGCCGACGCAGATCGCGGTGAGCAGAGCGAGAGCGGCCAGCCCGGGCATGGGCATGGCGACCGGGATGCTGGCGAGGAGCACGACCAGCGTGACGACCCGCGTCCAGCTCAGGGTGTGCAGCGTGCGTAGTTGGAAGAGCATGTTCCCGAGCAGGTACAGGAACACCCCGCCGAACAGCATCGGCACGTCCGGCCCGTGGGCCGGCTCGGTGACCGGAACGCCGGGCTCGGCGACGTCGTGCACGATGCCCTCGGCGCCGAGGGCGAACAGGATGATCCCGGCGATCATCGGCAGGTAGAGGTAGGCGTAGGCGTCGCGGGCCATCAGCACCCGGGCGCGGCCCAGGGTGGCGTGCAGGGCGATCCGGGCGGCCGGCCCGATCAGGTCGTAGTGCACCCACCAGAGGGCGGCGGTGAAGAAGATCCCGAGCACGGCGGCGGTCACCCCGGGCCAGGTCGGTGCCTGGCCGAGCAGGTTGCTGCCGACGCCGACGGAGATCACCGATTCGCCGAGCGCGATGATCAGGATCAGGTCGTAGCGTTCGGTCCAGTGTTCCGCCGAGGTCACCTGCCAGCCCCAGGTGCGGGCGAGCAGGCCGGTGCCGTATTGCAGCACGACCACGGTCACCCAGAGCGCGTCCCGGACGAAGGCGGCGGTACCGGCGTCGGCGATGTGGGTGGGTAGCAGTGCTGCCACCAGCAGCAGCATGGTGCTCAGTGCCAGTTCGGGGGCGTACCGGAGCAGTTGTCGGCGCTCCACCGGGTTGTCGCGGACGACGTGCAGGAACAGGACCAGGTGGATGACACGGATGACCACGTAGCTGACCGCGACCACGACCGGCCCGGCCTCGTTCTTGTGGTCCATGAACGCTTGCGGCAGGGCGAGGGCGAAGCAGAACAGCGCGGCCATCCCGGCGACCATCAGCACCGGCACGAAACCCTCACCGATCCGGATGCGGGTGGCCACCACCGTGTGTACGACCCAGCACCACCAGAGCACGGCCAGCACGAGCGCGGCGTGCAGCAGCTGGCGTCCGTTGATGTTGGCGGCGGTGGCGCGGGTGATGATGAAGAACGAGAAGACGAAGACGAGGTCGAAGAAAATCTCGAACTTGTCGACCCGGGTGCCGGGTGCGATGCCGACGGCCGGCCCGAGCCGTCCCCGCCAGCCCACGTCGCCCACGGCCTGAGTCTCGCAGCGCCGACCTGGGCGTAGTGCCCGTTTCGGATCAGTTCGTCCGGTGGTACCGCAGGCCGTCCATCAGCAGGTCGAGCAGGCGCCGGGCCTGGTCACGTTGCTCTCGTCCACCAGCGGCGAGCGAGACCCCGTTGAGGCCGACCAGGACGTCAGCCGGGTCCACGTCCGACCGGATCGTGCCGGCGGTGGCGCCCGCGGTCAGCAGCCGGGCCACGGCTGCGAGCAGTCGGTCCCGGCTCTGCGCGAACGGGTTGGTCCCGGCGGCGATCACCAGGCGCAGCGCGTCGGCCATCTCCCGCTTGGTGGCGAGGTATTCGATGAAGTGGTCCATCCAGGCCCGGGTCGCCGCCTCGGGAGGCAGCCGTTCGAGCAGTTCGGCCGCGGAGTCGCAGAGCCTTTCCAACTCGTTGCGGTAGGCGGCCTCCACCAGTGCCTCCCGGGTGGGGAAGTGCCGGTAGAGCGTGCCGATGCCCACTCCGGCGTCGCGCGCGATCTGCTCCAGCGTTACCTCCGCGCCGGCCTGGGAAAACGCCCGTACGGCCGCCTCCAGCAGCCGCTGTCGGTTGCGCAACGCGTCGGCGCGCAACGGTCGGGATGCCTGCTCCGGCACGTGTCCTCCTGAAAGTCGGTCTCCGTCCCGGGTGGCAAAGCGGAGGTGCCTCCGGTTAGCCTGGGTAACGGAGGAGCCTCCGCTTCTCATCGTAGTGGCGGGCAGACCCGCCGCACAGCTGAGACAAGGATGGATCATGACCATCGGTACACCTGTCAGCACCCCGTACACCGCGGAGTCCACCGCCCTGGAGGTCGTCGCGGGCGTCGACCTCACCGGTCGCCGGGCCGTCGTCACCGGCGGCGGATCGGGCATCGGGGTGGAGACCGCGCGGGCGCTCGCGGCCGCCGGCGCCGACGTCACCCTCGCCGTCCGCAAGCGCGAGCAGGGGGAGCGGGCGGCGGCGGAGATCACCGGTACGACCGGCAACGACCGGATCACCGTGGCCCCACTCGACCTGGCCGACCAGGCCTCGGTGGCCGCGTTCGTGGCGACCTGGGACGGGCCGTTGGACATCCTGGTCAACAACGCCGGGATCATGGCCTCGCCCGAGATGCGTACCCCGCAGGGCTGGGAGATGCAGTTCGCCACCAACCACCTCGGGCACTTCGCGCTCGCCACCGGGCTGCGTCCGGCGCTCGCCGCCGCACCGGGCGCCCGGGTCGTCTCGGTCAGCTCGGCAGCGCACCTGCGCTCGCCGGTCGTCTTCGACGACATCCACTTCGAGCGCCGGGCGTACGAACCGTGGGCCGCGTACGGGCAGTCCAAGACCGCCAACATCCTCTTCGCCGTCGAGGCGAGCCGGCGCTGGGTCGACGACGGCATCCTCGTCAACGCGTTGCATCCCGGCGCGATCCGCACCAACCTTCAGCGGTACGTGACCGATGAGGAGCTGGCCCGGCTGCGCGCACAGAGCGGCCCGACCGTGCCGGCCTGGAAGACCCCCGAGCAGGGTGCCGCCACCTCGGTCCTGGTGGCCACCTCACCACTGCTCGACGGCGTCGGTGGGCGCTACTTCGAGGACTGCCAGCAGGCCGGCCCGAACCAGCCCGGCACCCGCACCGGTGTGGCTGCCTACGCCCTCGACCCCGAGTCCGCCCAACACCTCTGGGAGCTCAGCACCCGCACCCTCACCCCCTGACCGCGATCTCCTCGTCGATCATGAGGTTGTTGTCGCGCGACGCGGCCCAGGCGACAACAACTTCATGATCAACGCGCTGGGGGGAGTACTGGGGGAGCGAGAAGGGTGCCCCGGTCCGGAGGACCGGGGCACCCTTCTCGCGTGCTGGGGTCAGAGACCCAGTTCGGCTTCGAAGTTGCCGGCCTCCAGGCGCTCCTTGACCGCGGTCAGGAAGCGGGCCGCGTCGGCGCCGTCGATCAGCCGGTGATCGTAGGACAGGGCCAGGTAGACCATCTGGCGTACCGCGATGACCTCGCCCAGATCCGGGTCGTTCACCACGACCGGACGCTTGACCACGGCACCCGTACCCAGCATCGCCGACTGCGGCGACGGCACGATCGGGGTGTCGAACAGCGCACCACGGCTGCCGGTGTTGGTCAGCGTGAAGGTGGCGCCGGCGATCTCGTCCGGGCTGATCTTGTTGGTCCGGGTGCGCTCGGCCAGGTCGGCGACCCGCTTGGCGATGCCACCCAGGTTCAGGTCACCGGCGTTGTGGATGACCGGCACCAGCAGGCCCCGCTCGGTGTCCACCGCGATGCCGAGGTTCTCGGCGTCCGGGTAGGTGATTGTCCCGGCGTCGAGGTCCATGCTGGCGTTGACGATCGGGTACGCCTGGAGCGCCTCGATGGCCGCGAGGGCAAAGAACGGCAGGAACGACAGCTTGACGCCGTGCCGCTGCTGGAACGACTCCTTGGCCTGCGCCCGGAGCTTGGCGACCTTGGTGACGTCCACCTCGACCACGGTGGTCAGCTGCGCCATCTCGTGCAGCGACGACAGCATCCGCTTGGCGATGGCCGCGCGGATGCGGGGCAGCTTCTCGGTGGTGCCGCGCTTGACGCTCGGCTGCGGCTTGGCGGCCGGCTTGGCCGGGGCCCCGGCCGCCGCCGGCTGTGCTGCCGCCGGGGCGGGAGCGGCCTTGGCTGCCTTGGCCTTCTCGGCCGCGTCCAGGACGTCCTGCTTGCGGATCCGGCCGCCGACCCCGGTGCCGTTGACCGAGGCGAGGTCCACGTTGTGCTCGCTGGCCAACTTGCGGACCAGCGGGGTCACGTAACCGGCGGCCTGCTCGCCGCCGTTGGACGGTGCCGCCGTACGCTGCGGGGTCGCCGCCGCCGGCTGCGCCGCCTGCTCTGCCTTGACCGGCTCCTGCGCGGTCTCGGCCTCGGCGGCCGGCTCGTTGTACGACATGCCCGGCGTCGGCTCGGACACCTGCGGCTCCGGCTTCGGCTCAGGCTTCGGCTCGGGCCGGGCCTCGGCCTGCGGCTCGGGCTTCGGCTCCGGCTTCGACTCGGCCGGGGCGGCACCGGCGGCACCGACCACGGCCAGGGTCGCGCCGACCTCGGCCGTCTCGTCCTCGGCGACCTTGATCTCCAGGACGGTACCGGCGACCGGCGAGGGGATCTCGGTGTCGACCTTGTCGGTGGAGACCTCCAGCAGCGGCTCGTCCACCTCGACGGTCTCGCCGACCTGCTTGAGCCAGCGGGTGACCGTACCCTCGGTGACGCTCTCGCCCAGAGCCGGCATCTGCACCGGGGTGCCCTCGCCCGACGGCGCCTGGGCAGCCTGCGCCGGCTGCTCGGCCGGCTCCTCGACAGCCGGCTGCTCCGCCTCGGCCTGCGGCTCCTCGGCCGCCTCGGCGGCCTGCTCCGCGGGGGCCTCCTGCCGCTGACCGGCGGCCTCGCCGCCGCCCGCTCCGGCCGACTCACCCTCGCCGGAGATCACCGCCAGCTCGCTGCCGACCTCGGCCGTCTCGTCCTCGCCCACCACGATCCGGGTCAGCACCCCGGCCGCCGGGGACGGGATCTCGGTGTCGACCTTGTCGGTGGACACCTCGAGCAACGGCTCGTCGACCTCGACGGTGTCACCCTCCTGCTTGAGCCAGCGCGTGACGGTGCCCTCGGTGACGCTCTCGCCGAGCCGGGGCATGGTGACCGATACCGGCATGTTCTCCAGACTCCTTCATTTCCCTGGTGGGGGGAGCGTCGCCCGTCGCCGGACGCCGCGGGTACGTCGTGGTCAGGCGTGTGCGTGCAGCGGCTTGCCGGCGAGTGCGAGGTGTGCCTCGCCGAGGGCCTCGTTCTGCGTCGGGTGGGCGTGCACGAGCTGCGCCACCTCGCCCGGGTACGCCTCCCAGTTGTAGATCAGCTGCGCCTCGCCGACCAGCTCGCCGACCCGCGCGCCGACCATGTGCACGCCGACCACCGGACCGTCCTCGACCCGCACCAGCTTCACGAAACCGGCCGTCTTGAGGATCTGGCTCTTGCCGTTGCCGCCGAGGTTGTAGTTGTAGGTCTTGATCTTGTCAGCGCCGTACTGCTCCTTGGCCTTCGCCTCGGTGAGACCGACCGACGCCAGCTCCGGGTCGCTGTAGGTGACCCGGGGAATGCCCGCCTCGTCGATCACCGCCGGGTTCTGGCCGGCAATCTCCTCGGCGACGAAGATGCCCTGCTGGAAGCCGCGGTGGGCGAGCTGGAGGCCGGGCACGATGTCGCCCACGGCGTAGACGTTCGGCACGTTGGTGCGCAGCCGCTCGTCGGTCAGCACGTACCCGCGGTCCATCTTGACGCCCTGCTCCTCGTAACCGAGGTCGGCGGTGTTCGGGCCCCGGCCGACGGCGACCAGCAGCAGCTCGGCCTCGACGGTGTCACCGCCGGCGATGGTCACCTTGACGCCGTTGTCGGTCTTCTCGACCTTCTCGAACGGCTTGCCGACCTTGAAGTTGATCTTCCGCTTGCGGAAGGCCCGCTCCAGCGCCTTCGACGACTCCTCGTCCTCGGCGGCGACCAGCCGGGGCAGCGCCTCGACGATCGTCACGTCCACCCCGAAGGACTTCCACACGCTGGCGAACTCGACGCCGATCACGCCGCCGCCGAGCACGATCGCCGAGGCGGGAACCCGGTCCAGGGTCAGCGCGTGGTCGCTGGTGATGACCCGCTCGCCGTCGATCTCCAGGCCGGGCAGGCTCTTCGCGTACGACCCGGAGGCCAGCACCACGTTGCGGCCGGTGTACCGCTTGCCGTCCACCTCGACGGCGTTCGGGGCGACCAGCTTGCCGGCGCCGGCCACGAACGTGATGTTCTTGGCGCCGCCGACCAGGCCCTGCAGGCCCTTGTAGAGCCGCGAGATGACCCCGTCCTTGTACGAGTTGACCGCCGCCATGTCGATGCCGACCAGCTCGGCCTTCACACCGAACTGCTCCGACTCGCGGGTCTGGTCGGCGATCTCGGCGGCGTGCAACAGCGCCTTGGTCGGGATGCAGCCGTTGTGCAGGCAGGTGCCGCCCAGCTTGCCCTTCTCCACCAGCGCGACGTTCAGGCCCAGCTGGGCGGCGCGCAGGGCGGTCGCGTAACCGCCGCTACCACCTCCGAGGATGACGATGTCGAAGGTTGCGTCGTTCGGCTCGCTCACGTCCAACTCCCAGGTCGCGTCGCTGCATCGGGGGTCACGGCGGGGTAACACGGACACACCCCACCTCGGCCATCTTGTCACCACCGCGCCGCACCCGCGTACCGAGGTGCCCAACGACACGTTGGGGCCACGTACCCTTGGCACCGAATCCTTTTCAACCTGAACCGCGCGGAGTTCGCGCACCGCGTCCGTCCTTGCAATCCGAGGGCCGTGAGGGGAGGTTGAAAAGGGTTTGCTGCCTTCGATGACGCCACGACTGGGGAGACTGCTCGGTGGGACTGTTCCGGCGACGCAAGCGGGCACGTGCGGCCGATCCTGACCGTACGGCCAATCGTGCCGATCTGGAGCACCTTGAGAACTTCGTCCGCACCCGTAAGGGCGTCGAGGCGTACATCGAGCCCCGCACCACGGTCACCGAGACCACCGTCATCCTGATCGCCGACGACGGCGAGTGGACCCGGCGTCGGATCGACGGACCGGACGGTGCGCGACGTTTCGCGTACCGGCTGAGCATCCCGATCTACGACGTGGCGCTGATGGGTTACCCGCAACGCATGCGCGACTACAACGAACGCCGCAAGCGCCGCCCCGAGCTGTACTGAGTGTTAGGAAGGGCCCCCTGCACCACGCCAGGCGTTAACAAGGGGCCCTTCCTTACCCGTCAGCCGTTGGCGGCGACGTCGTCGATCAGGTGCAGCAGGGTGCGGACCGGGACGCCGGTGCCGCCCTTGGTCCAGTAGCCGGTCGCCTCGCCCGAGTGGTACGCCGGACCGGCGACGTCGATGTGCGCCCAGGCGACGTCGTCGGTGACGAACTCGCGCAGGAACACACCGCCCTGGAGCATGTGACCGGCCCGATCCATGCCCGCGTTGACCTGCGAGATGTCGGCGACGTCGGAGTCCATCCCCTTGCGCACGTCGTCCGGCAGCGGCATCGGCCAGGCGGGCTCGCCGACGGCGTCACCGGCGGTGCGGACCCGCTCGCACAACTCCGCCGTGCCCATCACGCCGGAGATCCGCTTGCCCAGCGAGACGACCTGGCCGCCGGTGAGGGTGGAGGTCTCGAAGAGGTAGTCACAGCCGTCGGCGCAGGCCCGGGCCATCGCGTCGCCGAGAATCATCCGGCCCTCGGCGTCGGTGTTGAGCACCTCCACCTTCTTGCCGTTGAACATGGTGATCACGTCGCCCGGTCGGTACGAGGTCCCCGACGGCATGTTCTCCGCCATCGGCACGTACCCGGTCACCGCCACCGACGGCTTCAACTCGGCCACCGCCAGCATGGTGGCCGCCACCGCCGCCGCGCCGGCCATGTCGGACTTCATCTCCCACATGCCCTGCGCCGGCTTGATCGAGATGCCGCCGGTGTCGAAGGTGATGCCCTTGCCGACCAGGGCGACCCGCTTGCCGGTGCCGCCACCCGCCGGGGTGTAGGTCAGTTTGACCAGTCGCGGCGGGGCCTCCGAGCCCTGGCCGACGGCGGTGATGCCGCCGTACCCGCCCTCGCGCAGCGCGACCTCGTCGAGCACCTCGACGTCGAGGCCGACCGCCCGAGCGGCCTCGGCCACGGAGTCGGCGAACGCCGGCGGGCGCAACTCGTTCGGGGCGGTGTTGACCCAGTCGCGGGTACGCCGGACCGCGCCGGCCACCGTCCGCGCCCGGGTCACCTCCGCCTGCGCCGTCTCGTCCGCGGCGTCCGGCACGGCCACCAGCACCTCGGCGACCGGCTCCCGGCGGTTCGGCTGGGGTCGGGTCTTGTACCCGGCGAAGCGGTAACCGCCCAGCAGCGCGCCCTCGGCGACCGCGCGCACCGCGTCGGCGGCGTCGGCGTCGTCGGGCAGCGGCAGCGCCATCGCCACGCGGGACGCGCCGGCCAGGGCGCGTACGGCGGCTCCCGCCGCCCGACGCAGGGTCTCCGGGGCGGGTGCCGCACCACTCGGCTCCGGACCGAGGCCGACGGCGGCGAGCACCGGCGCGGTGACCGTACCCAGCGTCGCCAACTTGATCACCTCACCGGGGCCGCCGGTCGCGCCGAGCAGCGCCAGCGTCTCGGTCAGCTTGCCGTCGAAGGCGGCGGCGATGCTCTCGGCGCCGCTGGCGAGCAGCAGGGTGCCGGCGAGGCCGCTGGCGTCCTGGTCGCCGGTCGTACTGTGCACGCCGATCACGATCGCGTCGACGGCGAGCTCGGCGGGGTCGGTGTCGACCAGGCTCAGGGTGGTGCTGGGCGATGTCACGGAGGCTGCTCCCGGGCGGGCCGGGCCGGTCGCGTGGTGGCGTACCGGCGGTGGAGTTCCCGACGGATGATTTACCCGCCGGACGTCGTTGCTGCCCCGCCGGGTCATCCGGCGGTCCCGCCGATGCTAACCAGCCCGGTGCGTCCCGGTAAGTTGCCACCCATGACCGACGTGACCACCGACGCCGCCGAGACCCGGCTGCGTCGTTCTCCGCTGGGCGAGCGGCACACCGCGCTCGGCGCCAAGTTCGCCCCGTTCGGTGGCTGGGAGATGCCGCTGGAGTACGCCGGCGGCGGGGTGCTGCGGGAGCACACCGCCGTGCGTACCGGGGTGGGTGTGTTCGATGTCTCGCACCTGGGCAAGGTGCGGGTGACCGGGCCGGGAGCGGCGGAGTTCGTCAACGCCTGCCTCACCAACGACCTGGGTCGCATCGGGCCGGGACGGGCGCAGTACACCCTCTGCTGCGACGAGGCGACCGGTGGCGTGGTGGACGACATCATCGCCTATCTGCACGCCGACGATCATGTTTTCCTCATCCCGAACGCGGCGAACAGCGCCGAGGTGGTCCGCCGGCTGCGCGCCGCCGCGCCGCCGCAGGTCACCGTCACCGACGAACACGAGGGGTACGCCGTACTGGCGGTGCAGGGGCCCCGGTCGGCGGAGCTGCTCGGCGCGCTCGGCCTGCCCACCGAGCACGGCTACATGAGTTTCACGTCGGCGACGCTCGGTGCGGTCGAGCTGACCGTGTGCCGTACCGGTTACACCGGCGAGCTGGGCTACGAGCTGGTCGTTCCGGCCGACGACGCGGTCGCGGTCTGGGACGCGTTGTTCGCCGCCGAGCCGGCCCCGCAGGCCTGTGGGCTGGCCGCCCGGGACACGCTGCGCACCGAGATGGGGTACCCGCTGCACGGGCAGGACCTCTCCCTGGAGATCACGCCGGTGCAGGCCCGCTCGGGCTGGGCGGTCGGCTGGGACAAGCCGGCCTTCTGGGGCCGGGACGCGCTGCTCGCGGAGAAGTCCGCCGGCCCGGCGCGTACCCTGCGTGGCCTGGCCGCCGTCGATCGGGGCATTCCCCGGCCCGGCATGGCGGTGTACGCGGGCGACGCGCGGGTCGGCACCGTGACCAGCGGCACCTTCAGCCCGACCCTGAAGCAGGGCATCGCCCTCGCGCTGATCGACACCGCCCCCGCCCTCTCCGACGGCGCCGAGCTGCACGTCGACATCCGCAACCGCCGCACCCCCGTCCGCCTGACCCGCCCCCCCTTCCTCAACCCCTCCGTCAAATAACCCACCCTCCCTCCCACCTCCCACCTCCGGTTGATCATGAAGTTGTTACCCGACACGCCGTGTGGGCCGGACAACAACTTCATGATCAACGGGGACGGGGGCGGGGAGCGGGGGCGGGTGGGGGGTCAGGGGGTGGGGGGTTCGCCGGCGTCGAGGACGGCCTGGGTCCAGCCGCCCTCGATGACGCCGCTGCCGTCCAGGACGGCCCAGTCGACGACGTCGGTGACCTCCACGACGACGGGGGAGCCGATCCGCACGGTGGGGTCGGTGTTGGCGTCGCTGGCGCTGGCACCGACGATCCGCTCCGGTGAGTCCCAGGAGGTCACCCCGGCCCAGACGTACTCCGGCCCGTCGTCGCCCGGCAGCCCGTACTTGACCACCAGCTGCGTCTCGGGCGGCAGCTGCCCGCCGCGGAACCGGGCCCGGATGTCACCCAGCGCGGCGCGGGCGGTGGCGATCGCGCGGCTCATCGCGTCACCCGACCGGGCGTAGCGCACGTCGGGCTGGATGCCGGAGAAGAGGGTTGCGCAGGCGTTGGCGAAGTAACGCCCGGCCGGCCCGGGATGCCCCGCCGGGGGCCGCAGGCTGAGGAAGGAGTCGGCGTCCGGGTCGGTGGCCGGGTCCAGCTCCAGGCGCAGCAGCACCGGCGCGGTGGCCCCGTGCTGTTCCGGATTGCCGTACGCCACCGCGATGTCGTGCCCGGTCACCGTGGCCAGCACCGGTAGCTGCACGAACGCCGGGACCTCCTCGCCGGCCAGTCCGTCGGTCCAGTCCCGCAGCAACCGCCGGGCGGCGCCGGTCATCACCGCGCCCCATGCCCGGGTGAGATGGTCGGGCACCCCCTGGGTCTGCAACTCCAGCAGGCCGAAACGGCGCAGCCCCTTGGTGGTGAACCAGAGCCCCTCGGCATCCGACGAGTAGGGCACCAGCACCCAGTCGACCAGCCGGACCCGGCCCTCGGCGTCGGGCAGCGAGCGCAGTGCCGCGGCCGGCTCGAGGAACTGCAGGCCGAAGACGTCCACCACGTCGCCGCCCACCGTCTCGGCGACCGCCGCGGCCACCGCCCGGGCGGCCCACTCGTGGGCGGGTGGCCAGCCCGGCCGGTACTCCGCCTGCACCACCACCAGATGGGTCGCGGCGGCCAGCCGGTCCAGCTGTTCCTCGCTGGCCCCGAAGGCGGTGAGCAGATCCGGAGGCAGTTCGGGGAACTCGCTGACGGGCCGGACGTCCACGCTCATCAGCGGACTGTCCAACATCTGCCGGGCCAGCCCGTACACCGGCTCGGCGAGCCGACCGGCCAGCCCCTGTACGGCCGTGCGCGCCGTCACCGACGGCAGTCCCGCCGTCGGCACCAGGTAGGTCGCGCTGAGTGATTCCGGAACCGGTACGGGCAGGAAATCGTCGGTGATGAGCATGTCGTCCCCCGGGTGGCCGCGCCGGTGCTGTCGTCGCAGGTACGCTACCCGGCGCCGACCGGCCGGCTCAGCCGGACAGCACCAGTCCCAGGTAGACGAGCGTGGTGACCAGCTCGACGGTCGCGCCGAGCACGTCACCGGTGATCCCGCCGAGCCGGCGTACCACATGACGTAGCAGCCCGGCCGCGACGGCGAGTGCCACCAGGACGACCACCGGGCCCTGCCACGGCCGGTGCGGCACCGCCGCGACCGCCAGCAGCGCGACGGCGGCCGTGGCGGCGGCCAGCGCGACCGGGCCGACGCTGCCGGCGACCAGCGCGCCCAGCCCGTCCGGTCGGGCCGCCGGCACACCTCGCCGGCAGGCCAGCGTCACCCCGAGCCGCCCGGCCGCCGCGGCCGTCAGCACCGCCACGAACACCGCCGGGCCGGACCGGCCGGCCAGCTCGGCCAGCGCCGCGACCTGGACCAGCAGGACGAGCACCAGGGCGACCACGCCGAAGGGCCCCACGTCGGGCTTCTTCATGATTTCCAGCGCGGCGGGTCCGCGCCGGTACGACCCGAGCGCGTCCACGGTGTCGGCCAGCCCGTCGAGGTGCAGGCCCCGGGTGAGCAGGGCGGCCGCCGCGACCGTGACCCCGGCGGCGACCAGGGGCGCGGTGACCGCGTCCAGCAGCAGCAGGACCCCGGCCAGCGGCACGCCGAGCACTGCGCCCACCGCCGGGGCGAGCGTCATCGCCGTACCGGCCGTGGCCCGGTCGATCCGGCCGGCGCGCAGCGGCAGGATGGTGAGGGTGGTCAGCGCCAGCCGCGCCCCGTCGCCGAGGCGGGGCTCAGCCGGCACGTGCCGCGGAACTCTCCGCCGGCTCGGCCGCCGGCCCGGTGGTGGTGGGGCCGGGGCCCTCGGGCTCCGGCTCGTGGAAGTCAGGCTCCGTCTCCTCGACGGAATCCGGCTCGCCGTCGTCGTCGCTGTCGCCGGTTTGGGGGCGGGCCGGCAGGGCGGCGGCCAGCGCCAGCGCCGACCGCAGCAGCGGCAGGATGGTGAGCGCGTTCGCCCCCTCGCCGAGACCGAGCCGCAGCTGCGTCAGCGACTCCAGGCCGAGCACGTCGGCGGCCAGTCGGACGGCCGGGTGACCGCCGTCGTCGGCCAGCAGGCACCAGTGCCGGGCCTGCCCGGCCAGGTCACGGCTGACCAGCGCGGCGGCCACCCCGACGGGACCGTCCAGCAGCACCGGGGTACGGCGGGCGGTCGCACCGAGCAGGACGCCGGTGGCGACGGCGAGGTCACCGCCACCCAGCTCGGCCAGCACGTCCCGGGCGTCCCGGGCGGAACGACGGGTGCGGTGCAGCGCGTCGCGGACCGCGGCGCAGCGGGCCATCCAGGCCACGTCGTCGATCTCGCCACCCCCGGTGACCACCCGGGCGAGCACGGCGGGTGGTTCGGCGCCGGCGGTCGCGGCCAGCACCGCGGCGGCCGTGGCCTCGGTGCCGGCCCCGCACGCGGCCAGCACCAGCAGTTGTACGCCGGCGTCCGCCGCTTCCTCGGCCAGCCGCCAGCCGTAGCGCAGGGCCGACTCCACCTGCTCGGCGCTCAGCGCCGGGCCGTGCTCGATGGGCGCGGCGGCGGGGGCGTCCACCACCTGCAGGCCCGCTCCGCTCTCGGCGGCCAGCCGGGCGAGTACGCCCTGCCCGGCGCGGGCCTGCTCGGCCCGCCGGGCCGACTCACCGGCCACCGTGCCGGCGGCGACACCACCGGCGTGGTCGCCGTGCACCAGCAGCACCCGCACCGACCGCCACGGTCCGGGGGTGGGGGTGCCCTGGGTGGCGGCGGCGAACGAGACCACCTGCTCCAGCACGCCGAACCCGGTGCCCGGCACGTCCAGGGTCGCCAACCGGTCGACCGCCTGCGGGCCGGCGTACTCGTCGGGCATGGGCAGTTCCATGCCGGACTGGATGACCAGGCCGGACGCGGCCACCGGGAGGGCCATGGTCGCTGCCGTCCAGCCGGTGCCGCCGCTGTCGGCGGCGGAGTCGGCCGGTACCTGCGGGGTGGTCACCGGCGGCGAACCGGGCAGCGCCGGAGCGCCGGAGTCGACCGACAGCTCGCCGGCCGGGCCGGCCTGGGCGGGCACCGCCGCCCCGGCGGCCGGCCGGGCGGGCGCGGCCGCGGGAGCCACCGGCGCCCCGGCGACGGGTGTGGGCTGAACCGTGGCGGGCTTCAACCGGCACGGCTGACCGGCAACCACCAGGACGACCGCGTCGCAGGCGTCCGCGACGGCGCGGTTGACCGCGCCGAGGGCGTCGGTGAACGCCCGGCCCAGCGGTGTGGTGGGCACCAGGGAGAGACCCACCTCGGGGCTGACCAGCACCAGCCGCGCGGCGCAGGAGCGCACCGCCGCGGCCAGTTCGTCGATGGTGGCGATGTCGTCGGCCGGCTGGTGGGTCGGGTCGAGCAGCACGGTCACCCACCCGCCGAGGTCGTCGACGAGCAGTGTCTCCTCCGGCCGGGCGGTGGAGATCACGTCGGCGAGCCGGCGCGGGTCGGCCGCCGTTTCCTCGGTGCTCCAGGTCGCCGGCCGGCGGGCGCGGTGCGCGGCGAGACGGGCGGCCCACTCGGGGTCGTCGCCCGCGTCGCCGGCGGTGGCCACGTAGCGGACCGTGGCCGCGTCGGCGACCAGCGACTCGGCGAACTGCGACTTGCCGGACCGGATGCCACCGAGGACCAGAAGCGTGTTCCACCCGTCTAGGGACATGCTGCGTACCTTACGGCCAGGCGGGTGGCCGGGGCACCGCAGGTGCGGCACCCGGGCACCCGCGCGGCGGTGCGGGTCAGCGCCCGTCGGGGGACTGGTACATGAAGTCGTTGGGGTTGACGTCGGCCGGCTTCGGGTCCTCCTGCCAGGCGCCCTCCCCGGGACGGGCCTGCAGGGCGTCGACCAGTTCCTCCCGGTCCATCTCCCGCGCCCCTTCGATTCCGCCGCGTACCGCCATGTCGCGCAGGTCCGCCGTGTCCATCTCGGGGATCGGTGTCGTCATCGTCGCCTCCTGTGCGTCGGGGTCACCAAGGACTTACCCCGCCACGGCAGGGTCAGTCGCGGTGTCCGAAGGGTGCGACCCGCAACCGGCGCGCCGCCCGGTGCCGGTCCTCGATCGACGCCCGTGGCCCGGTCGCCGGACGTGCGGTACGACTACGCTGGCGAAGGTCCGTCCCACGGGACATCAGCGGCGAGGGGAGACGCGCACATGGCGTGGAGCTGGCGGTACGAGGGTGCGAACGGCGAGTCGGTCGACGGGCCGGCCGAGTCGTTCGGCAGCCAGGCGGATGCCGAGTCCTGGATCGGTCAGACCTGGCGGGATCTCGCGGCGTCCGGCGTCACCTCGGTCGCGCTCCTCGAAGACGATCGGGTGGAGTACCGGATGAGCCTGCTGCCCACGGCGGAGTGATGACTCCGCGGGACTCCGAGCCGCTGGTGCTCGGGGTGCCCCGGGCGGCCTTCCGGCTCAGCCCGGTGTTCCTGGCCCTGGTCGCGTTGCTGGTGACCTGCGCCGTGTTGACCTGGCACGGCATCGGCAACGTCCGGTTCACCGCGTTCGGCTTCGTCGTCTCCGGCTGGCTGGTCTCGCTCTGCCTGCACGAGTACGCCCACGCCGTGGTCGCGTACCGCAGCGGCGACCGGGGGGTGGCCCACCGCGGCTACCTGACGCTGAACCCGCTGAAGTACAGCCACCCGCTGTTGTCCGTCGCGCTGCCGGTGGTCGTGGTGCTGCTCGGCGGCATCGGCCTACCGGGCGGCGCGGTCTGGGTGGACCGGCACGTCATTCCGGGGCGGCTGCGGCACACCCTGGTCAGCCTCGCCGGTCCCGCCACCAACGTGCTGTTCGCGCTCGTGCTGGTGGCGGTGCTGCGGCTGGGCGCGGGTGGCGGCGGGCCGGTGGAGTTCTGGGCGGCCGTCGCGCTGCTGGCCTTCCTTCAGCTCACCGCGAGCCTGCTCAACCTGTTGCCGGTGCCGGGGCTCGACGGCGGGAACATGATCCAACCGTGGTTGTCCCCGCAGTACCGGCGGATGTACGACCTGTTCGCGCCGTACGGTTTCATCCTGCTCTTCGCGTTGCTGTGGAACCCGACCATCGGCGGCTGGTTCTTCACCGCCGTCTTCGCGATCGCCGACGTGCTCGGCCTGCCACCGTGGCTGTACGCCACCGGTCTGGAGCTGATCCGCTTCTGGCGGACCTGACCGAGGTACGCGCCCCACCCGCCCGGCCGGCGTACGGCACGCCGGCCGGACGGGGCCGGGTCAGGGCCGCTCGGCCGGCGACTCGGTACGCGCGGGGTCCCGCTCGGTCACCGGGTCGACGATCTCATCGATCGCCTTGAGCAGGCCGGCGTCGAGCTTCACGCCGGCCGCCTTGACGTTGTCGTGCACCTGCTCGGGGCGCGACGCCCCGATGATGGCCGACGACACGTTGGGGTTCTGCAGCACCCAGGCGATGGCCAGCTGGGCCATGCTCAGCCCGGCCTGGTCGGCCAGCGGCTTGAGCTGCTGCACCCGGGTCAGCACGTCGTCGGTCAGCCACTTGGCGATGAAGCCCGCGCCGGACTTCTCGTCGGTGGCCCGGGAGCCGGACGGCGGCGGCTGGCCGGGAAGGTACTTGCCGGAGAGCACGCCCTGCGCCATCGGGGACCAGACGATCTGCCCGATGCCCAGCTCCTCGCTGGTGGGGATGACCTCGGCTTCGATGACCCGCCAGAGCATGGAGTACTGCGGCTGGCTGGACACCAGCGGGATGCGCAGCTCCCGGGCGAGGCTGTGCGCCTCACGGATCTGCGACGCCTTCCACTCGGATACGCCGATGTAGTGCGCCTTGCCGGAGTGCACGACGTCGGCGAACGCCTCCATCGTCTCCTCCAGCGGAGTGCTGTAGTCGTACCGGTGGGCCTGGTAGAGGTCCACGTAGTCGGTCCGGAGCCGGCGCAGCGACCCGTTGATCGACTCCATGATGTGCTTGCGGGACAGGCCCCGGTCGTTGCGACCCGGCCCGGTGGGCCAGTACACCTTGGTGAAGATCTCCAGACCCTCGCGCCGCTCCTGCTGGAGCGCCCGGCCGAGCACGTCCTCGGCGCGGGTGCCGGCGTACACGTCGGCGGTGTCGAAGGTGGTGATGCCGGCGTCGAGGGCGGCTCGCACGCAGGCGAACGCCGCTTCCTCCTCGACCTGCGAACCGTGGGTGATCCAGTTGCCGTACGAGATCTCACTGACCATCAGGCCGGAGCGGCCCAGGTGTCGGAATTCCATGGTCCGACCCTAGCCCGCCCCTGGCCGGCCCGCTCAGCCCGCCAGCAGGGCGTATCGCATGGTCCGGCCGAGCCAGTCCCGGAAGGCGTCCTCGGTCCAGCCGCGCTCCAGCACCAGCGCTCCGTAGTGCGCCGGGTCGTTGTAGAACCACACCTTGTCGACGGCGGCCTCCACGTCGGCGCCCTCGGGCAGCCCCGCGCCCAGGGCACACACCCGCTCGACCACCGTCCCGGCGCCGATCCGTCGGTTGCGCAGCAGTGTCTGCCAGATCTCGGCCACCTCGGGGCTGCCGTCGGCGGCGCGCCGGACGGTCTCGAACACTCGGGTGGTCCGCGCGCCGATCAGGGTGCACACCTCGGCGTACGCGTCGAGGACCGCACCCGGAGTGGTGGCCTCCCAGACCGGTCGGTACCAGGGGCGTTGCGCCACCGGCACCGGTTCGTCGTCGCCGGCGAGTGCCTCGTCGAGGACCTGGCGCAGCAGGGCCGCCTTGGAGCCGAATGCGGCGAACACGGTCGGTCGGGCCACCCCGGCCGCCGCTGCCACGTCGGCAAGCGAGGTCGCCGTGTAGCCCCGGTTCACGAACAGGTCGGTCGCAGCGGCGACCACCGCCTGCCGGGTCCGGCGGGCGTTCTCCTCGCGGATCCGGGAGCGGTACGGCCTGGTCGGTCTTCCGTCCTTGACTTCACCCATGACGTCGTCATACTAGCAATGTATTCACTAAACCGTCGGCTATCGAATAGCAGCCGGCTATCCAATAGTGCGACGTCTGTCGAAGTTCGGCCGACCCCTGGGAGGCACCGTGTCCGTCCACCCGTTCGTACGCCGGCCCGATGAGGGGGAGGCTTTCTGGTTCCTCGGCAACCTGGTCACCGTCAAGGCGACCGGTGCGCAGACCGGCGGGCGGCTCACCGCGGTCGAGTTCGTCAACCCACCCGGCTTCGCCCCGCCCCTGCACCGGCACCAGGTCGAGGACGAGATGTTCTACCTGCTCTCCGGGACCGCGACGTTCTACTGCGACGACGCGGTGCTCGCCGCCGGTCCCGGCGATTTCGTGCTGCTTCCCGTGGGCAGGCCGCACACCTTCGTGGTGGGTCCGGACGAACCGCTGCGGGTGCTGCAACTGACCACCCCCGCCGGCTTCGAGGGGTACGTCGCCGAAGTCGGGGTGCCGGCGACCGAGCGGCGGCTGCCGGACCCGGCACCGATCGATCCGGCCGCTCTCGGGCACGCCTCCGCGCGGCACGGCATCGAGCTGCTGGGACCGCCGCCGGGCCAGCAGTCGACCGCCCCGACCGCCCAACCGGCCCGCCGGCCCGTGCCGTGAGCACCAGCCCGTGCCGGATGGGACCCAAGACCGGGCAGGCCCGGAGGCACCGAAGCCGGTCATCGTCGGCGCGGTCGGCTGTGCCGGCCTGATCTCACACGGACTACGGCGGTGACCAGCCGATGCCGGTGGTGGAGCGCTGGCGGCCCGGTCGGGCGCGTCCTCAGAGCACCGGGTTGGCGTCGGTGAGCAGCCCTTCGATCTCGGCGATCACCGCGGCCGGGTGATGGAACATCGGACCGATCAACGATTCACCGCGCCGGTCCAGCGCACCCCAGTTTCCGGCACTGTTGGTGGCCAGGAAGGCGACCGGGTGGATCAGCAACACCGGGTGCGCCGGTGCGACGATCACCTGACCGCCCCGGTCGACCACACCCTTGCGGCCCGCCAGGTCCACCACGGCCAGCCCCTCCTCGGTGAAGCCGTCGATGTACTGCCCGTCGGCCAGGGCGGTGTGGAATCCGTGGTAGCGGGTCGGCACCACGATCCGGCCGGTTCGGTCGACGGCACCCCAGCCCTCCCGGCGCACCACCGCCACACCCTTGTGGAAGGGCCGTACCTCGGCGAAACCCGGCGGTACCGCCACCTCGCCGGTGGTGTCGACGGCGTGCCAACCGCTTTCGTCCCGCACCACCCAGGCCAGGCCGTCGGAGAACGGCCGAGCCGCCAGGTAGGTCGGCTGGAGCACGGTCTCGCCGGCCAGGTCGATCAGCGACCACCGGTCGGTCTGCGGTCCGCGTACCCACGCCAGGCCGTCCCGGAACGGCTGTGCCTCGGCGTACCGGGCGGGCACCACCATGTCTCCCTCGGCGTCCGCGTACCCCCACAGACCCTGGCCTCCGTCGCGCGCCGGCACCGGCGCACGGTCGCGCTCCAACACCTCGTCCCAACTTCGCGGGTACGGCCCGAAGCCGCTCTCCTCGGCTCGGGTGGCCACCGCGTCCAACCCGGTCCGGACCCGGGCCAGCAGTTCGGCGTCCTGCTCGCCGCGCAGGTCCAGCGCGCGCTCGAAGTGGTGGCAGGCCTCGATCAGGCGGCCCTGGTCGTAGCAGCAGCGGGCGGAGTGTTCGTGCAGGGCGGCCCGCAGCCGATCGGGTAGTTCGACCGAGTTGGCCTCCGCGAACAACCGGTCGGCCTCGGCGAACTCGCCGCGCCAGCGCAGCACGTGAGCCAGCCGGGCCTGGGCGAGCGCCGCCCGGCGCAACTCCCCGGTGGCCTCGGCGTAGGTCAACGCCATCCGGCCGTCGTCCAGCGCATCGTCCAGGTCACCGAGGACCCGCGAGGCCACCGCGCGCAGGCTCAGCAGCCGGGCCCGGGAACGGTTGTCGAGGGCCGAGGCGAGCTTCTCGGTGAGCCGTTCCCGGACGCTCCGCAACTCCTCCGGGTCGTCCACCACCTCGCGCAGGGTCACCGGGTCGAGCTGCCAGCGGTAGCTCGCCAACACCTGTTCGGGATCGGCCGGCGGTTCCGGCACCGGCTCGCCGTCGCCCGGATCCTCGGATCCCTCCTCGCGGTCGGGCCGGTCCTCGGACCCGCCGTCGGCCGGATCCTTGGAGCCCGGCTCGCCGTCGGCCGGGTCCGCAAACCCCTGCTCGCTCTCGGCCGGGGGAGCCGACACGGACGACGCGGACAGCAGTGCCTCGACCGGCTCGGCCACGTCACCGGGCGGTACCGGGTCGCCGGGCTCGCCACGGCCGGGGGGAGGCTCCATGGCGTCACCGGGCTGTCCGGAGTGGCCGGCCTGAGCCAGGTCGTCCGACGGTCCGGCGTGAGCCAGGTCGTCCGACGGTCCGGCGTGAGCCAGGTCGTCCGACGGTCCGGCGTGAGCCAGGTCGTCCGACGGTCCGGCGTGAGGCGGCGCGGAGAGCGGTGGTGCCGATGCCGGCACCGCGGAGACCGGTGCGACGAGGCCGGGCTCGGCGGGTGGCGCGGAGACCGCCGGACCGTACTCCGGCGGTGCGGAGACCGGCGGTGCGGAGACCGGCGGTGCGGAGACCGGCGGTGCGGAGACCGGCGGTGCGGAGACCGGCGGTGCGGAGACCGGCGGTCCGTACCGTGGCCCGGCGGAGACCGGTGGCGTCGGTGGCGTTGCGGCGGGCCGTTCGGGCGGCGGGGATGTCGGCGGTGCCGAAACGGGTGACGCCGATACCGGCCGCCCCTGGACGTCGACCTTGTCGGGAGGCACCGGCCGACCCGGGACCGGCTCGACGAGCGACTCCGTGACGGGTGACGCGAACGCGACCTGCTCCTGTGGTGGCGGTGCGGAGGGCGCGGGTCGCTCCGGGGCCGGCGGCACGGCCGGCTCGGTGGCGGGACCGAACCAGCTCTGCGGGCCATTGGAGGCCGGTCGGGCGGGCGCGGGCGTGGACGGCTCGGGTGCCGGCGGGACGTACCGGGTGGGCTGCCGGGTGACCGGTGCCGGCGCCGCCCGCAGGTCGTTGTCGGTCCGACCGTGTCGAGCTGCCGGCGGTTGGCCGGCCGGCGCCTGGTCGGTGCCGCTCGCCCCGGGCGACCGTCCCGACGTGGGGGAGACCGGCGGTGGGGTGGGTGGTGTCGAGACAGGTCGGTGCGGTGGCGGCGCGGTGACCCGTGGTTGCGACGGTGACGCGGAAACCGGCGGCCGGGTGGGTGGTGGGGAGACGGGCCGGTGGGCGACGGGCGCTGGGGCTGGCGGTGGGGTGGGTGGTGCGGAGACGGGTCGGTGCGGTGGCGGCGCGGTGACCCGTGGTTGCGACGGTGGCGCGGAAACCGGCGGCCGGGTGGGTGGTGCGGAGACGGGCCGGACGGGAGGCGGGGTGACCGGTGGCGTGGCGGCGACCGAGGGCGCCGGCGTCGGCGGTGGCGTGGCGACGACCGGCTGGTCGTGCAGGGGAGCCGGACGGACCTGGTGCTCGTGCAACGGAGCGGGGCGCACCTCGTGCTGGTGCAGTGGTGCCGGGCGGACCGTTTCCCCGGTCGGTGCCCGGTCGGCGCCCGAGGCGACAGCGGGGCGGTCCTGGTGCTGGCCGGGGCGGTCGGCCCGGTCCCGGTCGGGGCGGGCGGTCGGAGCACGATCCGGACCCGGTGGGTGCGTCTCCCGCCGCTCCCCGGCGGCGGGATGTTCCCGGTGCGGGCGGCCGACCTCCGGCCGGTGGTGCTCCGGGGCGGGGGAGACCGGCCGGGCCCGGCCGGCCGCCGGAGAGACGGGACGGTCCTGGTCCGGTGCGGGCGACACGGGGCGGTCCGGCACCACCGACAGATGACGTCGGCGCGGGTCCTGATCGGGTACCGCGGAGACGGGCCGTTCGGGGCCGGGCAGGGTCGCGGCGGGCTGGTCGACGAACCGCTCCGGGCCGGGCGCGTGCGGGACGCCGCTCGGTCGCCGGTCGTCGTCGCGTGGGCGGTCGGCACCCTGCTGCGGCGGGGTGGGCCGCTGGTACTCGCGGTGGTCCCGTCCGCTGCTGGGCCGCAGCGGTCCGGGCGCGGGCCACGGCAGGTCACCGCGCGACGGTGCGCCGTACGCCTGTTGGTCCGGCGTCGGTGGCTCCGGGCGATCCCGCTGCGGGGCCCACTCGTCGGGCGTGGTGCGGACCGGTTCGTCGTCGACGTATCCGTCCGGATACGGGGCGGCCTCCGGGTCCGCGACCACGAAATCGTTGCGGTAACCGTCCACCACCGGACCGTCGTTGCGGGTCGGCTGGCCGGGGTGCTGACTCCACTGGTACCGGGGCCGGCGGGAGGCGTCGTCCGGTGGCCGCCGATCGGCGCCCTCGACCGGTCGCTGCGCAGCGGCGGGTCGACGGAGCTCCTCGTCCGCCTCCGGTGCCCAACCGGGCTCGAGGCGGGCGGCCGGGGAGACCGGCGCCCCGCGTCGGTACTCGTCGCGTCCGGTCGGCTCGGGGCGGCGTGATCGGCCCGCGTGAGGGTCGGGCTCGCGCTGGCCCCGCCGGTCGGGATCGGGTCGCGGGTACCGGCCGTCGCGGCGGTCGGGTTCGCGCCGGGCGTACCGCTCCGGATCGCGTCGCGCGTACCGGTCCGGGTCGCGGCGGTCGGGGTACCGGTCGGGGTCGCGGCGGTCGGTCTGCCGCCCCGGGTCGCGGCGGTCGGGTTCGCGGCGGTCGGCGTACCGGTCCGGGTCGCGTGGGTCGCGGCGGTCGACGGAACGCTCCGGGCCTCGGCGGTCGGCGTACCGGTCCGGGTCGCGGCGGTCGGGGTCACGCTGGTCACGGCGGAAGGGCGCGTCCGTACCGGGGGCCTGCGATCCGAAGTCCGACCAGACGACACCGTCACGTCCCCGGGCGGACTCGCCGTACGGCGAGCGCCGCCCCTCGGGGCGCGACTGCTCCGGTCGAGAGGCGGGCGGCACCGACCGTTCGTACGGCCGCGAACCGTTCGGGCCCTCGGGGTGTCGCCGGTCGGGCATATCGTGTCGGCCTGGCAAGCCGTCCGGTTCCTCGTCCCAGGACCGGCCCACGTACGTGCCGTCCGGCCTGGTCGGCGCGAGCGGGGGTACCTCGGCGCGCCCGACGGCGCTCGCTCGGCCTCGCGCGGGCGGCGGTTGGTGCTCGACGCCGATGTCACCCGGGTAGCGCTGGCCAGGGAACTGCGGCTGCCATTCGCTGGTCGGCTCGGCGGCCCAGGACGGCTCGGCAGGATCGTGCCACCGATCGGCGTAGCCGCGACTCATCCGCCGGACCTGTCGCTGCGGCCGGAACGTCGCGGGTCGGCGCCGCCGGTCGCGACCCGGAGACCCTGCGCCTGCTCGGCGGACCCGTGCCGACCTGACCTTCCGGTCCGGCCCGTGGCGAAACCCAGGGCCGGCGCCCGCTCGCTCACGGTCGCGCCCCGGTGGTCGGCTCGCGTCCGCTCGCTCACGGCGATGTCACCTCGTCGGAAATGGTCGCGCTGGGCAACCCGGGGGCCGGCAAAATCGCTCGTCCGGGCACCGAATGGCTGCGCATGGAGGGTAGCGGCGCGGGCTCGGTCACCGCCACTACGGCACCATCGTCGACCCAAACGTTATCCTATTGATCCGGACATTTGTCTCTATGCCGGTATCGGACTTCCGACGATCCTGCACTCACCGTCAGTCACCCGTCGCCGGGTGCCCGGGACGGACTGAACGGCTCCTCGGCGGCCAGGAAGCTCGGCCGGTCGCGGTGCCGCCGACTTGGCGGTGAGCGGCGTTCGTGCTGGTCGTGCTCGCGGTGGCCCGCACCAACGCGCTGACGCGAGCCTGGTGTGCCTGATTCGCGTCAGATCTTGTCGCCGATGGCGACCCGCGGCTCCGGCGTACGCAGCTTACGGAAGGTGATCGACCGCATGATCGCGTAGACGTACAGCGAGCCCATCCGCTGGGTCGAGTTCGGGAAGCGCTCACGGACCAGCTTCTTGATCCGGCGTGAGATGAGCACGGAGTCGATCACCACGCCCAGGGCCAGTGCGCCCCAGAGCAGGTTGGAGGCCAGCCGGATCACCGGCGGCATCGCCTGGTTCGAGCCGATCAGCACCACCAGTGCGCCGCCGAAGAACCAGGTGCCGACGGTGCGCCGCGAGTCGACCACGTTGCGCGCCAGCAGCCGCTCCGGACCGCGGTCGCGCGGGCCTCCCTCACGCCGGAACTCCGCGGCCGCCTCGGCGCGTCGCTGCCTGCGCAGCGCCTTCGCCTCGTCCTTGCTCAGCGGCTTCGTCGCGCCGGCCGGTCGACGACCGGTCACGGGTCGCTTCGGCGTCTCCCGTCCCTTGGCGGGGGTGTAGGCACGGGAACGGGACGCCTCGGTCGCCTCCTCCTGAGCCGGGGTCAACGGCTCGGTGGCGGGATCGGCGAGGTCGGCGGACTTGCGACGAAACAGCGACGGCACGCGGCAAGGGTAGCCAACGCCGCGCGTCCGCTGCACATCGCGGTGCGGTGGACGCGCGGCGGGCTGGGCCGGTACGCCGTCGTCGGCCGGCTACGGCCGTTCGACCTGCGCGCCCAGGTCGGCGAGCTTGGCCTCGAAGTCCTCGTAGCCCCGGTTGATCAGGTCGACGCCGTAGACCCGGGAGGTGCCCTCGGCCGCCAGCGCGGCGATCAGGTGGCTGAAGCCGGCCCGCAGGTCCGGGATGACCAGGTCGGCGGCGTGCAGTTTGCTCGGTCCGGCGATCACCGCGGAGTGCTTGAAGTTGCGCCGGCCGAAGCGGCACGGGGTGCCGCCCAGGCAGTCCCGGTAGACCTGGATGTTCGCGCCCATCGAGTTCAGCGCCTCGGTGTAGCCGAGCCGCTGCTCGTAGACCGTCTCGTGGACGATGGACAGGCCGCGCGCCTGGGTCAGGGCCACCACCAGCGGCTGCTGCCAGTCGGTCATGAAGCCCGGGTGCACGTCGGTCTCCAGCGCGGTGGCCTGCAGCTCGCCGCCCGGGTGCCAGAAGCGGATGCCGCCCTCCTGGCCCGGCTGCCCGGGCCGGGGCGGACGGGTGTCGGTGACCTCGTACTCGCCGCCGACCGAGCGGAAGACGTTCAGGAAGGTCATCATGTCGGCCTGCTCGGCGCCGAGCACCTCGACGTGGCCCCGGGTGGCCAGGGCCGCTGCGGCCCAGCTCGCCGCCTCGATCCGGTCGGGGATCGGTCGGTGGGTGTAACCGTGCAGCCTCGGCACGCCCTGGATCTCGATCACCCGGTCGGTGTGCACCTTGATGATCGCGCCCATCTTCTGCAGGACGCAGATCAGGTCGATGATCTCCGGCTCCACGGCCGCGTTGCGCAGCTCGGTGACGCCCTCGGCCATCACCGCGGTGAGCAGCACCTGCTCGGTCGCGCCCACGCTCGGGTAGGGCAGCGCGAACTTGGTGCCGTGCAGCCCGTTCGGCGCGGACAGGTGCAGCCCTTCGGGGGTCTTGTCGACGGTGGCACCGAACTCCCGCAGCGCCTGCAGGTGGAAGTCGATCGGCCGCGGCCCGATGTGGCAGCCGCCGAGGTCCGGAATGAAGGCGTGCCCGAGACGGTGCAGCAGCGGCCCGCAGAACAGGATCGGGATCCGGCTGGAGCCGGCGTGCACGTTGATCTGGTCGGTGCTGGCGCTCTCCACGTTCGCCGGGTCGAAGACCAGCTCGCCGTCCTCGTCGCCGTCGGTGACCTTGACGCCGTGCAGCCCGAGCAGACCCCGGACCACCTCGACGTCACGGATCTTCGGTACGTCGAACAGCCGACTCGGGCTGTCGCCGAGCAGCGCGGCGACCATCGCCTTGGAAACCAGGTTCTTCGCGCCGCGTACACGGATCCGCCCTTGCAGCGGCGTGCCTCCGTGTACGACCAGGACGTCGTCGGTCAACGCAACCTCCAGCGCGTGCGTGCTGCCGTTTCGATGAGTGGACACCACCGGGTTCGCTACCCGGGCCGCAGTCGCGCCCAAACGCCCGCGCCCGCGTGTGTTGTCGCCCGGCAGCATAGCCCTCCGTGATGAGAATGGATCCGGTCACACCGCCTTGGAGGGCATTTATCGGTGATCCGGCACTTTCGCGTACCCCAGCTGTCACTCAGGGTGACGCCATGGCGGGTCAGGCGCCGGGCAGCGCGAGCATCTGGTCCAGCGCCACCCGGGCGTGGTGCGCGGTGTCGGCGTCGACCGTGATCTGGTTGACCACCCGCCCGGCGACCAGCTCCTCCAGCGCCCAGACCAGGTGCGGCAGATCGATCCGGTTCATCGTCGAGCAGTAGCAGACGGCGCGGTCCAGGAACATGATCTGCTTGTCCGGGTGGGCCAGCGCGAGCCGGCGGACCAGGTTCAGCTCGGTGCCGACGGCCCACGCGGAGCCGGCCGGAGCCGCCTCGATGGTCCTGATGATGTACTCCGTCGACCCGACCTGGTCGGCGGCCCGCACCACCTCGTGCCGGCACTCCGGGTGCACCAGCACGTTCACG
This sequence comes from Micromonospora aridisoli, assembly GCF_056150025.1. Classification (NCBI taxonomy): domain Bacteria; kingdom Bacillati; phylum Actinomycetota; class Actinomycetes; order Micromonosporales; family Micromonosporaceae; genus Micromonospora; species Micromonospora aridisoli. Next base: position 258,620 of record NZ_JAXCFK010000008.1, on the reverse strand, counting down.
CCCGGCACCCGCTCCCGCACGTCGTTCACGCTGTCCAGGGTGAACCGCCCGTGCACCGAGCAGTGGCCGCGCCAGAGGATCATCTTCGCGTCGCGCAGCTGCTCCGCGGTGAGCCCGCCGTTCGGCTTGTGCGGGTCGTAGAGCACGCAGTCGTCCAGGGAAAAACCCATCTCCAACACGGCGGTGTTGCGCCCCAGGTGCTGGTCGGGCAGGAAGAGCACCTTCTCGCCCTGCTGGTACGCCCACTCCAGGGCCCGCTTCGCGTTCGACGAGGTGCAGACCACGCCGCCGTTGCGTCCGACGAAGCCCTTGATGTCCGCCGAGGAGTTCATGTAGGTGACCGGGACGGTCCGCTCCGCGAGGCCCAGCTCGGTGAGCACGTCCCAGGCGTTCTCCACCTGCGGCAGCGCGGCCATGTCCGCCATCGAGCAGCCGGCGGCCAGGTCCGGCAGCACGACCCGCTGCGCGTCGGAGGTGAGGATGTCCGCGCTCTCGGCCATGAAGTGCACGCCGCAGAAGACGATGTACTCCGCCTGGGGTCGAGCGGCGGCCTCCCGGGCCAGCTTGAACGAGTCGCCGGTCACATCGGCGAACTGGATCACCTCGTCGCGCTGGTAGTGGTGACCCAGCACGAAGACCCGGTCGCCGAGCGCGGCCTTGGCCGCCGTCGCGCGGGCCACCAGGTCGGGGTCGCTCGGTGCCGGCAGATCGCCCGGACACTCCACGCCACGTTCCGTGGCGGGGTCGCTGCCGCGGCCGAGGAGCAGCAGCGCAGTGGCGGTGTTTGAGGGCTCAACCCAGGTCGACGTCACGCCCTCCATGGTCCCACAGCGTGACCGGCCCGCCGCCCGTGCCGGTGTGGGCTGCCACACTGCCAGGCATGCGTGTACTGCTCTGTCCGGACAAGTTCGCCGGCACGCTGCCGGCCCCGCTGGTGGCCGCCGCGGTGGCCGACGGCTGGCGGGAGGTGGCTCCCGGCGACGAGCTGCTGGTCAGGCCGCTGGCCGACGGGGGGCCGGGTTTCCTCGACGTGCTCGCCGAGGCGCTGCCCGGTCGGCGGGTACCGGTGCCGACCACCGATCCGCTCGGCCGCCCGGCCGCCGGTGAGATGCTGCTCACCGACGGCGGTGCGGTGGCGTGGCTGGAGAGCGCGCAGGCGTGCGGGCTGCACCTGCTCGACGCCGCCGAGCGTGACCCGCTGTCCACCACGTCGTACGGCCTGGGCCTGCTGATCGCCGCCGCCGTCGAGGCCGGTGCCCGCACGGTGGTGGTCGGGCTCGGCGGCTCGGCGACCAACGACGGTGGCGCGGGGATGCTGACCGCGCTGGGTGCCGTGGCGCTGGACGGTACCGGTGCGGCCCTGCCGTACGGCGGTGCGGCGCTGGCCGCGGCGGCGACCCTCGACGGGACGCCCCGGCTACGGGAGGCCCGGTTGATCGCCGCCACCGACGTCGACAACCCGCTGCTCGGGCTGCACGGCGCGAGCAACGCTTTCGGTCCGCAGAAGGGCGCCGACCGGGCCGACGTGCTGCTGCTCGACGCCGCGCTGGGGCGCTGGGCCGAGGTGCTGGAGCGGGATCTGCCCGGTTGCCCCAGCGGGCTGGGAGCGCTGCCGGGCGGCGGCGCCGCCGGCGGCATCGGCGCCGCGCTGCTCGCCCTGGGCGGGCGGTGCGAGTCCGGCATCGGGCTGGTGAGCCGGGCCGTCGGGCTGGAGACCGTGCTCGACGAGGTCGACCTGGTGGTCACCGGAGAGGGCCGGTTCGACCATCAGTCGCTGCGCGGCAAGGTGGTCGCCGGAGTGGCCGGCGCCGCCCGCGACCGGGGCGTACCCTGCGTCGTGCTCGCCGGCCAGGTCAGCACCGGGCGGCGGGAGGCGGCGTCGGTCGGGGTGACCGACACGTACAGCCTGGTGGAGCACTTCGGCGGTGAGGAGCGCGGCGGGCTGGCCGCCGCCCTGGAACGTCCGGCGGAAGGGCTGCGGGCGCTCGGGGCGCGACTTGCCCGGCAGTGGAGTCGCTGACCGGGTTCCCACCGAGTGCCTGGTCACGCCGCCGGGTCGTCCGGCCGGCGGCGGCCTACAATCAGGAACTGGACCACTGTGGGAATCGCTGACCGGCGGATGACGTTGGCCAGGGGAGACCACACCGACGCGCGCAGGGAGAATTCCACGTGACCACGCCAGCGCAGACCGAGTCGACCGAGGCCAAGGCCCCCACGTCCGTCGTCCTCACCGACGTCGCGGCGCAGAAGGTCAAGGCCCTGATCGAGCAGGAAGGCCGCGACGACCTGCGGCTCCGGGTCGCCGTGCAGCCGGGCGGCTGCTCCGGCCTGCGGTACCAGCTCTTCTTCGACGAGCGTTCGCTCGACGGCGACGTCGTCACCGACTACGACGGCGTCGAGGTAGTCGTCGACCGGATGAGCGCCCCCTACCTGGCCGGCGCCACCATCGACTTCGCCGACCGGATCGACGCCCAGGGCTTCACCATCGACAACCCCAACGCGGGCAACTCCTGCGCCTGCGGCGACTCCTTCAGCTGAGGTCTCCGGATCTTGACGCAGACGGCGGCGCGGCCCCTGAGGGCCGCGCCGCCGTCCGCGTCTACGCCTCCCCTCACCAAGCACCCTCCCCGTTGATCATGATGTTGTTGTCGCCCCGTCGGCGTGTCGATGACAACAACTTCATGATCAACGGGGGTTGGCGGGTGGGGCGGGGTGGTCGTCCGGGAGGCACGGTGCCGGTAGGCTGATCGGGCTCTGCCGCCGACCCCGAGGGTTGCCATGAAGATCGCCGTGACCGGCTCGATCGCCACCGACCACCTGATGAGTTTCCCGGGCCGGTTCGCCGACCAGCTCATCGCCGACCAGCTGCACAAGGTCTCGCTCTCCTTCCTGGTGGACGACCTGGTGTTGCGCCGGGGTGGGGTGGCGGCCAACATCGCGTTCGGCATGGGGCAACTCGGTCTGCGGCCGGTGCTGCTCGGCGCCGTGGGTGCCGACTTCGCCGACTACCGCTCCTGGCTGGAACGGCACGGGGTGGACTGCGACTCGGTGCACGTCAGCGAGGTCGCCCACACCGCCCGCTTCGTCTGTACCACCGACACCGACATGTGTCAGATCGCCTCGTTCTACGCGGGCGCGATGAGCGAGGCCCGCAACATCGAGCTGCACCCGGTCGCCCAGCGCCTCGACGGGCTGGACCTGGTGCTGATCGGCGCCAACGACCCGGAGGCGATGCTGCGTCACTCCGCTGAATGTCGCGAGCGCGGCTACGCGTTCGCCGCTGACCCGTCCCAGCAGCTCGCCCGGATGGGCGGCGAGGACGTGGTGGCGCTGATCGACGGTGCCGACTACCTGATGACCAACGACTACGAGAAGTCACTGCTGCAGAGCAAGGCCGGTCTCTCCGACGAGCAACTGCTGGACCGGGTGAAGATCCGGGTCACCACGCTCGGCAAGCACGGGGTGGAGATCGCCGGGAGGGAGATCGAGACGATCCACGTGCCGATCGCCCGGGAGACCCAGGCGGTCGACCCCACCGGCGTCGGTGACGGCTTCCGCGCCGGCTTCTTCACGGCGCTGTCCTGGGGGGTCGGGCTGGAGCGCGCCGCCCAGGTCGGCTCCCTGCTCGCCACCCTGGTCCTGGAGACCGTCGGTACGCAGGAGTATCAGGTGCGCCGCGACGTGTTCGTCAAGCGTCTCGCCGAGTCCTACGGCGACCAGGCCGCCAACGAGGTCCGCCCCCACCTGCTGCCCTGACTCCACCCAACCTCCCCGCCCTCCCTCCCACCCTCGCCGATCTTGCACTTTCGGTCGCCTCTTCGAGGCTTGTGCCCGTCATGTGGCGACGAAAAGTGCAAGATCGCGTGGCGCGGGGCGGGGTCAGTGGGTTCGGCGGATGGTGTAGGTGGGGCCGGGGGAGGTGCCGAGGAACTCCTGGTCGCGCATGCGGCACCAGGCCGGGATGTCGACCGCCGCCGCGGGGTCGTCAGCGAGGACCCGCACCAGTGCGCCGACCGGCACCTCCGGCAGGCGGCGGGCCAGGGCGATCACCGGCAGCGGGCAGCGCTGGCCGAGACAGTCGAGTACCTCGTCGGCCGGAGCGCCGGTCTCGTCGTCGGCTGGGCCGCCGCTCGCCTCCGGGATGGTCACAGCCCCGTCACCCCCGCCTGTTCCCGCAGCTCGGCGACGATCCCGGGCAGCTCGGTGAGGAAGCGTTCCACGTCCTCCTCGGTGCTGCCGGCGTGCAGCGAGACCCGGACGTTGCCGTGCGAGAGCACCCCCATCGCCTCCAGCACGTGCGACGGGCGCAGCGTCGCGGAGGTGCACGACGAACCCGACGAGACCGCGAAACCCCGCCGGTCCAGGGCGTGCAGCAGGGCCTCGCCGTCGACGTACAGGCAGGAGAAGGTGACCAGGTGCGGCAGCCGCCGCTCGGGATCGCCGACCACTTCGACGTCTGGTACCTCCGCCGCTACCCGGGCCCGGATCCGGTCCACCAGCGGCGACAACCGCGCCGCCTGAGCGGCCGCGTCGGCCGCCGCCGCGCGCAGGCTCGCCGCCGCCGCAACCACCGCCGGCAGGTTGACCGTCCCCGGTGTACGCCCCGACTCGCGCTCGTCGGTCGGCCAGGGCGACTCCCAGCGGGTGCCCTTGCGCACCACGAGCAGACCGACGCCGGGCGGTCCACCCCACTTGCGGGCGCTGGCGGTCAGCACCGACCAGCCGGCCGGCACCGGGGCCCGGCCCACGACCTGCGCGGCGTCGACGTAGAGCGGCACCCCCGCCTCGGCACAGGCCGCCGCGGCGGCCTCGACCGGCTGGAGCGTGCCCACCTCGTGGCTGGCGGCGATCAGCGCGGCCGACGCCACCCCGGCCCCGGCCACCGCCGTCGACCAGGCGTCCAGATCCAGCCGGCCGAGTCGGTCGACCGGCACCTCCACCGTCGTGCCGCCGCCGGCCACGTGCCGCTCGGCGGCGTACAACACGGCCGAGTGTTCGATCGCCGAGTGCACCAGCACCTCGCCGGACCGCCGGCGTCCGCGCAGGCCACCGAGCACGGCGGTGTGCGCGGCGCTCGTGCCGCTGGGGGTGAAGGAGAGCTCGTCGGGGCGTACGCCGAGGGTGTCGGCCGCGGCCTCGCGGGCGGCGTCGAGCAACTGGCGGGCGCGCCGCGCCTGTGTGTAGAGCCGATCCGGGTCGGCCCAGCCGTCGTCGAGGGCGGCCAGCAGCGCCTGCCGGGCGACCGGATGCAGCGGCGCGGCGGTGGCCGCGTCCAGGTAGACCGGGGAGGGAGTCACGTCTGCCCACGCTATCGCCTCGGCCGGCACAAGATCCCCCGTCGGGTGCGGACAACGACCCCAACCGGGTCCAGCCCGTCATGGTCGAGTAATCTGCGACCGTCGGTGACGCCTTTGCCGCCGGTGCGGCGGCTCCGCTCGGCGGAGCCGGCCGGAACGAGACACCGCGGCGCGCTAGGGAGGCAGGACCAGGTGGTCGCAAGGAGTTCGGAGGTACGGCCGACGGCCGTGCGGCGCAGCGCATCCCCGCGAGCCGGCGGGCGTCGTGCCGGGCGTCTCGCCGGGCTCGGATTCGGTGGGGCGGCGCTGCTGGTCCTGCTCACGGGCTGTGACGTCGGAGCGGCGTTCGGCGGCTTCGGCTGGCCGCAGGGTGGCATCACGCCCGAGGCCCAGCGGATGTACGACCTGTGGATCGCCTCGTGCATCGCGGCCCTCGCGGTGGGCGTCTTCGTCTGGGGCCTGATCTTCTGGTGCGTCGTGCGCTACCGCAAGCGTGGCAACGAACTGCCGGTGCAGACCCGCTACAACCTGCCGATGGAGTTCCTCTACACCATCGCGCCGGTGCTGATCGTCTCGGTGCTCTTCTACTACACCGCGGTGGTGCAGACCGACGTGGTGAAGACCACCAACAACCCCGACGTCACCGTCGAGGTCGTGGCCTTCAAGTGGAACTGGCAGTTCAACTACCGCGACGGTCAGGGTGTCGACGCCAACACCACCGCGTCGGTGCTGGGCACCAGCGAGGTCATCCCGATCCTGGTGCTGCCGACCGGGCGGTCGATCCGCTTCGAGGAGACCAGCCGCGACGTCATCCACTCGTTCTGGGTGCCGGAGATGCTGTTCAAGCGGGACGTCATGCCCGGCAGCATCCGCAACGTCTTCGAGGTCTCCTCGCTGGAGGCCGAGGGTGCCTACGTGGGGCGCTGCGCCGAGCTGTGCGGCAGCTACCACGCCTTCATGAACTTCGAGCTGCGGGTCGTCTCGCCGGAGAACTTCGACCGCTTCCTCGCGGCCAAGCAGGGCGGTGCCTCGACCCAGGAGGCGTTGACCTCCATCGGCGAGGAGCCGTACGCGACCACCACGACGCCGTTCGAGACGCGGCGTACCGAGAGCAACTTCAACCCGGACACTGCTCCGGCCGGCGCGGGAAGCTGAGGCAACCGGCATGAAGACCGAGTGGCGTATCTTCCTGATCATCGCCGCGTTCCTGCTGTTCGCGACCTTCCTGTACGGCGGCTGGACGTGGGCCGACTCGGATGGTCGGGTCGAGTGGATCGGCACCGTGGCCCTGCTGCTGTCGTTCCTGCTCTGCGCGATGTGCGGTGGCTTCTTCTGGTTCGTCTCCCGCCGCATCGACCTGCGCCCGGAGGACCGGCCGGACGCGGAGATCGCCGACGGCGCGGGCGAGATCGGCTTCTTCAGCCCCGGCAGCTACTGGCCGTTCGGCCTCGCCCTGGCCGCCGCGATCGCCGGCCTGGGACTGGTGTTCTGGCAGTTCTGGCTGCTCGGCGTCGGCGCGGTGGCAGTGATCTTCGCCGCCTGCGGCCTGCTCTTCGAGTACTACAGCGGCACCCGGCGTACCGCCGAGCACTGATTCTCGAAGCGACGACGAGGGCCCGCCCCGATATCGGGGCGGGCCCTCGTCGCGTCGTGTGCCGAAGGTGGACTGGTTCAGGCGGCGCGGTGGTGGACCGCGCGGCGGCGGGTCGACAGGCGCGGCGCGTTGCCGACGAAGGTGGCGATGACGACCGCCGCCCCGCAGCCGACGCAGGCTCGGTCGGGGCAGTCGGTGCCGTGACCGTCGACGCAGGGCGGCGCTTCGAACAACTGGACGCTGCCGCAGGTGTCGCAGTGAAGCTCGCGCTCCGACACGGACCTCTCCTCTCGCTCGACGGCCGGTCGGTGGATCTCGCCGGAACTACTCGGTTGTAGTTTCCCACGGCCCTCCGACAGCGCGGGCGGGGTCAGGCGGTGCCGGCGACCTCGATCCAGCGGTCGAGGGCACGGCCGGCGGCTCCGGAGTCGATCGACTCGGCGGCCCGGTCCAGGCTGGCGCGGAGCGCGTCGGTGAGGTCGCCGTCCAGCGGCCCCTGGGTGGCCAGGGCCGCCGCCGCGTTGACCAGGACGGCGTCGCGCACCGGCCCCGGCTCGCCGGCGAGCAGGCGCCGGGCGACGTCGGCGTTGTGGGAGGCGTCGCCGCCGCGCAGGTCGGCGAGGGTGGCCCGGGGTACGCCGAGGTCGACCGCGTCCACGACGGTCTCCCGGACGGTGCCGTTCTGGGCGATCCAGAAGCGGGTCGGCGCGGCGGTGGTGAACTCGTCCAGCCCGTCCTCGCCGCGCATCACCAGCACCGAGTCGCCCCGGGCGGCGAAGACGGCCGCCATCACCGGTGCCATCGTCGCGTCGAAGCAGCCGACGGCACCCGCGCTGGGGCGGGCCGGGTTGGTCAGCGGACCGAGGAAGTTGAACGCGGTCGGCACCCCCAGCTCCCGGCGGACCGGCCCGGCGTGACGCATGCCGGGGTGGAAGCGGGCGGCGAAGCAGAATCCGATCCCGGCCTCGGTCACGCACCGGACCACCTGATCGGGCCCGAGATCCAACGGTATGCCGAGGAACTCCAGCAGGTCCGCCGTGCCGCAGGAGGACGACGCGGCCCGGTTGCCGTGCTTGACCACGCGTACCCCGGCCCCGGCCACGACCAGCGCCGTCATCGTGGAGATGTTGACCGTGTGCGCCAGGTCGCCGCCGGTGCCGACCACGTCGAGCGCCTCGGCGCGTACCTCCTCGGGCAGCTCGACCGGGACGGCCCGGCCGAGCATCGCCTCGACCAGGCCGGTCACCTCGGCCGGGGTCTCGCCCTTGGCGCGCAGCGCCACGGCGAAGCCGGCGATCTGGGCCGGCGTGGCCGACCCGGACATGATCTCGCCCATCGCCCAGGCGGTGTCGGCGGCGGATAGTTCGTCGCCGCGCAGCAGCGCGGTGAGCAGGTGCGGCCAGGTCCGATCGCCCATGGCGGGCCTCCCGAGCAGACGGTTACGGGTGGGGGACCGGCGCCGGCTCGCCCGGCGCCGTGGCGGTGCCGGAGTGGGACGTCAGGCGGGTGCGTTCGTGCGCAGCAGCTCGGTCACGGTGGCGGCGGTGGTCACCGGGTCGAGCGGGTGTACCAGGGTGGCGTCGACCTCGGCGAACGACGCGAGCCAGCGGTCGGCGGCGCGGGCGATCACCACACAGGTCGGGGGAGCGTCGTTCCGGTCGTCCTTGATCTGCCGGGCGATGCCGATGCCGCCGCCGGGGCTGGCCTCACCGTCGAGCAGCATCAGGTCGATCTCGTAGTCGTCGACCAGTCGGATGCACTCGGCGTAGGTGGACGCCTCGACGAACTCGACCCGCAGGTCGGCCGCGGGACGGGTGCCGACGGCCAGGCGCATCCGGTCCCGCACCTGCGGGTCGTCGCTGTAGAGCAGGACGGTGCACAGACGATCGCTCATGCCGACACTCCGCTTCGCTTCGTGCCGTCCTGAGGCGCCACTGCACAGAGCTTGATGATCCGCTCGCTGTGCTCGCTCATGGCTTCCAACGGCTCCCACTTCGTAGCTGCGTGGCTGATCGTACCGGTCGGTGTGGTGCCCGTGACACGCCGCCCCGCGCGTGCCTCAGGCCGTGGATTCCGCGGCGCGTTGACGGGCCTCCTGGCGGTCCAGCTCGCGGTCGACCCGGCGGGCCTCCCGCTCGGCGTGGCGCATCCACTGCACCACCAGGACCGCGAGCATCGTCACGCTGACGAACTCGCCACCGGCCCACAGGATCCCGCCGGCGAGCACCTGGTCCTCCCACGGGTCGGCCCAGCTGAGCCCGAGGGAGGGGTACCAGTCGCCGCCGAACAGGGTGGTGCTCTGCATGATGGTCAGCCCGAGCACGGTGTGGAACGGCACCGACAGCAGCATCAGCAGTGCCCGCCCGGGGTACGGCCAGCGTCCCGGCAGCGGATCCAGACCGAGCAGCGGCCAGAAGAAGACGCAGCCGGTCATGATGAAGTGCGCGTGCACCAGCTCATGTGCCCAGGCGTGTTCCAGCGTGTAGCGGTACAGGTCGGTGAAGTAGAGCGCGAACGGGTTCACCACGAAGATGGCGAACGCCACCAGCGGGAAGGTGTAGATCCGCGCGATCCGGCTGTGCACCACCGCGAGCAGCCGCTTGCGCGGGCCGGTCGGCAGCGTACGCAGGGCCAGCGTCACCGGCGCGCCCAGCGCCAGAAAGATGGGGGAGACCATGGAGAGCACCATGTGCTGCACCATGTGCACCGACAGCAGCGTGGTGTCGTACGCGTGCAGTCCGCTCACCGTCACCGAGGCGATACCGCCGAGGCCCGGGCCGAGGAAGAAGATCGTCCGGGCGACCGGCCAGCGGTCGCCGCGCAGCCGCAGCCGGTGCACCCCGTAGAGGTACAGGCCGGCGGCGAGGACCAGTCCGACGGCGAGCCAGCTGTCCAGCCGGGCCTCGGTGACCACGGCGGTGATCGAGAACGGCGGTGGGGCGGCCTCGGCCGCCAGCGGCACGGAGCTGGTCGTCACCTCGGTCGCGGCCGAGCCCGTCGCGGCCGCGGTGAGCAGCGGCGCGGCCGGGCCGGCCAGGGAGATCGGATCGACGTGCAGCACGCCAATCAGCCTAGGTCAGGCGAACCGGACGGTACCGATCGGGCCACACCTGGGCCGGGTTTCACCCCCCGCTGATCGCCGGCCGTGGTCAACGGCAATAATGACCGCGTGACTGCGGCCCCAGCCATTGACAAGAGCCGGATCCACTCACTGACGCGCCCCAACATGGTCAGCGTCGGGACGATCGTCTGGCTCTCCAGCGAGCTCATGTTCTTCGCGGCGTTGTTCGCGATGTACTTCTCCATCCGCGCGGCGGCGCCGGAGCAGTGGGCGGAGCACACCGAGGTCCTCAACATCCCGTACGCGACCACCTTCACGGTGATCCTGGTGTTGTCCTCGGTGACCTGCCAGATCGGTGTGTTCGCCGCCGAGAAGGGTGACGTCCACGCGCTGCGGCGCTGGTTCACGATCACCTTCGTGATGGGTCTGATCTTCGTGCTCGGCCAGGCGAACGAGTACCGCGAGCTGGTGCACGAGGGCATCAAGATCAACAGTGACGGCTTCGGGTCGATGTTCTACCTGACCACCGGCTTCCACGGCCTGCACGTCACCGGTGGTCTGATCGCCTTCGTGATCTTCATGATCCGCACCACCATGGGCCGGTTCACCCCGGCGCAGGCCACCGCGGCGATCGTCGTGTCGTACTACTGGCACTTCGTCGACGTCGTGTGGATCGGGCTGTACGCCATGATCTACTGGCTTCAGTGATCTTGGCGCGCGCCAGGCGCCTTGCCGCTGCTTCACCCCCGCAAGACAAGGTCCAACCGGTTAAGGACACAGGTCATGACTTCTGACAACGACCGCCGACGCGGTCTGCTCGCGCGGCTGCGCGGGCGGCCGGGGGCGCCCGGCAGGGGCCGCCGCCGGCTGGGTGCCGCGGTCCGACTGGTCGCCGCGTTGATGCTGGCCGGCGGTGCCTACACCGTCCTCGCCCCCGGCGCCGCGGCGCAGGAAAACCCGCCGCTGAGCAGCGCCGCCGCGGACGGCAAGGCGCTGTTCGACGTGAGCTGTGTGACCTGTCACGGTCGCAACGCCCAGGGGGTCGAGGGACGCGGACCGAGCCTCATCGGCGTCGGCGCGGCCTCGGTGGAGTTCCAGGTGAGCACCGGCCGGATGCCGATGGCCCGGCAGGAGGCCCAGGCGGCGCGCAAGCCCGAGCTGTTCACCCGCGACGAGATCGACCAGTTGGCCGCGTACGTCCAGGAGCTGGGTGGTGGCCCGATCGTCCCGCCCGGTGACAACCTGCACGCCGACGGCAACCTCGCGCTCGGCGGTGAACTTTTCCGGATCAACTGCGCCCAGTGCCATCAGTTCGCTGGTAGCGGCGGTGCCCTCTCCTCCGGCAAGTACGCGCCGAGCCTCGGGCCGGCCACCGACCGGCAGATCTACGCGGCCATGCTCAGCGGCCCGCAGAACATGCCGGTCTTCGGCGACAACCAGATCACGCCGGAGCAGAAGGCGGACATCATCGCCTACATCCAGCAGACGTTGAACGAGGACGGTGACCCGGGCGGCTTCTTCAACCTGGCCCGCTACGGCCCCTCGACCGAGGGTGTGACGATCTTCCTGTTCGGTATCGTCGCGCTGGTCTTCGCCAGCCTGTGGATCGCGGGCAAGTCGTGAGCGGAGGGACCATGAGCAGCCACACCGGGCAGCCGGCCCGGACGGGCGGGGAACCGCTCGACGTGAACGACCCCCGGCTCAGTCGGTTCGACATCGTCCGCGAGGGTGCCCGCCGGGACGACATCGAGATCGTCCACTACGAGCCGCAGGTGGCCCCGGGCAGCAAGGCGGAGCGGCGGCTGGTCCGTACGGTCGCCGGGTTCTTCCTGCTGACCGGCCTGGCCTCGACTGCCTTCCTGGTGATCTACATCTGGTGGCCCTGGGAGTATCAGCCGGGCCGTGGCGGCGACAAGCTCTACACCCCGCTGCTCGGCGTGACCCTCGGCATCGCCCTGCTCGCCATCGGCTTCGGCATCCTCACCTGGGGCAAGAAGCTGCTGCCCAAGGAGGTGTCGATCCAGGATCGGCACGAGGGCGCCGTGCCCGCCGAGGACCAGCGGATCACCGGCGAGACCATGGCCTACATGGCCGACGAGCTGGGGGTCCGGCGCCGGCCGCTGCTCGGCGTGTCGCTGCTGGCCGGTCTGGTGCCGGTCGGCGCCGTCGCCGCGGCGCCGCTGGTCGGTGGGCTGATCTCCGACCCGCACAAGGACAACCAGATGATGACCACCGGGTTCTCCCCCCGGGACGGTCAGCGGATCCGGCTGGTCCGTGAGGACGGCCGGCCGATCCGGCCGGCGGACATCAGCGCCGGTGGCCAGATCACCGTCTTCCCGGGTGTGGAGCACGGGGTGAGCAACCGGTACGCCGACTCGCCCACCCTGCTGATCCACCTGCGGGACGCCGACGCCGAGGAGTCGCGCCGCAACAACGAGCGGGAGGGCCACGGCGGCTACATGTGGGGCAACTACGCCGCCTACTCGAAGGTCTGCACGCACGCCGGTTGCCCGGCGAGCCTGTACGAGCAGCAGACCAACCGGTTGCTCTGCCCGTGCCACCAGTCGCAGTTCCTGATCACTGACAACGCCAAGCCGATCTTCGGTCCGGCCAGCCGGCGGTTGCCGCAGCTGCCGATCGAGGTGGACGCTGAGGGCTACTTCGTGGCGAAGTCCGACTACACCGAGGCTGTCGGGCCCGACTTCTGGGAGCGGCCGTGAAGCGGCGCAAGTTTGACGTGGCAGCGGTGCCGGGCAACACCGCGCGGGCGGTCGACGACCGCTTCCAGGTGGCGACTCCGCTGCGCCGACTGCTCAACAAGGTCTTCCCCGACCACTGGTCCTTCCTGCTCGGCGAGATCGCGCTCTTCTCGTTCATCGTCCTGCTGCTGACCGGTGTCTTCCTGACCTTCTTCTTCGAGCCGACGATGACCGAGGTCATCTACAACGGCAGCTACGCCCCGCTGCGGGGTACGCCGATGTCGGCCGCGTACGCCTCGACGCTGGACATCTCCTTCGACGTCCGCGGTGGCCTGATCATGCGCCAGATGCACCACTGGGCGGCGCTGCTGTTCATGGCCGCGATCGTGGTGCACATGCTGCGGGTCTTCTTCACCGGCGCGTTCCGCAAGCCGCGGGAGACCAACTGGATCATCGGTTCGCTGCTGTTCTGGGTCGGCTTCCTGGCCGGCTTCACCGGCTACTCGCTGCCGGACGACGGTCTCTCCGGCACCGGTCTGCGGATCGCCTCGGCGATCATGCTGTCCATTCCGGTCATCGGTTCCTGGGTGACCGCGGCAGTGTTCGACGGCGAGTTCCCCGGCACGATCATCATCAGCCGGTTCTTCATCGCCCACGTGCTGCTCATCCCGGCGCTGCTGGTCGCGCTGATCACCGTCCACCTGGGGCTGGTGTTCAAGCAGAAGCACACCCAGTGGCCGGGGCCGGGTCGGACGAACGGCAACGTGGTCGGCGAGCGGATGTTCCCCCGCTACGCGATCAAGCAGGGCGGCTTCTTCATGGTCGTCTTCGGCGTGATCGCGCTGATGGGCGGTCTGTTCCAGATCAACCCGCTCTGGTTGTTCGGCCCGTACGAGGCGTGGGTGGTCTCGGCCGCGAGCCAGCCCGACTGGTACGTCATGTTCCTGGACGGCTCGACGCGCCTCATGCCGGACTGGGAGATCACCATACCCATCGGCGACGGATACGTGATTCCGCCGCTGTTCTGGCCGACCGTGGTGCTACCCGGCATCCTGGTGATGATCTCCCTGTTCTATCCGTTCATGGAGGCACGCCACCTGAAGGACTACCGCAGCCACAACCTGCTCCAGCGTCCCCGCGACGTGCCGTTCCGTACCGGCCTGGGCGCCATGGCCGTCACGTTCTACGTGATCCTGACCCTCTCCGGCGCGAACGACGTCATCGCCGACAAGTTCCACATCAGCCTGAACGCGATGACCTGGGCCGGCCGGATCGGTCTGCTGCTCCTTCCGCCGCTGGCGTACTACGTCACCTACCGCATCTGCCTCGGGTTGCAGCAGCACGATCGGGAGGTGCTGGCCCACGGCGTGGAGACCGGCATCATCCGCCGCCTGCCCGACGGCCGGTTCGTCGAGGTGCACCAGCCGCTCAGCCCGGGCGACGGGCACCGTGAGCTGGAGTACGTCGGTTGGGTGGTACCGAAGAAGATGAACCGGCTCGGTGCTCTCGGTCCGGCCATCCGGGGCTTCTTCTACCCGATCGAGCGGCCGGCCGAGGCGCCGGTCTCGCCGGGGCACCCGCCGGTCGAGCCGCGTGCGGAGCGCGAGGAGATCGGCAGCGGGGAGCCCCGCTCCTGAGAACCACCGCAACGTGACGTGGCGCCCGCCGGACTCCTCCGGTGGGCGCCACGCCCGTTCCGGCCCTCGCGGACCTCGCCCGCCGCTTCCCGCCGTCGGCGGATCGCAGGAATAACCCCGGTCAGCCGGGTATCCGTGCGGTCCAACGTCTCAACGGGGAGGAAGCATGTTGGGTATCAAACGCCTCGGCCTGCTGGCCGCGCTGGTGCTGGTGGGCGTCGCACCCGCCGCGGCGGCCCAGGCGGCGGCGCAGCCGTCGGAGCAGGACACCCAGTATCTGCAGGCGATCCACCAGACGAACCTGTACGAGATCGCCGCCGGTGAGCTGGCCCAGGAGAAGGGCCAGAACCAGCAGGTCAAGGAGTTGGGGCAGCAGTTCGTCACGGACCACACCGAACTGGACCAGTCGGTGCAGGAGCTGGCCGGCCAGCTCAACGTCCAGCTGCCCAGCGAGCCCACCAATGATCAGCAGACCGCTCTCGACCAGCTGAACAACGCCAGTGGCGAGGAGTTCGACCGGCTCTGGGTGACCCAGGGTCTGGCCGGCCACGTCCAGGCCATCCAGGCGACCCAGACGGAGATCTCGCAGGGTACCGAGCCGCAGGTGGTCCAGCTGGCCCAGACCGCGCTGCCGGTCCTGCAGGCGCACTACGACGCCCTGGTGCAACTGGCCGAGGAACTCGGCATCCCGGTCCCGGAGACCAGCCCGACCGGTACGCCCAGCCCGGGTGGCACCGTCCCGGCTCCGGGGGTGACCACGCCGACCCCGGGTGACACCGAGCCGGCCCCGGGTGGCACGGTCACCGAGGAGGCTCCGGTTCCGGGCGACACCGAGGTCCCGGTGCCGCAGCAGAGCTGACCCGGCGGTACGAGGCGAGCCGGTCCACCCACGGGTGGGCCGGCTCGTGCGTGTCCGGGTGGGCGTCCGGGTGGGCATTCCGGTGATCTGAATGTCCGGTGCCCGCGAGCCGACGACTCAGTCGGCGCTGCCCAGCCCGATGGCGAAGGCCTCCTCCAGATCGTGCCGGGAGTACGCGCGGAAGGCGATGTGCGACTCGGTGTTGAGCACGCCCGGCACCTTCGAGATGCTGCCCGCGATGATCTGCGCGATCTCGTCGAACTCGCGGACCCGGACCATGGCGATCAGGTCGACGTGCCCGGCCACCGAGTAGACCTCGCTCACCCCCGGCAGGTCGGCCAGTGCCTCGGCCACCTCCGGAATCGAGTCGGTGGCACAGTCGATCAGCACGATCGCGGTGATCACAGGGCTCTCCGTTCGTCGACGTCGCAGCCCATGCTAGTCGCGTGCCACCCCGGTGGTGCGTTGTGTGGGTCCGCTGCTCCACCCGGGACATTGACTCTCGGTGACTACTACGCACGGTGACGCTGAAGCCTGCCTCGCGCCGCCCAGCCGGTCTCCCCTGTCGACACTTTGCTCTGCTTCACCCGACGCAACGGCCACCTTGCAGGGACGATGGCAGCACGATTTGTCGTGGTCGCCGCCGTTGGTAATGCGAAGAGTGACTGTTGCGTATGGTGAAGCAGAGCAAAGGGCGCGTGGGGGTGTGGTGCTCGCCGGCACGATCCTTACTCGCGGTAACGTCTGATCCTGGTCGTGAACCGACAGCGGAGCGGTGGGTCGCGGGGGTGGTCGCCGCCGGATCAGACGACCGAGCGGCCCACCGACCCGGCCCACCGACCCGGCCCACCGACCCGGCCCACCGACCCGGCCCACCGACCCTTGCCGCCGAATCAGCGGGCCGGGACGGTCAGGTGGGCGTCGACCCGGATCACGTCCCCCAGGTGTTCCTCGGGTCCGACGGTCGCGTTCGGCCAGACGACACTGCGGCTGACCGTGCCCCGGACGGTGGCGCCCGCGCCGACGACCGAGCGGTGGCAAACTCCGGTGACTGTGGCCGCCGGGTCGATCAGCGACCCGCCACCGGCGGCGTGCAGGTTGGCGGCGAGGTAGTCGGCCGGGGTGCCGGTGTCGATGAAGGTGCCCCGGTAGGCCACCACGCTCAGCCGGCCGGCGGCCTCGGCCGGGCGCCAGACCGCGCGTACCAGGTCGCCGAAGGAGGCGGGCAGGTCGCGCACCAGCCGCCACGGCAGCAGCGAGAAGCCGGTGAAGACGTGCCCGTCGAAGGTGCCCGGCGCCTCCGGGTCGGCGGCCGGCTGGCCGAGCAGCCGTACCGAGTCACCGTCCCAGCCGTCCAGCAGCGCCGCGATGTCCGGCCCGGGCGGCGCTGCCGGGTCGGCCAGGTACGCGTCGGCGTTGCCGACCAGCACACCCCGCCCGCCGATCCAGTCCCGCAGCCGTCCCACACCGCCCGCGGTGCCGAGCGGGCTGCCCGGTTCCACCGAGAGGTGCGCCCGGTCACCCACCCGCTCCACCACCTGGTCGCCGAGGTAGCAGGCGTTGACCGCGACCGTGGCCGGCCCGGCCAGACCGAGACCCGCGAGCCGGGCCAGCGCCCGGTCCAGCAGTGGCACGTTGCCCACCGGGCAGAGCGCCTTCGGCACCCGCTCGGTCAGCGGGCGCAGCCGGGTTCCCTCACCGGCGGCGAGCACCACCGCGCAGAGCCCGTCGGACGGCAGGTCGGTCCCACGTCCGTTCGGGCCGCCGTCGGGCCGGCTCACGCCGTCGTGTCGGGCAGTGGCGGCGGGAACTGCCCGGCCAGCGGACCGATGTCGTAGTAGGCCAGCAGCCGGGCGGTCGGCCAGGTCAGTTTCGGTAGGTCGTCCAGCGGGTGCCAGGCGGCCTCGAACACCTCCGCGCCGTCGACGGTCAACTCGGTGCTCGACGCCGGCACCTCGGCGGTGAACACCACGTCCACCCATCCCTTGGCGTGCACGATGGCGTTGGGCGTCGCCGGGGTGAGTCGGGTGGGGGAGAGCCGCACGCCGGTCTCCTCGAACAGCTCCCGGGCCGCGCCGACGGCCGGGTTCTCCCCGCGTTGCAGCAACCCCGCCGGGAGGGTCCACCCCCGGCCCGGAGGCTGCCGAAGCAGCAGCAACCGCCCCGCGCCGGTGGCTTCGCTGTCGCGGAGCAGGGTGACGGCCCCGACGATGTACTTGGGCACGGCCATCCGCACCAGCCGACGGCGTACCGGTAGTGGCAGTCGGTAGAAGACCTGGTACGCGACGGCGCGTCCGGTGCGACGGGTGCGGGGGATCATGGCTCCAGGCTAGTGGCCGTGAGGCGGGCTCGCGCCACGAGGAGCACGCCGATCACCGCCTGACCGTCCCGGTGGTCACTGACGGTGGTCGACCAGGTCGATGAGTTGGCGTACCACGGCGTCCGGCTCGATCACCCGGTCGAAGACCGCGACCAGCAGCGTTTCCAGGTCCGGGTAGCCGAGTTCCTCCGACAGCCGCAGCAGCGGCAGGTCGCTGGCCAGCCCCCGGTTGTGCTGACGTAGCGCCAGCCCGATGGTGGCGCGGCCGAGGCGTACCTTGTCGCTGATCGAGATGCCCGGCTCGCTGTGCTCGGCGAACCACCGGTTGATCTGCATCTGCGCGTGCGGCGACTTGACGAACCCCAGCCACTCGCGCCGCGGTCCGCGCGGAGCGACCTCGGCGTCGAGGCTGCTCTCTTCGTCCGTCTCGGTGAAGATCTCGACCACGTCGCCCTCCTCCAGCTCGGAGGAGAGCGGAACCAGCCGGCCGTTGACCCGTGCCGCGAGGCACCGGTCGCCCCGGTCGGTCCCCAGCTCGTACGCCAGGTCGACCGGGGTGGCGCCGGCCGGCAGGACGATCTGCCGACCCTCGGCTACCACCTGGATCTGCGCCTCGGACAGGTCGCAGCGCAGCGAATGGAGGAACTGCGCCGGGTCGGCCGTGCCCTGTTCCCAGTCCAACACCCGGCGCAGCCAGTCGAGCTGCCCCGAGCGGGTCGCCGTGACACCGCCCGAGCGGGGAAAGCGGAAGTCGGCGGCCACCCCGTACTCGGCCGAGCGGTGCATCTCCGACGTGCGGATCAGCACCTCGACGGTGCGGTTCTTCGGGCCGCAGACACTGGTGTGCAGGGAGCGGTAGAGGTTGTTCTTCGGCGAGGCGATGAAGTCCTTGAAGCGTCCGGGTACGGGCCGCCAGAGACCGTGGACCGCGCCGAGTGCCGCGTAACAGTCGGTCGCCGGACCGTCCACCACGATCGTGATGCGGGGCAGGTCGAACGGGACGGCATGGCCGCCGGCCACGGTGTCCTTCCAGATCGAGTAGAGGTGCCGTGGGCGTGGGGCCACCTCCGCGTCGACCCGGCTGCGTCGCAGCGCCACCCTGGCCTGCGCGACCACCTCGGCGAGGTAGCTGTCCCAGCCGGGCCGGTCGTGCACGTGCCGGGCGATGCGGGCGTGCTCGTCCGGCTCGAGGTGCAGCAGCACCACGTCGTCCAGCTCCCGCTTGAGGGTCTGGATGCCCAGCCGGTCACAGAGCGGTACGAGCACCTCCTGGGTCTTGCGGGCGATGCGTTCGCGGGAAGCGGCCGAGCGTACGCCGAGGGTGCGCATGTTGTGCAGCCGGTCGGCGAGCTTGATGATGAGCACCCGGACGTCCTTGCCGGCCGCGATGATCATCTTGCGGATGGTCTCCGCCTCGGCGGCCTGCCCGTAGAACGTCTTGTCGAACTTGGTCACCCCGTCGACCAGGTGGGCGACCTCGTGGTCGAAGTCCTCCGCGAGCGCCTGCAACGTGTAGCGGGTGTCCTCCACCGTGTCGTGCAGCAGCGCCGCGACCAGGGTGGTGGTGTCCATGCCCAGTTCCGCGCAGATCTGGGCGACCGCGAGCGGGTGGGTGATGTACGGCTCCCCGCTCTTGCGGAACTGGCCGCGGTGCATGTTCTCGGCGATCGTGTAGGCCCGGCGCAGCACCGCAGGGTCGGCTCCGGCGTGGATGGCGCGGTGGGTGCGTACCAGTTGGCCGACCGGTTCGGTCTCGGCGGTCGGCCAGGTCAGCAGCGATCGCAGTCGCCGGGTGAGGGGCAACTCGCCGGGCTGTGTCGGGAGCGCGCCGCCCAGGGCACCGCCGTGTCCGGCGTTGACGTCCACCTCGGACACCCCCTCACGCCTGCTGCGCCACCACCGGAATCCGGCAAGCGGGAGCAGACCCTCGAAACGGGCAGGACTGCACTTCCTTAACAGAGTAAGTGAGTCGACGTAGTCCGATCGGACAGTTGCTCATGAGCGTTCGGACCAGAGTTGCCGGGACGCCGCGCTCTCGGCCTTGGTCAACAGGTCGCGGAACCGGGCCGCACCGGCCACCGGGGAGGCCCAACCGGCCGACATCTCCACCAGCCGGGTCTCCGGTCGCTCCAACCAGGACAGGATCCGCTCCGACTCCTCCGGGCTGGCCGCCGGGACCGGCCCGTGTCCGGGCGGCACCGTCTCGGCGGTGGCCCGGATGGCGGCCAGCGTGGGTCGAGGGTGGACTCCCGGCGGGGAGACCCCGGCCCCGGCGAGCCGGCCGTGCCGCACCAGCGCCAGCTCCCATCCGCCGCCGGCCGCCGGATGGGCGGCGGCCACCTCGGCGAGCCCACTCAACGCGGCGAGACGCTGCATGCGTACGGCGGCCCGCAGCACCGCCGCGAGCCGGGAGCGCAGCACCGCGGCCTCCTCGTAGCGCTGGCCGGCCGAGAGCGCCTCGATCCGGGCGAGCAGGGCGTCCACCACCGGTTGCGGATCGCTGGTGGTGGCATTGGTGAACGGCGTGACCGCTCGGGCGTCGTACTCCTCCGGGGAGATCCGGTGCTCGCAGGGCGCCGGGCACCGACCCAGCTCGGCCAGCGCGCAGGCCGGCGTGACGGTGCGCAGCGACAACCGGTGGGTGCACTGGCGCAGCGGCACCGCGTCGTGGAAACCGGCGGCGGCCAGCTCGGCGGCGCGCCGCGAGGTGAACGGGCCGAGGTAGGCGCGGTCGTTCGGGGAGATCTCCCGGACCACCGACAACCGGGGGTACGGCCCGTCGGTCAGCTTGAGCCAGACCACCCGCTCCGGGAACTTCGACCGCCGGTTGTACGGCGGCGCGTGCGCCGCGATCAGCCGCAGTTCGCGCACCTCGGCCTCCAGCGAGTGCGCGCACTCCACCGCCTCGACCCGTTCGGCGGCGGCCAGCATCTCCGAGATCCGGGCGCGTTTCTCCGCAGCGGTGAAGTAGCTGCGTACCCGGGTGGCGATGTCCCGCGAGGTGCCGACGTAGAGCGGCCGGTCGTCGGCGGCCCGGAAGATGTAGACCCCGGGGGAGCGGGGCAGGCCGTCGGCCAGGTGCCGCTTGCGACGCTGGGTCGGGGTGACCGCGCGGGCGAACTCGATGGCGTCGCCGATGGTGTCGACCCGGTGCCCGCCGAGCCGCCCGATGAGTCCGTGCAGCACGTCGACGGTCGCCCGGGCGTCGTCCAGGGCCCGGTGCGTCGGTTGCGTGGCCGCCCGGAAGTAGGCGGCGAGGGTGCCGAGCTTGCGGTTGGGTACCTCGTCGCGCAGCAGCACCCGCCGGGCCAGCGCGGCGGTGTCCAGCACCCGTGGGTTCGGCCAGCGGTAGCCGTGCTTCGCGCAGGCGGCCTTGAGGAAGCCGACGTCGTAGGGCGCGTTGTGGGCCACCAGCACGGCGTCCGACACGAACTCCAGGAAGCTCGGCAGTACCTGCTCGATCGGCGGCGCCGGCAGCAGCATCGCCTGGGTGATGCCGGTCAGCACGGTGATGAACGGTGGGATCGGCATCCCGGGATTGACCAACGTGGCGAGCACTCCCAGCTCCTCGCCGCCACGCACCTTGACCGCGCCGATCTCGGTGATGCCACCGCCGTCCGGGGCGCCTCCGGTCGTCTCCAGATCGACCACGACGAACGTCGTCGCGTACAGCGGCAGCGCCGGGTCGACGCCGTCGACGGTCGGGTCGAGCCCGGCCAACGCCGGTTGCAGGAATTCCTGTGCTGCCATCCGCGGCACCGTAACGGTCCGGTCCGACACTCCCGCCCCATCGGCCCCAACTGTCACCACAAGCCCTAGGATGAGAGATCGGCTCACTCACCGGGCGGTGGGCCCGCCAGCGGTGGGAGACTTGCCACATGCCCCTCACCGAGCCGCACGACGACAATCTCCCGCAGGAGGAGCAGGTTGTCGCGGTGCCGGCCGCCGGTGACGTGCCGACCGTCGACGCGGCGGCGGGCGCCGGGTCGGCGGACCCGGTCCAGGCGGAGCCCGTCCAAGCGGAGCCCGTCCAAGCGGAGCCGGAGCCGAGCCTGCCCGAGCCGGTCCGGCAGCGAATCGTCTCGCTCACCGCCGCCGTGCTGCCGGGCCTGCCCGGCGACGAGGTTCCCGTGCCGCTGCGCCGGGTCGCCAAGTTCGCGCCGAACCGACGGGCCCGGCTCGGCGCGCCGGCGATCGCAGCCCAGCTCGCCGCCGATCCGCTGTTCCGGCAGCGGGTCACCGCCCGGGTCCTCGCCGACGCCGGTGACCTGGGCACCGCCGTGGTGGAGGGCACCGCTCCCGCCGCCGCCGACCCCGTCGAGGTGGCCGCCCTGGCCTACCTGGCCCGCCCGCGCGGTTGGCGGGAGCTGATCGACGCCAGCGGGGCGGCGGTCCGCGCCGAGGCGGACACGGCGGTCGTGGCCGAGCTGGTCCGCCAGGCCGAACAGCGGGCCACCCGGGCCGAGCACGACCGGGCCGTGGCCCGGGTCGAGGCCGACAAGCTGCGCGACGAGCTGGCCCGCGTGCGCGAGGAACTGGGCCAGCTTCGTGAGGAGGCCCGGCAGTTGGCCCGTACGCTGCGGGAGAGTCAGGCCCGGGAGCGCAAGGCGACCGAGCTGCTGGCCACCGAGCGGGGCCGGGCCGCGCGGGCGGCCGCCGACGCGGACGCCGAGCTGCGCCGCGCCCGGGCCCGGCTGGCCGAGGCGGAAGCGGCCGCCGGGGTGGCCCGCAGCAGCGCCAAGGAGGCACGCTCGGTCGACGACGCGCGGTTGTGGCTGCTGCTGGAGACGATCGGCCAGGCCGCCCTCGGGCTGCGCCGGGAGCTGGCCCTGGACCCGGTCGACAAGCTGCCGGCGGACTTCGTGGCGGATACCTTCGCCGAGTCGCCCAGCGGCACCGCCGCCGCGGCGCGCGCCCGGGACACCGACGACCCGGCCCGGCTGGACCAGCTGCTGGCCCTGCCCCGGGCGCACCTGGTGGTCGACGGGTACAACGTGACCAAACGCGGCTTCGGCGAGATGTCCCTGGAACAGCAACGCAAGCGACTGGTCACCGGTCTCGGCGGGATCGCCGCGCAGACCGGCGACGAGGTCACCGTCGTCTTCGACGGGGCCGAACGGGTGCACGGCCTGCCGCCCACCCCGCGCGGGGTCCGGGTGCTCTTCTCCCGCAAGGGCGAGACCGCCGACGAACTGATCCGCCGGCTGGTCCGCGCCGAACCACCGGGCCGTCCGGTGGTGGTGGTCTCCTCCGACCGCGAGGTCGCCGACGGGGTACGCCGGCACGGGGCCTACCCGCTGGGCGCCGATTCCCTGCTGCGTCGGCTGTCGCGGTCCTGAGCCGGCCGGCCGGGCGGCGTGCCGACGGGCGCGGGCCGGGCGTGGCCGGGACATAGGATGGGCGCCCATGGCGACAGGAGCGGCGGTATGAGGCGTACGGCGGACGACGCGTGGGCTCGCGTTCGCTGCGGCGGTGGGCCGCCGACGCACCACGGGCAGGCGTGGTGAGCCCGCGGGGCTGGGCGCTGCTGACCCTGGCGGGTCTGGGCGTCGCGCTGGTCCTGGCGGCGTTGGTGCTGATCCCGTGGCAGCGGCCGCCGGCGCCCCGGGCCGACCAGCTCGCCGCCCTGCGTGACCTGCCGGCCGAGCAGGTGGAGCGCGCCCGGCAGTTCCGGTCCGCGTTGCGTCCCGGCGGATGGGCGGCCCTCGGCGTCGGGCTGCTGGTGGCGCTGGCGCTCGGGTTGACCCCGCTGGGCAGCCGCCTGATCGAGCTGGCCGGGCGCCCCTTCGGCGACCACTGGATCGCGCAGGCGGTCCTCGGTGGTCTGGCCGTGGTGCTGGTCGCCGACCTGGTGACGCTGCCGTTCTCGGCGTGGCGGCACAGCGTGCTCACCCGCTACGGGCTCGCCACCAACGGCTGGAGCGGCTGGGCGGTGGACCTGCTCAAGTCGTACGCGGTCAGCGCCGTCATCGGCGCCGTGGCCCTGCTCGGCTTCTACACCGTCGTGCGGCTGGCCCCCCGCTGGTGGTGGGCGTTCGGCGCGGCCGGTGCCGCCACCCTGGTGGTGCTGCTCTCCTTCGTGCTGCCGGTGCTGGTCGAACCGGTCTTCAACCGGTTCAGTCCGATGGAACCGTCGCCACTGCGCACGCAGCTGATGGAGCTGGCCGAACGGGACGGCGTGCCGGTACGCGACGTGTTGGTCGCCGACGCGTCGCGGCGTACCCGGGCGGTCAACGCGTACGTCTCGGGACTGGGGCCGACCCGCCGGGTGGTGGTCTACGACAACCTGCTGCGCGAGGCGACGCCGGCCGAGGTGACCGCGGTGGTGGCGCACGAACTGGGCCACGCCCGGGACCGCGACGTACCGGTCGGCACGCTCACCGGCGCGCTCGGTGCGGCCGCCGCCGTGGTGGCGCTCTACCTGATCGGCTCCTGGCCGCCGCTGCTGCGCCTGGCCGGCGTCGACTCGGTGGCCCAACCCCGGGCGTTTCCGTTGCTGCTGGCCCTGGTCACCGTGGCCGGGCTGGTCTTCGCCCCGGTGCAGGCGCTGATGTCGCGGCGGGTCGAGGCCCGCGCCGACGCGCACGCGCTGGCGTTGACCGGAGACCCGGTCGCGTTCGAGTCGATGCAGCGTCGCCTCTCCGCGGTCAACCTCGCCGACCCCGACCCGCCCCGCTGGGAGTACCTCTACTCGGCGTCGCATCCGTCCACCGTGGAGCGGATCGCCGCCGCCCGCGCCTACGCCAGGGAGGGTGGCCGGTGAGCGAGCGTCAGCGAGCGAATCATCAACGCAGCGTCCTGGTGCCTGATGGCGGCCCGCAGCGTAGCGGCGGGCCGGCATGAGCCGCACGTTGCTGGTCACGAACGACTTCCCGCCCCGGCCGGGCGGCATCCAGTCGTTCGTGCACAACCTCGCGGTCCGTCAGCCGGCCGGTGCGGTGGTCGTCTACGCGTCGAGCTGGGCCGGAGCGGAGAAGTTCGACGCCGACCAGCCGTTCGAGGTGGTGCGTGAGCGCACCAAGGTGCTGCTGCCCACCCCGCTGGTGGCCCGCCGGGCCGCCCGGTTGGCCCGGTCGTACGGGTGCGACACGGTCTGGTTCGGCGCGGCGGCACCGCTCGGGCTGCTCGCCGCCGGGCTGCGCCGGCGGGCCGGCGTCCGGCGGGTGGTCGCCCTGACCCACGGGCACGAGGTCGGCTGGGCGGCGCTGCCGCTGGCCCGGGCCGCGCTGCGGCGCATCGGCAGGGACACCGACGTGGTCACCTACCTGGGGGAGTACACCCGGACCCGGCTGGCCCGGGCGCTGGACGGCCTGACCGAGCTGCGGCGGCTCGCGCCCGGCGTGGACACCGACGTCTACCACCCGTCCGTCGACGGCGGCGCGGTGCGGCACCGGCTCGGCCTCTCCGACCGACCGGTGGTGGTCTGCGTGTCCCGGCTGGTGCCCCGCAAGGGTCAGGACATGCTGATCCGGGCGATGCCGTTGATCCGCCGCCGGGTGCCCGACGCCGCGCTGCTGGTGGTCGGCGGTGGGCCGTACCGGGCGACGCTGGCCCGGCTGGCCCGGCAGCA
Source organism: Micromonospora aridisoli (assembly GCF_056150025.1). Taxonomy (NCBI): domain Bacteria; kingdom Bacillati; phylum Actinomycetota; class Actinomycetes; order Micromonosporales; family Micromonosporaceae; genus Micromonospora; species Micromonospora aridisoli. Next base: position 233,583 of record NZ_JAXCFK010000008.1, on the reverse strand, counting down.
CGGGGTGGAGCGGGACGTGGTCTTCACCGGTTCGGTGCCCGCCGCCGAACTGCCCGCGCACTACGCGGCCGGCGACGTGTACGCGATGCCGTGCCGCACCCGCAACCGGGGACTGGACGTCGAGGGGCTCGGCATCGTCTACCTGGAGGCGTCGGCGACCGGCCTGCCGGTGGTGGCCGGCGACTCCGGCGGTGCCCCGGACGCGGTGCGCCAGGGCGAGACCGGGTTCGTGGTGGACGGTCGGGATCTCGCGCAACTCGCCGACCGGGTGGCCACCCTGCTGGCCGACCGAGATCTCGCCCGCCAGTTCGGCGCCGCCGGCCGTGCCTGGGTGGAGCGGGAGTGGCGCTGGGAGACCCAGGCGCAGCGTCTGGCCGCCCTTCTCGCCGGCTGACCCCGCCCGGTGTTAACAGGGGCCCCCTGCTATACGCCAGGCGTTAACAGGGGGCCCTTCCTTTCACGTCAGCGGATGCGGGCGAGGATGTGGTCGGCGGGGGCGGGACGGCCGAAGTGCCAGCCCTGGCCCGCGTCGCAACCGATCGCCCGCAGCCGTTCGGCCTGCCCGCCGGTCTCCACCCCCTCGGCCGTCACCGTCAGGTCAAGCGCGTGCGCCAGCGAGACCAGCGAGGCGAGGATCCGTTCGTCGGCGCGGGCCTCGGGTGCCCGCAGGCCACGGACGAACTCGCCGGCCACCTTCAACTCGGTCACCGGCAGGTCCCGCAGGTAGGCCAGGTTGCTGTAGCCGGTGCCGAAGTCGTCGATGGCGATCCGGATACCCAGGTCGGCGAGGGCCCGCAGGGCACGCACCGGCTCCTCGGAGGTGGTCATCATGGTGCTCTCGGTGATCTCCAACTGGAGCCGGTTCGGCGGTAGGCCGGTACGCCGCAGCAGTGCGCGTACCTCCTGCACCAGACCGGGCCGGCGCACCTGACGGACGGCCAGGTTGACGCTGACGTACGGCGCCTCACCCGACGGTGACGTCCAGCCCACCGCCTCCCGGCACGCCTCGGCGAGCACCCAGCCGCCGAGCTGCACGATCAGCCCGGTCTCCTCGGCCAGACCGATGAAGCTGTCCGGGCGCAGCACGCCCAGCCGCGGGTGACGCCACCGGACCAGCGCCTCCACCCCGAGCAGGGTGCCGTCGTGCAACGAGGTCAGCGGTTGGTAGTCGAGGAAGAACTCGCCGCGTTCCAGGCCGGCCGGGATGGCCGCGCTCAGCTCCTGGCGGGCCTGTTCCCGGCCGTCGCGCTCGGCGTCGTACAGCGCCCAACCGGCGCCTCCGGCCGCCTTGGCCCAGTGCAGGGTGCTGCCAGCGGCACGCATCAGGTCGTCCGGTGAGGTGCCGGCGACCCGCCGCTCCACGATGCCCACGCTGGCCGTGACCGTCACGTCGTGCCCGTCGACCACCACCGGCTCGGAGAGCGCGGCGAGCGCCGCCTCGGCGACGGCGACCACGTCCCCGGTACCGGTGGACCGCTCGACGAGGATGACGAAGGCGTCCCCACCGAGCCGGGCGACCAGGTGCGGTTCGACCGCCCGACGCAGTCGCCGCGCCGCCGCGACCAGCGCCCGGTCGCCGATCTGATGTCCGTACGAGTCGTTGACCCGCTTGAACCGGTCCAGGTCGAGAAAGCACAGCCCGACCCGGCGGCCGTTGCCGGCCGGCCCGTCGATGGCGGCCGCGAGACGCTCGGCGAAGAGCGTGCGGTTCGGCAGATCGGTCAACGGGTCGTGGGTGGCCTGGTGCCGGAAGCGGGCCTCGCTGGCGCGCAGCGCCTGCTCCGCCTCGGCACGGGCGGTCAACGCGGCCCGCCGGATCGACTCCTGCTCGTCGAGGGTCCGGTCACGCAGCGCGCGAGCGTAACCGGTGGCGACCGCGCCCAGCAGCCGGGCCATCCGGTCCTCGATGTCGTCGGCGACCAGGTCGAGGTCGCGGATCAACCGGAGCTGGATCACCTCCACGGTCCGGCCGAGCGCCTCGGCGGAGGCGATGTGCGCGGCGACCAACTCGTCGGCGACCCGGTGCCCCACCCGCAGGTCGAGCGGCTCCGCCCGCAACGCCTCGGCCAGCAGGTCGGTGAGTCGCTGGAGCAGCATCTCCAACTGGGCGTGGGTCATCGGCAGATAGCTGGTGCCCGCGACCGCCTTCGCCCAGGCGCGGGCGAACACTCCCGCGCATGGCCGGCTGTCCGGGGGCTCACCCACCGAGTCGCCCGACCCCGCCGAGAAACACCGCCCGTTCGGCGTCCTCGGCGCTCTCCGGCGTCTCCGGACGCCACTGCGGCACCCACACCACGCCGGGCTCGACCAGCTCGAATCCCTCGAAGAAGCCGGTCAGCTCGGCCCGGCCGCGCACCCACAACGGGTTGTCGGTGCGCCGGTAGACCTCCTCGGCCTCGGCCCGCTCGGCTTCGTCCCGACCGTCGTCGCTGGCCTGGGACAGGACCAGGTAGCTGCCGGGGACCAGTGCTTCGCGCAGGGTCCGCAACACCTCGGCCGGCCGGTCGTCGTCGGAGACGAAGTGCAGTACCGCCACCACCAGCACGGCCATCGGCTGGGTGAAGTCGAGCATCGCGCGTACGTCGGGATGGGCCAGGATCCGGTCGGGGTGGCGCAGGTCCTCCTGGATCACCGCCGCGCGGTCGTTGCCGGCCAGGATCTCACGGCTGTGCGCCACCGCGACCGGATCGACGTCGACGTAGACCACCCGCGAGTCGGGGGCGTGTCGCTGCGCGATCTCGTGCACGTTGCCCACGGTGGGGATGCCGGAGCCGATGTCCAGGAACTGCCGGATGCCGGCGTCGGTGAGGAACTGCACGGCCCGGCGCAGGAAGGCGCGGTTGGCCTGGGCCATCAGCGGCGCCTGGGGAACCGCCGCCACCATCGCCCGGGCGGCGGCCCGGTCCACGGCGAAGTTGTGCGAGCCGCCGAGATAGTAGTCGTACATGCGGGCGACGCTGGGACGTTCGACGTCGATCGTTTCGGGTGCCCAGTCCGGCCGCTGCAATGCCCCTCACCCCTTCGCACGCCCTCGGGGCGACTGTGCCCCGGCGGGTATTCTGCCCCGCTTTCGCAAGCGAGGCCATAGCGGGTGAGTGCCGGAGGACGATCGATGTGCCGGATCCGTGCCCGCCGTGGCGGACACGGATCCTCGTCGGTGCCCGTCGGGGGCGCGCTCAGAACTTCGGGGCGTCCGGCGCCTCGAGCAGACCCAGCCGCAGCGCGGTCATCAACGCCTGCGCCCGGTTGGCCGCGCCAAGCTTCTCGTACAGCTTCGAAATGTGGGTCTTGGCGGTCGACTCGCTGACGAACAACTGCTTGGCGATGCCGGCGACGCTCATTCCGTCGGCGAGCAGCCGCAGCACCTGACCCTCCCGGGGGGACAGTTGCGGACCGGACGGGGCGAGCCGTCGCTTCATCGCCTCGGCCAGGTCGGCGGCGGTGAAGGCGCTGGGGGAGGAGGCGGCGTGCCGGGCGGCGGCGACGACCTCGTCGGCCGGCGCGGTCTTCGGCACGAACGCGCTGGCACCGGCCTCCAGGGCGCCGAACAGCTGGTCGTCACCGGCATACATGGTGAGCACCACGATGCCCATCGACGCGCTGGACTTGCGCAACGCCCGGGTGGCCTCCAGGCCGCTGCCGTCGGGCAGTCGCAGATCCATGATCACCACATCCGGCTGCAGGGCGCCGGCCTGCCGGACGCCCTCCGCCGCCGTGGCCGCCTCGCCGACGACCTCGAACTGCCGGTCGCGCTCGAAGGCGTGCCGCAGGCCCTTGCGGATCAAGTCGTGATCGTCGACAAGGAGGACCTTGGTACGGGTTGCCGGTGTCGGGCTTGTGGTCATCCTCGGCTTACTCCCCTTCTGCTGCGGCGGCGCTACCGCGAACGTTATCGCGCCGGGGCGGTGAACCGACCACCACAGCGACGGTCGTGCCGCTCGGCTGCCGCGGCCTGATCTCCAACCGGCCCCGGATACGTTCCGCTCTCTCGGCCATGATCGCAAGACCATAGTGCCCGTCCGAGCGCTGGTCACCTATGCCGTGACCGTCATCCGACACTTCGATCTGCGCGTACGGCGGATCCACCTCGCAGGTGACCCAGAGATTGGACGCGCCGGCGTGCTTGCGGGCGTTGGTGACCGCCTCCTGGGCGATGCGCAGCAGCTCGGCCTCGGTGGCGGCGGGCAGCCGGGCGGTGGACTCGTCCAGCGACAGGTGCACCCGCAGACCGCCGGAGGCACCGACGGTGCGCGCGTACTCGGCGATCGCGGCGGCCAGCCCACCGTGCCGATCCACCTCGCTGCGCAGCTCGAACAGGCTCAGCCGCAGTTCGGTGATCACCCGGGTCACCTCCTGGCGCAGCAGACGCAGCGACTCGGCGGTCTCCTCGGCGTCGTCGTGGACGGTGGCCAGGGCGTTGTCGATGCCGTAGCCCACCATCACCAGTTCCTGGGCCACCCCGTCGTGGATCTCCCGGGCCAGCCGCTGCCGTTCCTCGTTGGTGGCCAGCGAGCGCACCTCGTCGAAGAGCAGGGCGGCCTCCAGGCGCAGCGCCGCCGGGCCGGTCAACCCGGTTACCTGCGCCACCACCGGTGACGGATAGGCGTGCGCGGCATCGGCCTCCAGCACCACCAGACCGACCGTACGCAACCCGGCCACCAACGGCACGATCAGCGCCGAGACCTCCCCACCGCGGTGCGAGCGGGACTGCGAGCGGGCCGCGGTCTGGGACTGCTGGCTGGCCCAGGCGTCGGCGATCGCCGAGTCCGCGTCGAGGGTGGTCTCCCAGTCGACCCGTTCGGCACCGAGCTGAGCGAGCACCACCAGCCGACCTCCGCCGCTGGCGGAGAGCACCGCGCCACGGTCGGTGCGGGCCACCGTGCGCAGCTCCTCCAACAGGTGCTCGGCGATCCCACCGGGATCCAGGGTGGCGCCGGGCAGCTGCCGGGCGACCGTACGCAGCTGGGTCAGCAGCCGGGTCGCCTCCGCGTACGGCTGGGGCTTGCTGTCGTGCCGGGCCTGCATCACCCGGTGCAGCGTGCCGGCGGCGTAGAGCCCGAGGGCCGCCAGGATCAGCCACTGCGCGCAGACCGCGAGGTACCCGGGCTGGGTCAGTTGCCGGACGCCACCGACCTCGGTCACCGCCCCGGCGACCAGCAGGCTGGCGGCGGTCACGGCGATCAGCGCCGCGCCCTCGCGGAAGCGGCGGCGCAGCGCCGTGACGGTCACCGGCACCGCGAGGTAGGGCAGCACGGCGGAGGCACCCAACCCGCCGATGTGACCGCCGACGGTGGCCACCGCGGCGACCTGGCTGGCGGCCAGACCGAGCACCACCACCTCCGCCACCCGGCTGAGCGGACCGACCAGCCGGTGCTGGGGAGCCAGCAACGCCGGTAGCCCGGCCAGTGCCAGCAGGACGATCCACCACAGCTGGGTCACGTCGCGGGTGGCGAACAGGGTCAGGACGGCGACCAGCGTGAGCACGACCACGCGCGCCGCCGCGGCGAGCGGGTGCGAACGGGCCAGGGCGGATGTGGAGGCGGGCACGTGACGGATGGTAGTCAGCCGCGGTAGATGTCGGCGATCTCCGCCGCGTAGGTCTTGTGCACGACCTGGCGCTTGACCTTCAGCGACGGGGTCAGCTCGCCGGTCGCCTCGGTGAAGTCGCGCGGCAGCACCCGGAAGACCTTGATCGCCTCGGCCTTGGAGACCGCCTGGTTGGCCCGGTCCACGGCGGTCTGGATCTCCGCCCGCAGCCCCTCGTGCCGGCGCAGCTCCTCGATCCCGGTGTCGGCGGGCAGTCCGGCCGACTCCAGCCAGGCCGGCAGGGCCTCCTCGTCGAGGGTGACCAGCGCGGCGATGAACGGCTGCCGGTCACCCACCACCACGCACTGGCTGACCAGGGGGTGTGCCCGTACCTGGTCCTCGAGCACGGCCGGGGCGACGTTCTTGCCGCCCGCCGTCACGATGATCTCCTTCTTCCGGCCGGTGATGGTCAGGTAGCCGTCACCGTCGAGCGAGCCGAGGTCGCCGGTGCGGAACCAGCCGTCGGAGGTGATCGCCTCGGCGGTGGCCTCGTCGTTGCGCCAGTAACCCTGGAAGATGAGGTCGCCGGCGATGAGGATCTCGCCGTCGTCGTCGATGCGGATGGTCACGCCCGGCAACGGCCGGCCGACCGTGCCGATCCGGGTGAAGCCCGGCAGGTTGGCCGAGGCGGCGGGAGAGGTCTCGGTCAGGCCGTACCCCTCGCAGACGGTCACGCCGACACCGCGGAAGAAGTGGCCGAGCCGGGCACCGAGCGGCGCGCCGCCGGAGATGGCGTCGCGGCAGCGGCCGCCGAGCGCGGCCCGCAGCTTGCCGTAGACCAGCCGGTCGAAGAGCGCGTGCTGGGCGCGCAGGGCCAGACCCGGCCCGCCGGGCGTCTCCAGCGCCTCGCTGTACGCGATGGCGACCGCCTCGGCCCGGGCGAAGATCTTGCCCTTGCCGGCGGCCTCGGCCTTCTGCTTGGCGCCGTTGTAGACCTTCTCGAACACGCGCGGCACCGACAGGACGAAGGTCGGCTTGAACTCCTGGAGCTGGGCGACCAGGTCCTTGGTGTCGGAGCAGTGGGCCATGGTGGCCCGGGCCTGCACCACGCCGATCTGGATGAGCCGGGCGAAGGCGTGCGCGAGGGGCAGGAACAGCAGGGTCGACGCGTTCGGTCCGAACAGGTTCGGCAGCACCGGAACGGCGTTGGCGATGTCGGCGTACATGTTGCGGTGGGTCAGCATGCAGCCCTTGGGCCGGCCGGTGGTGCCGCTGGTGTAGATGATGGTCGCCATGTCCGAGGAGCGCAGCCCCGCCCGGCGGCGCTCGATCTCGGTCGGCTCCACCGTCGCGCCGGCCGCGGTGAGCTCGTCCACTCCGCCCAGGTCGATCTGCCAGACGTGGGACAGCGCGGGCAACTGGTCGCGGACGCCGGCCACCAGCGTGGCGTGCGCGGTGCTCTCCACCATGACGGCCACCGCGCCGGAATCGGCCAGGATCCAGGACGCCTGCTCGGCGCTGGACGTCTCGTAGATCGGCACGGTGACCGCGCCGGCCGCCCAGATGGCGTAGTCGACCAGCGTCCACTCGTAGCGGGTGCGGCTCATCAGCGCCACCCGGTCACCGGGCTGGACTCCGGCGGCGACCAGCCCGCGGGCGACCGCCGCGACCTCGTCGCGGAACTGCCGGCAGGTCACGTCGACCCAGGCGCCCGCCGCGTCGCGGCGGACGAACTGCACCGCGTCGGGCGCGGTCTCGGCGTTCTCCCAGACCGGATCGGTGAGGTTGGCCGAATCGCCGACGGTGACGATCGGCGGGACGGAGAACTCGCGCACCTGCACTCCCTCGTGCTCACGGGACCGGGTCGGGCCGCCACCTGCGCCGGTGGCTTTGTCGAAACCTACCCGTCCGGTCGGCGTGGAGCACACTGCGGTGGGGCGGCGCGGCACGCGGGCGCTCACCGGACGGGTAGCCTCCCAGCATGGCGGACTCCTCCACCCAGTCGATCATCATCGGCGCGTCACCGGACCGGGTGGCCGCGGTCATCTGTGACTTCCCGAGCTACCCGGAGTGGACCGACGCGGTCCGCGCCGCGGAGGTGATCGAGGAGTACGAGGACGGATACGCCAGTCAGGTCCGTTTCGTCCTCGATGCCGGGGTGATGGCCGACGAGTACGTGCTGGCGTACGCCTACGCCGAGGATCTGTCCCGCATCGAGTGGCACCTGGTGGCCCCGTCGAAGATGCAGAAGGCGCAGCGGGGCGCGTACGACCTGGTGGCCAACGCCGACGGGGGCACCACCGTGACCTACACCCTGGAGGTGGAGCTCGCGGTCGGGATGCTCGGAATGTTCCGTCGCAAGGCCGAGAAAATGATCATGGATGCCGCGTTGAAGCAGCTCAAGCGCCGGGTAGAAGCATCCGGTGCGGCGCAGTGACGCGTCCGGCGACCCGGTCGCCGCGATAGAGGAGCCCAGCATGGGTGCGACAGATCCGGGTACGGCCCGGGAAGAGGCGGAGCGGCTGGTTGCCACTCTGCTGGCCACCGTGCGGATGGCCGCCGCCAACCCGGCGGCGGTGCCCCTCGGCCCGCTCGGTGGGATCGTGACCGGTGTCCTCGGTCACAACGACGCCCCCGGCGCCGGCGCCACCGGGGGTGGGTTCGCCACCGGCGCCGCCGAATGCTGCGTCTGTCCGGTGTGCCGGGGTATCGCCGCCCTGCGGGACCCGAGTCCCGAATTCGCCGAACGATTGGCCACCGGCGCCGGGGACCTGGCCGCCGGTCTGGCCAGTTTCCTACGCGCCTTCAGTTCCGCGGAACCGGCCGGTCGCCCCGCCGAGCCGCCCGCCGGTCCCTCCTCCGACGCCACCGGTGCCACCGACGTCGACCCGGACGGCGACCACGTGTGGCGCGAGGCCACCCGTACCGGGCATGATTCTCAGCCGGCACCGGAGCGGGACGTCTGGTCCGCCGCGACCCGGGCGGAGGACGTCACCGTTTCGACCGCCGCGCCCGTCGATGCCGCCGGGCCGGTCGCGCCGGCCGGCCGCCGGCCGCCGGCCGACCGTCGCGTGGTGCCCGCCTCCCGGGTACCCGACGGCGAGCCCGCGCCGGGCGACGAGCCCGCACCGGACGGCCGTGCCGTGCCCGGCGGGCGGCAGGGCGCACCAGGCGACGGGGCCTGACCAGGGACGACCCGCACCACCGGCGAGGGCAGGTGTGCGCGGGGTGGCACAGCAGAGGGGAGTGGCAGCGGTGACGCTGACCATCGGAGTCGACGTCGGTGGCACCAAGGTGGCCGGCGGTGTCGTCGACGACACCGGCACGGTCCTCGTGCAGACCCGACGGGACACCCCCGCCGACGATGTCGGCAAGACCCGCGACGTCATCATCGAGCTGGTGGCCGAGCTGGCCGCCGGCCACGACATCCGGGCGGTCGGCATCGGCGCGGCCGGTTGGATCGACGCCAGCCGCGCCACCGTGCTCTTCGCTCCCAACCTGGCCTGGCGCGACGAGCCCCTGCGGGCGTACGTCAGCGCGGCGGTCGGACTGCCGGTCATCGTCGAGAACGACGGCAACGTGGCGGCCTGGGCGGAGTTCCGTTACGGCGCCGCCCGGCACGCCGACGACTCGATGGTCATGTTCACCATCGGCACCGGCGTCGGCGGCGGCATCGTGCTCGGTGGCGAACTCGTGCGGGGCGCCAACGGCATCGCCGCCGAACTCGGCCACATGCTCACCGTCCCCGACGGCCACCAGTGCGGGTGCGGGCGACTCGGCTGCATCGAGCAGTACGCCAGCGGCAGCGCGCTGGTCCGGTTCGCCCGGGCCGCGGCCCGACAGGAGCCGCACCGGGCCGCCGCGCTGCTCGAGCTGGCCGACGGGGACGCCGAGGCGATCACCGGCCCGATGGTCACCGCCGCGGCCAAGGGCGGCGACCCGGTCTCGGCGGAGGCGTTCGCGCAGGTCGGGCGCTGGCTCGGCACCAGCCTGGCGGACATGGCGCAGATCCTCGACCCGCAGATCCTGGTCGTCGGAGGTGGCGTCATCGACGCCGGTGAACTGTTGATGGGCCCCACCCGTCGCTCGTTCACCGAGGCTCTGGCGCAACGCAGCCGACTGCCGGTGGCCGAGATCCGCCCGGCCGAACTCGGCAACTCCGCCGGGGTCATCGGCGCGGCCGACCTGGCCCGGCGGATCTAGCGGTGTCCTCGACACCGCAGCCGGTGACCGACCTCGGCGTGCCGCTGCGCGTCCTGTCGTACAACGTCCACGGCCAGCGCGACGACACCGCCGCGCTGGCCACGGTGGTGCGCGAGGTGGCACCGGACGTGGTCGTCGTCCAGGAGGGACCGCGCCGGTTCCGGTGGCGGGAGAAGTCGGCCGCGCTGGCCGAGTCGTTCGGCCTGGTGGTCGCCACCGGCGGGCTGCCGTCGCTGGGCAACCTGGTGCTGACCAGCCTGCGGGTGCGGGTGATGGGGACCCGCTGCCGGCGCTTCCCGCTCACCCCCGGCCGGCACCTGCGCGGCGCCGCGTACGCCGACTGCCGGGTGGGCACCTCGGCCCGGTTCACCGTCGCCGGGTCGCACCTGTCCACGGATCCGGCCGAACGCCCCGGCCAGGCCGAGCTGTTCAAGCGGGACCTGGCCGCCGCCCCCCACCCGGTGATCGCCGCCGCCGACCTCAACGAGGAGCCGGGGGGACCGGCGTGGCGCACCGTCGCCGACGGGTTGACCGACGCGGCGGTGGCGGCCGAGCGGGCCGACCGGCTGACCTACTCGTGCGCGGATCCCCGCCGGCGCATCGACGCGCTGTTCGTCGACCCCCGGATCACCGTGGTCGACTACGACGTGGTGGACAACCCGTTGACCCGGCGGGCGAGCGACCACTTCCCGGTCCTGGCCGACCTGTTGCTGCCAGCCACCGCCTGAGTGGCCGTCGGGCTGGACATCCCGCTCCGTTGTGGAGAGGATTTCGCGCGACCCGGCATTCGTGCCGAGACGAAGGAGACCCCCGGTGCCCACCCCCACCGAGCCCGGCCGGCCTGATCCGGAGACGACCACGCTCGCCCGCAGCCGCGACGGCGGCCCGGTGTCCGACCGGGGCGACACCGTCTGCGTCATCGGCGCCGGCGCCAGCGGCCTGACCGCCGTCAAGAACCTCGCCGAGCACGGCTTCGGGGTCGACTGCTACGAACGCGAGACCGGCGTCGGCGGCGCCTGGAACTGGCGGCACGACCGCAGCCCGGTGTACGCCAGCACCCACCTGATCTCGTCGCGGCCGTTCACGCAGTTTCCCGACTTCCCGATGCCGGACCACTGGCCGGACTACCCGCACCACAGCCAGCTGCTGTCGTACTTCGAGCGCTACGCGGACCATTTCGACCTGCGTCGACACATCTGGTTCGGCACCGAGGTGGTGCGCGTCGAGCCGGTGGCCGACGACCGGTGGGACGTGACCACCCGCAGCACCGGCGGCTACGGCCCCGAGCGGACCTCCCGGTACGCCGCGGTGGTGATCGCCAACGGGCACAACTGGTCACCCAAGCTGCCCCGGTACGACGGGCTGGAGCAGTTCCGGGGCGAGGTCATGCACGCCTCGTCGTACAAGGACCCGGCGCAGCTGCGCGGCAAGCGGGTGCTGGTGGTGGGTGCCGGCAACACCGGCTGCGACATCGCCGTGGAGGCCGCCCAGCAGGCGTCGCGCTGCTGGCACTCCACCCGGCGCGGCTACTGGTACGCCCCGAAGTACGTCTTCGGTCGCCCCGCCGACCAGGTCAACGACACGCTGCTGGCGCTGCGGGTGCCGCTGCGCGTACGACAGTGGCTCTACCACCGGACGCTGCGACTGACCGTCGGCGACCTGACCCGCTTCGGGCTGCCGAAGCCGGACCACCGGGTGTACGAGACGCACCCGATCGCCAACAGCCTGCTCGTCTACCACGTGGGCCACGGCGCGATCACCCCGGTGCCGGACGTCGGACGCTTCCACCCGCACTCGGTGGAGCTGACCGACGGTCGGCAGATCGACCCCGAACTGGTGGTCTTCGCCACCGGCTACCTGCCGCGTTTCGAGTTCCTCGACGGGAAGATCCTCGGCGACGACGAGGGCGTCGGCCGGCCCCGGCTGTGGCTCAACTCCCTCGTGCCCGACCATCCCACCCTCGCGGTGACCGGGCTGCTCCAGCCGGACTCCGGCATTTTCACCCTGGCGCACTGGCAGGCGGTGCTCTTCGCCCGGCTGCTGCGCCTGCGTGCCACCCGCCCGGAGCGGGCCGCGGCCTTCGCCGCTCGGGTGCGGGCCGGGGCCGGTGAGCGCTACTCGCCGCAGGTCAAAGACTCGACCCGGCACTGGTTCGAGGTCGGGCACGCCGACTACCTGCGCGCGCTCGAGCGCGCCCTGCGGGACCTGGAGGGCAAATGACCGTGGGCGCTGGCGAGCGGGTGATGCGCAGCTGGGAGTGGGCGCGGCCGGTGCGTCCGGTCCGGCGCGAGGTGCTCAGCGCGGTGCCGCAACTCGAGGAGGGCCGGCCACCACTGCTGTTCGTGCCCGGTTTCGGCCACGGTGCCTGGGCGTACGCCGAGAACTGGCTCGGACATGCGGCGGCCCGTGGCTTCAGCGCCTACGCGGTGAGCCTGCGTGGGCACGGCGGCAGCGAGCCGGCACCGGAGGCGACGCTGCGGGCGTACGCCCACGACGTGGTCCAGGTGGCGGCCGAGCTGCCGCGCCAGGCGGTGCTGGTGGGGCACGGCGCGGGTGCCCTGGTGGTGGCGCACGCCCTGGCCCGCTATCCGGCGCGGGCGGCGGTGTTGGCGGCGCCGGTCCTCGGCGGTTGGGCGACGTTCGGCACGGCCCTGCGTCGTAACCCGATCGGCACCCTGCCGGCGGTGTTCGGCGGCGGGCTGCGGCTGAGCCGCCGGCAACTGTTCAGCAACGAACTGCCCGACGCCGACGCCCGGCGGTACACCGCGCGGCTGGGTCGGGCGGCCCGGCGGGCCCAGTGGCAGCTGCTGACCGGGGCGGGTCCGGAGCCGGCGGTGGGCAACCCGCCCGTGCTGGTACTGGGCAGCCCGGACGACCGGGTGGTGCCGGCGTCGGCGCTGACCCGCGCGGCGCGGCGGTACGGTTCGGCTCCCCTGCTCTTCCCCGGCATGGGGCATGACCTGATGCTCGACGCTCGGTGGCGGGAGCCGATCGACGCGATCCTCGACTGGCTGCTCAAGGACCCGGCCGGCGCCGACCGGCCGTGACCGGCGGGGCCCGGGTCAGCTGCCGCCGAGCCGGGTGAGCAGCGAACCGCTCTGGTCCAAAGTGGACAGATAGGAGCGGGCCCAGGCGTGGATGTCGTGCTCGTGCAGGTGCGCGCGCATGGCCCGCATCCGGTCCCGCACGTCCGCCGGGTCGGCCCGCAACGCCGCGAGCAGGCCCTGCTTGAGCCCCTCAAGGTCGTGCGGATTGACCAGATAGGCCTGCGGCAGCTCGGCGGCGGCCCCGGCGAACTCGCTGAGCAGCAGCGCGCCGGTGTCGTCGACCCGGGCGGCGACGTACTCCTTGGCGACCAGGTTCATGCCGTCGCGTAGCGGGGTCACCGCCATCACGTCCGCGACCCGGTAGAGCGCGGCCAGTTCGGCGCGGTCGAAGGGCTGGGTCAGGTAGTGGATCGCGGGTTCGCCCACGCGGCCGAACTCGCCGTTGATCCGCCCGACCTCCCGCTCGACCCGGTCCCGGAGGATCTGGTACTGGCTGACCCGCTCCCGGCTGGGCACCGCCACCTGCACCAGCACCGTGTCGTGGACCTTCACGTGGCCGCCGGCGAGCAACTCGCTGTAGGCCTTGAGCCGGTGCTCGATGCCCTTGGTGTAGTCCATCCGGTCGACGCTGAGGATGACCTGGTCGGGGCTGCCCAGGTCGTGGCGTAACCGGCGGGCCCGATCGGCAACGTCGGGGCGGTCGGCCAGCGCGGCCATCTCCACGGTGTCGATCGACACCGGAAACGCGCCGATGCGCACCACCCGGTCCTCGATCCCGATCCGCCGGTCGGTGGCCGGCAGGTCCAGCACCTTCGTCACCAGCTGAGCGAAGTTGTGCGCGGCCTGGGCGCGCTGGAAGCCGACCAGGTCGGCGCCGAGCATCCCGCGCAGCAGCTCGGCCCGCCGGGGCAGCTGCATGAACAGCTCCGGCGGCGGGAACGGCACGTGCAGGAAGAAGCCGATGCGCAGATCGGGCCGCAGGGCGCGGAGCAAACCCGGCACCAGTTGCAGGTGGTAGTCCTGTACCCAGACCACCGCGCCTTCCTCGGCGGCCTGCGCGGTGGCTTCGGCGAACCGCTGGTTGACCCGTTGGTACGCGTCCCACCAGCGCCGATGATGCTGCGGCTGCTCTACCGCGTCGTGATAGATCGGCCATAGCGTGGCGTTGGCGAAGCCCTCGTAGTGGTCGCGCAGGTCGTCCTCGGTCAGTGCCACGGACTTCATCCGCACCCCGTCGATGTCGGGCAGGGCGGGTGCGGGGCCGGTCCCGCCGGCCCAGCCGACCCAGGTCGCGGGAGTGTGCCGCAGCAGAGGGTGCAGCGCGCTGACCAGCCCGCCGGGGCTGCGGCGCCACTCGCAGGCACCGTCGGGCGCCACGCTGTCGTCGATGGGTAGGCGGTTGGCCACCACCACGAGGGAGCTCTGTCGCATCTCGGGCATTCCGATCAGCAGGGGTGTGACCGCCACGAGGAAGGAACAACCGGGCAGTCGGCGGGGGATGTGACGTACTGCGGTATTCCTACTGACAGTAAGTTACACCACTGTTACGCACCTCGGCGCGGGCGGTAGCCGTCCCGGTATCCGGGCGGCTACCCTGCGCGGTGGCTCAGGGTCCGGTGGGCGTCCGCGTCCCCGGGCCGGCCGTCACACCACGGCGCCGTCGTCGGGGTCGCGGTCGTCGGCGTCGCCGGGGCGCAGCCGCCACACCAGCGTGACGAAACCGGCGAGGATGCCGGTGAAGCCGAGCAGCGTCACGATGCCCTGATCGGCGGGGAGCAGGTCGGGGAAGAGGAAGAGCACGAAGCCGAGCACCACGGCGAGGACCCCGGCCAGCGCGAACTTCGACACCCGGGGCAGCGGCGGAGGCGGCGGCGGTACGTAGCGCTCGTCGGCGTCCGGGTCGTCGGGCAGATCCGCGCCGAAGGTGTCCAGGCCGTCCAGCAGTGACGGGCCTTCCCCGTCCCGGGGACCACGCCCCACGGTGACGCCGGAGATGTCGGCTGCGTACGGCAGTCGGCGTACGTCCGTGGCGGTCGGCCCGGGCTCCTCGCCGCCCGGCCGGGTGGCGGTGGTGGTGCCACCGCCCCGCCCGGCCGGATCGTCCACGTTCTCGGCGGCGGGCCACGGGTGGTCGCCGGTGTCCGGCGGGTTGTGGAAGCCGGCGACGATCCGCTCCCACTCGGCGTCGATGTCCGGTTCCTCGCCGGAGCGGGGGGCACCGGACTCGTCGGCGAGTTGACTGAGGTAGTCGCGGGCGGTGCTCAGGTGCGACCGGTCCACGTAGAGCCGGTCCACCGGTCGGGGCGGCACGGTCGTGGTGCGGGTGACCGGGTTGAGGTCGGCCGACGGTTGCAGGTAGGCGGCGATCCCTCCGGCGGCCAGCACATCGAGCAGGTGCTCGCCGACGCGCGGGTCGACGTCGCCAGCGATGGCGTACTCGCTCGCGTCGAGCCCGTTGTCCCGCCGTCCCCGGCGGGCCCCACCCGCTGACACCGGACATCCTCCTCATCGCGCCACCGGCGCGCCCCGCAGCCCCTCGACGCGCCCCCGCACGCCCCGTGCCCTGAATCGTGACACGTCGAGGGTGGGTTCGGGGAGTGCCTTGTGGCGCGGCGTACGGCCGGCGTCGACCGACCGCTGGTTGCGCCCGGACCCTTTGCGCCCGCATGTCACCCGGTGGGCGACCGTGGGTGACGGCCACCCTCCGTGTCGAACGACGCTCCGGCACCGCATGCCATACCGACGCTTTGCTCTGCTTCAACGGACGCAACGGGTCCTGACCAGGCGCGGCAACATGGGCAACGTTGGGTTCCGCGCGACGACCGACACGGACAGTGACCCATGCGTGGATTGAAGCAGAGCAAAGCGTGGCGTGGGGGACGTGCTGGCGTGAGTCGATCCGCACTCAACGTGACGGTGATTTCGGCCCGGGCGTCCGTTGCCGCGGCCGGCCGGCGGTTCGTAGGCTCGTGACAGATCACCGACCCGGTACGGGCCGCGGTGACCAGAACCTGGGGAAGGGACGCCGGTGCTGTACTGGCTGCTGAAGTACGTCATCCTCGGCCCGCTGCTGAGGCTGATCTTCCGGCCGCAGGTGGAGGGCCTGCACCACGTACCGGCCACCGGCCCGGTCATCCTGGCCAGCAACCACCTATCCTTCTCCGACTCGATCTTCACGCCGCTGATCGTGCCCCGGAAGGTCACCTTCGTCGCCAAGGCCGAGTACTTCACCGGCAAGGGGATCAAGGGCTGGCTGACCAAGATGTTCTTCACCGGCACCGGCACCATCCCGGTGGATCGCTCCGGCGGCCGGGCCGCCCGCGCCGCGCTGGACACCCAGCTGAAGGTGCTGCGGGCCGGGGGCATCGCCGGCATCTACCCGGAGGGCACCCGATCGCCCGACGGGCGGCTCTACCGGGGCAAGACCGGGGTGGCCCGGCTGGCACTGGAGAGCGGCGCTCCGGTCGTGCCGGTGGTGATGCTCAACCTGGACGAGATCCAGCCGCCCGGCCAGCTCATCCCGAAGCTGGCGCGGGTCCGGATCCGGTTCGGTCCGCCACTGGACTTCTCCCGGTACGCCGGTCTGGCCGGTGACCGGTTCGTCGAGCGCGCGGTCACCGACGAGATCATGTACGAGTTGATGGAACTCTCCGGCCGCGAGTACGTCGACGTCTACGCCCAGAAGCTCAAGACGCAGCCCGCGCCACCCGCCACGCCCGTCGCCGCCTGACCGCAGCGCTTCAGGAGGCGAGGGTCCGTGCGGCGCCGGCGGGCGGGTGAGCGAGGGCGAGCAGTCCCGGGGCGGCGTTGCGGTGGGCGAAGGCCCGCAGCTCGGCCAGAGACGCGCCGGCCGCGGCGTGGTCGTCGCCGGCCGCCATCTCGCGCACCGCGAAGGTCAGCGCCAGCATCCGGTCGGTGACGTCGGGTATGCCGGCGTAGATCTCGGCGGCGGCCAGGTGCAGCTCGGCGGCGTGCCGGTGGTCGCCGTCGGCTCCGGCCAGCGCGCCGGTCACGGTTCGCAGCGCCGCCTCGGACCAGGGCGTACGGTGGCCGACCTGGTCGAGCATGGCGCGTACCCGGGCCGCGGGCTTACGCCCGGCGAGGCTGGCCGCCCAACCGGCTGCGGCGATCCACTCGCCGCTGGCCAGCGCGGGCACCGCCGCCCACGACCCGGCCAGCTCTTCGACCAGCGCGGTGGCCTCGTCGAGACGCCCCTGCACCGCCCGGCACAGCGCACCCATCGCCAGCATCGTCCAGTGCAGCCGGTGGAAGCCGCTGCGCCGTGCGGTGTCCAGCGCGGCGGCCACGTCGTCGCGCGGCGGCGTCCCGTCGGTCGACGCATCGAGGGCTGGGCCCGGCGGCACCGGCTGGCCGCGCAGCACCAGCAGGCACGATCGCAGGCCGCGCACCTGCATGTCCCAGCTGCCGGTCGGGGTGTCCACGAACGCCTCGGCGGCGGCGAGCAACCGACCGAAGTCCCCTTCGAACCAGGCCCGCATCGCCTCGCTGGAGTAGCTGGTGGTCAGCGTCTGCCCGCTCGCGGTGCGGGCCGGCACGGCCGAGAGCAGGGCGTCGGAACGGACCCAGTCGCCCTCCTCGCAGACGGCGTAGGCCAGATTCTGGGTGGCCCGGGGCAGCGCGAGCAGCTGACCGGCCCGACTGAACTCGACGATCGCGTACAACTCGTCGAGTCCGGCCCGGTCGCCGGCCTGATACCGGGCGGTGGCCGCGGTGATCCGGGCGTTGGTGCGGATCTCGGTCAACCCCAACCGCTCGCCGATCTCCGCCGCCGTGTCGGCCGCCGCCACCGCCGGGTCCCGCTCGTAGTTGAGCATGTGCAGCCGACCCAGTTCGGCGAAGGCGTCGGCCTTCTGCGCGCTGTCCGGCAGCGGCTCGAACAGCCGTACCGCCCGGTCCAGGCAGGCCAACGCCGCCGGCCGGTCGGCTCGCAGCCACGCCGCCTGTCCGAGCAGCGTCCAGGCCCGCGCCGCGCACGCCTCGTCGCCGTACGCGAGCAGCCGGTCGGCCAGCGCCTGCACCTGATCGGACCCGCCGCCGGAGAGGAAGGCGTTGCCGTCGCGGTGGAACGAGACTTCGGTACTGAGCAGCTCCAGTTGGAGCCGGCCAACCGGGTCGGAGTCGTCGGCCAGGCCGAGGGCCCGCGCGGCGTGGCTGGCGGCGGCGTCCAGCGCGTGCAGCGCGTACGCCCGGCGCGCCGCGCGGTGCAGCGCGGCCCGCGCCGGACCGGCGTAGCGGCGGGTCTCCATGCCCAGCGAGCGAGCGATCTCGTGCGCCGCCCAGCGGTGGTGGGCCAGCACCTCGGCCAGATCGGTGTCCCGGCTCTGCGACAGCGTGTCCAGCCAGTCGGCGGCGCGTTCGTGCCGGGCCACCCGCTCGGTGCGGGGCAACCGCTGATAACAGACGTCGCGGACCAGGACGTGCCGGAACCGGTACTCCGGCTGACCGGCCATCGTGGAGGCGGCCTGCTCGTGGACGAAGTCCCGCTGCTCCAGTCGGCGCAGGGCACGCTCGACGGACTCGACCGGCTGCCCGAGCGCGGCGGCCACCGCGCCGGGCCAGAACTGCACCCCGACCACCGCGGCGGCCAGCAGCACCGCCCGGTCCTTCGCGTCGAGCAGGTCGACCCGGTTGGCGATGACCGCGTGCACGCTCTCCGGCATCGGCAGGTCCAGGCGCTTCTCCAGCGACCAGCCGCGTCCGGACTGCCGCAGCGTGCCCTGCTCGATCAGCATCCGGACGTACTCGTGGGCATAGAGCGGATTGCCGCCGGCCACCTCGACCAGCGGGGTCAACAGATCGGCGGAGAACGCGGCCTGGCCGAACATGTGCGCGTACAGCGCGGCGATGCCGGTGTCCCGCAGCGGCGGCAGGGTGATGGTCACCGAGCCGGTGATGGTCCCCGCCCAGCTCGGATCCCGGTCGACCAGCTCGGGGCGGGCGGTGCACAGCAGCAGCAGCGGTACGTCCCGGGCCGCGGCGCCGAGCAGCTCCACGAAGCGCAGCATCGCGTCGTCGGCCCAGTGCAGGTCCTCGAAGACCAGCACGGTGGGGCGGCGGGCCGCGAGCGCCAGCAGAAACCGTCGCCATGCCGACTCCGCCTCCTCCGCCGGCAGCGGGTTACCGGCCAGGCCGACCAGCGGACGCAGCGCGTCGGCGACCCGGTCCCGCCCGGCGACGCCGACCAGCTCGCCGACGGCGGCGGCGAGTCGTTGCGCGGCGCTGGAGGCCGGGTCGGTGTCGAGGATGCCCGCCTCGGCCTTGACGATGTCGGCCAGCGCGGCGAACGTGACGTTCTCGCCGAACGGCGGGCATCGGCCGGTCCGCCAGGTCAGCGGCTCGTCGACCAGCCGTTCGGTGTGCCGGTGCAGCTCGCGGAGCAGCCGACTCTTGCCGATGCCGGCGCGCCCGAAGACGGTCACCACCTGGGGCCGGCGGTCGCGCAGGCTGCGATGCAGGGCGTTGACCAGCATGCCCAGCTCATGTTCGCGGTCGATCAGCGGGGTGGTGTCCGGTTCCCGGTCGGTGGGTTGTTGACGCACCGCGGACCGGGCCAGCCACACCTCGGTCGGCGCAGACCGCCCCCGCAGGGTGACCGGGGGCTGCTCGTCGTACCGGATGGTGTCCCGGGTCAACGCGTGCGTGGCGCCGTCGACCAGCACCCCGCCGGGGGGTGCCGCCGACTGCAACCGGCTGGCGGTGTTGACCACGTCGCCGGCGACGATCGCCTGCCCACCGTCGCGGGCGGCGGCCACGTCGACCAGGGCCTCCCCGGTCGCCACCCCGACCCGGAAACGCAGCCCGTCGGTGCCGGTGGGGGTGAACCGGGTGAGCACCCGCTGCAGCTCCAATCCGGCCCGCACGCACCGTAACGCGTCGGTCTCGGTGGCCACCGGCGCGCCGAACAGTGCCATCACCGCGTCGCCGATGTATTTCTCGACCACCCCGCCGTACTGGCCGACCACCCGTCGGGCCGCCGAGAAGAAGCCGGTCTGCATGCCGCGGACCAGCTCCGGATCGGCCCGCTCGACGTACGGGGTGAAGTCGATCAGATCGACGAAGAGCACACTGACCCGGCGGCGATCCTCCTGGTTGATGGTCACCGGCCGGTCGGTGCCCGCGCGTGGTGCGCCGCAGGAGGTGCAGAAGGCGACGTCGGGGGCGAGCGGGCGCAGGCAGTGCGGGCAGACGGCACCGAGTTCCGCGCCGCAGCCACCGCAGAAGCGGTCACCCTCGGCGGCGGTACGTCCACACCGGTCACACTGCGCGGCGATGACATCCTCCACTGGCAGGCCCCCGACGCCCCGGGGCGCAGCATCGAGTATCGCCGCCCGAGGCACTGTCGGGTACCGGGCTGTTGGCTTGTGGACATTCAGCCGGGCAGCTCACCACGCTTCGGAACGGCTAGATTCAGGCAGCCGATTCGTCGACCGCTGATCAGGGGGACAGCTCCATGGTGTACGTGATGTTGAAGAGTGACTGGACCGACGGCAACGGGGTCACCCACTCCGCCGGAGACTCGGTGGACGTGGACGCCGCCACCCTCGCTCAGCTCCAGGCGCAGGGAATCGTCGGCGAGGTGCCCGGCAGCGGCAAGGACGGTACCGACTGGGTCGGACCGGGCGGCACGGACTGGGTCGGGCCGGGCAGCACCAAGCCCTGACCAGGTGGACGGTGGCGGGGCCGGGACGAGCGTCCCGGCCCCGCTCGTACGTTGCGTCCTTCGTCCGGTGAAGCCCGCCGTGCCGGCGCGGCGGCACCGGCCCCGGTTCAGCGCTCGTTCATGCCGGCGCGGCGGCGCAGCGCCGGTACGTCGGTGACCACGATCCGCCGACCCTCTGTCCGCAGCCATCCGCGGTTGGCGAACGAGCCGATCGCCTGGTTGACGCTCTGCCGGGAACCGCCGGCCATCTCGGCGAGCTGGCTCTGGTTCAGCTCGATGGTGATCATCGGGGCCTGGCTCTCCCCGGCGAGCCGGACCAGGGTCTTGGCCACCCGGCCGGGCAGGTCGAGGAAGACGTGGTCGGCGTTCTGCTCGGTCAGCCGGCGGATCAGGGCGCCGAGGGAGCGCATCACCGCGTCGAGGATGCGCGCGTTCGAGTGGACCAGCTCCATGAACGCCGGCCGGGACAACGCCAGCGCGGCGGTGTCCTCGATCGCCTCGGCCGAGGTCGACCGGGTCGAGGCGTCCAACAGGGAGACCTCGCCGAGCACGTCCGGCGGTCGCATCACGGTCAGGATCGCCCGCTCACCGGTGGGCGCGGTCCGGAACACGGCCACCGCGCCCCGACGCAGGATGATCAGCGACTCGCCGGGGTCGTTCTCCACGAACAGCAGCTGACCCTTGCGGTACGTCCGGGGCACCGCCGCGGCGACCACCCGCTGACGCACCTCCGGCTCCAGCCCGGCGAACATGTCCACGCCGGTGAGCGCGTCGCCCGGCTCCGGCAGGCGCATCTCCACGGCCCCACCCCTCCCCGGTCAAGGACCCCAACTCGCTCACCGGGTGAGCCTGGCGGCCCTGACGAGGTGATCCGACACCCGTTCGGCGTCCGGCAGCGGTAACACATCAGATCATGACGGTCCGGTCGCGTGCTGTACACCCCTCAAATCACTTCCGTGACCGGTTCGAGCTGGGCGTGTCCCCGCGGCAGTCCGTGGAAGCGCTCCCGGCGGCGCCGACCCGGGCGACGGGCCGCAGTGGCCGTCGGCGAGGATGACGGGGATGGCCTACCGCTACTTCTACGACTGCGAGTTCATCGAGGACGGCCGGACCGTCGAGCTGGTGTCGATCGGCGTCGTCGACGAGCACGGCCGCGAGTTCTACGCGGTCTCCACCGAGTTCGACGCCTCCCGGGCGGTGCCCTGGGTCCGCCGCAACGTGCTCGACAAGCTGCCCTCCCCGGCCGACCCGTCCTGGCGGTCCCGGGAACGCATCCGGGACGAGCTGTACGACTTCCTCGTCGAGCCGATCCGGGGACGGCCCGGCGAGGAACTGGAGCTGTGGGCCTGGTACGCCGCGTACGACCATGTGGTGCTGGCGCAGCTGTGGGGCGCGATGCCCGCGCTGCCCCGGGAGATCCCCCGGTACACCAAGGAACTGCGGCAGCTGTGGGACGACCGGGGGCGGCCACCACTGCCCAACGCCGCCGCGGCCCGGCACGACGCGCTGGTCGACGCCCGGCACAACCTGGCCCGGTGGCGGGCGATGACCGGTTCGTGAGATCCGGTATTTCGGTGGTTTGACCCGTGCTGTCCCGGGCACCGCATTCGCCGATGGGCCGAGGCTAGGGAGTGCCGGCGTGAAGAGGGGGCAGGGGAGTACCGGAGTGAACGGTGGGGCGATCGGTGGGCGACAGGCCCGGACCCGGATCACGGAACTGATCCGGGCCGCCCGGATCTGCACCCTGACCACCATCTCCCTCGACGGTCGGCTGGTGGGCCGGCCGATGACCCTCCAGCGGGCGGAGTTCGACGGGGAGCTGTGGTTCTTCGCGTACGCCGCCTCGGCGACCGTCCGCCAGCTGCGGGTCAACCCGGAGGTCGAGGTGAGCCTGGGCGACCCGGGGACACGGGTCTGGGCGTCGATCACCGGCAGCGCCCGCGACGAGCACGACCAGGGGCGCGCCGAGCGGCTGTGGCAGCCGGAGCTGGACGCCTGGTTTCCCGACGGTCCGGTGACGGCCGGTCTCACCCTGGTCGCCGTGCACGCCACCGGCGCCCGGTGCTGGGACAGCCGGGGCGGGCAGGTCGACCTGATCGGCGGCGCCACGGTCTCGGACGGTGGGCCGAACGCCGATTCCCTCAACGACGGCTACTGACCGGTAGCGGGCCGCGGTGTGCGGCGTACCGAGCGGCGACTACAGTTCGTAGGGACGGCCCGCCCCGGGCCGGCAACGGTGCCGAGGTCCGCGCTGACACATATCCTGGGGCTTGATCGGGCTTGACCAGATGCTCCCCAGGAGGATGAGCAGATCATGCGTATCGGCGTGCTCACCGGCGGCGGCGACTGCCCGGGTCTCAACGCGGTCATCCGGGCGGTGGTCCGTAAGGGCGTCGCCACTTACGGTCACGAGTTCGTGGGTTTCCGCGACGGCTGGAAGGGCCCGCTGGAAGGGCTGTCCCGCCCGCTGGGAATCGCGGAGGTCCGCGGCATCCTGCCCCGTGGCGGCACGATCCTCGGTTCCTCCCGGACCAACCCGTTCAAGATTGAGAACGGCGTCGAGCGGATCAAGGACAACCTGGCCGCGCAGGGCGTCGACGCGCTCATCGCCATCGGCGGCGAGGACACCCTCGGCGTCGCGACCAAGCTGCACGAGTTGGGCGTCCACGTCATCGGCGTGCCCAAGACGATCGACAACGACCTGGGCGCCACCGACTACACCTTCGGCTTCGACACCGCGGTGAACATCGCCATGGAGGCGATCGACCGGCTGCACACCACCGCCGAGAGCCACCACCGCACCCTGGTGGTCGAGGTGATGGGTCGGCACGCCGGCTGGATCGCCCTGCACGCCGGTCTGGCCGGCGGCGCCAACGTGATCCTGCTGCCCGAGCGGCAGTTCGACGTCGAGCAGGTCGCCGGCTACGTCGAGAAGCGCTTCCAGCACCAGTACGCCCCCATCGTGGTGGTCGCCGAGGGCGCCCAGCCGCTGGAGGGCCAGATGGTCCTGCAGAACCAGGAGCTGGACGCGTTCGGTCACGTCCGGCTCGGTGGCATCGGCCAGTGGCTGGCCGAGCAGCTGGAGGCCAAGACCGGCAAGGAGGCCCGCACGGTCGTGCTCGGGCACATCCAGCGCGGTGGCACCCCGACCGCGTTCGACCGGGTGCTCGCCACCCGGCTCGGCCTTCAGGCGATCGACGCGGCGCACGAGGGTGACTGGGGCAAGATGGTTGCGATGCAGAGCACCGACATCGTCCGCGTCCCGCTCGCCGACGCCACCGCCGAGCTGAAGACCGTGCCGCTGGAGCGGTACGCCGAGGCCGAGGTCTTCTTCGGCAGCTGATCGTCGTTCCGGCGTCGCGGCCGGCCCGCCGGGGCCGCCGTGACGCCGGACCACCAAGGGGGTACGTCAGGTGTCAGCCGGGGTGCGGACCGTAGCGGTGATCGGTGCGGGCAAGATCGGCGAGCTGATGCTCTCCGGGCTGCTGCGTTCGGGCTGGCCGGTGGACCGGCTGCTCGCCACCGCCCGTCGCCCGGCCCGCGCCGAGGAACTGACCGCCCGCTACGGCGTGCGGGTGGTGGACAACCTCACCGCTGTGGACGAGGCCGAGGTGCTGGCCGTCTCGGTCAAGCCGCAGGACGCCGCCGCGCTGCTGGACGAGATCGGGCCCAAGGTGCCGACCGGCAAACTGCTGATCTCGCTCTGCGCCGGCCTGCCGAGCAGCTTCTTCAGCCGCCGACTGCCCGAGGGCACGCCGGTGGTGCGGGTCATGACCAACACCCCGGCCCTGGTCGACCAGGCGATGACCGCGATCTCGGCTGGCGCGCACGCCACCGGCGAGCACCTGGCCCTGGCCGAGGAGATGTTCAAGCCGCTGGGCGCGACTATCCGGGTGCCGGAGACCCAGCAGGACGCGGTGACCGCCCTCTCCGGCTCCGGTCCGGCCTACTTCTACCTGCTGGTCGAGGCGATGACCGACGCCGGCATCCTGCTCGGCCTGCCCCGCCAGGTGGCGCACGACCTGATCGTGCAGACCGCGATCGGGTCGGCGGTGATGCTGCGCGACTCCGGTGAGCATCCCGTGAAGCTCCGCGAGGCGGTCACCTCGCCCGCCGGCACCACCATCTCCGCCGTCCGCGAGCTGGAGAACCACGGCGTACGCGCAGCCCTGTTGGCCGCCCTCGAGGCCGCCCGCGACCGCGCCCGCGAACTAGCCGCCCAAGCCGAGTAACCCGCCCCACCCCCACCCCCACCCCAGCGTTGATCATGAGGTTAGCGGCAGTCTTCGATCTCTGAAACGCCGCTAACGTCATGATCAACGGGAGCGGGCGCATTTCGGTGTGGGCGGAGGGTGGTGTGGGGGTCGTGGGCAGGGCGGGGTGGCGCATACTGGCGCGGTGTTCACTCTCGCCCAGGCCCGGCACCTGGTAGCCACCCTGCATCCGCGGATCGACGAGCTGATCCGGGTCCGCGCCGACCTGGCCGAGTTGCAGGCCGACCTGGCCGGCCACGGGCTCAGCGCACTCGGCGGCCGGGCCGAGGTCAAGGGCCTGGAGGCTCGCCTGTACGCGGTCCTCGACGAGATCCAGCAGCACGGCATCGAGGTCAAGAGCGTGGCACCCGTACTGCTCGACTTCCCCGGCGAACGCGAGGGCCGGCAGGTGCTCTGGTGCTGGCTGGAGGGCGACACCGACGTCCGCTGGTACCACCGCGCCGACTGCGGTTTCGCCGGCCGCCGCCCCATCTGACGCCCTGCCCCGGAAGATCGGCGGACGACACGATCTCCTAGTCTTTGCCGGTGAGCGGGGTGCGGCGGGCGAATGTGGACGATGCCCGGGAACTGGTGCGGTTGCGGGCGGTCATGTTGGGCGCGATGAACGGTGCCCCGCCGGAGCCCGGCGAGTGGCAGCACGTCGCCCTGCGTACGTTGCGGCGACAGCTGCCGGACCCGGAGGCCGACCTGGCCGCCTACGTGGTGGAAGCCCCGGGCCGACCCGGGGTGCTGGCCGCGTGCGCGGTGGGCGTGGTCGACCTGCGGCTCGGTGGGCCGGCAGACGCGAGCGACCAGCGTGGTTACGTCCTGAACGTGGTCACCGACCCCGCGTACCGCCGGCGGGGTTACTCACGGGGCTGCGTGTCGGCGCTGCTCGACTGGTTCGCCGGGCGGGGGGTGCGGACGGTCGACCTGAAGGCCAGCCCGGAGGCGGAGCCGCTTTACCGGGAGTTGGGCTTCCGCCCCACCTCGACGCCGGTCCTGCGTCGAGGCGTACCGGAAGGTGAGTGCTGATGTTCGCCCTGCCGTTGACCGGCGACGCCGAACTGCGGCCGCTGAACCCGTGGCACGCCGAGGAGTTCCTGGCCAACCTGGACCGGTCGCGGGAACACATCGCGCCGTGGGTGTCGGCGTCCTTCGTGGCCACCGATCTCGACGGGGCGCGGCACGTGCTCCAGCGCTACGCCGACCGGTGGGCCCGGGACGACGGCGGGATCTGGGGAATCTGGTCCGGCGGCACGTTGGTCGGCGGGGTGCTGCTCGTCTCGCTGAGCACCGCGACCGGGGTCTGCGAGGCGGGTTGCTGGCTGGAGCCGGCGGCCGAGGGACGTGGGCTGGCGACCCGCGCGGTCGAGCGGATCGTCGACTGGGCGCTCGTCGAGCGTGGCCTGCACCGGGTCGAGTGGCGGGTCAACGCCGGCAACGTACGCAGCATCGGCGTGGCCCGTCGGCTCGGCATGCGCCGCGACGGTGTCCTACGGGACGCGTTGCCGGGACCGCAGGGGCGCATCGACCTGGAGGTCTGGTCGGTGCTGGCACCCGAGTGGCGAGCCCGCCGTGGGGTAGCGGCCTGAGGCGGGTCGGCAGCCGTCCGGCCGGTCAGGTCAGCCGCCAGCCCGGTCGGCGGGGCCAGGTCAGCGCCGTCCTCGGCGGGTCGGGTCAGCCGGCCTTGGCCAGCGCGGAGCGTAGGACGCCGGCGCCGGCCGGGCTTTCCCGTTCCAGGTTCGTCTGATCGGCGGAGTAGATGACGCCGTAGGCGGGAGTGTCCGGCTGGAAGCGCCAGCCGTCGGCGAGCGTACCGGCGTCAACCGTGTCGTACCCGATCCGGTCGAGGAAGGCGGCGACGGTGGCCTTGGCCTCGGCGTCGTCACCGGCGATCGGCAGCGCGCTGCGGTCGGCCGCGCCGGCCGGCCGGGCCAGGGTGAGCAGGTGCTTGAAGAAGATGTTGTTGAACGCCTTCACCACCCGGGACTGCGGCAGGTGGCGTTGCAGCAGCTCGCTGCTGGTGGTGCTGCCCTCGTCCAACTCGGGGATCTGGCCGTCGCGCTGTGGGTAGTAGTTGTTCGTGTCGATGACCACCTTGCCGGCCAGCGGTTCGGCCGGCACGGACCGGTACGACTTGAACGGAATGGTGACCACCACCAGGTCGCCGGCGCGGGCCGCGGCGTCGGCGGTGCCCGCGCTGGCCTGCGGCCCGAGTTCCTCGACCAGGTCGGTCAGGGTCTCCGGCCCGCGCGAGTTGCTCAACACCACGTCGTAGCCGGCGTCCACGGCCAGCCGCGCGAGCGTCCCGCCGATGTGCCCGCTCCCGATCAACCCCACCGTCGCCATACCCACCCCTCCATCTCCACCCCGAACCTACCTCGCTCCGCCGGCCCACCCACCGGCTCGTCGATCATCAGTTGTTGTCGGTCCGAAGGTGTGTGAAAGCCAGAAAAAGGCGCGACCACAACTGCAAGATCGACGAGGCGGGGTGGGGTGGGTGGTTACGCGGGGAGGGTCTTGTCGACGGCGGTACGCAGGTCCGGATCGTCGGGCGTGACGGTGGGCGCGAAGCGGGCGGCGACGGAGCCGTCGGGGGAGACGAGGAACTTCTCGAAGTTCCAGCGGACGTCGCCGGTGTGACCGTCGGCGTCGGCGGTGTCCACCAGGGCCGCGTACAGGGGGTGACGGTCGGGACCGTTGACGTCGACCTTCTCGGTGAGCGGGAAGGTCACGCCGTAGTTGACCTGGCAGAAGTCGCTGATCTCCGCCGCGCCGCCCGGCTCCTGGCCGGCGAACTGGTTGCACGGCACGCCGAGCACGGTCAGCCCTCGGTCGGCGTACTCGTCCTGAAGGGCCTGCAGGCCGGCGTACTGCGGAGTGAGGCCGCAACGGGAGGCCACGTTCACGATCAGCAGTGCGCGCCCGCGGTACTGCGCGAGGTCGGCCGGTCCGCCGGCGAGCGCGCCGATCGGGATGTCGAAGACGGTCATGCTCCGGAGGCTACCGGCGGTCGGACGGTCCCGGGCGGGTCGGGGTGGCCCGAAGTTACCGTCCGGTACCCGGGGCGCCGCCGACGGTGACGCCGGGTGCCGGGTCGATCTGACTCTCCGCGGCTAATCGATACATGCACATCTTGACGAAGTGGTGGCGTGTGAGTAGCGTCTCCTCATCATTTTGGAAAGTTTCCTAACTGTTTGGAGACGCCACATGAAGAGATCGCTCCGCCGGGCCCTCTGGGTCGGCGCCGTGGTCGCGGTGACCGTCGCCACGGTCCCGATGGCCTCGGCGTTCGGCGCCGGAAGCGTGACCACCTCGTTCGCCCGGGTGTCCGACTGGGGGACCGGTCACGAGACGCGGGTCACCATCACCAACGGGTCGGCCGCCAGCCTCAGCACCTGGCGCATCGAGTTCGAGCTGCCGTCCGGCACCAGCATCAGCAGCTCCTGGGATGCCGACGTCACCCGCAACGGCAACCGCTATGTGGCGGTCAAGAAGAGCTGGGCCGGTGCGCTGGCTCCGGGCGCCTCCTTCAGCTGGGGCTACAACGGCACCGGTGCGTACCGGGCGCCGCTCAACTGCACCATCAACGGTGCGCCCTGCGGTGGCGGCACCACGCCCACCACGGCACCGCCCACCACGACCCCGCCCACGACCACGCCGCCCACCACCGCCCCGCCGACCACCCCGCCCCCGACCACCCCGCCCCCGAACCCGGGCGCGCAGAAGGTGGTCGGCTACTTCGCCCAGTGGGGCGTGTACGCCCGCAACTACCACGTCAAGAACATCCACACCAGCGGCTCGGCCGCGAAGCTGACGCACATCCTGTACGCCTTCGGCAACACCACGGGCGGCCGGTGCACCATCGGCGACAGCTACGCCGACTACGAGAAGGCGTACACCGCGGCGGAGAGCGTCGACGGTGTGGCCGACACCTGGGACCAGCCGCTGCGCGGCAGCTTCAACCAGCTGCGCAAGCTCAAGCGGATGTACCCGCACATCAAGGTCATCTGGTCGTTCGGTGGCTGGACCTGGTCCGGCGGCTTCACCCAGGCCGCGCAGAACCCGACCGCCTTCGCCGAGAGCTGCTACAACCTGGTCGAGGACCCGCGCTGGGCGGATGTCTTCGACGGCATCGACATCGACTGGGAGTATCCGAACGCCTGCGGTCTGACCTGTGACGCCAGTGGCCCGAACGCGTTCAAGAACGTGGCCAGCGCGCTGCGCAACCGGTTCGGCTCGAACAACCTGGTCACCGCCGCGATCACCGCGGACGGCAGCAGCGGCGGCAAGATCGACGCCACCGACTACGCCGGTGCCGCCACGCACCTGAACTGGATCATGCCGATGACGTACGACTACTTCGGCGCCTTCAACGCGCAGGGCCCCACCGCCCCGCACTCGCCGCTGTACTCGTACTCCGGCATCCCGCAGCAGGGCTTCTGGTCCGACGCGGCGATCCAGAAGCTCAAGAGCAAGGGCATCCCGGCCAACAAGCTGCTGCTCGGCATCGGCTTCTACGGCCGTGGCTGGACCGGGGTGACCCAGACCACGCCGGGCGGCACCGCGACCGGACCGGCGCCGGGCACCTACGAGCAGGGCATCGAGGACTACAAGGTGCTCAAGAACACCTGCCCGGCGACCGCCACCATCGCCGGTACGGCGTACGCCAAGTGCGGCAGCAACTGGTGGAGCTACGACACGCCGTCGACCATCGGCGGCAAGATGACGTACGCCAAGAACCAGGGCCTCGGTGGCGCCTTCTTCTGGGAGCTCTCCGGTGACACCAGCAACGGTGAGCTGATCAGCGCCATCAAGGGCGGCCTCGGCTGAGCCGACGGCCGACGCACCACCCACACGACGGGGAGGGGCCCGCACCGGCCCCTCCCCGTCCGCGTGCGTGACGTGCGTGAAAGGAAGGGCCCCTTGTTAACGCCTCCGGTATAGCAGGGGCCCCCTCTTAACAGACCGTCGACGTGCGCCGAGCCGGCCGGCCTCAGGTTGCCGAATCCGCGCCGGTCCGGTCGCGCGTGTTAACAGGGGGCCCTTCCTATACAAAAGGCGTTAATAAGGGGCCCTTCCTTGAGCCAGCGGCGGGTGTGACAGACTCGCCGCTCGACCGTTGCTCGATGTCCGCCGTCGAGGAGGTGACCATGGTCCGGCGTCCGGCGACCACCGCCGCGCTGCTGGCTGCCGTGCCGTTCGCGTTGGTCGGCTGTGGGCTCGTCGGCGACGGGGAGGCGGAGCAGCCCGGGCGGGCACCGGCCGAGGAGGCCATGCTGAAGTCCCGCGAACGCGTCCAGGCGTACCTCGACGCGATGGCGGCCAAGGACGTGGCGGCCGGCCGGAGCCAGCTCTGCGCGGTGCTGCACGAGGCGTTCGATGCGGCCGCCACCGAGCCGAACGGTGACTTCGCCGACCACTTCGAGGTGTCGAAGTCCGAGATCACCGACATCCGACCCGGCCCGGCCGGGCAGGAGGTCAGCACCGCGGTCACGGTGACCGTCGGCAAGAAGAAGGCGACCCGCCCGCTGCTGTTCACCGTCACCCGCGACGGTCTCGACTGGTGCATCTCCGACGAGCGGCCCGGGGCGAACAGCCCGGCCCCGCCCGAGGTGTCCGCGCCCTGACCTGCGCCACCGGCGCGGGTCGTCCATCTGCCGGAACCCGGCCCCTCGCCGGTCGATCTCCCAGCCGGTCGCCGTACGCTGCATGTCATGCGCCATGAGTGGCATCAGTTGAGTCATCCGGCGGTGGGCAGCCCGGTGCTGCAGACCAGCCGCCCGACCGTCGACTCCGCCGAGGACGAGGCTCTCGGCCTGGACCGCTGGCGGGAGCTGCCGCGCGCCCAGACCCCACCCTGGCCCGACGAGGCCCAGGTGGCCGAGGTCTGCAAGGTGCTCGACACCGTGCCGTCGGTGGTCGCCCCGTACGAGGTCGACCAGTTGCGCCAGCGCCTCGCGCTGGTCTGCGAGGGCAAGGCGTTCCTGCTCCAGGGCGGTGACTGCGCGGAGACCTTCGCCGACAACACCGAGAGCCACCTGCTGGCCAACGCCCGCACGCTGCTGCAGATGGCGATCGTGCTGACCTACGGTGCGTCGCTGCCGGTGGTCAAGGTGGCCCGGGTCGCGGGGCAGTACACCAAGCCGAGGTCGCTGCCGACCGACGCCCGGGGGCTGCCGGCCTACCGCGGCGACATGATCAACTCGCTGGAGGCCACGCCGGAGGCGCGGGTCGCCGACCCGCAGCGCATGATCAGGGCGTACGCCAACTCGGCCGCCGCCATGAACATGCTGCGTGCGTACCTGGCCGGTGGGCTGGCCGACCTGCACGCCGTGCACGACTGGAACAAGGGCTTCGTGCGCAACTCGCCGGCCGGCGAACGCTACGAGGCGATCGCCCGGGAGATCGACCGGGCGCTGGCGTTCATCCGTGCCTGCGGGATGACCGACGACGAGGCGTTGCGTACGGTCACCCTCTACTGCTCCCACGAGGCGCTGGCGCTGGAGTACGACCGGGCGTTGACCCGGGTCTCCGGCGGCCGGCCGTACGGGCTCTCCGGGCACTTCCTGTGGATCGGCGAGCGCACCCGGCAGATCGACGGTGCGCACATCGACTTCATCTCCCGCATCGCCAACCCGATCGGGGTCAAGCTCGGCCCCACCACCACCCCGGACCAGGCGATCGAGCTGTGCGAGAAGCTTAACCCGGACAACGTCCCCGGTCGGCTCACCCTGATCAGCCGGATGGGTAACCACAAGGTCCGCGACGCGCTGCCGCCGATCGTGGCCAAGGTGACCGCCGCCGGGGCGAAGGTGGTGTGGCAGTGCGATCCGATGCACGGCAACACCCATGAGTCCTCCAACGGCTACAAGACCCGCCACTTCGACCGGATCGTCGACGAGGTGCTGGGCTACTTCGAGGTGCACCGGGGCCTGGAGACCCACCCCGGCGGCCTGCATGTCGAGCTGACCGGCGAGGACGTCACCGAGTGCCTTGGCGGCGCCCAGGGCATCGCCGACCTCGACCTGCCCGGCCGGTACGAGACCGCCTGCGACCCCCGACTGAACACCCAGCAGTCGCTGGAGCTGGCCTTCCTCGTCGCGGAGATGCTCCGTGGCTGACGCGAGGAGTGAGCTTGCGAGCCCCGCAGTCGGCGGCCGGAGGGACGACTGTGGCTGACGCGAGGAGTGAGCTTGCGAGCCCCGCAGTCGGCGGCCGAAGGAATGACCGTGGCTGATCCGATCGACCTGCGTTCGGACACGGTGACCCGGCCGACCGCCGGGATGCGCGAGGCCATGGCTGGCGCCGAGGTGGGTGACGACGTCTACGGCGAGGATCCGACGGTCACCGCTCTGGAGGCCGAGGTCG
This sequence comes from Micromonospora aridisoli, assembly GCF_056150025.1. Lineage (NCBI taxonomy): Bacteria > Bacillati > Actinomycetota > Actinomycetes > Micromonosporales > Micromonosporaceae > Micromonospora > Micromonospora aridisoli. The sequence continues at coordinate 201,499 of NZ_JAXCFK010000008.1, read as the reverse complement.
CCGCGCTGTTCGGGCACGAGGCGGCGTTGTTCTGCCCGACCGGGTCGATGGCCAACCAGATCGCCCTGCAACTGCTGGTGCCGCCCGGCGCGGAGCTGCTCTGCGACGCCGACGCGCACGTGGTCACGTACGAGATGGGGGCTGCCGCCGCGTACGGTGGGGTCACCTCGCGGACCTGGCCTGCGGTGGGCGCCCAGCTCGACCCCGACGTGGTCGCCGGCATGGTCCGTCCCGACGGCTACTGGGCGGTGCCCACCAGGGCGATCGCGGTGGAGCAGACCCACAACCGTGGCGGCGGCGGGGTGATCGCTCTCGACACGCTGCGGGAGCTGCGTCGAGTGGCCGACGCCGGGCAGCTGGCGCTGCACTGCGACGGCGCCCGCATCTGGCACGCCCACGTCGCCGACGGGGTGCCGCTGGCCACCTACGGCGGGCTCTTCGACACCCTGTCGGTCTGCCTGTCCAAGGGGCTCGGCGCGCCGGTCGGCTCACTGGTGGTCGGTTCCGCCGACCGGTTGGAACGGGCGCGGGTGATCCGCAAGCGGATGGGTGGGGGGATGCGCCAGGCCGGCATCCTGGCCGCCGCTGGCCGTTACGCGCTGGCGCACCACGTGGACCGGCTCGCGGAGGATCACGCGAAGGCGGCCCGGCTGGCCGAGGCGATCGCTCCGTTCGGGGTGCTGGCCACCACGGTACGCACCAACATCGTGCCGCTGGACCTGAGCAAGGCTCCACTGGACGCGCCCGCGTTGGCCGCCGCCGCCCGGGCCGAGGGCGTGCTGATCTCGGTGCTCGGCCCCCGCACCGCCCGTCTGGTCACCCACCTCGACGTCACCGACGCCGAGGTCGACCACGCCGCCACCACCCTCACCCGCATCCTCCGCCACTGACCCCACCCACAGCCCTCGCGATCTTGCACTTTCGGTCGCCGTTACGCCCCTTTCGTGGCTTGTGCGGCGACAAAAAGTGCAAGATCGCGGAGCGAAGGGGGATGGCGGGGTTGGTCAGGGGAGGAGGCGGCGGAGGGTGGTGATGTCGGCGGCGTGGCCCTCGTGGCGTTCGGTGGGGGTCTCGACGAGGATCGGAACGCCGAGGGTGGCGGGGTGACGCATCAGCTCGGCGAAGGCTGGTTCGCCGATCATGCCCTTGCCGATGTTCTCGTGCCGGTCCCGGGTGGACCCGCACAGGTCCTTCGAGTCGTTCGCGTGCACCAGCCGTAGCCGGTCCGCCCCGACCGTAGCCACCAGGGCGTCCAACGTCGCGGTCATCCCGCCCTCGGCGGCCAGGTCATGCCCGGCGGCCCAGGCGTGGCAGGTGTCGAAGCAGACCCCGAGCCACGGGTGCCGGTCCACCGCGTCGAGGTACGGCCCGAGCTGCTCCACCCGGCAGGCCAACGACCGGCCGCCGCCGGCGCTCGGCTCGACCAGCAGCATCGGCCCGCCCGCGTCGGCGGCCGCGTCCAGCAGCGGCAGGAGTGCCTCGCGTACCTGCCGCATGGCCGCCTCGGTGTGCCCGGCGTCCACCGCGCTGCCGGCGTGGAAGACCACTCCGCGCGCGCCGATCGCCGCGCCCCGGCGCAGCGCGTGCGCCAGCGTCTGCGCCGACCGCTGCACCGTCGCCGCGGTCGGGGAACCGAGGTTGACCAGCAGCGACGCGTGGATGTAGGCGGAGACGCCGCGCTCGGCGCAGCCGTCCCGGAACAGCGCGTCCTGCACCGGGTCGCCGGCCGGCATCGCCCAGCCCCGGGAGTTGCCGACGTAGACCTGCGCCACCTCGGAGCCGGCCGCGTCGAGGTACGGCAGTGCCGCCTTCGCCAGCCCGCCCGAGGTGGGCGTGTGTGAACCGATCGGCCGGTGGCCGGGATCCGTGACCGACATCAGAAGCACCCGATGGTGATCTGCGTCCCCGGCGGAACCTGGGCGTTCTCGTTCGGGTTCTGGAACCGGGTGACGGCGTTCGGGTTGAACTGCACCGCCACCGGGAAGCCCTGGCTCTCCAGCACCTGCTTGGCCTGCTGGCAGGGCAGGTCGACGACCCGTGGCACGGTCACCAGCGGGGGCCCCTCGCTCACCTCCAGCCGGATCTGAGCGCCCGGCTCCACGCCGCTGCCGTCGGCCGGGCTCTGCCCGATCACCTCGTCGCGCGGCTTGTCGGACTGCTTGCGGGTCGGCTCCACCAGCACCAGGCCGAGCTGGGCGATCTGGTTACGGGCGTCGTTGAGGTTCTTGCCGACCAGGTTCGGCACCGTGATCGGGGCCCGGCCCTTGCTGAGGATGACGGTGATCTCGTCGCCCGGCTTGACCTGCTTGCCCGCCTCCGGTTTGGTGGCCACCACCACGCCCTCGGGCAGGCTGTCGTCGTACCGGGCGGTGCCCTTGACGACCTTGAGCTGGGCGCTGAGCAGGTCGGCCTCGGCCAGGTCGAACTCCTTGCCGACCACGTCCGGCAGCTCGAAGCGCTCCGGCCCGAGCGACAGGGTGAGGGTGATGGTGCCGCCCTTGAGAATCCGGGCGGACGACGCGGGACTCTGCCCCAGCACGCCGTCGCGCGGGACCTGATCGTCGTGGCGCGGCTCGGCGTAGGCCACGGTGAAGCCGGACTGGGAGGCCTGCGCCTCCGCCTCTGCCTTGGTCATGCTCACCAGCTGCGGCGCGGTGGTGTACCGACCGACCCCGAACCACCAGCCACCGAGTGCGGCCACCAGCCCGAGCACCACGACGACGGCGGCGACGGCGAGACGGTTGCCGCCCGGGCCGGTCAGTCGGGCGGCCAGCCCGGCCAGTTGGGTACGCAGATCGTTGCCGCCCGACGTCGCCCGACGTCGCCCGCGAGCGGGCCCGTCCCCCTCCGGCAGGCGGGCCCAGGTCGGCCGCTCGGGTGGGCGCACGGGCGCGACCACCATCGTCGGTTGGGACACGGCCGGGCCGTCGGGCACCGGAGAGATCCGGGCGGTGTGGCTGTTCGGGTTGCCCAGGCCGTCCCGGGCCACCTGCACCTCGGCGAGCAGCGTGCCGGCGTCGCCGGGACGGGCCGTCGGGTCGCGTCGGGTGGCGCGGGCGACCAGGTCGTCGAGCACCCGCGGCAGACTGGGCACCAGCATCGAGGGTGCGGGGACGTCCCGGTCGACGTGCTGCCAGGCGATGTCGATCGGCCGGTCACCGTCGTACGGCACCCGGCCGGTGAGCATCTCGAACAGCACGATGCCCGTCGAGTAGACGTCGGTACGGGCGTCGGCGCGGCCGTCGGTGACCAGTTCGGGGGCGACGTACGCCACGGTGGCCATCAACTGGTTGCCGCTGTCGTGGTCGGTGCTGGCCTCGACCGCCCGGGCCAGCCCGAAGTCGGTCACCTTGACCACGCTGTCGACGAGGTTGGCGGGGCCGCCGCTGGGTGCCTCGGCGACCAGCACGTTCTCCGGTTTGACGTCCCGGTGCACCAGGCCGGCCCGGTGGGCGGCGCCGATCGCGGCGAGCATCTGTTCGGTGATGGCCAGCGCCTCGTCCGGATTGAGGCGACGGCGCTCGGTCAGCACCTCACGCAGGGTGCGCCCGCGGACGTACTCCATGACCAGGTACGGCCGCCCGGCGTGGGTGCCCTGGTCGTAGACCGCCACCACGTTGGGATGGGTGAGCCGGGCGATGGTCTTGGCCTCGTCGGTGAACCGGTCGACGAAGCTGGGCTGCCCGGCCTGGCCGGTCGGCCCCTGGGTGGAGTGAATGATCTTGACGGCGACGGTGCGTTCGAGCCGCTCGTCGGTGGCGGTGTACACGGTCGCCATGCCGCCACGGGCCACGCGACCGCGAATGCGGTAGCGCCCGTCGATCAGCGAGCCAAGCAACGTGTCGGCGACCTGTGTGTCCATCAGCAGGCAGTCTATGTGTCGGGGGGACGAAGGTTGAACAGGATGCTACCGCCGGGCATCCGTCGGCGGGTCCGGCGCGCGCGTAGCGTGACGGTCGTCCCTGCTCAGGGTGGTCGTCGGCAGGTCGTTGACCGGGCCTGGGGGTGGCGTGGCAGGGTGTTGCGCGTGACCGATTCCGTACCCGCCGAGGGTGCCGCGCCCGCGGCCGGCCCCGCCGACGCGGCCGGCTGGCTGACCCTGCCGGACGTCGCCGAGCGGCTCGACCTGCCGATCAGCAAGGTGCACCAGATGATCAGGGAGCGGGAACTGATCGCGGTACGCCGCGACGGTGTCCGCCGGATCCCGGCCGATCTGGTGGCCAACCGCACCGTGCTCAAACACCTGCCGGGTGTGCTCACCCTGCTGGCCGACGCGGGCTACGACGACGAGGCCGCCCTGCGCTGGCTCTACGAGACCGACGACACGTTGGCCGGCGGTACCCCCGCCGCCGCCCTCGCCGGCGACCAGGCCCGCGAGGTCAAGCGCCGCGCTCAGGCCCTGGGCTTCTGAGAGCGGTCCGAGAAGGCGGGCGCGGCTCCTCGAACCCGTTCTGAAGCTCAGTCGGCGCGGCGGGTGGCGGCGATGGCCAGGTCCACCAGGGCCTGGCGGGCCTCGGTGTCCAGGTCGACGGCGGTGAGCGCGGCGAGCGCCGCGTCGGTCAGCGTGACGATGCGTTGCTCCGTACGGGTCAACGCGCCGGTGTCGATGATCACCTCCCGCAGTCGGGCCACCCCGGCGGCGTCCAGCTCCGCGTCGCCGAGGCCACCGAGCAGCAGCGTGCGACCGGCGTCGTCGGCCGCCTCCAGGGCCGCCGCCACCAGGTAGGTCCGCTTGCCCTCGCGCAGGTCGTCGCCGGCCGGCTTGCCCGTCTGCGCCGGGTCGCCGAAGACGCCCAGCACGTCGTCGCGCAGCTGGAAGGCCTCACCCAACGGCAACCCGTACGCCGAGTACGCGATGCGTACGTCGGCGGGAGCGTCGGCCAGCGCCGCGCCGATCAGCAGCGGCCGTTCCACGGTGTACTTGGCCGACTTGTACCGGGCGACCTTGCCGGCCCGCTCCACCGAGGTGTCGCCGGTGGCCTGGGTCAGCACGTCGAGGTACTGCCCGATGGTGACCTCGGTGCGCATCTCGTCGAAGTCCGGCCGGGCGCGGGCCACCGCCCGGGGATCGAGCCCGGCGGAGTGCAGCAGCTCGTCGGACCAGACCAGGCACAGATCTCCCAGCAGGATCGCCGCGGCGTCACCGAAGCCGTCGGGGTCGCCACCCCAGCCGGCCGAGCGGTGCCGAGCGGCGAACCGCCGGTGCACCGCCGGCTCACCCCGGCGGGTGTCCGAGCGGTCCATCAGGTCGTCGTGGATCAGCGCGCTGGCCTGCACGAACTCCAGCGCCGCGAGAGCGGTCACCACCGGATCGGTGTCCACCCCGCCGGCCCCCCGGTAGCCCCAGTAGGCGAAGGCCGGCCGCAGCCGCTTGCCGCCGCCCAGCACGAACGCCTCGATCGCCTCGGCGACCGGCACCAGCGCGTCGTCGACGTCGGTCATCCAGGTGCGACGGCCGGCGAGGAAGTCCGACAGCGCCTTGTCCACCCGCTGGCGCAGGCTGGCACGGTCGACGGGGGAGACGGGAGCAGCATGGGTCACGTCCCGACGCTAATGGGTCGGGACGCGGCGCGCCGACCCACCCGCCCTCCGGCGCGTCGTGTTCGGCGCTGCTCGCGGCCGGGTCGACCCGGCCGACCCCGCCGTCGGGGCGTCGGGCGTCGGGGCACGCCGGGTCGGGCGCGGTCGAGCCCCGCCGGGCCTGGCGGCGGGCGCGGACGCGGCGGGCCGACAGTGCGGCACCCGGCCGGTCGGCGGCGGGTCGGCCCGGACGCAGCCGGCCGGCGGCCGGTCGGTCCGGGTACAGCCGATGGGTGGCGGGTCGGTCCCGACGCAGCCGGTGGGTGGCGGGTCGACGGTGAGGACCCGGGCCAGCCAGCCGCGCCAGAACGGCCCAGGCACGCGTACCTGCCGCTCCCACCGGGAGATCTCGTGCCGGCTCAGGGTGGCCACCCCGGCGGCGGCACAGAGTTCCGTGGCGAGGCGGGACTGACTCCAGCCCCGGGCGAGTCGTGACCTGGCCACCAGCGGGCCGAGCGGCGGCCGGCCGGGTGAGGTCGGGGACATCATGGGCCTCCGGACGGGTCGGCGTGGCGGTGGTCCGACCCGCCCCGCTCGGGCAGGTGCCGGCACCCACCGGTCTGCTGCTGACCCCCGGCGCGGGCCCCCGGTGCGGTTTCCGACCGCATCCGCGCCAGGTGAGCAAGCTAGCCCGGGGGTGTGACAGTCGCCCAAGGCGGACACCGCATCAACGGGCCTCGTCCCCACCGCTGGGAAGCCGGTGGGGGTGTCCGGCCCGGCCCGCTAGAGTCGGTGCGTGGCGCTCGGTCTTCCCTCGGTCCTCCCGAACTCGCAGCCGGCGATCGGAGAGCTGGTCCGCGACTGCCAGCCGACCTTCTCCTTCGAGTTCATGCCGCCGAAGACGGAGCAGGGCGAGCGGCAGTTGTGGCAGGCCATCCGGGAGCTGGAGCCACTGCGCCCCTCGTTCGTCTCGATCACCTACGGTGCCGGCGGCTCCACCCGGGACACCACGGTCGCGGTCACCGAGCGGATCGCCACCGAGACCACGTTGCTGCCGATGGCCCACCTGACCGCGGTCAACCACTCCGTCGCCGAGCTGCGGCACGTGGTCGGCCGGCTGGCCGGCGCGGGGGTGCGCAACGTGCTGGTGGTACGCGGTGACCCGCCGGGCGATCCCACCGGCGAGTGGATCCCGCACCCCGACGGCGTGCAGTACGCCGAGGATCTCGTCCGCCTGGTCCGTCAGTCCGGTGACTTCAGCGTCGGTGTCGCCGCCTTCCCCTACCGGCATCCGCGCTCGCCGGACGTCGACACCGACACCGAGTACTTCATCCGCAAGTGCCGGGCCGGCGCGGACTTCGCGATCACTCAGATGTTCTTCGACGCCGACGAGTACCTTCGGCTGCGGGACCGGGTGGCCGCGGCCGGCTGCGACACCCCGATCCTGGCCGGGGTGATGCCGGTGACCCGGATCGGCACCATCGAACGATCGGTGCAGCTGTCCGGGGCGCCCTTCCCGCCGGCGCTGGCCGCCCGGTTCGAGCGGGTCGCCGACGATCCGGAGGCGGTCCGTCGGCTGGGCATCGAGCAGACCAGCGAGATGTGCCGGCGGCTGCTCGACGAGGGGGTCCCGGGGATCCACTTCATCACCTTCAACCGGTCCACCGCGACCCGGGAGATCTGGCAGAACCTGCGGGTGGGCGCCGCGACGTGACACCCGGCGCGCGACACCTCGGCGCCGTCGCGACGGTTGAACCGTGGTGGGCAGACAGCTGAACTGGAACGAGTACGCCACGGCGTGGGCCCGGCTGCACGGGGGGTTCGATCCCCGGGCCGCCACTCCGGTGGTACGCGGCTGGCTGCGCTTCTCCTACCACGTCGGGTTCCTGCTGGGCCGGCTGCGGGTCGGCCCTACCGCGGTGACGGTGGTCGGGGTGCTGCTCTGCCTCTGCGTACCGCTGTTCGCGGTCCGGCCGGGCGACGGGCCGTTCCTGGCTGCCCTGTTCGTGCTGCTCGCCTCGGTGGCCGACAGCGTCGACGGGGCGGTGGCCGTGGCCACCGGCCGGACCACCCGCCTCGGTTACGTCTACGACTCGCTGGCCGACCGGCTCGGCGAGGCCGCCTGGCTGGTGGCGTTCTGGCTGGTGGGTGCGCCGGGGGCGCTGGTCGCCGCGGGCGGGGCGCTCTCCTGGCTGCACGAGTACGTCCGAGCCCGCGCGGTCGCCGCGGGCATGCGGGAGATCGGCGCGGTCACCGTGGGGGAGCGGCCCACCCGGGTCTGTGTGGCGGTGGCGGGCCTCCTGCTGGCCGGCCTGTCCGGGCTGATCGAGGCGGATCTGGCCGCCGGCACCATCACCATGGCGACCGCGGTCTGGGTGCTGCTCGCCGCCTTCGGCCTGGGGCAGCTGCTCTCCGCCGTCCGCCGGGCGCTGATCGACGCCGACTGACCGGCCACCGCCCGAGCGCGTTAACAAGGGGCCCTTCCTATACCGCAGGCGTTAACAGGGGGCCCTTCCTTGCACCTACCAGGCAGGGCCGATCGCGTCGGCGACGATCTGCGCGGACAGGGTCACCATCGGCAGGCCGCCGCCCGGGTGGCTGGAGCCGCCGACCAGCCACAGACCGCGGGCCGGTCCCCGGTTGGTCGGCCGGAGCAGGCCGCCGGCGGTGCCGTAGATGGTGCCGCCCGGAGCGCCGGTGGCGGTGGCCAGGTCCGCCGGGGTACGCACGTCGCGGAACACCAGCCGGTCGCGTACGTCCACCCCCCGCTCGGCCAGCACGTCGAGGATCCGGTCGGCGTACGCCTGGGCCAGGCCCGGTCGACGCCAGTCGACCGCCCCCGGTCCGGTGCCCTGCCGGGCGGCGTTGACCAGCACGAACCACGCCTCGTGCCCGGCGGGGCGGACGGCCGGGTCGTTCGCCACGGTGACGAAGACCGTCGGGTCGGCGGCCGGGCGGGCCCGCCTCCCGCGCCCCGGATCACCGAAGACCGCGTCGAACTCGGCGTCGTAGTCGTCGGGGAAGAAGACGTTGTGGTGGGCCAGCCCGGAGTCGCCGCGTACGCCGAGCAGCAGCACGAATCCGGCCAGGCTGCGGGCGGTGAGCCCGGCCAGCCGGCGCGGATCGGGCAGCAGATCGCGGTAGACGCTGAGCGCGTCCACGTTGGCCACCACCACGTCGGCCGGGACCGGGGTGGTCGAGTCGGCCACGCGTACCCCGTGCACCCGGCCGCCCACGGCGTCGATCCGGGTGACCGTGGTGCCGGTACGTACCACCACGCCCAGGTCCAGGCAGCGCGACAGCAGCGCGTCGGCGAGGGTGCCCAGCCCGCCGCGTAGGTACCAGCCGCCGAAGGCCAGCTCGGCGTAGGGGACCGCGACCAGCGCGGCGGGCGCCCGGCGGGGGTCGGCGCCGGTGTAGGTGGCGTACCGGTCCAGCAGCATCCGCAGTCGCGGATCGGACATCAGGGTGCGACCCAGCCCGCGGAGGCTCTGACCCGGCCGGATCGCGGCCAGGTCGCCCAGCCGCCAGGCCAGCCGGGCCAGGTCACGGGGAGAGTCGACGCGACGGCGCAGGATGTCGTGCTCGGAGGCTCGCCATACCCGGGCGGCGCGCCGCCACAGCCGCTGCCAGTCGGTGGCGGCCCGGTCGCCGAGGGCCGCGCCGATCCGGGCGGTGAACTCCGCCGGGTCGGCGCAGGAGTCGAGCACCGCTCCGCCACCGGGGAAGACGTGCCGCACGATCGGGTCCAGCGGCACCAGGTCGAGGTACTCGTCGAGCTTCGCCCCGGTCGCCTCGAACAGCTCGTGGAACACCTCGGGCAGGGTCAACAGGCTGGGGCCGGTGTCGAAGTGGAACGAGCCCTCGAGGGTGTCCCGGGTGTGTCGTCCGAGCTTGCCGCCGACCGTCTCGGCGCGTTCGAGGACGGTCACCTGGTGCCCGGTGACGGCCAGCCGGGCCGCGGTGGCCAGGCCACCCACCCCGGCGCCGACGACCACGATCCGCGCCATGCCGCACTCCCTAGCTGACCGGACGGCCGCGCCAGGACAGGCGCCGCCGCTTGCGCAGATGGTACGACCGCAGAGTCAGCCAACCGAGGACCGCGACCGACACGGGGTGGCTCAGCGCGTCGGGCCAGGCCCGTCCGCCGGTGGCCCGGGCGCTGACCACCCGCCCGGCCACCCCCGCCAGGTACGTGCCGGCGGCGATCCCGGCCACCGCCGGCGCACCGGCGAGCGAGGCCGCGACGGCGAGCAGCGGCGGTGCCGTGTAGAGCGTCAGCAGCAGGGTCAGCACGATGGCGGCGGCGGCCGGGTGCCCGAACGAGGCCCACAGCGACTTGGTGTAGCCGTCGCGCAGCTGCGGCCAGTTCTCGTACATCCGGCAACTGGCCAGCCGGGAACCGTCGGCGAGGGCGATCCGGCCGCCGGCCCGCTTCACCGCCCGGGCCAGCTCGATGTCCTCCAGCACCCGGTCGGCGACCGCCGCGTGTCCGCCGGCCCGCAGGTAACCGGCCCGGTCGACGACCAGGAACTGTCCGCCGGCCGCGGCCAGCGACGGCCGTGCCGAGCGTTCCATCGCCCGCAGCGGCAGGAAGGTCAGCCACAACCACTGCAACAGCGGCTGCACCAGCCGGTCGGCGGCCGTCCGCACCACGATCCGTGGGTACGGCGACAGCAGTGTCGCCCCGGCGGCGCGCAGTTCGGTGACGGCCGCCGCCACGGCGTACGGGTCGAGCACCACGTCGGCGTCCACGAAGACCAGGGCGCTGGCCGACTCCTCGGCGCGGGTGGCCAGTTGCCAGCAGGCGTGCGGCTTGCCCAGCCAGCCCGGTGGCGGGGCCGCCCCGGTGAGCAGGGTGACCCGGGGGTCGTCGGCGACCACCGCGCGGACCACCTCGGCGGTGCCGTCGGTCGAACCGTCGTCGAGCACCACGATGCGCAGCCCGGGCACGCCCCGCTGGGCGAGCAGCGCGCGCAGGCACGGGGTGACCCGGGTGGCCTCGTCGCGCAGCGGCAGCAGCACCGCCACCGTCTCGGTGACCTCGGTCGGCCGGTCGGGTGGTCGACGTAGCCAGCGGCCCGCGTTGACCAGGGTGTGCACGGTCAGCGTGGTGACACCGACCAGCAGGACGAGCGCGACGGTCATGCCGTCACGTCGGCCGCGTCGGCCGGGGAGCGCGGCGGGTCGGCCGCGCGGTCGCCGGTACGCCGGGCCCGCAGCAGCGTGAGGGCCAGCGGTACCGCGACCACCGCCATGCCGGCCGCGCCCCACACCGCCGAGGCGGGCAGGTCGAGGAAGACCGCGTGGGCCAGCACGCTGGAGCCGTACGTCCACAGGTAGAGCGCGTACATCGGCTGGTCGCCGTCGCCGGTGGTGGCCACGGCGGGCCCGGCGAGCGGGCGCAGCGCGGCCATCATCAGCACCGCGAACAGCAGCCAACCGAGGTAGTTGCTGACCGGGATGCCGGGCAGCCCGGGCAGGGCCGGAGTGGGGTCCCGCCACACCCAGTGCCCCTCGGCCACCATCTGCGGATCGAGGAAGAGGTCCCAGGCGGCCAACCCGACCGTGGCCAGCGCGATCCGGCCCGGCCAGCGCCATCGACCGGACGGCCGCCCGGTGAGCCGGGTCGCCGCCAGCCAGGCCGGCCAGGCCATCCAGGTCCAGGCGAGCGGAATGATCAGCGGCACCCCGGCGAGTTTCGGGCCGAGCTGTCCCGAGTAGTCGTAGCTGCCGAACGGAAATCCGGTGGCCACGCCGAGCGCCTCGATGGCGAACCCGCCGCCGGTGGCCACCGTGACCAGTGCCGCCGCCGTCCGGGGGCCCCGGGTGAGCAGGGCGTGGCCGACCGAGAGCAGGTAGCCGAGCACGACGGTGGCCACGGTCAGCCGCGCCCGGGTGACCCCGCCGGTCAGCGGGTAACAGATCTGCGCCAGCACCAGCAGGGCCAGCAGCGTCCAGGCGTAACCGCGGGCCGGTGACCGCCCGGTCATGACGGCGGCGTGGTCGGCGCCGACGCCGGTGGGATCGGGCCCGGCGCGGGCAGCGGCAGATCCCGGCCGAGCACCCCGAACGGACGCTCGTCGCCGGGGAAGCGGAAGTCGCGCAGCACGTCGACGAAGCCGAACCGGCGGTACAGCCGCCAGGCACGCGAGGTGGCCTCGTCGGCCTCCGGGGTGGACAGCAGGGTGGTGGCGCCCTCGGCCATGCTGAGCAGGGCGCGCAGCTGCCCGGCGCCCAGCCCGTGCCCCTGGGCCGGTGGCCGCACGTGCAGCTCGACCACCTCGAAGCAGTGGGCCAGCCAGCGTCGCCGGGTGGCCTGGTCCAGTGCCCGCCAGACCTGGTCGTGCCACCACTGCCCGGCGGCGCCGAGGTAGCCGTACCCGAAACCAGCCAGGTGACCGGAGCTGGTGAGGCTGGCCACGGCGCGGAAGCCGGGCCGGCGCACGTGGGTGGCGATGTAGCCGCGACGGGCCTCCAGCAGGTCGGCGCGGTAGCCCATCGCCTCGCCGTAGACGGCCACCACGTCGTCCAGCCGCCGGAGGAGATCGTCCGGTGTCCACCGCACCAACCTCATGCCCGCTCACCCTTCGCCGGGTCACCGTCGTCGGTGACCCACCCCAGTACCGTTCGGTCACCGACCACGTCCCGCACCTCGAATCGGGCGAAGAGTTCCTCCGCGTACCACCGCTGGGTCTCCGTCCGGGTGATCGCGGCCCGGTGCTGCGGGTGACGGTACGCGAACGCCACCAGATCCGCCGGATCGCGCCACACGCTCACCGTGCCCTGCCAGCCGAGGGGTGCCTCGCCGATGCCGAAGCGGGCCAACAGCCCCGGTGCGGCGTGCAGGGCCGCGGCGACCGGCGGGACCGCCCGCCAGAAGGTGAGGGCCCGGGGCGGGCGCAACCGGGCCCGGGTCAACGCCAGCACCGGGCCGGTGACCCGACCGCCGGTGGGCTCACCGAACGGCCGCCGGCCGGACCATTCGCCCCGGCTGGTCAAGGGTCGCAGGTCGAGCCGGACGCCCGCGTGGGCGAGGCCGGACCAGGCCCGTGCCACCGGCGAGTCGGCGAACCGGTCGGCCGCGGCGGGGGAGTCCCACACCGTCAGCGCCGCCCACCGGGTCAGGTCCGCGTCGCCGGGCCCGAAGCCGGTGCCGGTCCCGGTGCCGAGCAGCTTGCCGAAGCGTACGCCGGGCAGGGCACGCAGCCGGCGCGGATCGACCGCCATCCGGGTCAGCGCCCGGCCCACGGCGACCGGGGCGATCCGCCACACGTGCAGGGTGACCAGCTCGGGGACGCTCTCCGGGTGACTCACGCCGCCACCTCGCTGCGCTCGCCGCCGGCGCGAGGCACCACTGTGCTGTGCCTGATGGTTCGCTCGCTTCGCTCGTTCACGCCACGTCGGTCGGGGTTCCGCCGGTGACCCGCAGCAGTTCGGCGTACGTGGTGGGGAAGACCGCCTGCGGTACGCCGCCGGCGGCCCAGATCTCGTCGTACTTGTCCAGGGCGGTGTCGACCAGCGTGCGCAACGGCTGCGGGTGACCCACCGGGGCGACCCCGCCGATCACCTGCCCGGTGTGCTCCTTGACGAACTGCGGGGTGGCCCGGCGCAGCCGCGCGACGGCGAGCCGGGTGGCCAGGCCGGTGGTGTCCACCCGGTGGGCGCCGGAGGTGAGCACCAGCAACGGGGACCCGTCGGCGTCGAAGACGAGCGAGTTGGCGATGGCGCCGACGTCGACGCCGAGCGCCTCGGCGGCGGCCGTGGCGGTGTGCACGGCGTCGGGCAGCAGGCGGACCGTGGCGGGCGCGCCGGCGCCGTTCCGGGCGTTCGCGGCGTCGAGTGCGTCCTGCACCGCCCGGACGTTCGGGTGTGACTGCATGCCGCCATTCTTCCCGGTACGCGGGGCGCCCGCGCAGCCGGCCACGCCCGAGCCTCGCCCGGGATGTCGGCGCGTCACACGTTGCGTTTTCGTCGGTGGGAGGGTGTACTGTCAGCAGCAGTTAGAACGAGTGTTCGATTGCCTCGAACGTTCGTTCCAACCCCTCTCGGGGGCGGGTGTTTCGCGGCACCGGCTTCCGACAGGTGCGGTGCCGCGGACCGCACCTGGGCTCCGGGCAGTCGCGAGTCCGAGCCCGTCAGGCAGGACCGTCGTCCGCCGCCCACGACCCCCGGGCGGCGGACGACGGACCCGCCGGTACGCCGGCCGGGTGTGGTGTGGGGAAGCTCCGCACCCGGCTGGCCGCCCACCTGGTGCGTCTTCCTCCGCACCGACCGCCGCGGGCTTTCGCCGACGGATCCGACTCCGTCGTGCGCCTGCCCGCCCCGGCCCACCTGGAGGAGAGACCATGCCGACCAGTCCGGCTCAGGCGCCGACGGTGCCCGCGCACGTGCTGCCGCACCGCACTCCCGTCCAGTTGCTCGCGGTGGCCCGGCAGGGGCTCGCCGAGGCCGCCCGGACCGGCCCCGACGGCCTTCGGTACGCCGCCGCCCACCTCGCTGCCCTGCGTGCCGCGGCGGCGGTGCTCGCCGCCCGTGCCCGTCCCGCGCCCATCCGACGTCACCGGATCACCAGCGTCTGGGTTCTGCTCGCCAGCGTCGCCCCCGAGCTCGACGAGTGGGCCAGCTACTTCGCCCTCGGCGCCGGCAAACGGGCCGCCGCCGAGGCCGGCATACCCCGGGTGGTGACCGCCCGGGAGGCCGATGACCTGCTCCGTGCCGCCGAGGAGTTCGTGACGGTGGTGGAGGCTGCGCTCGGTCTGGCACACCAGCCGGCGATCGACGGTCTCGTCGCCTGAGCCGCGGCGTCCGGCCACCACCGGCGGGACCCCAGGGTGGCCGGACGCCGCCACGCGCACGTTCTTCTGATCCACGACAGCACCATCCATGGGCCGGATGCCCGTGGCGACGACGGGGGAGGTCCGATGGCGGGCCGCATGGTGGTCGGTTCCGCCGCGCTGGCCGGGCTGGTCCGCCCGGCCAGCGCACCCGACCCGGCGGGTGGGCACCGGGTGCTGCCGGTGCGGCCCGAGTTGACCGGGTTGCTGCCCAACCGGGGATTGCGGCGCGGCAGCACCATCGCGGTCGGTGTCGGTCAGGTCCGCCACAGCGGCACCACCTCGTTGCTGCTCGCGCTGCTCGCCGAGGCGTCCCGTGCCGGATCCTGGTGCGCCGTGGTCGGGCTGCCGACCTTCGGGGCCGGGGCGGCGGCCGAGGCCGGCATCGCCCTGGATCGGCTCGCCCTGGTGCCGCAGCCCGGTCCGGAGTGGCCCACCGTCGTCGCCGCGCTCATCGACGGGGTCGACGTGGTGGTCACCGCGGTGCCGTCCACCGTCTCCGCCTCCGTCGCCGACCGGCTGGCCGCGCGGGCCCGGCAACGGGGCAGTGTGCTGGTGCCGTACGGCCGGTGGGACGGCGCGGACGTGACGCTCCAGGTGGTCCGGGGGATCTGGGAGGGGCTCGGGCCGGGGCGGGGGCGGCTGCGCCGCCGGGAGGTGACCATCTCGGCTCGCGGGCGGGGTGCCGCCGCCCGCCCCCGGGAGGTGAAGGTCTGGCTGCCCGGCGACGACCTGACCCGGGTCATCCCCGCTCCGGCCGCCGCCGGTCGGCCGGGTGCCACTCGGCTGCGGGTGGTGGCGGATCGTGGGTGAACCGGTTCGGACGCTGCTGCTGTGGTGTCCGGACTGGCCGGTCCTCGCCGCCGAGATCGTCGACGGGGTACCCGCCACCGGGCCGGTCGCGGTGCTGCAGGCCAACCGGGTGATCGCCTGCTCCGAGCGGGCGCGCGCCGAGGGGATACGCCGAGGGCTGCGTCGACGGGAGGCGCAGGGACGCTGCTCCGGGCTCACCGTCGTCGACCACGACCCGGGGCGGGACGCCCGGGCGTTCGAGCCGGTGGTGGCCGCGGTCGAGGAGGTGGCGGTCGGGGTCGAGGTGATCCGCCCGGGGGCCTGCGCGTTGGCCGCGCGAGGGCCGAGCCGCTATCTGGGTGGCGAGGAGGTGGCCGCCGAACGGATCGTCGAGCACGTCGCCCTCAGTTGCGCGGTGGAGAGCCAGGTCGGTGTCGCCGCGGGGGTCTTCGCCGCCGGGCTGGCCGCCCGCGAGGGGCGGATCGTGCCGCCCGGCGGTACGGCGGAGTTTCTGGCCGGTCAGCCCGTCGAGGCGCTCGGCCGTCCTGCCCTGGCCGACCTGCTGCGCCGGCTCGGGGTGCGTACGCTCGGCGACTTCGCCGCGCTGCCGGCCGGCGACGTGCTGGCCCGGTTCGGGTTCGACGGGGCCCTGGCACACCGGCTGGCCGCCGGGCGGGACGACCGGCCGCTCGCGGTGCGGCGCCCGCCGGTCGACCTGACGGTCACCGCCGACCTGGACGAGCCGATCGACCGGGTCGACGTGGCGGCGTTCGCGGCCCGGACGTTGGCCGAGCGGCTGCACGAACGGCTCGCCGGGCACGGGCTGGCCTGCACCCGGCTCGGCATCGAAGCGGTCACCGCGCACGGCCAGGAGTTGCACCGGGTCTGGCGGCACGACGGCCTGCTCACCGCGGCGGCGATCGCCGACCGGGTCCGTTGGCAACTCGACGGTTGGCTCTCCGGCGCCCGTCGCGGCGGTGACCGTCCGGCCCGTCCCACCGCCGGGATCATCCGGCTGCGGCTGGTGCCGGACGGGGTGCTGGCCCAGGCCGGCCTGCAACCCGGGCTGTGGGGGGAGACCGGCGCGGAACGCGAGCGGGCGCACCGCGCGCTGAGCCGGGTGCAGGGCCTGCTCGGCCCCGAAGCGGTGGTCACCGCCGTGCTCGGCGGCGGGCGGTCACCGGCCGACCAGACGCGGCTGGTGCCCTGGGGCGACGAGCGCCGGCCCGCCCGCCCCGGTCCGCCGCCGCTGCCCGAGCCCGTCGAGCGCTCCTGGCCCGGTCCGGAGATCAAGCCCGCCGGCTCGGGTGAGTCGGCCAGCTTCGGTGAGTCGGTCGGCTTCGGTGAGTCGGCCGCTTCCGGTGGGCCGGCGGTCTCCGGCGGTGGATCGGCCCGGTCCGGTGGTCGGCGGGCGAGCGCCGGGCCGGCCGTACCGTCCTGGCCGGGGCGGCTGCCGCCGCCCTCGCCGGCCGTGGTGCTGCCCGTCCCGCTCGCCGCGAGCGTGCTCGACGCCACCGGCGCGCCGGTCGTGGTGAGCGCCCGGCTGGCGGTCAGCGCGCCACCGGCCCGGCTGAGCATCGGCGCGGTGCCACCGCAGGCCACCACCCCCATTCCCGCCCCGGGTTCCGCCGCATCGGCCACTGCGGCTTCGGCCACCGCTCTTCGCGGTGGCACGGTCGCGTCGGCCGAGATCGTCGGTTGGGCCGGTCCGTGGCCGGTCGACGAGCGGTGGTGGGCCCCGGCCGAGGCCCGCCGCCGAGCCCGGTTCCAGGTCCGCCTGGCCGACGGCAGCGCCCTGCTGCTCGCCGTCGAGTCCGGCCAGTGGCTGCTGGAGGCGATCTATGACTGACGTGAATCTTGGTGCGAAACAGCCCTCCGGAGGGTCGTTTCGTACCAAGATCCACCGGGTCTTCCGGGCGAGGTGGGGGTGGTGAGTTTCCACAATCCGCGGTTGCCGTGGTCGGAGTTGGAGCGGGTGCTCTCCGGGCGGGGTGGCGGGCCGGGCGACGGTGGCGGGCCGGGTGACGGCGGGCGGCGGCACCTGCATGTGGTGGATCCGCTCGCGGTCGACGCCGACGGGGGTGACTCGCCGGCCTGGAGCCGGCGGCGGGAGCACTACCGGCCGCCGGAGCTGACCCGGCCCGAGGGCGTGCCGGCGTACGCCGAGTTGCACGCGCACACCAACTTCAGCTTCCTCGACGGGGCCAGCCACCCCGAGGAACTGGCCGAGGAGGCCGTCCGGTTGGGGCTCACCGCGCTCGCCGTCACCGACCACGACGGCTTCTACGGCGTGGTGCGGTTCGCCGAGGCGGCCCGCGCGCTGGACCTGCCGACGATCTTCGGAGCGGAGCTGTCCCTCGGTCTGCCCGGCCCGCAGAACGGCGTACCCGACCCGCACGGCAACCACCTGCTGGTGCTGGCCCACGGCCACGAGGGGTACGCCCGGCTGGCCGCGACCATTGCCCGCGCCCAGCTGCGCGGCGGTGAGAAGGGCCGCCCGGTCTACGGCGAGCTGGAGGAGATCGCCGCCGACCTGCGTGACCACGTGCTGGTGCTCACCGGCTGCCGCAAGGGGCACGTGCCGGCCGCCCTGCTCACCGAGGGGGTCGACGCGGCGGCCCGGGAGCTGGACCGGCTCACCGCGCTGTTCGGCGCGGAGACGGTGGCGGTGGAGCTGACCGACCACGGGCACCCGGTCGACGGCGACCGCAACGACGCCCTGGCCGAGCTGGCGGCCGCCGCCGGGCTGCCCACGGTGGCCACGAACAACGTGCACTACGCCACCCCGGGGCGGCGCCGGCTGGCCACCACCCTTGCGGCCGTCCGGGCCCGACGCAGCCTGGACGAGATCGACGGCTGGCTGCCCGCGGCGGGCACCGCCCACCTGCGGGACGGCACCGAGATGGCGGCCCGGTTCGCCGCCTACCCGGGCGCGGTGGCCCGGGCCGCCGAGTTCGGCGCCGAGCTGGCCTTCGACCTTCAGCTCGTCGCGCCGCAGCTGCCGGCGTACCCGGTGCCGCCGGGGCACAGCGAGATGAGCTGGCTGCGCCATCTCACCGAGGCCGGCGCGCGGGAACGCTACGGCCCGCGCGAGGCGCACCCGCAGGCGTACGCGCAGCTCGACCACGAGCTGAACATGATCGAGGAGCTGGGCTTTCCCGGCTACTTCCTGGTGGTGTACGACATCGTCGACTTCTGCCGCCGGGCGGACATCTACTGCCAGGGCCGGGGTTCGGCGGCGAACTCGGCGGTCTGCTACGCGCTGCGGATCACCAACGTGGACGCGGTCCGGCACCGGCTGCTGTTCGAGCGGTTCCTGGCTCCGGAGCGGGACGGGCCGCCCGACATCGACGTGGACATCGAGTCCGACCGCCGGGAGGAGGTCATCCAGCACGTCTACGCCCGCTACGGCCGGGAGCACACCGCCCAGGTCGCCAACGTGATCTCCTACCGGCCCCGCTCGGCGGTGCGGGACGTGGCCAAGGCGTTCGGCTTTCCGCCCGGTCAGCAGGACGCGTGGAGCAAGCAGATCGACCGGTGGGGCGACGTGGCCACCGTCGACGTGCCGGAGATCCCCGAGCTGGTGGTCGCGTACGCCAACGAGCTCCAGACGTTCCCTCGGCACCTGGGCATCCACTCCGGTGGCATGGTGATCTGCGACCGGCCGGTGATCGAGGTCTGCCCGGTGGAGTGGGGTCGGATGCCCGGGCGCAGCGTGCTCCAGTGGGACAAGGACGACTGCGCCGCCGTCGGCCTGGTCAAGTTCGACCTGCTCGGCCTCGGCATGCTGTCGGCCCTGCACTACGGCTACGACATGATCGGGATGAGCCTGGATCTCGGCGACATGACGCTGGACGACCCCGAGGTCTACGACATGCTCTGTCGAGCCGACTCGGTCGGGGTGTTCCAGGTGGAGAGCCGGGCCCAGATGGCCACCCTGCCCCGGCTGCGGCCGCGCGAGTTCTACGACCTGGTGGTCGAGGTGGCGCTGATCCGGCCCGGCCCGATCCAGGGCGGCTCGGTGCACCCGTACATCCGGCGCAAGAACGGCCAGGAGCCGGTGACCTACCCGCATCCGCTGATGCGCAACGCGCTGGAGAAGACCCTCGGTGTGCCGCTGTTCCAGGAGCAGCTCATGCAGCTCGCCATCGACGTGGCCGGCTTCGACGCGGCCGAGGCCGACCAGTTGCGCCGGGCGATGGGCGCCAAACGGTCGGTGCAGCGGATGGAGAAGATCGCCGACCGGCTCTACCGGGGCATGGCGGAGCGGGGCATCACCGGCGAGCTGGCCGACGACGTCTACCGCAAGCTCACCGCGTTCGCCAGCTACGGCTTTCCGGAGAGCCACGCGATGAGCTTCGCCTACCTGGTCTACGCCAGCTCCTGGCTGAAGCGCTACCATCCCGGCCCGTTCCTGGCCGCGCTGCTGAGTGCCCAGCCGATGGGCTTCTACTCGCCGCAGACCCTGGTCGACGACGCCCGGCGGCACGGCGTGGAGGTACGCCGTCCGGATGTCAACGCCAGCGGCGCGACGCCGGTGCTGGAGTCCACGCCGGACACCCGCTGGGGCAGCCGGGCGGGGGAGCCACCGCACGCCTGGGGGTTGGGCGGTCCGGCGGTCCGGCTCGGACTGTCCAGCGTCCGTACCCTCGGCGACGGTGTGGCCGAGCGGATCGAGGCGGAGCGGGTGACGAACGGCCCGTACCGCGACATGTCGGATCTGGCCCGGCGGGTGGGTCTGACCGCCGCGCAACTGGAGGCGTTGGCCACCGCGGACGCCTTCGCCTGCTTCGGGTTGACCCGACGGCAGGCGCTCTGGGCGGCCGGTGCGGCGGCCCAGGAACGGCCCGGCCGGCTGCCCGGCACGGTGACCGGTACGGCGGCGCCGGTGCTGCCCGGAATGGAGGAGGTGGACCGGCTGGTCGCCGACGTGTGGGCCACCGGGTTGTCACCGGAGAGCCATCCGGCCCGGTTCATCCGGCCGCAGTTGGACGCCGTGGGCGCGGTGCCGATCGACCGGTTGGGCCGGGTGGAACCGGGCCGGCGGATCCGGGTCGGTGGGATCGTCACCCACCGGCAGCGTCCGGCGACCGCGGGTGGGGTCACCTTCCTCAACCTGGAGGACGAGACCGGCATGCTCAACGTCACCTGTTCACCGGGGTTGTGGCAGCGGCACCGGCGGGTGGCCCGGACCAGCGCGGCGTTGGTGGTGCGGGGGCGGTTGCAACGGCACGAGGGGGTGGTCAATCTGGTCGCCGACCGGCTGGACGCGATCGAGCCGCCGGTCCGCCCCACCTCCCGCGACTTCCGCTGACGAGGTTCGATCCGGTCACCTGGTTTGAAGTTCCCCGCGCAGGAGAAGTGCACCCCGGGCCACTGTGGCTTTTTCGTCTCGGGAGGGTGCCATGTCACGCACATTGCGGATGACCGCGGTCACCGCGGCGCTGGCCCTGGCGGCCAGCGGTTGCGGAGGAGTGGGCGGCGGCGGTGACGGTGGCGGTGGGACCGCCACCGAGGGCGCGCTGAGCACGATGGGTTTCGGTCTCTCCGACGAGATCGCCACCACCCGGGTGGATGCCTTCCGACAGGACCACCCGAACGTCGACCTGAGAATCGCCGAAGGTGCCTTCGACGAGCAGCAGTTCCTGTCGGCGGTGGCCTCGGGCAACCCACCCGATCTGGTCTACATGGACCGCAAACTCGTCGGCACGTACGCGACCCGCGGCTCCATCCAACCGCTCACCGACTGCGTCGAGGACCAGGACATCGACCTGGGGCAGTACCGTCCGGCCGCCCGCGAGCAGGTCACCCTCGACGGTGTCGTCTACGGCATCCCCGAGTTCTCCACCGTCCGGGTGCTCTACCTCAACGAGGCGGTGCTCCGTCAGGCGGGGGTCACCCCCGAACAGGTCGAGCTCGCCGACTGGACCGCCCTGGCCACGGTCAGCGACAAGCTGGCGCGGGTCTCCGGCGGCCGGCTGTCCCGCATCGGCGTCGACCCCAAGATCCCCGAGTTCCTGCCGATGTGGGCCAAGGCGAACGGCGTCGACATGATCTCCGCCGACGGCCGGACCGCCCGACTGGACGACCCGAAGGTGGTCGAGGCGCTGACCACCACCGTGGGGTTGGTCCGGGAGCAGGGCGGCTGGGGCAGATTCAAGTCCTTCCGGGACACCTTCGACTTCTTCGGGGCGCAGAATCCCCTCACCGAGGAGCAGATCGCGGCCTGGCCGATGGAGGAGTGGTTCCTCAACCAGGCGGCCAAGAACAGCCCGGACGCGGAACTGATCGTCAAGCCCTTCGTCGACCGGCAGGGCAACCCGCTCACGATGTCCTCCGGGCAGGCCTGGGTCGTCACCAAGGGCGCGAAGAACCCGGACGCGGCCTGTGCCTTCGTCAAGCGGATGACCGCCACCGAAACGTGGTTGGCGGCGGCGAAGGCCCGTGCCGAGGCGCGTCGGGCGGAGGGTCAGCCGTTCACCGGGGTCTGGACCGGTAACGCCGAGGCCGACAGGCGCATCTTCGAGGAGCTCTACCAGCCGACCGGCAACCAGCGCTTCGACGATGCGGTCGAGGTCATCCGATCGGTGCAGGACGCCGCCTTCGCGTTGCCCGCCTCACCGGCCGGAGCCGAGTTCGACAAGGCGTGGACCGACGCCGTCAACCGGGTGCTCTCCGGCCAGACGGAACCGGGCGAGGCCCTCGCGAGAGCACAACGGGAGGCCACCGCCGCCCTCGAACGGGCGTCGAGGTAGGCCCACCGATGGCGGCGACCGTCATCACCACCACGGACCGGCGGCGCCGTACGCCGCTGGCCCGTCGGGAGGCACGGTGGGCGTACCTCTTCCTCGCGCCCTGGATCGTCGGGTTCCTGGTGTTCCAGGCGGGGCCGATGATCGCCAGCGCCTGGCTCAGCTTCACCGAGTACGACGTGATCAACGCCCCCCGGTACACCGGCCTGGACAACTACCGGCAGTTGATGGCCGATCCCACGGTGGCGCGCAGCCTGGGCAACACCGTGTACTACACGGCGTTGCACGTGCCGCTGTCGATGGCGCTTTCGCTGGGGCTGGCGTTGTTGCTCAAGCGGGTGGGCCGGTGGCAGGGCTTCTTCCGTACCGTCTTCTACCTGCCGGTGATGACCCCGGCGGTGGCCGTCGGCATTCTGTTCCTGCTCCTGCTCAACACGCAGGACGGCTTGATCAACCGGGCGTTGGCGCTGGTGGGGGTGCAGGGGCCGAGCTGGACCACCGACCCGTCCTGGGTGATGCCCGGCATCGTTCTGATGAGTCTGTGGAGCCTCGGGTCGACGGTGATCATCTATCTGGCGGCGTTGCAGAACGTGCCGCGGGACCTGTACGAGGCGGCGGCGATCGACGGGGCCGGAGGCTGGGCCCGATTCCGGCACGTGACGTTGCCGATGATCTCGGGAGCGCTCTTCTTCACCCTCATCGTCAACACCATCGCGTCACTGCAGATGTTCACCGAGGTCTACACCATGTACTTCGGCAACCGGCAGACCCAGGGCAGCTTCAACAGCGACGCGGCCACCTTCTACGTCATCCACCTGTTCCAGGAGGCGTTCCAGTTCCTGCACATGGGGTTCGCCTCGGCGATGGCCTGGCTGCTCTTCGTGATCATCCTGTTGATCACGTTGGTGCAGGTGAAACTCAGCAACCGGTTCGTCTACTACGAGGGGGATGAGTCATGACGCGTGCCAGCGGCAACGGCGCGGTCAGCGCCGAGCACCCCCGACCGGGGAATCCAACAGGGGCACGGCGATGACCGCCGCGGTCGAACGGGCCGCCGTCGCGACGCCGGCCGAGCCGATGGTCGCCGCGCGGCCACCCGGCCCTGAAGCCGGCGCGGGGCCGTGGTGGCGGCGGGCGGTCTTCGTGACCCTGCTGGTGGCCGCGGCGGTGATCTTCACGCTGCCCTTCGTCTGGTTGATCAGCGCCTCACTGCGCCCCCGGGAGTACATCTTCGCTCCGGGCCTGCTGCCGACCCCCTTCACACCCGGCAACTACGCCGAGGCGTGGTCGGCCGTACCCCTGATGACCTGGTTGGGCAACAGCCTGGTGGTGGGCGTGGCCGCGGCGGCGGCGGTGACCATCTCCAGCGCCTGGGTCGCGTTCGGCTTCGCCTACTTCCGGTTCCCCGGCCGGGATCTGCTCTTCGGGCTGGTGCTGGCCACCATGATGCTGCCCTTCGCGGTGACCATGATCCCGACCTACCTGATCTGGTCGGAACTACGACTCACCGACACCCAGGTGCCGCTCTGGGCGGGCAACCTGTTCGGCTCGGCGTTCTACATCTTCCTGCTGCGCCAGTTCCTGCTCTCGCTGCCCCGGGAGTACTTCGAGGCGGCCCGGGTCGACGGCGCCAGCTACCCACAGCTGTTCTGGCGGCTGGCCTTCCCACTGATCCGTCCGGCCCTGCTGGTGGCGTTCGTCTTCGAGTTCAAGGCCAGTTGGACGGACCTGATGAAACCGTTGATCTACCTGCGCGACGAGCAGTTGTTCACCCTCCCGCGCGGGCTGAAGGTGGTCCTGGACCGCTTCGGCTACGGCGGTGAGCAGCAGTGGGAGGTCGTGCTGGCGGGCAGCGTGCTGGCCACCGTACCGATGCTGATCCTGTTCTTCCTCGCGCAGCGGCACTTCGTCGAGGGCATTGCCACCACCGGGCGCAAGGGATGATTCACGATGCTCCGCCACGCGGAGGGGGCTCGGCGGCCGACGTCGGCGTGACTAGGCTCGACCGGGTGGAACAGACCCCAGGCCCGGCCGGGCCGCCGCTCACCCCCCGTACCGCCGTGGTCTGGTCGGTGCTGCGCGCCGAGCTGGACCGCCGGCCGGCCGCCGAGCTGACCGTCTTGGACGTGGGGGGTGGCACCGGCGGCTTCGCCGTGCCGCTGGCCCGGGCCGGGCACCGGGTGACCGTGGTCGACGCCAGTCCCGACGCGCTCGCGGCGCTCAGTCGCCGGGCCACGGAGGCCGGGGTGGCCGACCGGGTACGCGCGGTGCAGGGCGACGGCGACGCGCTGGCCGGGCTGATCGAGCCGGCCAGCGTCGACCTGGTGCTCTGTCACGCCGTGCTGGAGGTCGTCGACGACCCGGCGCCGGTGGTGTCCGCGCTGGCCGGCGTGCTGCGACCGGGTGGCGCGGCGAGCGTGCTGGTCGCCGGGCGGGCCGCGGCGGTGCTCGGCCGAGCGATGAACGGCCACCTCGACGCGGCCGCGACGCTGGCCGCCGACCCGGCCGGCACCGCCGGTGCCCGGGACACGCTGCGTCGGCGCTTCGACGTCGAGGGCGCCGCCGCGCTGCTGGTCGCCGCCGGGCTCAACGTCGAGGAGATCCACGGCGTACGCGTCCTCGCCGACCTGCTTCCCGCGGCCGTGGCGGACGGTCAGGCCGCTGCCCTGGTCGAGCTGGAGCGGGCACTGGCCGCGCAACCGCCCTGGCGGGACGTCGCCGCCCAGCTGCACCTGTTCGCCCGCCGCCCGACATGAGCGGCGTGATCGGCCGGGCCCGGCCGCTGGAGATCGTCGCACCGGGATACGGCGGCGGCAGCCTCGCCGACGTGCTGCCCAGCGCCCTCGCGGTGCTCGGCGTCCCGGGCGCGGCCGATCCGCTCGGCCTCGCCGCCGAACTGCCCGAGGTGCGCCGGATCGCGGTGCTGCTGGTCGACGGCCTGGGTTGGTATCAGATCCCGACCGCCGCGCCGTACGCACCCACCCTGACCGGGCTGACCGCCGCGTCGGGCCGTCCCCTCACCTCGGGCTTTCCCTCCACCACCCCGACCAGCCTGGTCACCCTGGGCACCGGCGCGGCACCCGGCGCGCACGGGGTGCTCGGCTTCACCCTGCGTGTCCCGGGCACCGAGCGGGTGCTCAACCACATCGAGTGGCTCGCCGGCGACCCCGATCCGCTGCGCTGGCAGCCGGTCCCCACCCAGTTGGAGCGGGCCCGGACGGCGGGTGTGGCGGTGACCGTGGTGAGCCGGCCGGAGTTCGGTGGGACCGGCCTGACCCTGGCCGCGAACCGGGGCGGTGACTACCGGGGCGCGGCCGGGGTCGACGCGGTGGCCGCCACCACGCTGGCCGCGTTGACCGCCGGGCCGGGCCCGACCCTGGTCTCCGCGTACCACCCGGACGTCGACCGGCACGGTCACCTCAGCGGCGTCGACTCGCTGCCGTGGCGGGTGGCGGTGACCGAGTTGGACGGGCTGCTGGCCCGACTGGTGGACGGGCTGCCGCCCGACGCGGCGCTGCTGGTCACCGCCGACCACGGGCAGCTCGACATCCCCGAGGCGCACCGGTTCGACCTGGACACCGACCCCCGGCTGACCGACGGTGTGCGGGTGGTCGCGGGCGAGCCCCGGGTGCGCTACCTGCACGTCGCCCCGGGAGCCACCGCCGACGTGGTGGCGGCCTGGTCGGCCGTGCTCGGCACCGCCGCCCGGGTGCTGACCCGGGAGGAGGCGGTGGCCAGCGGCCGGTTCGGGCCGGTGCCCACCGACCATCTGGACCGCATCGGCGACGTCGTGGTGATCTGCAACGACACGTACGCCGTGCTGGCCAGTCGGTCGGAGCCGCCGATGGTGTCCCGGCTGGTGGCCTTCCACGGCGCGGACACGGCGACCGAGATGACCATTCCGCTGCTGGTGATCCGGGGTTGACCGGTCGGAATGTCACCCCGGCGGGCTAACCTGCGCGGGTGGGCCGCAGCCAGTCGTTGCCCCGGGGCGGCGATCCCCGGTTCGGGCCCGGCGCCGACGACGCCGGCTGTCCGATCCTGCACGTCGACATGGACGCGTTCTACGCCTCGGTGGAGGTTCGCCACCGACCCGAGCTGCGTGGCCGGGCCGTCGTGGTCGGCGGCATCGGCCCGCGCGGCGTGGTCAGTTCGGCCAGCTACGAGGCCCGGCGGTACGGCGTCCGCAGCGCCATGCCCACCATGCGGGCCCGTGCCCTCTGCCCGCACGCGGTCTTCCTCGCCCCCGACTTCACTCGCTACTCGGCGGCCTCGCGGGCGGTCATGCAGATCTTCCGGGACGTCACGCCGCTGGTCGAGCCGCTCTCCCTGGACGAGGCGTTCCTCGACGTCGCCGGTGCCCGCCGCCTGTTCGGTCCACCGGCGGCGATCGCCCGCCGCATCCGGGAACGGGTCGCCACCGAGCAGGGGCTGACCTGCTCGGTGGGGGTCGCGCCGAGCAAGTTCGTGGCCAAGCTCGGCTCGACCCGGGCCAAGCCCGACGGTCTGCTGGTGGTGCCCGCCGACCGGGTGCTCGACTTCCTCCACCCGCTGCCGGTCGCCGCGCTGTGGGGGGTCGGGGAGCGCTCCGAGCAGGCACTGTCACGGCTCGGTCTGCGTACGATCGGTGACCTCGCGCAGGCACCGCTCGGCATGTTGCGGACCGCGGTCGGCGAAGCGGCCGCCGCACACCTGCACGAGCTGTCCTGGGGGCGGGACCCGCGCCGGGTCACTCCGGAGCAGGCGGAGAAATCCATCGGCGCGGAGGTCACCTTCGACGTGGACGTCGACGACCCGGTCGAGATCCGGCGTACGCTGCTGGCCCTGGCGGAGAAGGTCGGTGCCCGGCTGCGAGCCAGCGGACAGGTGGGGCGGACGGTGTCGCTCAAGGTGCGTACCGCCGACTTCCGCACGGTGACCCGGGCGCGCACCCTGGACGTGCCCACCGACGTGGCCCGGGAGATGTTCGACACGTCGTGGGCGCTCTACACCGTGCTGGACCCGGGTGAGCGGATCCGCCTGCTCGGTGTGCGGGCGGAGGGGTTGACGGCGGCGGCCGAGACACCGCGGCAACTCGCCCTCGGGCAGCCGGAGCGGGGCTGGCGGGAGGCGGAGGTCGCCGCCGACGCCGCGGCTGCCCGTTTCGGGCGGTCCGTCATAGGTCCGGCCAGTCTTCTCACCAGGCGCGATCAGCGACGAAATGAAAATCCGGCCCGGCCGTAGGTCGTCCCGCTTTCCGACGCGCGAGGGCCCTCGTAGACTTGCGGGTAAGCAGCCGGTTGGCTGCCACGGTCTGTCGGTCCGACCGGACCGACCAACGTGACCGGGGAGGAGTGCCGTGCCGCTCTCGGAGCACGAGCAGCGGCTGTTCGAGCAGATCGAGCGGTCGCTTGCCGAGGACCCCAAGTTCGCCTCGGCCGTGCGCGCCAGCGATCCGCGCTTCCACGCGCGGCGTCGCCTGCTCGTCGCCGCCGGCGTGATCATCGCTGGCCTGGCGTTGCTGGTCTATGGCGCGGTGATCAAGACTCCGCCGTTGGCAGTGGCGGGATTCGTTGTCATGCTGGCCTCGGCGGCGTTCGCGGTGCAGTCGCACCGTCGGGCGCAGTCACCTGACCTGCATGTCGTCGGGGGCACGGCGAGTCGTCGCCGATCCCGAGGTCGTGCCGGCCGGCGGTCGGGTTTCCTCGACCGGATGGAGGACCGGTGGCGGCAGCGCCCGGAGGGCCATCGCTGAACCCATTGCGCTGCTGCTGACGAGGAGCATGTCCCCCCGGGCAAGCCGCCCGGGGGGTGAGTGGCGCTCGACCGGCCAGGGTGCCGTTCGAGCGCGTCGCGTTGCCTGTGCCCGCTGACCCACCAGCTGCCAGCCGGCCTGACCTGCGGGCGTGCAGCGGAGCCGAGCGCCTTCGCGTCGGCCGGTCCCTCCCCAGCCCTCATGGTCGACATGCAAACCGGGCCGGTCACCGTTGCGGTGACCGGCCCGTTCCGTCTCCTCAGCCCGTCGCCGGGTCCGCCCGGCGGGGCGACTCAGCAGGTCAGCGACCCGCCGCGCGACTGGCGATCAGCCGGCGCGGACTGAAGCGCAGCAGCCGCCGACGGACCTGGCCGCCGGAGTTGACCAGCCGCGACGAGTTGTCCGCGACGGCGGTGCGCCAGCGCTGCAGCACCGACGGCGGCAGCACGGTCGCCACCAACCGGGTCCGTCGGTCCGCCTGCTCGGCGAGCGCACCACGTACGGTCCGCAGGGCCGCCGGCAGTGGCTCGCCGGTCAACGGGTCCCGGGCATAGCGGGCCCGCTCCTCCGCCCGGCCGAGCAGGCGTACCGCCGAGCCGGCCTCGGTGTGCGCGGTCAGCCGCTCCCGGGCCAACCGTTCCGCCGTGGCCCGTGGGGTCTCCGTCCGGTCGACCCGGACCCGGTAGTCGACCAGCGTGTCGATCAACTCGTCCCAGGCGGCGTGCGCGTCGGCGCGCGCCCGGTCCGGATCGGTGGCGACGACCACGACCGGTTGGCCGGTCGCGTCCGGAGCGTCGTCCGGCGTGTCCACGGTACGCACCGCCGGTGCCGGCCGGCCCCGACGGCGACGCAGAGCGAGCCGGCGCAGCGCCGGCACGGCCAGCAGGACCAGCAGCCCGAGGACGCCGACGACGGCCAGCCACGGCCAGATCGGCGTCTGCCGCGCGGGAGTGTCGGAACCGACCGCCGCGCCCGGGTCCTCGCCCTCCTCGAACTGGTCCGGTCCCCGGTCCGGTCCGGCCGACGGGTCCGCCTCGTCGGGCGTGCCCGCGGTGCCGGTCTGCGGCGTGGTCTCCTCCGGGGCGTCGATGTCCGGCGCCCACGCCGAACGGGTCGAGCCCGGCACGCCGTAGGTCGGCGTGGCGTCGAAGGGCACCCAGCCGATCTGGTCGAAGTAGACCTCGGTCCAGGCGTGCAGGTTGCGGTTGGTCAGCGTGAGGGTGTCGTCGCTGCGTCGGCTGCCGTTGGTGAATCCGAAGGCGACCCGCGCCGGGATCCCCGCGTCGCGGACCATCCACGCCAGCGCCGCCGCGTACTGCTGGCAGTAGCCGACCTTGTTCTCCAGGAAGTCGAGGATCGCCTGGCCACTGGTGCCCTGTTCGGTGCTGAGCCGGTAGCTGAAGCCGTTGTCCTCGGAGAAGTAGTCGTAGATGGCGCGCACCTTGTCGTACTCGGTGCGCGCCCCCCGGGTCAGGTCCTCCACCAGCGCCCGCACCTCGGGCACGTCCGGCGTCACCGTCTGCTGGCGGCGCAACGGCAGGTCCGCCGGCAGCGGCTGGGCCCGGCGGAGCGCCTGCGGGGTGTACGAGGAGCGTACGTAGTCGAAGGAGTACTGCTTGCTCCGGGAGTTCTCCCGGTTGGAGAAGACGACCTGGAGGTTCGGGTCGTAGAACCAGTTGTTGCCGAGTTCGGCGAAGCCGACCGGCTCGGCGTACACCGGCAGCAGCGGCATGTTCAGGTCGCGGCTCACCTCCACGGTGGCCCGCTGCCGGGTCCGTTCCACGCCGGGCAGCGACCGCTCCGACGGATCGGGCAACTCGCCGGTGACCCGCCGACCGTTGGGCGAACGCACCCGGAAGCCGTCGTTACGCAGGTCGTCGGCGACACCGAAGCGCAGGTAGAACGGCTCCTTCTCGGTGGTGGTGACCTTCACCAGGTCGGTCACCTGGGACTGGTTGAGCTGTCCGCTGAGCGCGGCGAAGAGGTCGACCCGACCGGGGGCGCCCCCGAACCCGGGACCGATCCCGGAGCCGGCCCCCGAGTTCAGCGTGGTCATCAGCCCGGCGGTCATCCCCGGTACGGCCAGCGGCACCAGCACGGCCAGCGCCAGGCCCACCACCGCCAGTCGCCGGCCGGCGGCGGAGAGCGGGGAGGACTCCCACACGTCGACGTCGCGGCCGTCGCCGGTGAACCGCCGGCCGAACCGGCGTACCCGGTCCACGTTGTCGGTGACCAGCAGCCAGAGGAAGCCGGCGGCGCCGATCGCGAACGGCACCGGCGGGACGCTGTCCACGTAGACGGCCACCGGCACCGAGTAGATGGCCAGCATCGGCAGACCGGCCAGGGCGGGTCGGCGCAGCCCGACGCAGAGCACGTCCACCAGCACCGCCACCCCGCCGATGCCGAGCACGGTGATGAACAGCAGCGGATCGGTGTCCGGGACCTTCACCCCGTGGGAGCGCATGTCCTCGACCGAGTTGCCGAGCAGCTCCGCGAAGTGCCCGAAGGTGGCCGGGGTGGGCAGCACCGCCAGCAGTTCCGAACCGCTGGGAAACAGCCAGGTCAGGGCGAGCGTGAGGCCGCCGGCCATGGCCAGGATCTGCACCCACAGCGGGGTGCGCCCGAGCCGGGCCAGCGCCGCGGCGGCCGCCACCGCGGCCACCGCGATGACCGCCTGGACCAACCACGTCCAGCGTTCGAAGATGGCCGACAGCGGTGCCGCCGCGAGCAGCGTCGCGCCGGCGGCCACCAGGCCCAGGTTCCGATGGGCGATCATGAGGGGGACCTTCCGTTCATCGCACGCCACCCGCCACGGTCTCGGCCATCGCCGCCCGCAGCGCGAACCCCTGCGAGCCCCGCCCGGCCTGCGGCCAGAGCGCCGGCAGCCGGCCGCCGTGGTCGACGCCGATCACCCGCCAGCCGGACTGCAGCAGCGCCAGCGCGGCGGTGTCGTGCGCCTGGTCTGCTTCGGCCCGCGCGTGTGTCGGCAGGTTGAGCCAGGCGGAGCTGTCCAACAGGAAGCAGACACAGGTGGCGCCGTTGGCCCGCAGCCCCGCCAGCAGTTCCGCCTCGGCGGTGCTCAGCGACCCGAACAGACCGATGATCAGCCCACCGTCGGCGCGCTGCCGGACATGCTGCACCAGAGTGGTGATCTCGACCCGTTGGTCCAGCCGGACCTCCGCGAGCTGGTCGAGCAGCAGCCCGTCGCCGGCGCCCTCGCTGGCGTCGACGTCCGCGCCCGCCCCGGTGACCAGGCGCAGTTTGTAGCCGGCCTGGCGCAGGTGCACGGCGATACTGGCGGCGGCCGAGACCGCCCACTCGAAGCTGGCCGTCGGGCCGTCGCCCTGATGGCCGTACGCCCGGGTGTCCAGCAGCACCGTCGCCCGGCTCTCCCAGGGCTGCTCCTCCCGCCGCACCATCAGCTCGCCGGTGCGCGCGGTCGACTTCCAGTGCACCCGACGCAGGTCGTCACCGCGGCGGTACTCCCGGGTGGCCGCGTCGTCCTCGCCGTGCACCGCCACCGAGCGGGCCCGGCTCTCGCCGCTGCCGGCGTACTCACCCGGCAGCCGCACCGACGGCAGCGGCACCACCTGCGGGACGACCGTGAGGCGGTCGGTGCCGGGGAAGGCGCGACTGAGTTCGCACAGCCCGAAGGGATCGGTCATCCGCACCACCAGCGGCCCCACCTCGTACCGGCCGCGCACGTCGGCGCGCACCGTGTAGGCCACCGAACTGGCCTGGTGCGCGCCGAGACGTTCCAGCACCACCCGGGGCCGGCTGCCGAGGGCGTACGGGAGTCGGTCCTCCAGCAGCAGGGTGCCGGTGGGCAGCCGGGACATGTTCTGCAGGCGCAGCACCACCCGGGCGGTCGCGCCGACCGGCACCCGGTGCGGCTCCAGCGACCGGTGGCAGGCGAGCTTGTACCGGCTGCGGCCGACGTAGAGCGCGGCGAGCAGCGGCAGGACGGCCAACAGCACGGCCACCCGCAGCAGGTCCTTCTCGCCGAGGATGCCGGCGGAGATGGCCGCCGCCACGGCGGCGGCCAGGAAGGAACGGCCGCGGGTGGTCAGCCCGCGCAGCCCGTCACGCACGTCACGGCCTCCGCGGCTCGAAGGTGGCCCGGCCGTTGCCGCTCGGTGGCCGGGTGTCGTACGGCGAACGCTTGCGGTCGTGCGGCAGCGGCAGCCGGTGCACCAGGTCGGCGACGATCGCGTCGGTGGTACGCCGGGCGAGCTGGGCGTCGGCGGTGGGGATGATCCGGTGCGCCAGCACCGGCACGGCGAGCACCTGGAGATCGTCGGGCAGGACGTAGTCGCGTCCGTCGAGGGCGGCGACCGCGCGGGCGGTGCGCAGCATCTGCAGCGTGCACCGGGGGGAGGCTCCCAGGCGCAGGTCGGGTGACTCGCGGGTCGCGGTGACCAGGTCGACCGCGTACTGCTTGACCGCGTCGGCGACATGCACCTGCCGGACGTGCCCGATCAGCCGGCGCACGGTGTCGGCGTCGGAGACGGGTCGCAGCCCGGAGAGCGGGTCGACCGCTCCGTGCCCGTCGAGCATGGCCAGCTCGGCGGTCGGGTCGGGATAGCCCATGGCGATGCGGGCGGTGAACCGGTCGCGTTGCGCCTCCGGCAGCGGGTAGGTGCCCTCCATCTCGATCGGGTTCTGGGTGGCGATCACCATGAACGGCGTCTGCAACTGGTAGGTCACCCCGTCGACGGTGACCTGTCGCTCCTCCATGCACTCCAGCAACGCCGACTGGGTCTTCGGCGAGGCCCGGTTGATCTCGTCGCCGACGACCAGGTTGGCGAAGACGGCACCCGGACGGAACTCGAAGTCGTGCGTCTCCTGGTTGTAGACGCTCACCCCGGTGACGTCGCTGGGCAGCAGGTCGGGCGTGAACTGGATGCGGCGTACCGAGCAGTCGATCGACCTCGCCAGGGCCTTGGCCAGCTTGGTCTTGCCGACGCCGGGCACGTCCTCGATGAGGAGGTGACCCTCGGCGAGCAGGACGGCCAGGGCCAGCCGCACGGTCGCGGTCTTGCCCTCGATGACCTGTTCGATGTTGGCCACGATCGCGTCACTCGCGGCGCGGAACTCGTCGTACGGCAGCAGACCGCCAACTTCGTCCCAGGTCTGTTGTGTCACGGGCCTCCTCCTCGTCGCCGTCACGGCAGCTCTCTACAAGAGCACCTGGCCCCGCCGTTTCGTTCGCGACGTGTGAGCCTCATGTGCCGCGGCAATCTCACTGGCCTCTCAGGCTAACCATGTTTGTCGCCAACGCCGACCGCCGCAGGTGTTTGAGCGCTTACGCAGCGATTTGTCATTCACGCAGCGCATGTCACCGGTTCTGCCGGGTAAGGGAGCCGGAACCCACCATCGGCGGACAGGAGGGACATGCCGGAGACAACCCTGCCGATCAACCTTGGAACGTGGTTGCTGGCGATCAGTCCGATCCTCCTGCTCCTGGTGCTGCTCGCGGTGCTGCGCTGGAAGGCGCCGCAGGCCGGGCCGGTGGGCATGTTCCTCGCCATCGCGGTCGCGCTGCTGTTCTTCCGTACGCCGTGGGAGTCGGTCGCGGTCGGCGCGGGCAAGGGCGTCTGGGACGCGGTGTTCATCCTGCTGGTGATCTGGCCGGCGCTGCTGCTGTACCGGATCGGCACCGCTGCCGGCGCCTTCGACGCCCTGCGTCGGGGACTGTCCCGGTACAGCCGTAACCATGTCTTCCTGGTGCTCGCCTTCGGCTGGGTCTTCGCCTCCTTCATGCAGGGCATCGCCGGCTTCGGCGCACCGATCGCGATCGTGGCGCCGCTGCTGCTCGCGATCGGGGTGCGGGCGGTCTACGCCGTGGTCATCCCGCTGATCGGGCACGCCTGGGCGAACATGTTCGGCACCCTGGCGGTGGGCTGGCTGGCCACTCTCCAGGTGGTCGACGTCGAGGACGAGCTGACCACCACCCTGGT
This sequence comes from Micromonospora aridisoli, assembly GCF_056150025.1. NCBI lineage: Bacteria > Bacillati > Actinomycetota > Actinomycetes > Micromonosporales > Micromonosporaceae > Micromonospora > Micromonospora aridisoli. The sequence continues at coordinate 167,904 of NZ_JAXCFK010000008.1, read as the reverse complement.
CACCGCGGCGCTGCTGGCCCCGGTGACCCTGATGGCGGGGGCGGCCATCGCGTGGATGGCCGGCAAGGGGCCGGCGCTGCGGCTGGCCTGGCCGTTCATTCTGATCATCTCCGCCATCCACGCCGGCCTCCAGTTCGTGATCATGTACTGGGAGCCGGTCCTGTCGACCTTCCTCGCCGCCACCGTGGCGCTCGTGGCGCTCTACCCGCTGTCGCGCTGGTCCCGCTACCGGGAGCCGGCCCGCGACGTGCCGGACCGTCCGGCGATGAAGGAGGAGAAGGCCGAGGAGGCGGCCGAGGACGACAACGAGGACGAGCGCGCGCCGACGATGAGCCTGTCCTGGGCGCTGCTGCCGTACGCGGTGCTCACCGCCGTCGCGGTGTTCACCCTCGCCGTCCCGCCGGTGGAGGCGGCGCTGGACCGCATCGAGTTCGGCTTCCCCTTCCCCGAGGTCAGCACGGGTTACGACGTGGCCACCGAGGCGGAGCAGCCCTACTCCGCCATCGCCCCGTTCACCCATCCGGGTTTCTCGCTGATCGTGGCGGTCCTGGTGACCTGGCTCGTCTTCCGAGCCAAGGGCTTCTTCGCCGCCCGGGCGGAGCGGCACGGACGGCAGCCGGTCTGGTCGAGCCTGGCGGCCGACGCCACGCCGGCCTCGGTGGCCATCCTGTCCTTCCTGATCCTGGCGGGCGTGATGGAGCACTCGGGGCAAACCGACGTGCTGGCCCAGGGCATCGAGCGGATCTCGCCACCCCTGCTGTACGCGTTCGCCGCCAACCTCATCGGACTGATCGGTGCCTTCATGACCTCCAGCAACACCGCCTCGAACGTGTTGTTCGGTCAGTTGCAGCAGGGCGTGGCGGCCGGCACCGGCCTGTCCGAGAGCGCGGTCATCGGCGCCCAGAGCGCCGGTGGAGCGATCGGCAACGCCATCGCCCCGGCCAACATCGTGCTCGGTACCGGCACCGCCGGCATCGTCGGCCAGGAGGGTGCGGTGCTGCGCAAGACGCTGCCGTGGACCCTCACCGCCGCCGTGGTGATCGGGCTGCTGACCCTGCTGTTCGTGTGACCCGGAAGGAGCGGAGAGATGACCGAACTGCGCTGGCTGCTGCTGGCGATGGTGCTGTTCCTGGCGGCCCTGCCCGCGTTGAGCCTGGGCACCGACGGCGAACTGCCGGCGCTGTGGTGGACCGGGCTGGCCCTGGTGGCCGTCGCGGGCGGGATCCCGGTCGTGCTGCGGTTCGCGCCGTCGGACGGTGAGGACTGACATGGCCGCGTACCGGGAGATCTACCGCGAGACCGGCGACGGTGGGGTGCAACTGGGCGCCAGCGCCGACCGCTGGTACCTGTACGAGGACCACGTCCATCTGGCGCCGCACCACACCGAGGGGGAGCTGGTCCGGTTCGACGCCGAACTGCTGCCGTTCGTCGACAACCTGGACCGGGGCGCGCTGGCCGTGGTGGACATGCAGAACGACTTCTGCGCACCGGGCGGCTGGACCGAACGCTCCGGGCTCGACCATGAGGCGTGCCGGGCCGCCATCCCGGGCGTGCAGCGGGCGATCGACGCCGCGCGGCGGCACGGCATGTTCGTCATCTGGATCTACTGGCACAACCGGCCGGACCTGCGCAACCTCGGCGCGCCGACGCTGCACTCGTTCAAGCACCGACTCGATCAGGTCGGGATCGGGGAGGAGTTGGACAACGGTCCGGTGCTCACCGCCGGGTCGTGGGGCGCGGAGATGGTCGACGAGCTGAAGGGCTACATGGCCGACGACGACATCCACGTCGAGAAGGTACGGATGAGCGGCTTCTACGGCACCCACCTCGACCAGGTCCTGCGTACCCAGGGCATTCAGACCCTCTACGTCTGCGGGGTCAACGCCGACCAGTGCGTCAGCACCACCCTGGAGGACGCCTACTTCCGCGACTACAACCCGGTGCTCATCGCCGACGCCACCGCCACCTCCAGTCCCGCCTACTGCAAGGACGCGGTGCTGTTCAACACCAAGCAGTGCTGGGGCTTCGTCACCACCACCGAGGCCTTCGCCAACCCGCAGCCGTACCAGCCGAAAGGGAGGACATGACCGCACCGCACGGACCCCGTACCGGCCGTCCGCCGACCCGCGCCGACCGCGGGATGGTCACCTCGCCGCACCACCTGGCCAGCGGTGCCGGCCTGGCGGTGCTGCGCGCCGGAGGCAGCGCGGTGGACGCCACGATCGCGGTCAACGCGTTGCTCTGCGTGGCATACCCGCACATGGCGGGTCTGGGCGGTGACGGCTTCTGGCTGCTGGCCGAGCCGGACGGCGCGGTGCACGCGCTGAACGCCTCCGGCCCCGCGGCCCAGGCGGCCACCCGTGACTACTACGGCGAGCGGGGCCACACCGACGAGGTGCCGTCGCGCGGCCCCCTGTCGGCGCTGACCGTGCCGGGCGCGGTGGACGGCTGGCGGCTGGCTCACGAGCGCTACGGCCGGCTCCCCTGGGCGAGCCTGTTCGACGACGCCATCCATTACGCGCGACACGGCATGCCGGTGGCCCGCTCGCTCGCCGACTGGCTGGTGGAGGATCTCGACCTGCTCGGCGCGGAGTCCTCGACCGCGCGGCTGTTCGCCCCGCAGGGGCGCGCGCGGCGTGAGGGGGAGCGGATCGCCCAGCCGGAACTGGCCCGTTCGCTGGAACTGATCGCTACGCAGGGCGCCCGCGCCGGCTTCTACGAGGGCGACCTCGGGCGGCGCTTCTGCGCCGGGATCGCCGAGCGGGGCTCGCCGCTGCACCCGGACGACCTGGCCGCCTACCAGGCCCACTGGGAGGAGCCGATCGCCACCGACTACCGGGGACACACCGTCTACGAGATGCCACCGAACACGCAGGGCTTCGCCGCCCTGCAGATCCTCAACCTGATCGAGGGCTACGACGTGGCCGCCTGGGGCGACGGCACCCCGGACTACTACCACCACCTGGCCGAGGCGGTGAAGCTGGCCTTCGCCGACCGCGACGAGTGGCTGACCGACCGGCACTGGGTGGACATTCCGGTCCCCGAACTGCTCGACAAGGCGTACGCGGCCCGGCGCCGGGAGCTGATCCGGCCGGACCGGGCGATGGTCATGGCCGACGTCGAACCGGGGATCCGCTTCGGGCCGGAGGCCCGCCGGCGGGCACCGGAGGGGGACACCTGCGCGTTCAGCGTCGTCGACGACCGCGGGCTGGTCGTCTCCGCCATCCAGTCGATCTACCACGACTTCGGCGCGGGGATCGTCTCCGCGGACACCGGGATCATCCCGCAGAACCGGGGCTCCTTCTTCTCCCTCGACGAGCGGCACCCCAACCGGATGGAGCCGGGGAAGCGCACCTTCCACACCCTCATTCCGGGGCTGGTCTGCCGCGACGGGCGGCCGTGGCTGGCCTTCGGGTCGATGGGTGGCGAGGGGCAGCCGCAGACCCACGCGGCACTGCTCACCCGCTTGATCGACTTCGGGTACGACGTGCAGCAGGCGATCGAGTCACCGCGGTGGCTGATGGGTCGGACGTGGGGCACCACGGCCCAGGACCTCTCCCTGGAGGGGCGCATCTCCGACGAGGTGGTGCGCGAGCTGCAACGCCGTGGCCAGCCGGTACGAATGCTGCCGAACTGGGACGACAACATGGGCCACGCCCAGGCGATCCGGATCGACGCCGAGCGGGGTCTGCTGGAGGCGGGTGCCGACCCACGTGGCGACGGCGCCGCGATTGGGTACTGAGGCGGCGTGATCCTCGCCGTCGTGCTCGCCTGGCAGGTCAGCCTGGCGGCCTGCGTACCGCTGCTGACCCGGCGCTTCGGCCGCGACGCCGGCTATCCGCTGGCCGCCGGTTATCTCGTCGCGGCGGCGCTGCTGCTCACCGGGCTGCCGGTGATCCTCGACGACCGGGAGGTCGCCGTGGCCTGGCAGTGGCTGCCCGGGCTGGAGGTCCACGCCGCACTGCGGATGGACGCGCTCGGTCTGGTGTTCGCGCTGCTCGCGCTCGGTGTCGGCGCGCTCATCATGGCCTACTGCCCGAGATACCTCAGCGGCGACGGGGCCGAGCACGATCGGGTCTACGTCACGATGACCCTCTTCGCCGCCGCGATGCTGGGCCTGGTGCTCGCCGACGACCTGCTGGTGCTCTTCGTCTTCTGGGAACTCACCTCGATCCTCTCCTTCGTGCTGATCGGGCAGGGCGGCCGGCCGGCGGCCACCGGACCCGCCGTGCAGGCGTTGCTGGTGACCGTCGCCGGAGGGCTCGCGCTGCTGACCGCGATCGTGCTGCTGGCGATGCACACCGGCACCACCAGCCTGGGCACCATCGTGGCCGAGCCGGAGCGGCTGAGTGGTGGACCGTTCTGGGTGGTCGGGACGCTGATCATCATCGCGGCGTTCACCAAGTCCGCGCAGCTGCCGTTCCACTTCTGGCTGCCCGGCGCGATGGTGGCGATCACTCCGGTGAGCGCCTACCTGCACGCGGCGACGATGGTCAAGGCCGGCATCTACCTGCTGATGCGCTTCTCGGCCGTGTTCTCCGGCTCGTGGGCGTGGGACACCACCTTGCTGACCGTCGGACTGCTCACCGCGGTCCTCGGCGGGCTGCTCGCGCTGCGCCAGTACGACCTCAAGGCGCTGCTGGCGTACTCCACGGTGAGCCAGCTCGGCCTGCTGGTCGGAGTGATCGGCGTCGGCACCCCGGCCGCCGACGCGGCGGCGATCCTCTACACCATCGCCCACGCCCTGTTCAAGGCGACGTTGTTCATGCTGGTCGGCATCATCGACCATCAGGCGGGCAGCCGTGACGTGCGCGAGTTGTCCGGACTGCACCGGGTGATGCCGGTGACGGTCTGGCTCACCGCGCTGGCGGCGATGTCGATGGCCGGACTGCCGCCCACCATCGGCTTCGTCGGCAAGGAGGCGATCTTCGAGTCCCTCGGCGAGGCCCACGGGGCCTGGTGGCTGGGCTGGTGCGCCGCCGGGCTCGGCGTGCTCGCCTCGGTGCTCACCTTCGCGTACGCGGCCCGTCTCGTGCACGGGATGGTGGAAGGCCCGACCCGGCAACGCCAGCTGCGCGAGCCGTCCCGGACGTTTCTCGCCCCGGCCGCGTTGGCCGCGGTGGCGGCGACCCTGCTCGGCCCGGCCGTGGCCGTGCTCAGCCCCCTGGTGGAACGGGCCGCCGAGAACGCTCGACCCGGGGGTACCCCGCCCTACCTGGCGTTCTGGCACGGCTTCACGCCGGCGTTGGGGCTGAGCGGCCTCACCGTGCTGCTGGGCGTGCTGATGTTCCTGGGCCGGGTCCGGGTGGACCGGTGGCTGCGGGCCGTACCCACCACGCCGCCCTTCGCCGAGTTGCTGGAACGTGGCCGGCAGGCGCTGCTGCGCGCGGGCACGCTCGTCGCCCGCACCGCGCACGCGCCGGGCCCGGCGCCCTACCTGGCCCGGCCGTTGCTGGCCGCGGTCGCGCTGGGGGCGGTCGCGGCGGTGACGCTGCCCGGCGTCCGGGCCGGCCTCGGCGACGGATCGGCCCAGCCGGGGGACTGGCTGATGCTGGGGCTGCTCGTGACGACCCTCGCCGGGCTGCTGGTGGTGCGTTCCGCGCTGGCGGCGATCGGACTGACCGGGGTGGTCGGACTGATCCTGTCCGCGTGGTTCCTGACCATCGGGGCTCCGGACGTCGCGCTGACCCTGATGCTGGTGGAGGTGCTGACGGCCGTGGTCGTGATGCTGGCCCTGAGACAGCAGCCGCGCCGGCTCACCCCCGTCGGGCGGCACTGGTCGGTGACGGGCGCGGCGCTGCTCGCGGTCGCCACCGGTGTCGCGGCGGCCGCGGGTACCGCCATGCTGACCGGCCGCGACCGGTTGTCCGAACCCGGCCGGTGGTACCTCGACCGGGCGGAGGAGCTGACCGGCGGTGCCAACGTCGTCAACACCATCCTGGTGGACTTCCGAGCCCTGGACACCCTCGGTGAGGCGGTGGTGCTCGCGGTGGTGGCGCTCGGGTTGGTCCGGCTCGCCGCGGGCCGCCCGGTCGATCCGGCCGCCGTCGAGCCCACCGGCGACGACGTGGTACTCGGCCTCGCCTACCGGGTGCTCGCCCCGGTGATGCTGTTCGCCTCGGCGGTGCTGTTCCTGCGCGGACACGAGGAGACCGGTGGCGGCTTCATCGGGGCGCTGCTGGCGGGTACCGCAGTCGGGCTCGGTCAGCTGGCCCATCCCGGCGGGGCGCCGGTGCTGAGCCGGGTCCGGTCGGTACCGCTGGTGGCGGCCGGGCTGCTGATCGCGATGGTCGCCGGGCTGGCGTCGCTCGCCGCCGGCGAGCCCCTGTTCACCCCGCTCACCCTCGCCACGCCGGGTCCGGTGCCGTCGCTGTCCACGGCACTGCTGTTCGACCTCGGGGTCTACCTGATGGTCCTGGCGCTGGTGGTGGCCGCCGTACGGCGGCTGGGCATACCGGCGGCGCAGCCGGCCGCCCGGGCTGACGCCGGAGGTGTCAGGTGAGCGCGCCGTTCGTCGTCGGGGTCCTGGTGACCGCGGGGGTGTTCCTGCTGCTGCGGCCGGGCCTGCTGCGCGTGGTGCTGGGCTTCGTGCTGCTCGGGCACGCGGTGAACGTGGTACTGCTCGCCGCCGGTGGGCTCGGGCGGCGGACCGCCGCGCTGGAGGAGGTGGGCCCCGACACCGCCGACCCGTTGCCGCAGGCGTTCGTGCTGACCGCCATCGTGATCACCTTCGGGATCACGGTGCACCTGCTCGGCCTGCTGCGGCCCGGTGCCGGCGGACCCGCCAGCGGTGGCGGTCCCGCCAACGAGGGCGACTCCGGCCACGGTGCTGGCCCCGCAGGCGACGTCGGGCGCGATGCGGACTCCGGTGGCGCCGACTCCGGCCACGGTGCCGACTCCGGCGGCACCAGCGACGTCGGTGCCGACGACACCGGCGGAACCCGCCGGGACGGTACGGCGGGAGAGCGGCGATGAACGCTCTCCTCATGCTCCCGGTGGTCGGACCGCTGCTGGTCGCCGGAGTGCTGCTCGCCCTCCCGGGCCGGATCCGGCTGCACCGGGTCGCCGCGCTGGCCACCATGACCGTGGTGCTGTCGGCCGGGGTGGTGCTGCTGGTGGACACCAGCGATGGCGCGGTGTCCGTGCTGCACATCGGCGGTTGGCCCGAGGCGATCGCCATCAGCCTGGCGGCGGACGCGTTCAGCGCCCTGCTGGTCACCGTGACGGCGCTGGTGGTCCTCTGCTGCCTGGTCTCCGCCATCGGCTCCGGAGACGACCGTCGCCCGTACTTCCTGCCACTGGTGCTGGTGCTCTCCGCCGGGGCGAGCGGCGCCTTTCTCACCACCGACCTGTTCAACCTCTTCGTGCTGATCGAGGTCATGCTGGTGCCCTCGTACGTGCTGTTGAGCCTGGCCGGCGGGGCCGGACGCGGCCCCGCGAGCCGGGTCTACGTGGCCACCAACCTGCTCGGTTCGACCCTGCTGCTGGCCGGGGTGGGCATGGTCTACGGCACCACCGGCACGGTCGGGCTGGGTGATCTGGCCGGCGCGGCCCGAGACGAACCGACGGTCGCGGTCGCCTGCGGCGTGGTGCTGCTCGCCCTCGGCCTCAAGAGCGCGCTGGTGCCGCTGCACGACTGGCTGCCCCGCGCGTACCCGGTGGCCTCGCCGGTGGTGGTGGCGCTCTTCTCCGGGCTGCTGACCAAGGTCGGTCTCTACGCGGTGATCCGGATCTACGCGGTGGTGTACGGCGGCGACCCCGCGTACCACTGGCTGCTCGGCGCGGTGGCGCTGCTGTCGATGGTGGTCGGCGTGCTCGGTGCGGTCGGCGAGAACTCGATGCGCCGGATCCTGAGCTTCCACATGGTCAGCCAGATCGGCTACGTGCTGCTCGGCCTGGCCCTGTTCACCGCCGCCGGGCTGGCCGCCGCGGTGTACTACCTGGCCCAGTACATCCTGGTGAAGGCGGCGTTGTTCCTCTGCGCGGGTGCGGTACGCGCCGGCCGGGGCACCGACCAGCTCGACGGTTCCGGTGGTCTGGCCGGGCAACGTCCGGCTCTCGCCCTGGCCTTCGCGGCGGCGGCGCTGTCACTGGCCGGACTGCCGCCGTTCTCCGGCTTCGTGGCGAAGTTCCTGCTGCTGCGGGCCACCGCGGAAACCGGGGCGTGGTTGGCGATGACGGTCGCGGTGCTGGTCAGTCTGGTCACCCTGCTGTCCATGTTGAAGATCTGGAGCGCGCTGTTCACCGGCGACCCGCCGGCCTCACCGACCGTGGCGAAGCGGATCGGCCCGTCACTGGTCGGCGCGCCGCTGGCCCTCGCTGGCCTGTCCCTGGCCGCGGGACTGGCGGCCCAGCCGCTGCTGGTGGCCGCCGACGCGGCGGCCGCCGGGCTGCGTGACCCGGCCGGGTATGTCCGGGCGGTGACCGGCCGATGAGCACCGACGCGACGACCTCCGCCGCCCGCCGCACGATGGTGCGGACCCGCCGGATCTTGCGGTTCGCCGGCTACTTCGCAGTCCGGCTGGCCCAGGCGAACCTCGCCGTGGCCTGGGAGATCCTGACGCCGGGTTCCCGGTTGACGCCCGCGGTGGTGCGGGTGCCGCTGCGGGCGGTCACCGACACCGAGATGGCGGCGGTGGCGCTGGCGGTGAGTCTGACCCCGGGGACCCTGACCCTGAGCGTGCATCGGGAACCGGCCCCCGCGCTGTCGGTGCACGGCATGTACGCCGCCGACCCGGTGGCGTTCCGGCGGGAACTGGCCGAACTGGAGTGGCGGCTGCTGGCCGCTCTGCGCCCGGCCGACCACCCGGACGGTGATGGTCCCGCAACGGGCCCGTCGGATGCGACGCGGAGGTGACGATGATCCTGCTCGACGTGGTGCTCGTGGTCCTGGCGGCCTCGATGGCGGTGGTGATCGTCCGGCTGGTGATCGGCCCGACCGACGCCGACCGGGCCGCCGCGCTGGACCTCGGCTTCTTCGTCTTCCTGGCGGCCCTGGCCGTACTCGCCGCCCGGCTGCACGCCCCGGACCTGCTGGACCTGGTGCTCACCGGGACGCTGGTGAGCTTCCTGGCGACGGTGGCGATGGCCCGGCTGGTGCACCGGAGGCAGCGGTGATCCGGACCCTGGCGGCGTCGGTGCTGCTGCTGCTCGGCACCGGGCTGATCGCGATCAGCGCGGTGGGTCTGATCCGGCTGCCGGACGTCTACAACCGGATGAACTCCGTGGCCAAGGCGGCCAGCCTGGGGGTGAGTTGCGTCCTGCTCGGCGTGCTGCTGCTGATTCCCAGTTGGCGTACCGCCGTGGTGGTCCTGGCCGCGGTCGGGCTGCAACTGTTCACGGCGCCGATCGGCGGCTACGCCCTGGCCCGCGCCGCGTACCGGGCCGGGGCGCCGCTGGCGTCGATCACCCGGTACGACGAACTCGGCGGCCGGGCCGGCGAGGGCGGCGACGAGCCGGCCCAGGACTCCGCGTGAGGGGTGGTGGGGGGCGGCGTCGCACCCTTGCGCGGTACACTGCCGGACATGGCCGGAGTCTTCCTGCTTCTTACCGGGCCGTGCTGATGCGCTGAGCGCGCGACAGCACGGCGGCCCCTCCTGCGTGAGGGGCTTTTTCGTGCCCACCGGCGGCCCCGCGACGGCCGTCGAGGCAGACCCGAGACCAGCCAGCACTCCGAAAGACTCCGCCGAGCGACGCGAGGAGAGGGCCATGACCGAGGCAGACGTCCCACCGTTCCGGTACACCGCGGCGCTGGCCGACGAGATCGAACGCCGCTGGCAGGACCGCTGGGAGCGGGAGGGCAGCTTCCACGCGCCGAACCCGTCCGGTCCGCTGGCCGACCCGGCCCACCCGCGCTCGGGGGCGGAGAAGCTGTACGTGCTGGACATGTTCCCGTACCCGTCCGGGGCCGGGCTGCACGTCGGTCACCCGCTGGGTTACATCGGCACCGACTGCTTCGCCCGCTACCAGCGGATGGCCGGGCGCAACGTGCTGCACGCGATGGGCTTCGACGCGTTCGGCCTGCCCGCCGAGCAGTACGCGGTGCAGACCGGCACCCACCCGCGTACCACCACCGAGGCGAACATCGACCGTTACCGGGCGCAGCTGCGCCGGCTGGGCCTGGCCCACGACCAGCGGCGATCGGTGGCCACCATCGACACCGACTTCTACCGCTGGACCCAGTGGATCTTCCTGCAGATCTTCAACTCGTGGTACGACCGTGCGGCCGGGCGGGCCCGGCCGATCAGTGAGCTGATCGCCGAGTTCGCCGGCGGCACCCGGCGTACCCCGGACGGGCGGCCGTGGAGCGAACTGTCCGCCACCGAGCGGCGGGCGATCGTCGACGAGCACCGCCTGGCGTACGTGTCGGAGGCGCCGGTGAACTGGTGTCCCGGACTGGGCACGGTGCTGGCCAACGAGGAGGTCACCGCCGACGGGCGCTCCGAGCGGGGCAACTTCCCGGTCTTCAAGCGCAACCTGAAGCAGTGGATGATGCGGATCACCGCGTACGGCGACCGGCTGCTGGACGACCTGGACAAGCTGGACTGGCCGGAGCCGATCAAGCTGATGCAGCGCAACTGGATCGGCCGATCGCAGGGCGCGCACATCGACTTCCCGACCGGCGTCGCACCGATCCGGGTGTTCACCACCCGGCCGGACACCGTCTTCGGGGCCACCTACATGGTGCTGGCCCCGGAGCACGAGCTGGTGGACACGCTGGTGCCGGCGGCCTGGCCGGCGGGCACCCGGGACGCGTGGACCGGCGGGCACGCCAGCCCGCGGGTGGCCGTCGAGGCGTACCGCAAGGCGGCGGCCGCCAAGACCGACGTGGAGCGGCAGGCGGAGACGAAGGAGAAGACCGGCGTCTTCACCGGCGGGTACGCCACCAACCCGGTCACCGGTGGGCAGATCCCCATCTTCATCGCCGACTACGTGCTGGCCGGTTACGGCACCGGCGCGATCATGGCGGTGCCGGCGCAGGACGAGCGCGACTGGGAGTTCGCCGAGGTCTTCGAGCTGCCGATCGTGCGTACCGTGCAGCCGCCGGAGGGCTTCGACGGCAAGGCGTACACCGGTGAGGGCCCGGCGATCAACAGCGCCGCGCCCGACCGCGGCCTGGACCTGGACGGCCTGGGGGTGGCCGACGCCAAGGCCCGGATCATCGCCTGGCTGGAGGAGACCGGCAACGGCCAGGGTGCGGTGACCTACCGGCTGCGGGACTGGCTGTTCAGCCGGCAGCGCTACTGGGGTGAGCCGTTCCCGATCGTCTACGACGCCGACGGCGCGGCCATCGCACTGCCGGAGGAGATGCTGCCGGTCGAGCTGCCCGAGGTGGACGACTTCTCGCCGCGCACCTTCGAACCGGAGGACGCCGACAGCAACCCGGAGACGCCGCTGTCGCGCCGCCGGGACTGGGTGGAGGTGGAGCTGGACCTGGGTGACGGCCCGAAGCGCTACACCCGGGAGACCAACGTGATGCCGCAGTGGGCCGGCTCCTGCTGGTACGAGCTGCGTTATCTGGACCCGACCAACGCCGACCGGTTCGTCGACGCGGACAACGAGCGGTACTGGATGGGCCCGCGCGGCGAGGGCGACTGCGGCGGCGTCGACCTGTACGTCGGCGGTGCCGAGCACGCCGTGCTGCACCTGCTGTACGCCCGCTTCTGGCACAAGGTGCTGTACGACCTGGGCCACGTGTCGTCCTTCGAGCCGTTCCGCAAGCTGTTCAACCAGGGCTACATCCAGGCGTACGCGTACACCGACGCCCGGGGCGCCTACGTGCCGGCGGAGGAGGTCGTCGAGCGTGACGGCGGCTTCTTCCTGGGCGACGTCCAGGTCAACCGCGAGTACGGCAAGATGGGCAAGTCCCTGAAGAACGTGGTGACCCCGGACGAGATGTGCGCCGCCTACGGCGCGGACACCTTCCGGGTGTACGAGATGTCGATGGGGCCGCTGGAGGTGTCCCGTCCCTGGGAGACCCGGGCGGTGGTCGGCTCGTACCGCTTCCTGCAGCGGGTGTGGCGGGCCATCGTCGACGAGCGGACCGGCGAGTCCCGGGTCACCGACGATCCGGCCGACGAGCAGACCCGGCGGCTGCTGCACAAGGTCATCGACGGTGTCCGGGGCGACATGGAGCAGATCCGGTTCAACACCGCGATCGCCAAGCTGATCGAGCTGACCAACGGGGTCACCCGGCTGCCGGGCACCCCGCGCGAGGTGGCCGAGCCGCTGGTGCTGATGGTCGCGCCGTTCGCCCCGCACATCGCCGAGGAGCTGTGGCAGCGACTGGGCCACGACACCTCACTGACCTACGCCGACTTCCCGGTCGCCGACCCGACCCTGCTGGTCGCCGAGACGGTCACCTACCCGGTGCAGGTCAACGGCAAGGTCCGCGCCCGCATCGAGGTCCCCGCCGACGCCACCGAGGACGACGTGCGCGCGGCGGCCCTGGCGTCGGTGGCCGCCCCCCTGGCCGGCAAGCAACCCCGCAAGGTCATCGTCATCCCCGCCCGCATGGTCTCCGTCGTCCTCTAGCCACCCGACCCTCAGCGTTGATCATGAGGTTGGCGGCAGTTTGAAGATCGATCACTGCCGTCAACCTCATGGTCAACGCTGAGCGGGGTGGTTCGGTGCCTGGCCGGGGCGGGCGCGGTCAGGGGTCGCGGTGGTGCAGGGCCAGCACGGTCACTACGGCCGCCAGCACGGCCCAGACCGCGTACGTGGTCCAGGCGCCGGAGACGGTGGCGGGGTAGGGGTTGTGGAGCCACTCCGGTGGACCGCCCGGTTCGATCAGTCGCTGCCAGGCCGGCACCGGCATGGCGTGCCGGAGCAGCGCGCTCCAGCGTTCGTCCTCGTTGACGGCGGTGGGCAGCAGGAGCAGCAGTGTCGCAGCCGTCACGATCGCCGGAGCGGTGTGCCGGGTCAGCGCGGCGAGGGCCATTCCGACGAGCGCGCAGAGCGGTACCAGCAGCGCGGAGGCGGCGATGCCGCGCAGTGCGCCAGGGTCGCCGACGGACATGTTCGCGCCGACGTCGGCGAGGATCGCCTGCGACACCGCGAACGCCGCCGCCGCGCCCAGCGCACCCAGCAGGGTGAGCAGACCGGTCAGCACCGTCAGCTTGGCGGCGGCCACCGCGCGCCGCCGGGGGACGGCCGCGAAGGTGGTACGCATCAGGCCGGTGGCGTACTCACCGCCGATCGCGACCGCGCCGACGCCACTGGCCGCGAGGACGATGAACATCTGCGCCTGGGCCGGGAAGGCGTCCCAGAGCGGGGAGCGCACGGCCCGCCGCTCGGCCGGCCAGTCGGGCCAGCCCGCGTGGGTGGCCAGTGCGGCGTGGGTGGCGAGGCCGACCATGGCGAGCAGGAGCAGGGCGAGAGCGCCCCAGGTCGAGCGCAGCGACCACAGCTTGATCCATTCGGCGGCGAGCAGGTCGCGGTAGCGGGCCGGACGGGTGGTTTGCGGCGCAGGGCGGATCACGGTGGTCATCGGGTCTCCCGGGCGGTGTACTCGACATCGGTGGCGGTGAGCGCCATGAAGGCCTCCTCCAACGAGGCGGTGCGGGTGGTCAGCTGGTGCAGCGGGATCCGCAGGCCCAGCGCCAGCTCGGCGATCCGTTCGGCGGTCACGCCGGTGACGGCGAGCGCACCGTCCGGCTCCGGTCGTACGGCCGCGCCGGCGCCGGTCAGCGCCGTGGCCAGGGCGGCGGGCTCGGACGTACGCACGACGACCTCGGCGCCACCGGCGCGGGCGGCGAACTCGTCCAGGGACTCCTCGGCGATCAACCGGCCCCGACCGATGACGACCAGCCGGTCCGCGCAGTGCTCCATCTCGCCCATCAGGTGGCTGGAGACGAAGACCGTGCGACCCTCGGCGGCGAGCCGCCGGAACAGCCCCCGTACCCAGCGCACCCCCTCCGGGTCCAGGCCGTTGAACGGCTCGTCGAACAGCAGCGCGGGCGGATCGCCCAGCAGCGCCGCCGCGATGCCGAGCCGTTGCCGCATGCCGAGCGAGAAGCGGCCGATCCGGCGGCCGGCGGCGTCGCCGAGACCGACCTGCCCCAGCACCTCGTCGACCCGCCGGAAGCCGACGCCGTTGCCTCGGGCGAGGGCCGCCAGGTGTGCCCGGGCGGTGTGCCCGCCGTGCACGTCCCCGGCGTCCAGCAGCGCACCGGCGTGCCGCAGTCCGCGGGGAAGGTCCCGGAAACGGACCCCGCCGACCGTTGCGGTGCCACTGGTCGGTGCGGTCAGCCCGAGAACCATGCGCAGGGTGGTGGACTTGCCGGCGCCGTTCGGGCCGAGAAAGCCGGTCACCACGCCCGGACGGACGGTCAGGGTCAGGTCGTCGACGGCGGTGGTGCGGCCGTACCGGCGGGTCAGGCCGTGGAGTTCGATCATGCCGTCCACGCTCCCGGTCGGCGGGCCCGGCCACGTCACCCCGCCGGCCGTACCGCACACCCCGTCGTTGGCCTACGGGCGTACGCCCCCGGGCCGATGCCGGGGCATTGGCCTACGGGCGTACGCCCCCGGGCCGATGCCGGGGCGGCGCGGTGCTGGATACCGTGTGCCGGTGGACGCCATCGCCCTGCTCCGGCCGCGTGCCGCCCTGCCGGTGATGCGGGCGGTGCTGGTCTGGGCCGGGATCGCTTCCCTGCCCGTGCTCTGGGTGCTGGCGCCGGCCGTGGCGACCAGCGGTGCCGGAGTCGGCGTCGTGGGCTGGTGGCTGCCGGAGCGCTACCTGGTGCCGATGCTGATCGTGGCGCTACCGGCGGGTCTGCTGCGCCGCCGCCCGGTCACCGCGCTCGGCCTGATGCTCACCGGGGCGACGCTGGTCAGCGTGACGGTGCACGGTGGGGACGCCGAGTACCTCCGCAACGTCTTCAACCTGCAGTTTCTCGCCGTCGACGCGGGACTCGCCGTGGTCGCCGCGAACCGCCCCCGTCGGGTCTCGGTGCCGGTCGTCGGGGCGGTGCTGGTGACGCAGGTGCTCGCGGCCTTCGTGAACCTCGGAGTCGACCCCGTGAACCAGGCCGCGCTGACCGTGCTGGCGGTCGCGGCCGCCTGGATCGCCGGCAACTCGGTACGTGCGCGGCGAGACTACGCGGCCGCCCTGCGCGTCCACGCCGCCGCCGAGGCGGTCGCCGCCGAACGGCTGCGCATCGCCCGGGAGCTGCATGACATGGTCGCGCACAGCCTCGGCGTCATCGCCATCCAGGCCGGGGTGGGCGCACGAGTGATCGACAGCCAGCCAGCGCAGGCCCGCGCCGCGCTCGCCACCATCGAGGAGGCCAGCCGGGACACCCTGGCGGGGCTGCGGCGTACCCTCGGCGCGCTGCGCCGCGGTGACGACGATCCGGCGTCGCTGGCACCGTTGCCCGGGCTGGCGGACCTGGACCGGCTGGTCGCCGCCACGAGGGACGCCGGAGTCCGGGTCGAACTGCGCGAACGCGGCGACGGGGCCGTCCCGCCGGAGATCGACCTGGCCGCCTTCCGCATCGTCCAGGAGGCGCTCACCAACGTGGCACGTCACGCCGGCACCGATTCGTGCCGGGTCACCGTCGAGCGCGGCGACCGCGAGGTCACGGTGGAGGTGGTCGACGACGGCCGTGGCGGGATGATCGGCGGCGCGGGACACGGGCTGGTCGGCATGCGCGAACGGGTCGTGGCGCTCGGCGGCCGGTTCCGGGCCGGGCCACGGCCGGACGGGGGCTTCCGGGTGGCGGCCGGGCTACCGGTGCCGTCGGAGCGAGCCGGATCGGCCAGTGGCGGCCCGCCCGCCCGTCGGCCGGCTGCCGATGGACCGGCTGGTGGTGGACCGGTCGGCAGCGGTGATGGGCCGGCTGGTGGTCGACTGGCCGGCGGCGGACCTGCTGGTGAGGGAACGGTTGGTGGTCGGCTGGACGAGGCGGTTGACCGGTGACCGTCCGGGTGCTGCTCGCCGACGACCAGCCGCTGGTGCGGGCCGGGCTGCGCGTGCTGCTCGCCGACGTGCCGGACATGGAGGTGGTCGGCGAGGCGGGCACCGGCGACGAGGCGGTGCGGCTGACGCGTCAGGTGGCACCCGATGTGGTGCTGATGGATCTGCGGATGCCGGGAACGGACGGCATCCAGGCGACGCGGGCGATAACCGCGGCCGGCGGTCCCGCCCGCGTACTCGTGCTCACCACCTTCGACGACGACGAGCACGTGCACGCCGCGTTGCGGGCCGGCGCGAGCGGCTTTCTGGTCAAGGACATGGCGTTGGAGGACATCCTCGGCGCGGTCCGGGTGGTGGCGGCCGGCGACGCGCTGATCGCGCCGGGTGTCACCCGGCGGCTCATCGCCGAGTTCACCCGCCGACCGGCGGCTCCGACACTCCGATCACGGCCGCTCGTCGGGGTGACCGATCGGGAGCGCGAGGTGCTCACCCTGGTGGGTCGGGGCCTGTCCAACAGCGAGATCGCCGCCGAACTGGTGATCAGTACGGCCACCGCAAAGGCGCACGTGGCCCGGCTGTTCAGCAAACTGGGTGCCCGGGACCGGGTGCACCTGGTCATCGCCGCCTACGAGGCCGGCCTGGTCACCCCGCCACCCTGACCAGGCACACCCGCCCCGCCGCCGCACCCCGCCCGCGCCCCCGCACGCCGCACGCCGCACGCCGGGCCAAGGGCGGCGCTCTACAACTTGGGGGAAACTGCTGCCTCCACGTCGCCGGACCCAGCAGTTTCCCGGAAGTTGCGCGGATCTTGCGCCGGTGGGTGGGTCTTGCGTGGGTGTGGTCAGCGAAGGCGGGGGCGGCGTTCGGCGCGCCACCAGCGGGCGAGCAGCACGGCGCTGGCGATGAAGCCCAGCGCGGCCGGGGCGGCGGCGAACCAGTTGATCTCGCCGGGGCTGGTGACGGCCGCGCCGACGGCCGCGTATCCGAAGGCGGTCGGTGCCGAGGCGATCACGCTGCCCACGAGGAACGGCAGCACCCGCGCACCGGTGGTGCCGTAGCCGTAGCTGACCAGACCGAAGCCGGAGATCGGCAGCAGCCGTACGGTGACCACGCCGAAGACGCTCTGCCGGGTGAACCAGCGGTCGAGCCGGGCCAGCCGGCCCCGGACGCGTTCGGCGACGAACTCCCGGCCCAGTACCCGGCCCACGGTGAAACCGATCGCCGCCGCCAGCAGGGCGGCGCCGAGTGCGTAGGCGGCACCCTCCAGGGCGCCGAAGATCGCCCCTGCCGCGAGCGTGATGAACGTGCGGGGGACCAGCGCCACCAGCAGCAGCGCCCCGCCGACCACACCGGCCACCGGGGCGAGTCGGCCCATCCGGTCGGCCAGGTCCGGCAGCGCGGTCGGGTCGGGGTGCGGCACCAGCAGCAGCGTCACCCCGAACCCGACGAGCAGGAGCAGCAGCAGCGCGAACCGGGCGACCGACGGCGTCGCGGCGACCAGTAGGCGACGCCGTTCGGCCGCCGAGGTGCCGGCCGGTGGCGCGTCGGGCACCGCGCTGTCGGGTCGGGCCGTGTCGGGGTGTGGGACGCCGGCTGCGGGATCGCCTGACCGGCTCGCCCGCAGAACTCGGCTCCACAGCGCCCGGATCATGCCCGCACGGCGGCCACCGCGGTTCGACGTTCGGCCCGCAGCCGGTCGGCCCAGGTGTCGTCGAGCGGCGGGAGCTGTTGCGCGCCGGTCGCCCAACGCAGCAGCAGGTCCGCCAGGGCCGGATTGCGGGCCAGCGCCGGGCCGTGCGAGTACGTGCCGAGCAGCTTGCCCCGCCAGGCCCCCTCGGTGGCGCCGTCGTTGCCGACCCCGGTGGTCACCCGGGCCAGCGGGGAGACCCCGGGGCCGAGATGGGTGCGGCCGCCGTGGTTCTCGAACCCGCTCAGCGGCGGCAGGCCGAGGCGGGCGTCGATGTCGCCGGCCAGTTCGCCGACGGCCCGGCTGGGACCGCGATCCGAGGAGAGGTCGAGCAGTTCCAGGCCCGGGTACTGGGTGCCCTTGGCGAAGAACGAGGTGCCCAGCAACTGGTAGCCGGCGCAGACGCCGAAGACCACCGAACCCTGGGCCACCGCCCGGTGCAGGCCGCCGTCGGCGATCAGCCGTTGCGCGCCGAGCGCCTGCGGGCCGTCCTCACCACCGCCGATGAGGTAGATGTCGGCAGTGGTGGGCAGTCGCTGGTCGGAGCGGACCTCCAGCACCTCGACCGGGAACCCCCGCTGCTGGGCCCGGCGGGCCAGGATCAGGGCGTTGCCCCGGTCGCCGTAGGTGGACAGCAGGTCCGGGTAGATCCAGACGATGCGCAGGGTCTCAGTTGACACGGTCCAACTCCGCTCGGATGTCCTGGAACGCGGTGTAGTTCGCGATGACCTCCAGCCGCCCCGGCGGCACCGCCCGGACGGCGTCGTCGAAGGTGCGCACGTACTGGAAGGGCACGTCGTTGACCTCCAGCCGCACGGCCAGGTCGTACGCCCGGTCCCCGGTGATGAGAACCTGGCGCCCGCGCAGCGGGGCGAAGTCGACGTCGAAGAGCCAGGAGGTGTCCAGTCCGTCGGGGTCCCGGGCGTTGATGGAGAGCAGCGTCGGCGCCTCGTCGGCCATGTCGAACGCCTCCAGCCAGCTGGCCGGGTTCTTGGCCAGCAACAGCCGGACGGTGCGACCCTCCCGGACGACCTGGGCGTAGCGCCCGGCCACCGAGGTCACGTCGCCGAGGCGGGGGACCGCGTCGAACGGGCGTACGCCGAACTCCGCGGCGACCGCGAGCGCGGTGGCCGCGTTGCCGACGTTGACCTTGCCGGGAAGCTGGAGCTTGACCTTGTACCAGGCGCCGGTCGGGTCGACCACGCCCTCCTCGTCCACGGTCCACTGCGGATCCGGCCGGCGCAGTGGGCAGCCGGTGCACCACCACTGCTCGCCGGAGCGCTGGATGGTGGAGCCGCACTCGGGGCAGACCCAGGAGTCGTCGTGCCACCGCTGCCCGGCGGAGAACCAGGTGATGTGCGGCGGGGTGATCCGCTGGTCGTGGGAGGCCGGTGGGGTGGCGGCCCAGACCACCATCGGGTCGTCGGCGTTGGCGACGACGCGGATGTCCGGGTGGCGGACCAGCGCCGCGCGCCAGAGCTGCGCCATCATGGCGACCTCCTTGGCCCGGTCCAGCTGGTCGCGGGAGAGGTTGAGCAGCGCCACCACGTGCGGGTGGGTGGCCTCGATCACCTGGGCGAGGTAGTGCTCGTCGACCTCCAGCACGGCGTACGGTGTGCTGCCCGCCTTGGCCAGCGCCGAGGTGTGCCCGGTGGGCATGTTGGCGCCGAAGGAGTTGGTGGCGACCCGGCCGAGCACCCCGACGGCCGCGGCGGCGAGCCGGGTGGTGGTGGTCTTGCCGTTGGTGCCGGAGATCAGGGCGATGGCCCGTCCGGCGGAAAGGTGAGCCAGCAGCTCCGGGTCGATCTTCAGGCCGATCCAACCACCGATCACCGAGCCGTCGCCCCGGCCCGCCGCCCGCGACAACGCCGCGGCGGTCCGTGACACGGAGCTGGCCACCTTCGCCCGCAGGGGCATCTTCGCGTCCGTCACGCGAGCGAGGTTACCGGACCAGCGGACCCGCGAGATCGCGGCCGACGACGATCCGTGCCGGCCGGGTTCGTCGACGCGCGGGCCGAGGGCGCTCGGCCGGGCGGAGTCGATCTATGTCGGATAGCGGACGCGCCCCGGGCGGCCGTCCGGCCCTCCACTCCGCTCCACCCTGGCTGACGTGCGGTTTTGTGGTCAGGCGCGGCGCGCCACGCGGGCGAATCCGGTTGCGAGTGGAGGGAAGTGGAGTAGAGTGGGGCGCATTGGTGGGGCCGGGAGGGGCCCACCGGCCCGGGGGGTCAGCGGCGCGCGAACGCCGCTAAAGGGCGAGGGGGTTGGGCCGATGTTCCTCGGCACCCACACTCCGCGCCTGGACGACAAAGGCCGGTTGATCCTTCCGGCGAAGTTCCGGGATGAGCTGGCGGGGGGTGTCGTGATCACTAAAGGGCAGGAGCGCTGCCTCTACGTCTTCCCGACGCCGGAGTTCCAGCGGATCGCGGAGCAGTTGCGTGCGCAGCCGATGACGCACAAGGCGGCCCGGGCCTACAGCCGTGTGTTCTTCGCGAGCGCACACGACGAGGTGCCGGACAAGCAGGGCCGGGTGACCATCCCGGGGCACCTGCGCACATACGCGGGGCTCGACCGGGACCTGGTGGTCATCGGCGCGAGCACCCGGGTGGAGATCTGGGACAAGGTCGCCTGGGAGACCTACCTCGCCGAGAGCGAAGACGACTTCGCCGACATCGAGGAAGGGGTGCTGCCCGGCGGTCTGTAGGGCGTGGCGACGCCCGACGTACTGCGAGATCTCCAGCCGCTTTCGAGTTCCTGGCATCCCTTCCCCGGTGCCAGGCGCGCGATCCGACCTCCGGGCCCACGGCCCGACGGGCGGGCGGAGAGCGGATGGGGATCTGGCGGTACGACGGCACGGCGTCGTCCGACGAACAGGGCGCGGATACACAACCGGTTCAACAGTGGGGGTCGACATGGGGGAGCTACGCGGCACGCATGTGCCGGTGCTGCTCGAGCGGTGTCTCGAGCTGCTGGCCCCCGCGCTGGACCGGGGTGGTCGCACCGTGCACGTCGACGCGACGCTGGGTCTGGCCGGTCACGCCGAGGCCGTACTGCTCGCCCATCCGGAGACGATCCTGGTGGGTCTGGACCGGGACACCGAGGCGCTGGCGCACGCCAGGGTCCGGTTGGCCCGGTTCGGGGACCGCGTCCATCTGGAGCACGCCGTCTACGACGAGTTGCCCGAGGTGCTCGACCGGCTGGGGTATCCGTCCGTCGACGGGATCCTGTTCGATCTCGGTGTCTCCTCGTTGCAGCTCGACGCGCCCGACCGCGGGTTCGCGTACGCGCAGGACGCGCCGCTGGACATGCGGATGGACCAGACCCGGGGGGTGACCGCCGAGGAGGTGGTCAACACCTACCAGCACCCGGAACTGGCCCGGGTGCTGCGGGTCTACGGCGAGGAGAAGTTCGCCGGACGGATCGCCTCGGCGATCATCCGGGAGCGGGAACGCGGCCGGATCACCTCGTCGGCCCGGTTGGCCGAGCTGGTCCGGGAGGCGATTCCGGCACCAGCCCGACGAACCGGCGGACACCCGGCAAAGAGAACGTTTCAGGCTTTACGGATCGAGGTAAACAGAGAACTGGCAGCGCTGGAGGCAGCGCTGCCGGCCGCTCTGGACAGGCTTGCCATCGGCGGCCGCCTGGTGGTCCTGTCCTACCACTCGCTGGAGGACAGGCTCACCAAACAGGCGCTCGCCGATCGGGTCCGCAGCACGGGCCCGATCGACCTCCCGGTCGAACTGCCCGGGTCGGAGCCGACGTTCCGGCTGCTCAGCCGGGGCGCGGAGCTGCCCGGGGAGGCGGAGGTCGCCGCGAACCCGCGGGCCGCTTCGGTGCGCCTGCGGGCCGCGGAGCGGATCGACCCGCAGGCACGGCAACGGGGGCGTACCGACCGCGAACGGTACCGCCGCCGGGTCAAGGCGATGCACCAACCGGGGACGGGGTCGGCCACGGGATCCGATCCGGATCCGCGGCGGGCGCCGGGGGACACGGACGAAGAGGGGGAGGGGACATGAATGTAGACAAGCGTCGGGACATCACCGGCGCCGGGCAGCGCGCACCGCGGTCGGGGGGCCGGATCGTGGCGGAGCGGACCCGGGGAGCGGGCGACGACGCCCGCCGGACGGACCGGGCGAACCGGTCGGCGGAGACTCGCGCCCGGGGGGCGCGCGAGTTTCCGACCCAGGGCAGCGCGGCGCTGCGTCCGGTGGAGCGGGTCGCCGTCGCGGCCGAGCGGTCGGAGTCACCGCGGCTGCGGGTCGCCCCGCCGCCGCCGGTGCGGGTGCCGCGGGCGCCCTTCGCGGCGCTGGTGGTGGTGCTGGTCGTCGGCGGGGTGCTGGGCATCCTGGCGGTCAACACGAAGATCAACGAGAACGCCTTCCGGCTGAACGAGCTGCAGCAGCAGCAGGCCAAGCTCGACGTGGAGCAGCAGCAGCTGAAGAAGCAGATCGCCGAGTCCGAGTCGCCGGGCAACCTCGCCGCCCAGGCCCGCAAGCTGGGGCTGGTCGAGTCGGGTGAGCCGGCGTACATCCGGCTGCCGGACGGAAAGGTGATCGGCGTGCCGCAGCCGGCCGGCGGGCAGCTCTCCGTCGCCAGCCAGCAGGGCGCGGAGGGGTAGGCCGTGCCACCGAGGTCGGACGAACCGCGCCGGGACGCCACGGGCTCCCGGCGCGGTTCGTCGCGTGGGCAGCGGGGGGCGACGCCCCGTTCGGCGGGGGAACGGGACGCGGAGCCGGGCATCGGCGGCATCTCCGACGCTCGCGCCTACACCCCCCGGGGTCGCTCCATCCGCGAAGGCGGCGCGCCGGCCGGCACCGGGCGCGCCGAGCAGCGCCGCACCCCGCGTAGCAGCCGGTCCCAGGATCCGTTCCGGCCCGCCCTGCAGGTTCTCGACGGCGGCCGGGCCGCCACCGGACGGGCGGGCGGACCAACCCGCCGGGACGGTGGCACCGGACGCGCCACGGTGGTCCGTACGGTCACCGACCGCACGCCGCGCGAGGAGCCGCCGGACACCGCCCCCCGACGGCGGGTGACCGGCCGGGAGCCGCGTCGTGGAGAGCGAACGCCGCCGCGCCGGCCGTCACGCAAACCGCCCCGCCCGCCCCGGCTGGCCGACCCGGGGCGCCGGCTGCGGCTGGGTACCGCGTTGACCCTGGCCCTCTTCGTCGCCGTCGGCGTGCGGCTCGTCGTGCTCCAGGCGGTCGACACTCCGGCGTACGCCGACGGCGGGCTCGCCGACCGGACGCGGACCGTGCAGTTGCCCGCGCCGCGAGGGGCGATCTACGACCGGGACGGTGCGGCCCTGGCGCACAGCGTCGAGGCCCGGTACGTCTACGCCGATCCCACCCGGGTGGAGGACATCGGGGCGACCGCGCGGGCGCTCTCCCCACTGCTGGGTATCCCGGCCTCGGAACTGGCCGAGAGGATGAAGCCCCGCAAGCGGATCAACGGCGTCGACTCGCAGTTCGAGTACCTGGCCCGGGGGGTGGACATCGACCGCGCCAAGGAGATCATGGCACTCAAACTGCCCGGCATCGCCACCCACCGCGACGAGCGGCGCGAGGTGCCCGGCGGTGATCTGGCCGCCAACCTGATCGGCTTCACCAGCCTGGACATGGTCGGCCTGGAGGGCCTGGAGGCGCGCTTCGACGACGTGCTGCACGGCGAGGACGGCCAGCGGGTCTTCGAGGTCGGCCTCGGCGACCTGGCCGCACCGATCCCGGGGGGCTACAGCCGCACCACGAAGGCCAAACCGGGCAGTTCGGTGGTGCTCACCATCGACCGTGACCTGCAGTACATGGTTCAGCGCATCCTCAGCGAGCGGATGCAGCAGGTGCAGGGCAGCACCGGTGCCGCCGTGGTGCTGGACGCGCGCACCGGTGAGGTGCTCGCCCAGGCCAGCCATCCCACCTACAACGCGGCGAAGCCGACGGCGAGCGAGCCGACCGACCGGGAGGACGCGGCGACCAGCTTCGTGGTCGACCCGGGCTCGGTGCACAAGGCGATCACGTTCGGCGCCGCCTTGCAGGAGGGGGTGATCACCCCGGAGACGTCGTTCCCCGTCGCCAACGCCATCCGCAAGGGCGACACCTGGTTCCGCGACACACACCAGGCGAACGGGCGGCGGATGAGCGTGGCCGGGATGATGGCGTACTCCTCCAACGTCGGCACCATCCAGATCGCCGACAAGCTCGGCCCGGAACGGCTGCTCGACTACCAGCGACGCTTCGGTCTGGGCAAGCCGACCGAGGTCGGCATGCCGGGCGAGGCGAGCGGGCGGCTGCTGCCGGTGTCGGAGTGGAGCGACTCGTCGCACGGGTCGGTGCCGATCGGGCACAGCGTGGACGCCACCCCGCTGCAGATGGCCGCCGCGTACGCCGCGATCGCCAACGACGGCACGTACATCCAGCCGCACCTGCTCAAGGAGACCATCGCCCCGGACGGGAAGCGGACCCCGGCCCCCGAGCCGGAGACCCGGCAGGTGCTCAGCCCGGCCAACGCCGCCGCGCTGCGTACGATCATGGAAGCGGTCACCACCGTGGCGGACGCCACCGGCCTGGCCGCGGCGGTGCCCGGTTACCGGGTGGCCGGCAAGACCGGTACCGGCTGGCGACTGGTCGACGGGAAGAAGCAGCCCGGCGAGGTCGCCTCGTTCATCGGGATGGCGCCGGCGGAGAACCCCCGGTACGTGATCGCGGTCTTCGTGCACAGCCCGAGCGGCGGCGGCGGTCAGATCTCGGCACCGGCCTTCCGGGACATGATGACCTTCACTCTGCGCCACTTCCGGGTGCCGCCGTCGAGCGAGGCGGCGCCGACGTTCACCGTCTTCCCGTAGCCGTCACCTGCGGTTCGACTCCATGAGACGGAGATTCAGGCGCGCCGTGCGGCCCGGACCGGGGGACCGGGTAGGGTCTGACGCCGTGCGCGGCAATCCTCGTCCCCGTTCCGTGACCGGAATCCGGCTCGGTGACCTGGCCGCCCGGCTCGCCGTGGCGTCCCCGACCGGTGCCGACCCGATGGTGACCGGGGTGACCCACGCCAGCGGCGAGGTCCGCCCCGGTGATCTGTACGCGGCACTGCCCGGTGCCCGCCGGCACGGCGCGGAGTTCGCCGCCGCCGCGGCGGCGGCCGGTGCGGTCGCGATGCTGACCGATCCGGCCGGGGCCGAGCGGGCCGCCGCCAGCGGGCTGCCGGCCCTGGTGGTGGCCGACCCCCGCGCGGTGCTCGGCACGCTCGCCTCGGCCGTCTACGGCGATCCGACGGCGGGGCTGACGGTGATCGGGGTGACCGGCACCGCCGGTAAGACCTCCACCGCCTATCTCGTCGAGTCGGGACTGCGCGCCGCCGGCCACACCACCGGACTGATCGGCACCGTGGAGACCCGGCTGGGTGACCTGGTGATCGACAGCGTGCGGACCACGCCGGAGGCCACCGACCTGCACGCCATGCTCGCCGCCGCCCGCGAGCGCGGGGTGACCGCGCTGGTCATGGAGGTCTCCAGCCACGCCCTGGCGATGGGCCGGGTCGGTGGGGTGCGGTTCACCGTCGGCGGCTGGACCAACTTCGGCTCCGACCACCTCGACTTCCACGCCGACGCCGCGGACTACTTCGCGGCCAAGGCGCGCCTGTTCGACGGCCGCTGCGCCGTCGAGGTGCTCAACCACGACGATCCGGCGCTGAAGGGGCTGTTCAAGCCGCACACGGTCAGCTTCTCCGCGGCCGGCGACCCCGCCGCCACCTGGTGGGCCGACGACGTCGACGGCGAGGGGTACGCCCAGCGCTTCACCGCGCACGGTCCGGACGGGCTGGTGTTGTCCGCCCGGGTCGCGCTGCCCGGCCGGCACAACGTGTCGAACGCCCTGTTGGCCATCGCCAGCCTGGTGGCCGCCGGGGTGGAACCGGTGACCGCCGCCGAGGGAGTGGCCGCCTGCGGCGGCGTACCGGGTCGCCTGGAGTCGGTGGGCGTGGCCGGCGGGGTACGCGGGGTGGTCGACTACGCGCACAAGACGGACGCGGTCGTGGCCGCGCTCGCCGCGCTGCGTGAACTCAGCACCGGCCGGCTGATCTGCGTCATCGGGGCCGGCGGCGACCGGGACCGGGGAAAGCGGCCGGCGATGGGTGCCGCCGCGGCGGCCGGCGCGGACGTGGTGGTGGTGACCGACGACAACCCTCGCACGGAGGATCCGGCGGCGATCCGCGCCGAGGTGCTCGCCGGTGCCCAGCGGGTCGACGCGCCGGCCAGGGTCGTGGAGGTCGACGGTCGCCGGGCGGCGATCGACGAGGCCGTACGGCTGGCGGCGCCGGGTGACGTGGTGGCCCTGCTCGGCAAGGGGCACGAGCGTGGCCAGGAGATCGCCGGCGAGGTGTACCCGTTCGACGACCGGACCGAACTCGCCGACGCGTTGCGCGGCCGGTTCGGGGATCTGGAGGGCCAGTGATCACACTCAGCCTGGCCGAGGTGGCCTCGGCGGTCGACGGTCGGCTGCTCGCCGCCGATCCGGCCGCGCAGGTCACCGGCAGCGTGGAGTTCGACTCCCGCAAGGTCACCACCGGGGGGCTCTTCGTCGCCTTCGACGGGGAGAAGGTGGACGGTCACGACTTCGCCGCCGCGGCCGTGGCGTCCGGTGCGGTGGCCGTGCTCGGCACCCGCGAGGTCCCCGGGGTGCCGATGATCCTCGTCGCCGACGCGTTGGACGCGATGGGCCGGCTGGCCCGCGCGGTGGTGGACCGGTTGCCGGAGCTGACGGTGATCGGGTTGACCGGTTCGTCCGGCAAGACCACCACCAAGGACCTGATCGCCCAGTTGACCGCCCGGCTCGGGGAGACGGTGGCGCCGCCCGGGTCGTTCAACAACGAGTTGGGGCACCCGTACACCGCGTTGCAGGCCGGACCGACCACCCGCTACCTGGTGATGGAGAAGGGTGCGCGGGGCATCGGTCACGTGCGGTATCTCTGCGAGGTGGCGCCGCCGCGCATCTCCGTGGTGCTCAACGTCGGGGTGTCGCACATCGGCGAGTTCGGGTCCCAGGAGAACATCGCGCTGGCCAAGGGTGAACTGGTCGAGGCGCTGCCGGCCGACGGCCTGGCGGTGCTCAACGCCGACGACCCGCTGGTCGACGCCATGGCCGCCCGGACGGTGGCCCGGGTGATCCGCTACGGCGAGTCGGCCCACGCCGACGTGCGCGCCGTGGACGTGACGCTGGACGAGCGGGGACGGCCCGGGTACACCCTGGTGACGCCGGAGGGCAGCGCACCGGTGCGACTCGGGCTTACCGGCCGGCACCAGGTCTGGAACAGCCTGGCCGCGGCGGCCGTGGCCCGCGAGCTGGGGATGCCGCTGGCCGAGCTGGCCATCGCGTTGGGCGCGCTCGGGCTGGTTTCCACCCGTCGGATGGACGTCTTCGAGCGCACCGACGGGGTGACCGTGATCGACGACTCGTACAACGCCAACCCGGCGTCGATGGCGGTGGCGCTGCGGGCGCTTGCCGGCATCGGCGCGGGACGGCGTACCGTCGCGGTGCTCGGCTACATGGCCGAGCTGGGCGACTTCGAGGAGCAGGGACACGCCGAGATGGGCCGGCTCGCGGCCGAGCTGGGCGTCGAGCTGCTGCTCGTGGTCGGCGAGGCGGCGGCGTCGATCCACCACGGGGCGACATCGGTAGGTGACTGGGGAGGAGAGTCGGTGCTGCTCACCGATCAGGCGGCGGCCGTCGAGGTGCTGCGCAGCGAGCTACGGCCGGGCGACGTCGTCCTGGTGAAGGGCTCCCGGTACCGGACCTGGGAGGTCGCCGACGCGCTGCGCGTCGACGCCGCCGGGGACGGCACGGGTACGTCGGCGTCGGCCGGGGGTGGCGCGGCGTGAGAGCGGTCATCGTGGCCATCGGGGTGGCCTTCCTCGTTTCGCTGTTCTGCACCCCGATCGCGATCCGGGTCTTCACCCGACTCAAGGCCGGTCAACCGATCCGGGCCGAGGGCCCGCAGATGCACCAGGGCAAGAAGGGCACGCCGACGATGGGCGGCGTGGTGTTCATCCTGGCCACGGTCATCGCGTACGTGGCCGGTCACCTCGCCCTGACCACCCTGCCGGACGCCCAGATCGCCCAGGTCGAGCCGACCATCACCGCGCTGGTGCTGCTGGGGCTGATGGTCTTCTGCGGGGCGGTCGGCTTCATCGACGACTTCCTCAAGGTGCGCAAGCGGCACAGCGGCGGCCTGAGCGCGCGCGGCAAGCTGCTCGGGCAGATCCTGGTCGGCGCGGTGTTCGGGGTCGTCGCGCTGTACTTCCCGTCCACCATGACCGACGCCACCGGCGCGGTCACCAACACCGAGACGGTCGGCAGCACCACGCTCAGCTTCATCCGGGACATCCCGGCGCTGGACGTCACCAAGATCGGCGCAGTGATCATCTTCATCTTCGTGGTGATGGCGGCGACCAACGGCGTCAACCTCACCGACGGCCTCGACGGGCTGGCCACCGGCGCCTCCGTGATGGTGCTGGGCGCGTACGCGGTGATCGCGTTCTGGCAGTACCGCCACTGGTGCGCCGACCCGGCGTACACCGCGAACCCGAACAACTACTGCTACACCGTCCGGGACCCGCTGGAGATCGCACTGATCGCCGGGGCGGCGGCGGGGGCGTGCGTCGGCTTCCTCTGGTGGAACACCTCGCCGGCCCGGATCTTCATGGGCGACACCGGCGCGCTGGGCCTGGGTGGCCTGATCGCCGGAATGGCGATGTCGACCCGCACGATCCTGCTCCTGCTGATCATCGGTGGGCTGTTCGTGATCATCACGATGTCGGTGGTGATCCAGATCATCTCCTTCAAGACCACCGGCAAGCGCGTCTTCCGGATGTCCCCCCTCCAGCACCACTTCGAGCTGGCCGGCTGGAGCGAGGTCAACATCGTGGTCCGCTTCTGGATCATCGCCGGCATCGGCGTCGCCATCGCCCTAGGCCTCTTCTACAGCGACTTCCTAGCCAACATGGGCTAACCCACCCACCCACCCACCCACCCACCCACCCTTCCGCGCCCCTCCCGGCGTCCACCTGCGTTGATCATGAAGTTGTTGTCCTGTCCGCCGTGGCGAGGTAACAACTTCATGATCAACGCGAGTGGAGCAAGTGCGACACGCCGAGTGGGGGATAGCGGAGGTGTCGGGTGCCAGCAGCGGCGATGATGACGTTGTGGGGGAGGCGCGGGAAGAGAAGGGTCCGGAGCCGAGCAGGCGGCGATCCGCCGGCGGGTCGGCGGGCGGCGGGGCGGCCGGTACGGTGCGAGCCGAGGACCCGCCGCGACCTTCGGGGGCAGGCGCGGGCGGCGCTACGCGCCCGACCGGGACGGGTGTGGCCGGTTCCGCATCCGACGGCGGCCCGTGGCGGGGGCTGGACGCGGTGGCCGGGCTGGCCGCGCTGCGGGGCCTGCTGTCCCGGCCGTTGGCCTCGTACCACCTGCTGCTGGCCAGCGCCGGACTGCTGCTGCTGATCGGGCTGACCATGGTCTTCTCGGCCACCAGCGTGCGGGACTACGCCCAGGGCGGCAACGCCTCGGCGTCGCTGACCAAGCAGGCAATCTTCGCGGTGATCGGCATCGTGGCGTTCTGGGCCTGCCAGCGCCTGCCCTCCAGCACCTACCGGTCGTTGGGTCGGCCGACGCTGGCGGTCGCGGTGGGCCTGCTGGTGCTGCTGAACCTGTTGGAGGCCTACGGTCGGCTGACCAACGGCCCGGCGCGGATCGGCCCGCTGGAGGCGGACCTGCTCTGGTTGGACATCGGCGGTTTCAGCATGCAGCCCTCCGAGCTGGCGAAGTTCGCGCTGGTGCTGTGGGGCGCGCACGTGCTCGCCCGCAAGGGTGCGGCGCTGGGCTGGTGGCGGGAACTGGCCACGCCGCTGTTCCCGGTGGTGGGGCTGCTCTTCGTCCTGGTCGGCTACAACGACCTGGGCAGCATGCTCTGCCTGCTGGCGCTGGTGGTGGGGCTGCTCTGGGCGGCCGGGGTCCGGCTGCGGGTCTTCGCCGCGCTCAGCGCGATCGGGCTGGTCGGCATCGGCCTGCTGGTCGCGGTCGCCTCCCTCGGTGCCGGCTCCGGCGTCCGGGGCGAGGAGAACTACCGCCTGGCCCGGCTCACCGTCTTCATCAGCCCACCGCCGCTGGAGCAGTGCAAGGAGGAACTCTGCTACCAGATGGTCCAGGCCCGCTACGCCATCGCCAACGGCGGCTGGTTCGGCACCGGGCTGGGCCAGGGGCGAACCAAGTGGGCGTGGCTGCCGGCCGCGGAGAACGACTTCATCTTCGCCGTGATCGCCGAGGAACTGGGGGTGGTCGGCTGCGCCGTGGTGGTCACCCTCTTCGCCGTGCTCGGCTACACCGGCCTGCGGATCGCCCGGCGGGTCGAGGACCCGTTCCGCAGGCTGGCCGCCGCCGGCGCCACCGCGTGGCTCGTCGGGCAGGCGTTCATCAACATCGGTGGGGTGATCGGGCTGCTGCCGCTGACCGGCGTACCGCTGCCCTTCATCTCCGACGGCGGCAGCGCCCTGGTGGTCACCCTCGCGGCGGTCGGCATGCTGGCCTCGTTCGCCCGGGCGGAACCGGATGCGGCCCGTGCCCTGCATGCCCGTCCACCGGCCCGGTGGGTCCGACTAGTGTGGGCACCGTTGCCGCCGCTTCCCGGCCGGCGTCGCCGCGCGGCGCCGCCGTCGGCCGCCCGGGGTGCCGTGCCCCAGGCACGCAAGCGGCGCAGGGACGACCAGGCCGCACCGCGTGGCACCCGGGACGGCCGGGGCCGCGGCGGGTCGGCGGACGAGAGGAGACGTTGATGGGTCCGCTGCGTTCGGTGGTGCTCGCAGGAGGTGGCACCGGGGGACACATCTACCCGTTGCTCGCCTTCGCCGACTGCCTGCGCCGGCACGACCCCGGCGTCCGGATCACCTGCCTCGGCACACCGAAGGGCCTGGAGAACGAGCTGATCCCGCCGGCCGGCTACGACCTGCGGAACATCCCCGCCTACCAGCTGCCCCGGTCGATCAACATGAACCTGGTCCGTACCCCGGGCCGGATGTGGACCGCGGCCCGCGCGGCGGGCAAGGTCATCGACGAGGTACGCGCCGACGTGGTGGTCGGCTTCGGCGGGTACGTCTCGGTGCCGGCCTACCTGGCCGCCTGGCGGCGGGAACTGCCCATCGTGATTCACGAGGTGAACGTGCCGCCGGGAGTGGCGAACCGGCTGGGCATGAAGTTCACCAAGCATGTCGCGGTCGGCTTCCCGCACCAGCCCGCGCAGGCAGAGTCGCTGCGCGACGCCCGGGTGGTCGGCGTGCCGCTGCGGCGCAGCATCGCCGGCCTGGACCGGGCGGCGATGCGCAACGCCGCGCGGGCCCACTTCGGGCTCCGCCCCGACCTGCCGGTGCTCTTCGTCGCCGGTGGGTCGCAGGGCGCCCGGTCGATCAACCTCGCGGTCGCCGGGGCGGCGAAGGAGTTGGCTCGCAACGGCATCCAGGTGCTGCACGTGATCGGTGCCCGCAACGAGCCGGTGTCGGTCCCGACCGATCTGCCGGTGCCCTATGTGACGCTGCCGTACCTGTCCGACATGGACGCCGGGTACGCTGCCGCGGACCTGATGCTCGGTCGCGGCGGAGCGATGACCTGCGCCGAGGTCGCGGCGATCGGACTGCCGACCATCTACGTGCCCTACCCGCACAGCAACCAGGAGCAGAAGCGCAACGCGCTGCCGGTGGTGGAGGCCGGCGGCGGCCTGCTCGTCGACGACGCCGAGGTGACCCCGGACTGGCTCGAACGCACGGTGATTCCGTTGATCCGGGACCAGCAGCGGCTGCACACCATGGGTGCCGCCGCGGCCGCCTACGGGCGGCGCGACGGCGACGAGGCGCTGCTCAACTTCGTCTACGAGGCGGTGAACCGGTGAGCGTGCGGAGTGAGCCGGGTCTGCGCGCCCCGCAGTCGCGAACGAAAGGTTGGTCCCGATGACCACGTTCAGCCCGGCGGGCACGCTGACCGCCGAGGACCTCGGCCACATCCACCTGATCGGGGTGGGTGGGGTCGGCATGAGCGGGTTGGCCCGGCTCTTCCTCACCCGGGGCCTGCCGGTCTCCGGCAGTGAGCTGCGCGAGTGGCCGTCGTTGGCCGGACTGCGGGCGCTCGGCGGGACGATCCACATGACCCACGAGACGGCCAACCTGGACGGGGTCGACACGGTCGTCTACTCCTCGGCGATTCCCGCGGACCACCTCGAGATGGTCGAGGCGCGCCGGCGCGGGCTGCGGGTGCTGCACCGCTCTGAGGCGCTCGCGGCGGCGATGACCGGCCGTCGCACGGTGGCTGTCGCGGGTACCCACGGCAAGACCACCACCACCTCGATGGTCACCATGGTGCTTCAGCAGGCCGGGGCGGATCCGTCTTTCGTGATCGGTGGGGAGATCTCCGAGGTCGGCTCGGGGGCGCACCACGGCACCGGTGAGTACTTCGTGGTCGAGGCCGACGAGAGCGACCGCTCCTTCCTCATCTACCGCCCGTTCGTCTCGATCGTCACGAACATCGAGGCGGACCACCTCAACACGTACGGCGACCTGGCCAACCTGGAGGCCACCTTCGCCGAGTTCGCCCGGCTCACCGACCCGGACGGCTTCGTCATCACCTGCGCGGACGACGCGGGCGGGCGGCGGCTGGCGGCCACGCTGCGTGCCGAGGGGCGTCGGGTGTTCACCTACGGCGAGGCCGAGGATGCCGACCTGCGGCTGACCGACATGGCCTCCTCGGCGCGCGGGGTCCGTTACCTCGCCCACATCGACGGCCGCTCGCTCGGCGAGTTCCGGCTGCCGGTGCCGGGCCGGCACATGGGGCTCAACAGCGCTTCGGCGGTGCTGGCCGCGTACCTGTTGGAGCTGCCGCTGCCGGCGGCGGAGGCCGCGTTGGCGGCCTTCCCGGGGGTGCGCCGGCGCTTCGAGCGCAAGGGTGTCGCCGACGGGGTGCTGGTCTACGACGAGTACGCCTACCACCCAACCTCGATGACGCTGGCCCTGCGGACGCTGCGCGAGGTGGCCGGCGACGGTCGGCTGATCGTCGTCTTCCAGCCCTACCGGCTCTACCGCACCCGCGAGCTGCAGGCGGAGATCGCCGAGGCGCTCGCGATCGCCGACGAGCTGGTGCTGCTGGAGGTCTTCGGGCCGGGCGAGCAGCGGGCCCCCGGCGAGGGTTCGACCGCGCTGGTCGAGGCGGTGTCGTTGCCGGCGGAGCGGAAGGTCTTCGTCGACTCGTGGGAGGCCGCCCCGGTGGAGGTGGCCCGGCGGGCCCGGTCCGGCGACGTGGTGGTGACGATGGGTGCTCCGCCGATCTCGTTGATGGGTGACGAGCTGTTGGCCGCGCTGGCGGCGCGTACCGCCGATGCGCGGGCGCTGACCGGCACCGTGGCCAGCGGCGTGACCGGTGGGTCGACCGGCATCGGGGGCAGTGTGCCCGGTGCGGTCGGCGTGGACGGCGCGGCGCCCGCGGCGGAATGAGTCCCGGCCCGGCCCGAGGGCGCGGCACCGGTGTGGACGGCGGTGCGGGCCGTCGCCCCGCCCGCAGATGGCAGCTGGTGCGCGCCGGCAGCGACGCGGTGCCCGCCTCCACCCGGCGCTTCATGGCCCGCGCCCGGCGTCGCCGGATGCGCGCGGCGCTGCCCTGGGCGGTGGCCGGTGGCCTGCTCGCGGTGGCCGGGCTGGTGGCCTGGACGCTGCTGGGCACCGGCCTGTTCGGGGTACGCGAGGTGCGGGTGGAGGGCGCCGAGCTGGTGACGGCGGTGCAGGTGCGGGACGCGGCGGGGGTGCCGGACGGGGCTCCGCTGGCCCGGGTGGACCTGGCCGCACTGGCCGACCGGATCGGCACCCTGCCGCCGGTGGAACGGGTCACCGTGACCCGGGACTGGCCGGACGCGCTGGTGGTCCGGCTGACCGAGCGCACCGGTGTGGCGGTGGTGCCGCGCGGTGAGCAGTTCGCCGTGGTCGACGCCGCCGGGGTGGTGTTCCAAACGGTGCCGCAGCGCCCGGGCGGGCTGCCGCTGGTGCGGTTGGCCACGCCGGGACCGGACGATCCGGGCACGCTTGCCGGCCTGGACGTGCTCGGTGTGCTCACCCCGGAGCTGCTGGAGCAGCTGGTCGAGATCAGCGTCGAGGGGTTGGCCCGGATCAGCTTGCGGTTGCACGACGACCGGACGGTGTTCTGGGGCGACGCGACCCGTGGTGCGGACAAGGCCCGGGTGGCCACCGCGCTGCTCGATCAGGACGCGGCCCGAATCGACGTGAGCGCGCCGGACGTGGTCACCTTCCGGTGAGCGGCCGGTCAGTTGGTGAACCGTCTCGCTACACCGGCGACACGCCGGAGAGGTCCTTGGCTCATCGCTCGGCTGCCCTTACGTTGCCCCGAAGAGGATCAGTGGTTGACATAACTCTAACCCTCTAGTAGAGGGTGAGGGTTTGCCTCTCGACCTCGCTGGTGACAGCTGCGTCGACCGCCGGTCCGGCCAGGCCGTAGCCGGTCGGGGAGTAGCCGATCTCGAAGGGAAAGGACCGGAGATGACACCTCCGCACAACTACCTGGCGGTCATCAAGGTCGTCGGCATCGGGGGTGGCGGCGTCAACGCCGTCAACCGGATGATCGAGGTTGGGCTCAAGGGCGTCGAGTTCATCGCGATCAACACGGACGCGCAGGCGCTGCTGATGAGCGATGCCGACGTCAAGCTCGACGTCGGCCGCGAGCTGACCCGTGGGCTGGGCGCGGGCGCCAATCCGGACGTCGGCAAGAACGCCGCCGAGGACCACCGCGACGAGATCGAGGAGGTCCTCAAGGGAGCCGACATGGTCTTCGTGACCTGCGGGGAGGGCGGCGGTACCGGCACCGGCGGCGCGCCCGTGGTGGCGAACATCGCCCGCAAGCTCGGCGCCCTGACCATCGGTGTGGTCACCCGGCCGTTCTCCTTCGAGGGCAAGCGCCGTCAGGTGCAGGCCGAGGCCGGCATCGACGAGTTGCGCAACCAGTGCGACACCCTGATCGTCATCCCCAATGACCGGCTGCTGGCCCTCGGCGACCGCAACATCAGCATGATGGACGCGTTCCGGACGGCAGACCAGGTGCTGCTCTCCGGTGTGCAGGGCATCACCGACCTGATCACCACGCCGGGTCTGATCAACCTGGACTTCGCCGACGTCAAGAGTGTGATGAGCGGCGCGGGCAGCGCGTTGATGGGGATCGGCAGCGCCCGGGGTGAGAACCGGGCGGTCGAGGCCGCCGAGGCGGCCATCTCCAGCCCGCTGCTGGAGCAGAGCATGGACGGCGCCCGGGGCGTGCTGCTCTCCATCGCCGGCGGTTCCGATCTCGGCCTGTTCGAGATCAACGACGCCGCGCAGCTGGTCACCGACGCGGCACATCCGGACGCGAACATCATCTTCGGCGCGGTCATCGACGACGCGCTCGGCGACGAGGTGCGGGTCACCGTGATCGCGGCGGGCTTCGACGGAGGCACCCCGGCGTACAAGGCGGCCGAGGCGCCCCGCAAGACCAACCAGAACCAGCCCGCCCCGCCGAGCACGCCGATCGTGCCGTCGCCGTCTCCTCCGGCCGCGCCGCAGTCGCCGCGCCGGGTGCTCTTCGACGACGTGGATGTGCCGGACTTTCTGAAGAACGGGTCCTGAGCACCGCCGATGACGGACAGCCAAGCCCCGGCCAGAGCCGACCGGCGCGCGGAAATCGCCGCCGGGCTCGCGCGCGTACGGTCGCGCATCGCCGACGCCTGTGCCGCCGCGGGACGTGACCGGGCCGACGTGACCATGATCGCGGTGACCAAGACCTACCCGGCGTCCGACGTGGTGACCTTGGCCGGCCTCGGTGTGACCGATGTGGGGGAGAACCGGGACCAGGAGGCGGCGGCCAAGGCGGTGGAGGTCGCCGCGGCCGGCGTCACGCTCCGGTGGCACTTCGTGGGCCGGTTGCAGCGCAACAAGGTCAAGTCGGTGCTGCGGTACGCGGATGTGGTCCAGTCCGTCGACAGCGTCCGGTTGGCGTCCGCGTTGGACCGGGCCGTCGACGCCGGTGGCCGGGACCGGCAGTTGGACGTGCTGGTGCAGGTCAGCATCGACGGTGATCCGGCACGTGGTGGCGCGGTGCCCGACGCGGCCGACCCGGACGTCGGTCTCGGCGCGGTCACCGAGGCGGTCGCCGTCGCCGGTGGGCTGCGCCTGGCCGGTCTGATGGCGGTGGCCCCGCTGGGCTGGGAACCGGAGCGGGCGTTCGATCGACTCGCCCGGATCGCGGCGTCGGTACGGGCGGACCACCCGCAGGCCACCGCCCTGTCGGCCGGCATGAGTGGCGACCTGGAGGTGGCGATCGGGCACGGCGCGACACATGTCCGCGTCGGCAGCGCGTTGCTCGGAATGCGTCCCACGCTGCGGTAGCCTGACCGCGAGGGAAGCAAATTACATCAGTGTTGTTTGCGGGGACGGCCTTCCCGGTGACGGGGGGCGTGACGTGCAACGCGAATTGCGCGTCGGGGGATTGCCGTTCCGGTCCGGTGGGCAGGAATGGTCCACTCGCGACAGGCGACACGGCGGGGGCGTGTGCCGCACGGCGGACGGGAAGGGCGCGGGGATGGGTGCACTGCGCAAGGCGGGGGTCTGGCTCGGACTGGTCGAAGAGGACGACGAGCGGGCCTACGACGACGGTGGCTACGACAAGGGTGGCTACCGGGAGTCGCGCTACCGGCAGAGCCGGTACGCCGAGGAGTTCGCTGACGAGGAGGACGAGGCGGAGGAGCCGCCGGCACCTCGTCCGCGGCTCGGTGACCGTGGCCGGCTCAGCGAGCGGCCGGGTCGACTGGGCGAGGCCGAGCGGCTGGAGTCCGAGCGTCCGGAGCGGGTCGAGCGGTCCAGCGTCCGGTCCATCACCCGGTCCAGCGGCGAGCCGTCCGGCGCGCTGACCTACCACACCCGTGACAACCTCGCCCTGGCGCCGCAGGTGCAGCCGCGCGAGCGCGCCCTGGTGCCGGAGGAGGAGCAGCGTTACCAGATCACCACGCTGCACCCGACCACCTACCGTGAGGCGCGCACGATCGGTGAGCACTTCCGCGACGGGGTGCCGGTGATCATCAACCTCACCGAGATGGATGAGGCGGATGCCCGCCGTCTGGTGGACTTCGCCGCCGGGTTGGCCTTCGGGCTGCGCGGTACGATCGAGCGCGTGACCAACCGGGTGTTCCTGCTCTCACCGGCCAATGTCCAGGTCACCGCGGAGGACAAGGCCAAGATCGCTGAGGGCGGGTTCTTCAGCCTGAGTTGACCCGCCCGACCCGAGGGACGTCGTCTGCCGTGTTGTCGATCTTGTTACAGGTCCTCTACCTGATCACCTATGTCTTCCTGATCGTTCTTCTGGCCCGTTTCGTGCTGAGCGCGGTGTTGCAGTACGGCCGGCGTTGGCAGCCTGGTCGGGGAGCGTCGGCCGGACTGGAATCCGTGTGGAGCGTCACTGATCCCCCGCTCTGGGCGTTGAGGCGTGTGATCCCTCCGCTGCGAATTGGTACCGTGAGCATCGACCTGGCCTCCCTTGTGCTCCTGGTTATCCTGTTCGTGCTGATGAGGTTTGTGTTAGAGCCGGCGATCATCAGGACCGCCTGATGACCGACGCGCTATCGCGGCCGCAACTGACCCGAGGAGTTTCGATGCCGCTGACCCCGGCCGACGTCCACAACGTCGCCTTCAAGAAGCCGCCGATCGGCAAGCGGGGCTACGACGAGGAGGAGGTCGACGCCTTCCTGGACGAGGTCGAGCGTGAACTCGCCCGTCTGATCGAGGAGAACAACGAACTGCGCGCCCAGGTGGAGCGCGGTGGTCGGGGCGGTGCCCCCGCCGGCCCCGGCGGTGACGCCCGTCTGGCGGCCGAGCTGAACGACGTCAAGGCCCAGCTCGACCGGGTGCAGCGCGACAAGGCCGCCGCCGAGCAGGCCGCCCGCGCCATGCAGGCCGAGCTGGAGCAGGTCCGGGTCGCCGGTGCCGGTGTGGCAGCCGGCCCCGACGGTGAGCAGCAGGCGCTGCGCGTGCTGATGATGGCCCAGCGCACCGCCGACGACCACGTCTCCGACGCGCGCCGCGAGGCCGACCAGCTGCTCTCCGAGGCCCGTTCCAAGGCCGAGGAGGTCACCCGTGAGGCCCGCGCCAAGGCCGACGCGCTGGAGCGCGACGCCCGGCAGCGGCACCAGGAGGCCATGGGCGGCCTGGACGCCAAGCGCACCGCGTTGCAGAAGCACATCGAGGAGCTCAAGCAGTTCGAGCGGGAGTACCGCACCCGGCTCAAGGCGTACCTGGAGAGCCAGCTGCGTGACCTCGACGGCCGTGGTCAGGGCCTGGAGGCCGAGATGACCCGCGGCGAGGGCAGCCGGGCCGCCGGCAACGGGCTCGCTGCCGCAGGCCTCGCCGGATCCTACGGCGGGGGTCGCTCCGGCGCGCTCGAGGCCGGTCGCTGAACCGGGTCGGTGACCGCCGCCGCCGACGCGGCGATCACCCGCCCTGCCTCATCGGCACGACACGGCGGGGGTGAGCCGTGATAGTCATCAGTCTCGCGCTCATCCTTGTCGCGGTGGTGCTGCTGGTCTTCGGCCTGGCCGGTGGCTCCAGCCCACTGCTGGTCGTCTCGATCGGGGCCAGCCTGCTGGCCGCCGTGGCACTGGTCGCGGGCGCCCGCCAGGCGGCCGGCCGTGCCTCGGTCCTCAGCGGCACCCCGGGCGCCCCGACGCGCCGTGACGGCGGTGGGCGCGAGCCGGGTATCCCGGCTCAACAGACCTCGGCAACGGTGGACACCGGCGACGCCGGGTGGCGGCAACCACCCGGCTCGCCGGTGACCGATCCGCGCGAGCGGTTCAGCGTCGCCGAAGCGTACGAGGACGAGCCCGGGGTCCAGGAGACCACGGCCGAGCAGGCGGCCCGGGTGGCCCGCCTCGCGGACGAGGTGCGGGTCGTCGACGGCCGGCCGCGCTACCACCTCGACGATTGTCCGCACCTGGTCGGCCGGGAGCACGAACCGCTGCCGGTGGCCGAGGCCGTCGATCTCGGCTTCACCCCTTGCGCGCACTGCACCCCCGACAGCGTGCTGCTGTCGGAAGCCGAACGCCGCTGAGTCTCCCTTGACAGATGATGCATTCACCGTCGCCGTGCGGGTGAAACCGGGCGCGTCCCGGGCCCGGGTGGGCGGCCGGTTCGACGGCCCGCACGGGCCCGCCCTCGTGATCGCGGTGCATCCTCCGGCGGCCGACGGCCGGGCCACCGAGGCGGCGCGTCGCGCGCTGGCCGCCGCGCTGGGTGTCCGTGCGGCCGCCGTGTCGCTGCGCGTCGGCGCGGCCAGCCGGGACAAACTCTTCCTGGTCAGCCCGGCCGGGCCGGATCTGGTCGACCGGCTGAGCCGACTGCGCGACGGCGCGGAACCAGCGGGCTGAGCGGCGATCATCTGCTAGCGTTCCTTTTGCCCCGAAATGGCAGTAACCGGGGTGGAGCGGGCGGTTCGGTGCGGCACGTTGTCGGACGCCTTTACGTTCCGTATCCTTGCCAACCTCCGGAGTGCGCGGCCCCGTTGCCGCGCGCCCGTTTTGTACCTGGGGCGGCCGAACCGGCGGCCCCTGTCCAGGCGTCGCGGACACACCGCGGCTCCGTGGCTGAGGGAGCGACTATGGCCAAGCCAGCCGACACCAGGACCGCAGGCCGCAAGCCGGCGGCGAAGTCCACCCGCAGCGCCGCGGAGACCGAGAAGATCCGAGCCGCGTTGGCGGCGCGGCACGAGGAACTGCGAGCCGAGTACGATCAGACGCTGAGCGAGATCACCGAGCTGCAGCGCGACCGCCTCACCGACTCGGCCGGGGACGACCAGGCCGACACCGGCACCAAGACGTTCGAGCGGGAGCAGGAGATCTCCCTCGCCAACAGCATCCTGGAACGGATCACGCAGGTCGAACGCGCTCTGGAGCGCCTCGACGAGGGTGGCTACGGCTGGTGCGAGCGGTGCGGCAACCCCATCCCGGTGGAGCGGCTGGCCGCCTTCCCGTCCGCCACTCTCTGCGTGACCTGCAAGCAGCTGGAGGAGCGGCGCTGACGGCGCGCTCCCCGGCACCCGTGCGTGGCGGTGCGACGGCACCGCCACGATCGTCGATGGGGAGCAGATGAGCGCAGCACCGCCCGCCGGGTCCGGCACCGCCACGAGATCGCGGCGCCGATCCGTCACGATCCTGCTCTGCCTGGCGGCGTTCGCGTTGACCGTCGACCTGCTGACCAAGCACCTGGCGCTGCAGGAGCTGAGCGACCGCGAGCCGGTGCGGCTGCTGGGCGGGGCCGTCTACCTGTCGTTGACCCGCAACAGCGGGGCGGCGTGGAGTCTCGGCAAGGACTACACTTTCATCTTCCCGCTGATCGGGATCGGGGTGCTGACCTGGATCGCCTGGATGGCGCGGACGCTGCGTTCGGTGCCGTGGGCGATCTCGCTCGGCCTGGTGGTCGGCGGCGTGGTCGGCAACCTGCTCGACCGGATCTTCCGGGCGCCGGGCTGGTTCGTCGGGCACGTGGTCGACATGGTCAGCGTCTTCGACCCGTACGGCCGGGTCTTCCCGATCTTCAACGTGGCCGACAGCGCCCTGGTCTGTGGCGTGCTGCTCGCCGTCGGTCTGGAGTTCACCGGGCGTCAGCGGGACGGCACCCGGGCGCTCGCCGACGACCGGCGGGGCGACACCGACCGCGGCGACGCACCGGCGGACGACGACACCGCCGCGCGGCAGCCCGCCGGGGCGGGCGAACAGGGCGGCGGCGACACCGACGCCGGACGGCGGGAGCGGGCGTGACGGCCACCTTCGCCGCCAGCGGCGACCGACGCAGCCTGCCGGTGCCCGACGGACTCGACGGGATGCGGCTGGACCAGGCCGTCGCCCGCCTCTTCGGCCTCTCCCGGACGGCCGCCGCCGCGCTCGTCGACGCCGGTGCGGCGCTGGTGGACGGCGCGGTACGCGCCAACTCGCACAAGGTGCGGGCGGGATCCTGGCTGGAGGTGACGCTGCCCGCTCCGGCCGCGGCGCCGGTGGTGGTGCCCCAGGCGGTGCCCGGCCTGCGGGTGGTGTACGCCGACGACGACATCGTGGTGGTCGACAAGCCGGTCGGCGTGGCCGCGCATCCCAGCCCGGGGTGGACCGGTCCGACCGTGATCGGCGGGCTCGCCGCGATCGGGCACACGATCGCCACCAGCGGTGCCGCGGAGCGGCAGGGCGTGGTGCACCGGCTCGACGTCGGCACCACCGGCGTCATGGTGGTGGCCAAGAGCGAGCAGGCGTACAGCGCCTTGAAGCGGGCCTTCAAGTACCGGGACGTGGAGAAGCGCTACCACGCGGTGGTGCAGGGACACCTGGACCCGCTGCGCGGCACCATCGACGCCCCGATCGACCGGCACCCCCACCACGACTACCGCTGGGCGGTGGTCTCCGGCGGCAAACCGAGCATCACCCACTACGACACCCTTGAGGCGTTCCCGTCGGCGAGCCTGGTCGATGTGGGGCTGGAGACCGGTAGGACGCACCAGATCCGGGTGCACTTCTCCACGCTGCGCCATCCCTGCGTGGGTGACCTCACGTACGGTGCCGACCCGACACTCGCCGCCCGGCTCGGACTGGACCGGCAGTGGTTGCACGCCAGAGAGTTGAGCTTCGAGCACCCCCGTACGGGGGACGAGGTCCGCTTCGTCAGCGACTACCCTGACGATCTGGGACGCGCGCTGGACATCCTCCGCGACTGACGCGTGCCACCCGTCCGAACCGACCGACGAGGGGACCGCCCGTGCGTGCCGGCGATCTGCTGCGGAAGTTGGATCAGCGCCTGCTGCCCCAACTCGCGGCCACAGTGACCCGGCTGGGCCAGAGCCCGAGCCGCACTCCGCTGCTCGGGTGGGTGACGATGCTGTCGTGCACCGCGGTGCTGGCCACGGCCGTGCTCGCCACCGGGGGCCCGCCCGGGCAGGACCGCACGGTCGGCGAGGTGACCCGGGTGGGGGTCGTCGAGGGCGACTCCATCCCCCGTTACGAGGCGACCGCGGCCGCCGACCTGGCCGCTCTGGCCGGCCGGTCGTTCGGCGACGGCACGTACGCGCTGGTCTCGCTCACCGAGTACCTCACCCCCGCCCGGCTCGCCGCGGTGGTCGGTGACGTGGGCGTCGCGGTCGTCTTCGGACGGGTACCGCTGCCGGACCGGCAGACCGAGATCGTCCGCATTCCCGCCCAGCGGGTGCCGGAGGACGTGACGGCCGGAATGGTCAGGCTCGCCGAGCGCAAGGAGCGCGAGGCCGCCGACTACCGGTCCCGGGCCGCCGCGCTCGGTGGCGGTGGCCCACCCGAACGCGAACTGCGCGACCTGTACCTCAGCGGGGCCCAGGTGGCGGCGGCGGAGGCGGCCGCGTACCGGGCCGGATGCGCCTGTCTCTACGCGCTGGTGGTGCGCGCCGAACCGGCGAAGCTACGCGGCGTGGCGGCCCGGTCCGGGGTGCGGGTGGTGGATCCGGCACCGGAGGTACGGCGGCTGGAGCGGACGGTCTTCACCCCGCCGCTGCCCGAGCAGCGGGACATCGTCCGACCACCGGTCGATCGTGCGGCCACACCCGAGCCGACGGCGAGCGCCACCACCGGTGCGCCCGCACCGGATCCGACCCCGGCGGACCGCTCGCCCGGACCGCCGGAGGTGACGGAATCGTCACCGTCACCGCGGCCGCCGGAACCCGCACCGTCGGCGGCGATCTGGACGCCGTCCACCTCGACAGACATCGCCGACGAGGGTGATCCGGAGCCGACACCGTGACGGTTGTCGACACATCCGGGTGCCGCCCGGTGTGGCCTGAATAGGCTTTCGTTCGTAGCCTGTCAGACGGAAACCGAAGCGCTGGGGAGGCGATCCGTGGAGGGCAGCGAGACCGGTTGGGGACGGCCCGCCGAACCGGCACCGCGGTGGCGGGCGCTGCTCGACCGAGCCCGCCTCGGCGGTCGCAACGCGGAGCAGGCCGCCGAGCGACGAGCCGAGGAGGCACCCCCGTCAGAGTCGCCACCGGCGCCGCCGTCGCACGAACCGTTGCCGCGGCGCGGACCGGGCACCGGCTACGCGGGTCGGGTGCCGGCCGTCGGGCAGCCGGCGGACCGGTCGTACGGCGGGGAGCCGGCCTACCGGGCCGAACCCGCCTACCGGGTCGACCCGGCGCATCCCGCCCAGCCGTACCGGGGGCAGCCGGGGCAACCGCCGTACCCGGCGGTGCCAGAGCCGCGCCGGCCTGAGCCGGTGGAGTCGCGGTACACCCTGCTGGACAACGGCTACCGGCACGCCGCACCACCGGTGGATTCCCGGTACGCCCTGCTGGACAACGGCGCCTATCGGCCGCCCTCGGCGGCGGTGGCGCCACCGGCCGTGGCACCGCCACCGGTCGCCGTGCCGCCAGCGGCGGTGGCACCGTCGGCCCCGCCACCGGTCGCGGTGCCGCCGGCCACGGTGGCCGGCCGTCCGGGACGCATCGAGTGGCGTGCCCAGAACGCCGGCGGCGACCTCGAACGGGCCGCCGCCGTGCTCCGCCGCGACCTGGGCACCCCCCGGGTGATCGCGTTCGCGAACCCCAAGGGTGGCGTGCACAAGACGACGGCCACCGTGCTGGCCGCGGCCACCGTCGGCAGCGTACGCGGACGTGGCGTGCTCGCCTGGGACGACAACGAGTTG
This sequence comes from Micromonospora aridisoli, assembly GCF_056150025.1. Lineage (NCBI taxonomy): Bacteria > Bacillati > Actinomycetota > Actinomycetes > Micromonosporales > Micromonosporaceae > Micromonospora > Micromonospora aridisoli. The sequence continues at coordinate 124,557 of NZ_JAXCFK010000008.1, read as the reverse complement.
CGCGGCACCCTCGGGCTGCGCGCCGGCAGCGCTCGGCACGCCCGTACGATCCGGCATCTGGTCGCCGATCTCGTCCAGATCGAGATCCGGGAGGGCGCCGAGCTGCTGGAGATCCTCGACGACTATCTGCGGCACGCCTCCGACGGCTCGTACGACGTGCTGGCCGGCGAGGAGAGCCCCCGGTTCGCCCAGCGACTGGACCAGTTCACCGTCAAGCGGGTGCTGGAACTGCTGCGCCGCACCCACGACGTGATCTGTGTCGACACCGGCAACAACGTGGAGAGCCCGAACTGGCGCACCGTCATGCAGGCCGCCGACCAGCTGGTGGTCACCACGGTGCCGCGCGAGGACGCCGCGTTCAGCGCGGACTGGATGCTCGACCTGCTGCACGAGGAGGGGATGGGTGAGCTGGCCGACAACGCCGTCACCCTGATCTCCTGCCCCACGCCCGGCCGGTTGCCGTTGCAGGACGACCTGGAGCGGCATTTCGCCACCCGGACCCGGGCGGTCACCGTGGTGCCGTACGACCCGGCGCTGGAGACCGGTTCCTCGATCGAGTACCACCAGCTTCAGGGCGAGACCCGGCAGGCGTGGCTGCGAGCGGCATCGGCGATGTTGGAGCCGTTCGGCCGCTGACGGGGGCGTGGGCCGACCACGTGAGACATGCGGTGGCGGTCGCCTGGGTGGTCGTCGCATCAGGACGTTGTCCCGTCCCCGACGCCGGTGCCGGTCCCGCCTGAAGTCGGCGACGCCGTGCACGGCTCGCGGCGGCAACTGCGAGGATCGTCGGGTGACCCCGGACAATCCCGCCGCCGACCCGCCCGCACCGCCGCCGTCGGCCGCCGCACCGCCCACCGACGCAGCGCCGGTCGCGCCACCGACGGCTGACCCACCGACGGTTGGCACACCGACGTCCGAGCCACCGTCGCCGGTGGCCGGTCCACCGTCGCCCACCGGGCCGCGGCGCCGGCCCGGCCGGGTGCCGACGGCCGGTGCGGCAGCGGTGCTCGTCCTGGGGCTGCTGGGGGCGCCGCTGGGGCTGCTCTGGGCGGCCGTCGCCCCGGCCACACCCGTCGTCAAGAGCGGAGACGGCGCGGTGTACGGCCAGGCGCAGCCGGAGCAGCCGATCGCCGCCGACGGGTGGTTCAGCCTGCTCGGACTGGCCTTCGGAGTGCTCGCCGCGCTCGCCGTGTGGTTCCTGCTGCGCCGTCACCGTGGTCCGGTCGGGCTGCTCGTCGCGGCGCTCGGTGGACTCGCCGCCGGCCTGGTCGCCTGGCAGGTGGGGCGCCGGGTCGGGCTGGCCGACTACCAGCGGCTGCTGGACACCGCCCCGGACGGCACGCGCTTCACCAAGCCGGTCGACCTGCGGGCCGGCGGGATCGACCTGTTCCTCGGAGTGCTGCCGGTGCCGTACGGCAACCTGCTGCTGCCGGCGTTCGCCGCCGCGGTGACGTACACCCTGCTCGCCGGATGGTCGCGGTGGCCGTCACTGCGTCCCGAGCCGGAGCCCGGGACGGCCTGGCTCACCGCCCAACCGCCGGCAGGGGTCAGTTCGGAGCCGGCGGCGGCGTGGCCAGCTCAGCCAGCGGCACCGGAACCGCCCGCACCTGGCGCAGCAGAGCCGCCTCGCGGTTGAGCAGGTGCAGCTCGGCGCGCAACCGGGCGGCCGTACCGTCGATGGCGAGCAGCCGCTGGCGGTCGGTCAGGGTCAGCGCCGCCGTTGCGGCGACCAGGTGGGAGAGCACCGTCGGATCCTCGGGCAGCTGCTCGGTCAGCTGCCCGGCCTCGGCCCGGATCAGGCCGAGGTACTGCCGGAAGACGGCGATCACCCGGGCCGCCAGCACGTTGGCGGCCTCGTCCGGGCCGTCCGGCTCCGGCAACCACTGGACCTCGGCGGTCAGGTACGGGGCGGAGTCGCGGTCGACGTCACCCACCCGGAACCGCCGCCGCCCCACGGTGACGATGTCGAAGCCCCCGTCGTCCAGCTCGGTGACCTGCCGCAGCTCGGCCGTGCAGCCCACCTCGTGCAGGGTGACCTCCCCGGCCCCGGGCACGGCGCGCCCGGCACCGGGATCGACCTCCCAGCCACTGCGGATGGCCACCACCCCGAACTCGCGTGGGGTGCCCTCGGGCAGCCCGACCAGGTGCCGGACCAGGGCGCGGTAGCGCTCCTCGAAGATGTGCAGCGGCAGCACGAGCCCGGGAAAGAGCACCGTGGCGAGCGGGAACACCGGCAGCCGTGCGGTCACGTGATCAAGCGTAGCCCGATCGGCGGTCGGCGGCGTGTCCCGGCTCACCGTCTCGGACAGCGGGCGGCAGCGGCCGGCCCGGTCGACGGCCGCCTAGACTCGCAGGCGTGTTGAACCGGATCGACCTGCGCGGTGGCGGGCGTGACCCGCGCCACCTGCTGCCTCGTGCCCAGCTCGACGTGTCGGTGGCTGTCGAGCGCATCCGCCCGATCGTCGCGGCGGTGCGTGAGCATGGCTACCCGGCGGTCCGCGAGGCCAGCGAGCGCTTCGACGGGGTCGCCCCGGAGGTGCTGCGGGTACCGGCGGAGGCCATCGCGGCGGCGGAGGGCACGCTGGACGACCAGGTCCGGGCGGCGCTGCTGGAGTCGATCGCCCGAGCCCGTCGGGTGCACGCCGACCAGCGCCGGGTGGACCACACCACGCAGGTGGTGCCGGGCGGCACGGTCACCGAGCGGTGGATCCCGGTGGACCGCGTCGGCCTCTACGTCCCCGGCGGGCTGGCGATGTACCCGTCGACCGTGGTGATGAACGTGGTGCCCGCCCAGGCTGCCGGCGTCCGGTCGCTGGTGGTGGCCAGCCCGCCGCAGCAGGAGAACGGCGGCCTGCCCGATGCGCGGGTGCTCGCCGCCTGCGCGTTGCTCGGCGTCGACGAGGTGTACGCCGTCGGCGGTGCCCAGGCCGTGGCGATGCTGGCGTACGGCTGTGCCGTCGACGCCGCCGGCACCGCCCACTGCGCCCCGGTGGACATGATCACCGGCCCGGGCAACATCTGGGTCACCGCCGCCAAGCGGCTGCTGCGCGGCGTGGTCGGCATCGACGCGGAGGCCGGCCCGACCGAGATCGCGATCCTGGCCGACGACACCGCCGACCCGGTGCACGTCGCCGCCGACCTGATCAGCCAGGCCGAGCACGACCCGCTCGCGGCCAGCGTGCTGGTCACCCCGTCGGTCGCACTGGCCGACGCGGTGGACCGGGAGCTGGCCCGGCTGGTGCCGGCCACCAAGCACGCCGAGCGGATCGGCACCGCGCTGACCGGCGAGCAGAGCGGCGTGGTGCTGGTCGACGACCTGGCGGCGGGGCTGCGGGTGGTCGACGCGTACGCGGCCGAGCACCTGGAGATCCAGACCGCCGACGCGCGCCAGTGGGCGATGCGGGTACGCAACGCCGGCGCGGTCTTCGTGGGCGCGTACTCGCCGGTGTCGCTGGGTGACTACTGCGCCGGCTCCAACCACGTGCTGCCCACCGGGGGATGCGCCCGGCACTCGTCCGGGCTGTCGGTGCAGTCGTTCCTGCGCGGCGTGCACGTGGTGGAGTACACCGAGGAGGCGCTGCGGGAGGTCGCCGGCCACGTGGTGACCCTGGCGAACGTGGAGGACCTGCCGGCGCACGGCCAGGCGGTCACCGCCCGCTTCCCCGGAGGTGCGTCTTGACCAGCCTGGACGACCTGCCCATCCGCGACGATCTGCGAGGGCTGTCGCCGTACGGCGCGCCGCAGTTGGACGTGCCGGTGCGGCTGAACACCAACGAGAACTCCCACCCGCTGCCGGAGGCGGTGACCGAGGCGATCGGCAAGGCCCTCGCGGCGGAGCTGCGTGACCTCAACCGTTACCCGGACCGGGACGCGCTGGCGTTGCGTGCCGATCTGGCCGGGTATCTCGGCCACGGGCTCACCGTCGACGGGGTGTGGGCGGCCAACGGCTCCAACGAGATCCAGCAGCAGCTGCTCCAGGCGTTCGGCGGGCCGGGGCGCAGCGCGCTCGGGTTCACTCCGGCCTACTCGATGCATCCCCTGCTGGCGCTCGGCACCGGCACCCGGTGGGTGCCCGCCCGCCGGGGCGTCGACTTCGGGCTGACCGCCGACGAGGCGGTCGCGCAGGTCCGCGAGCACCAGCCGGACGTGATCTTCCTCTGCTCGCCGAACAACCCCACCGGCACGGCGCTCGACCCGACGGTGGTCGCGGCGGTGCTCGACGTCGCGCCCGGCATGGTGGTGGTGGACGAGGCCTACGCGGAGTTCGCCCGCCCGGGCACGGTCAGCGCCCTGGCGGTGCTGCCCGGGCAGCCACGGCTGGTGGTGACCAGGACGATGAGCAAGGCGTTCGGGTTCGCCGGTGGTCGGCTGGGTTACCTGGCCGCCGACCCGGCGGTGGTGGCGGCGGTGCAACTGGTCCGACTGCCGTATCACCTCTCCGCGCTCACCCAGGCCGCCGCGCGGGCCGCGCTGGCGCACCGCGACGTCCTGCTCGGTACGGTTGCCGAGATCATGGAACAACGCGACCGCATCGTCACCGAACTGCGTCGCCGCGGCCTGCGGGTCGCCGACAGCGACGCCAATTTCGTGCTGTACGAGGTGGGCGGTGACCAGACGGTCGCCTGGCGGACCCTGCTGGACCACGGGGTGCTGGTACGTGACGTCGGCCTGCCCGGCTGGCTGCGGGTGACCGCCGGTACCGCCGCCGAGACCGACGCGTTCCTCACTGCGATGGAGAAGCTGACATGAGCCGGACCGCCCGGGTGGAGCGGATCACCAAGGAGACCAAGGTCCTGGTCGAGGTCGACCTCGACGGCACCGGAGTGGCCGAGATCAGCACCGGGGTCGGTTTCTACGACCACATGCTGCACCAGATCGCCCGGCACGGCGGCTTCGACCTGACCGTACGAACCGTGGGTGACCTGGAGATCGATGCGCACCACACGATGGAGGACACCGCGCTGGCCCTCGGTGCGGCGTTCGACCAGGCGCTGGGGGACAAGGCGGGCATCCGTCGGTACGGTTCGGCCACCGTGCCCATGGACGAGGTGCTGGTCCGGGCGGCCGTCGACCTCTCCGGCCGGCCGTACGTGGTGCACGACGAGCCGGCCCTGGCGCCGTACATCGGCCCGGTGTACCCGACCAGCATGACCCGGCACATCTGGGAGTCCTTCGGCCAGGCGGCCCGGATCACCCTGCACGTGGACGTGCTGCGGGCGGCCCGCCCGGGCGGGCACCCGGACGCCCACCACGTGGTGGAGGCACAGTTCAAGGCGGTTTCCCGGGCGCTGCGGGAGGCCACCGCGGTGGACCCGACGGCCGCCGGGGCGATTCCCAGCACTAAGGGGGCGTTGTGACGGGCCCGCTCACGGGGCGGCGGAGGTGCCGCCGATGAGCGGCATCCTGCCCACGTTGCTGCTGATCCTGGCCGGCGTGCTGGTCGGCGGAACGCTCTCCCTGCACCGGCAGGGAGCACCGCGCGGCGCGGTGGTGGTCACCGCGCTGCTGGCCATGCTGGCCACCGCCGCGGGCGTGCTCTGGCTGCTGCCCGGGGACGGGTCGTGACCGGCCGGGCAGGCGGTGTGGCGGCCCCGAACGGGCGGCGCCGGATCGTGGTGCTCGACTACGGCTCGGGCAACCTGCGTTCCGCCGAGCGCGCGCTGGCCGCGGCCGGTGCCGACGTGCTGGTCACCGGTGACCTCGCCGCCGCGGCCGACGCCGACGGTCTGGTGGTTCCCGGGGTCGGTGCCTTCGCCGCCTGCATGGCCGGCATCGAGGCGGTCGGCGCCGGCCCGGTGATCGCCGGGCGGGTCGCCGCCGGCAGGCCGGTGCTGGGCATCTGCGTGGGCATGCAGATCCTCTTCGAGTCCGGCGACGAACACGGGGTGGTCACCAAGGGGCTCGGCCTGTTGCCGGGTACGGTGACCCGGCTCGCGGCCGCCCGGCTGCCGCACATGGGCTGGAACACCGTGCAGGCGCCGGTCGGCTCCGTCCTCTTCGCCGGCCTGCCCGCCGACAGCCGGTTCTACTTCGTCCACTCGTACGCCGTCGGTGACGCCGCCGCGCTGACCGCTGCCGGGGCGAAGGTGACCACGGCCCACCACGACTGCGACTTCGTCGCGGCGGTGGAACGGGGCGCGCTGTCGGCCGCCCAGTTCCACCCCGAGAAGTCCGCCGACACCGGTGCCGCGTTGCTGCGCAACTGGCTGGCCACCGTGCCCGCCGGTGACTGACCCGGTGGGCGGCGACCGTCGGGAGCCACGGTGAGCAGGGAGCGGGCCCGACGTCGGGCTGCCCGGGAGGCGGAGGCGGCGCGGCAGCGGGTGCTGCGTGAGCGCGCCACCGCCCGCCGGGCCCGGCGTCGTGCGCTGGTCCGCCGCGTGGTGCCGACGGTGCGTCGTGGTCGCACGGGGCGGCTGCTGAGGTATTCGCGGGGGGAGCGGGCCGCCATCGTGGCGCTCGCCCTGGCCGCGATCACCCTGATCTGGGTGTTCGTGCCGGACCTGGCCCTGCGTGTCGGGCTGATCCTGCTGCTGCTGCTCGTACTGCCGGTGATCGTGGTGATCGCCCTGGACCGCCGTTGACCATGCGAGAGGGACAAGACACATGAGCCTCACCCTGTTGCCCGCCGTGGACGTCGCCGACGGCCAGGCCGTCCGTCTCGTGCAGGGTGCCGCGGGCAGCGAGACCACCTACGGCGACCCGTTGGAGGCCGCGCTGGCGTGGCAGCGTGACGGCGCCGAGTGGATCCACCTGGTCGACCTCGACGCCGCGTTCGGCCGGGGCTCCAACGCCGAGCTGCTCGCCGAGGTGGTGCGCCGCCTGGACGTCCGGGTGGAGCTGTCCGGCGGTATCCGGGACGACGCCTCGCTGCGTGCCGCGCTGGCCACCGGCGCCGAGCGGGTGAACATCGGCACCGCCGCCCTGGAGGACCCGCAGTGGTGCGACCGGGTCTGCGCGGAGTACGGCGACCGCGTCGCGATCGGGCTGGACGTGCGGGGTCGGACCCTCGCCGCCCGGGGCTGGACCCGGGACGGTGGCGACCTGTACGAGGTGCTGGAGCGGCTGGACAAGGCGGGCGCCTCCCGGTACGTGGTCACCGACATCACCAAGGACGGCACCATGCGCGGGCCGAACCTGGACCTGCTGCGCGAGGTGTGCGCCCGCACCGACGCCCCGGTGATCGCCTCCGGCGGCGTCTCCACCCTCGACGACCTGCGCGCGCTGGCCACCCTGGAGCCGGTCGGCGTGGAGGGTGTCATCGCCGGCAAGGCGCTCTACGCGGGGGCGTTCACCGTGGCGCAGGCCCTGGAGGTGCTCGCCCGGCCGTGATTCCGGACCGGGCCCCCGCCCCGGTCCGCCGTGACCGCCCGACGGCAGAGGAAGGACACTCCCGTGCCCACCAACCGTGAGATCCACCTGGCCTCGCGTCCGCAGGGCTGGCCCACCGAGGACAATTTCCGGCTGGTCACCACCGAGGTGCCGACGCCGGGTCCGGGGCAGTTGCTCGTCCGCAACCGGTACATGTCGGTGGACCCGTACATGCGCGGACGGATGAACGACGTGCGGTCCTACGTGCCGCCGTTCGCCCTGGACGCCCCGCTGGACGGCGGGGCGGTCGGCGAGGTGGTCAGCGGCGGGACCGACGGCATCGCCCCGGGCGACACCGTGCTGCACGGCCTCGGCTGGCGGGACTACGCGCTGGTCGAGGCGAAGGCCGCCCGGAAGGTCGAGCCGGGCCTCGCGCCGGTGACCGCCTACCTCGGGGTGCTCGGCATGACCGGGCTGACCGCGTACGCGGGGCTGCTGGAGGTGGCCGCGATGCGCCCGGGCGAGACCGTCTTCGTCTCCGGCGCGGCCGGCGCGGTGGGCAGCATGGTCGGCCAGATCGCCCGGCTCCGCGGTGCCGGCCGGGTGATCGGCAGCGCCGGGTCGGCGGCCAAGGTCGAGCGGCTCCGGGCGCTCGGCTTCGACGCCGCGTTCGACTACCACGACGGCCCGGTCCGCGACCTGCTGCGGGCAGCCGCTCCCGACGGCGTCGACGTCTACTTCGACAACGTCGGCGGCGAGCACCTGGAGGCCGCCATCTCGGCGATGAACCTGCACGGCCGGGCGGCGATCTGCGGCATGATCGCGCAGTACAACGACACCGAGGCACCGGCCGCCCCGCGCAACCTGGCCCAGGTCATTGGCAAGCGGCTGACCCTGCGTGGCTTCCTGGTCAGCGACCACGGACACCTGCGCGAGCAGTTCGTCCGGGAGGTCTCCGGCTGGCTGCGTGAGGGCACCCTGTCGTACGACGAGACGATCGTCGACGGACTGGAGAACGCCCCCGCGGCCTTCCTCGGCCTGCTGCGGGGCGAGAACCTCGGCAAGATGCTGGTGCGCCTGTGACCCGCGGCTCAGGATGTCGGCCCGGCCGCTCCGGCGGCCGTGGCACGCGCGGCGATAGGCTCGGCACATGACGGTGGCGGTACGGGTGATCCCCTGTCTCGACGTGGACGCGGGACGGGTGGTCAAGGGCGTCAACTTCCTCGACCTGCGCGACGCGGGCGACCCGGTGGAGCTGGCCGCCGCGTACGACCGGGCGGGTGCCGACGAGCTGACCTTCCTCGACGTGACCGCCTCCGCCAGCGACCGGGGCACGATGCTCGACGTGGTCCGACGCACGGCGGAGTCGGTCTTCATCCCGCTGACCGTCGGCGGTGGGGTCCGGACGGTGGCGGACGTGGACACGCTGCTGCGTGCCGGTGCCGACAAGATCGGCGTGAACACGGCGGCGATCGCCCGACCGGGGCTGCTCGCGGAGATCGCGGAGCGCTTCGGTCGGCAGGTGCTGGTGCTCTCGCTCGACGTGCGGCGGGCACCGGCGGGCACCACGTCCAGCGGCTTCGAGGTGACCACCCACGGCGGCCGGCGCGGCACCGGCCTGGACGCCGTGGAATGGGCCCGGCGCGGCGCCGAGCTGGGAGCCGGCGAGATCCTGCTCAACTCGATGGACGCCGACGGCACGAAGGCCGGCTTCGACCTCGAACTCATCGGCGCGGTGCGCCGGGTGGTGGACGTGCCGGTGGTGGCCAGCGGCGGCGCGGGCGAGGCGGCCCACTTCCCTCCGGCGATCGGTGCCGGTGCCGACGCGGTGCTGGCCGCCAGCGTCTTCCACTTCGGGGAGCTGACCGTGGCGGAGGTCAAGGACGTGCTGCGCGGCGCCGGACACCCCGTGCGCTGACGTCCGTCCCCGCCGCGCGTCGCGGCCGCTCCGGCCGCCGGTCAGCCGCGGCCGGAGTGCCCCTCGGGGGAGCGTCGGGGCATCGGGATGGAGCGCACCAGGTACTCCTGCACGGCGGCGGCGTGCTCCTGCTCGTCGAGGTGCCAGTCGGCGGCGACCGGCGCGTGTCGACGGCTGAGCACACCCTGCACCGTGTCGACGGTGGTGGCCAACCCGGCGCTGGGCCGCGAGCGCCAGAGGCGCTCACCGTCGGGGGTGATCCGGAACCAGCCGTCGGCGACGTCGACCAGCCCGGCGCCGAGCAGCCGGCGGATGGCCTCCTCGATGTCGTGCCGTTCGGGGATGCTCTGGTCGAGGTGGTCGGCCGTGGAGAGCACGTCGGCGAGGCGTACGCCCTCGGGGCGGCGGGTGGTCGTGGACCGTCGGTGGCGTCCGGCGCCGCTGGCGATCACCAGCGAGACGAAGATCCATGCGTCGGTACGACGCCAGGCGTTGTCCCCCATGCGGAGATTCTGCCGGGCGACCCGGCTTCAGGAAAACACCGATCGCCGCACTGCGACCGTGAGTGGCGTCATTATTGCCGACAGTCAATGCGGGTGGACGAAGCTGACCCGATCCGCTATGGGTGGTGGCGGTCAGGTGGCCGGTGCCGGCTCGATCCGTTCCGGCGCCGGCGGGGTCGGTTCGGCGACGTCGAACAGGGGCAGGAAGAGCTGGGCCAACGGTCCGATGGCCAGCGCGTAGGCGACGGTGCCGATGCCGACCGTGCCGCCGAGCAGCGCTCCCGCGGCCAGCACGCCGATTTCGATGACGGTGCGGACCAGGCGTAGTGATCGGCCGGGGCGGCGGGCGACGAGACCGGTCATCAGCCCGTCCCGTGGGCCGGGGCCGAGCCGCGCGCCGAGGTAGAGCGCGGTGGCCGCGCCGTTGCCGACGATGCCGGCCACCAGGAGCAGAATCCGCAGCGGGAGGGGCCCGCCGGGCGGCAGCAGGGCCAGGGTCGCGTCGACCGCGAGGCCGATCACCACGACGTTCGCGACCGTGCCGAGGCCGGGGCGCTGGCGCAGCGGGACCCAGGTCAGCAGCACCAGCGCGCCCACCGCGATGACCACCGTGCCCATGCTCAGCCCGGTCAGCCGGGACAACCCCTGGTGGAAGACGTCCCACGGGTTCAACCCGAGTCCGGAGCGGATCATCAGCGCCATGCTGAAGCCGTAGAGGACGAGCCCGACGAACAGGTGCGTCAGCCGTCGGACCGGCCGGTGCCGGAGGTTGCCAATCATTGCCACGCATGCCACTGTAGGTGCCAATTGGCGGCACGATAGAGCCAATATCGGGGGAGTGGCCATGGTGAGTCAGGTGCGTGGGGTCCAATTGGCCCGGTTGCTCGGGCAGTGGCATGCCCTGCCCGGCCGCCGTCGCAACCCCGACTACGCCGCGCTGGCCGGGGCCGTGCGTGGCCTGCTGGCCGACGGACGGTTACCGCTGGGTGTGCGCCTGCCGGCCGAGCGGGACCTGGCCGAGGCGCTACGGATCAGCCGTACCACCGTCACCGCCGCCTATCGGGAACTGCGCGACAGCGGGCACCTGGCCAGCCGGCGGGGCGCCGGAAGCTGGACGATGCTGCCGGGGACGCACCGGGTGGCGCCCAACGGGCTCTGGATCCCGCTGGACGACCGGGACATGCTCGACCTCGGGGTGGCGGCCCTAGCCGCCCCGCCCGAGCTGCTGCCGGCGGCCCGTGCGGCGGCGGAGGACCTGCCCCGTTACCTCACCGGTGCCGGATACCACCCGATCGGCATCATCGAGCTGCGGGAGGCGGTCGCCCAGCGGTACACCGAGCGGGGCCTGCCCACCTCACCCGACCAGATCATGGTCACCAACGGCACGCAGCACGCTTTGGACCTGGTCCTGCGGCTGGCGCTCGCGCCGGGCGGCGGTGTGCTGGTCGAGTCGCCGAGCTACCCCAACGCGCTCGCGGCGCTGGCCGCGCGGCGGGCCAGGATCACCACCTACGGCATGACGGCCGACACCGGCGGGTGGGACGCGGACCTGCTGCTGGGCACCCTGCGGCAGGTACGACCCCGGGTCGGGTACCTGATCCCTGATTTCCAGAACCCGACCGGGTACCTGATGCCGGCCGAGCTGCGGGAGCGGCTGGTGGCCACCGCGCACGCGGTCGGCACCGACCTCGTGATCGACGAGTCCTTCGTGGACCTGCCGTTGGACGGCACCGCGGTGCCGCCGCCGACGGCCAGCTTCGACCGGCACTCCCGGGTGGTCAGCATCGGCGGCATGAGCAAGCCGTTCTGGGGCGGGCTCCGGATCGGCTGGATCCGCGCCTCGGCACCCCAGGTGCAGCGGCTGGCCGCGGCGCGGGTCGGTGTCGACATGTCCAGCCCGGTGCTGGACCAGCTCGTCGCGGTGCACCTGCTGGACGCCGCGCCGGCCATCGTGGCCGCCCGGCGGGCACAACTGGCGGTGCAGCGGGACGCGTTGCTCGGCGCGCTGGCCGCCCGGCTGCCGGAGTGGCGGGTCACCGTGCCGCCCGGTGGGGTGACGCTCTGGGCCGAGCTGGACGGGCCGATCTCCAGCGCCCTGGCGCGGGCGGCCGAGGAGGTCGGCGTACGCCTGGCCCCCGGGCCCCGTTTCGGCCTGGACGGCACGCTGGAGCGCTTCCTGCGACTGCCGTTCACCCTGCCGGCGAACGACCTGGTGGAGGCGGTCGGTCGGATCGCCGCGGTCCGCTACGACCTGGACCGGGCGGGGCAGCCCCGGTGGCGGGAGCCCAGCGTCATCGCCTGAGCAGGCGTCGCCGGTGCCACCTGGCATGGCGGGCGGGACCGGCGGGCGGATCCGGACGATTCGCGACGGCCGCCCGGCGGTGACGGGCAGACTGCCGGGGTGGACAGCGTCAGCGGGGTGCGATGGTCGCGCGGGGTGCGACCCGGTGCCCCGGGGTCACGCACCACGCGCCTCGAGCTCTTCTACGACCTGGTCTTCGTCTTCGCCTTCATCAACGTCACCACGCTCACCGCGGAGAACCCCACCCCGCGCGGCCTGGCCCAGTGCCTGATCGTGCTGGCCCTGCTCTGGTGGGCCTGGGCCGGATTCGCCGCACTCGGCAACGCGGTCCGTACCGACCAGGGCGTCCTGCCGTTCATCGCGTTCGCCACCATGGCCGTGGTCTTCCTGTTCACCCTGGCCATGCCCCAGGCCTTCCGCGAGCTGACCGGCGGGCTGCCCGGCCCGTTGGTCTTCGCCGTCTGCTACTTCATCGTCCGCGCCCTGCCGGTGGCGGTCTTCGCCTGGCTGGCCCGGGCCGACCGCCAGCTGCGCCGTCGTTTCCTGGGCGTACTGGGCCGAGGGGTGGTCGTCGGTGCGCTGGTGCTGGCGGCCGCGCTGGTGCCGCAGCGGCTGGCCGACGAATCCGGCGAGGTCGGGCTACGGCTGATGCTCTGGGTCGCCGCCCTCGTGGTCGACTACACGGCCGCGCTGGCGCTGCGCGGGACCGGCTGGACGGTGTTGTCGGCCGGCCACTGGGCGGAGCGGCACGCCCTGATCGTGCTGGTGGCCCTCGGCGAGACGATCATCGCGCTGGGAGTCGGGAACGGGTTCGCCGCCGAGCTGCCGCTGAGCTGGCCGGTGCTGATCGCGGCGACGCTCGGGGTGGCGGTGGTGGCGGGGCTGTGGTGGGCGTACTTCGACACGCTCGCCCTGGCGCTGGAACAGGCGCTGCACCGCACCCGGGAACCGTCGGCGCGGGCCCGGTTGGCCCGGGACGTCTACACCTATCTGCACCTGCCGTTGGTCGCCGGCCCGGTGCTGTTCGCCCTCGGCCTCAAGGGGCTGCTCGGTGGGGCCGGCGACCCGGACGTCCCGGTCGGTGGCGCCCGGCTCCAGACGTTCGACCTGCTGGTCCTGCACGGCGGGGTGGCGCTCTACCTGCTCACGCTGGTGGTGCTGGGCCGGCGGGTGCTGCGGCTGTCACGGTGGCCGACGCTCACCGGGGTAGCCCTGCTGGGAGCGCTGTTCCCGGTCGCCGCCCGGGTGCCGGAGCTGGCCGCGCTGGGGCTGCTGACGGCGGTCGTGCTGGCCGCCGTCGTGGTGCAGACACTGGCGGACGCGGGCCTGCGTCGGCGGGTGCGCGAGGTGGCGTTGGCGGAGCAGTTGGCCGCCGAGGCCGAGCAGACCACCTGGCGTGGGCGCCACCTGTGACCGCGCCGCCCGGGTACGCGTCGGCCCCGTACCCGCGGAGACGGGTACGGGGCCGGCGGCGGCAGGTCGTCAGATCTCGGCGACGGTGCCGGCGTACATCTTGTCGATCTCGGCGGAGAAGTTGTTCTCCACCCCGCGGCGCTTGATCTTGAGCGAGGGGGTGATCTCGCCGTCCTCGATGGTCAGGTCACGCGGCAGGATGGTGACCTTCTTGATGGTCTCCCAGCGGTTCAGCTTCTGGTTGAGCTGGGCGACGTACTCCTCGACCATGGCCTGGGCCTCGGGGGAGGCGACGATCTCGGCGTAGGGGCGACCCTCCAGCGGGGTGCCGGCCGCCCAACCGGTGATGGCGTCCGGGTCCAGGGTCACCAGCATGGTGCAGAAGTTGCGGGCCTGGCCGATCACCACCGCCTGCGAGGTGTACGGGCAGGTGGCCTTGAACATGCCCTCGATGTGCGACGGTGCGACGTACTTGCCGCCGGAGGTCTTGACCAGGTCCTTCTTGCGGTCGGTGATGCGCAGGTAGCCGTCGTCGTCGAGGCTGCCGATGTCGCCGGTACGGAAGAAGCCGTCCTCGGTGAAGGCGGCGGCGGTCTCCTCGGGCAGGTTGTGGTAGCCGCGCATCACCGGCCGGCCCTTGATCAGGATCTCGCCGTCGGTGTCGATGCGGCACTCGAGGTCGCCCATGGCCTTGCCGACGGTGCCGATCCGCAGCCCGTCCGGCGGGTTGACGAAGTTGCCGGCGCTGCTCTCGGTCAGCCCGTAACCCTCGGAGATGGGCAGGTTCGCCGCGGCGAAGAAGGTGGCGATCTCCGGGCTGAGCGGCGCGGCGCCGGAGACCAGCACCCGGATCCGGCCGCCGAGACGGGCCTGGAGCTTGCTGAAGACCAGCTTCTCCGCCACCGCGTACTTGAGCTTGAGCCCGCCCGGCACCGGCTTGCCGGCCTGCTCCAGAGCGACCTTCTCCTTGCCGACACCGACCGCCCAGGCGAAGATCTTCGCCTTCGCGCCACCGGCGTCCTGCGCGGTGGTGACCGACTTGTTGTAGACCTTCTCGAAGACCCGGGGAGCGCCGCACATCAGCGTCGGGCGGACCACCGAGAGCAGCTCGACGAGCTTGTCGACCCGGCCGTCGACGTACGTGGGCAGGCCGACGTGCGTGGCGCCGCAGAGCAGCGTCTTACCGAACGAGTGGGAGAGCGGGAGCCAGAGATACTGCAGGTCGTCGTCGCGCAGCAGCCCGACCGCCTCCTGCGCCACACCCTCCCAGCACCAGCCGCCGTGCAGCAGCTCGACGCCCTTGGGGCGGCCGGTCGTGCCGGAGGTGTAGATCAGGGTGGCCAGGTGGTCCGGGCCGATGTCGGCGACCAGCCGCTCGATCAGCTCCGGGTCCTCGGCGAGTCGCTGTGCGCCCTGCTCCTCCAACTGGGCGAGGGTCAGCTGGGGCACCGCCGCGGACGGGTCGGGGGCACCGTCGAAGAGGACCACGTGGGTCAGCGCGGGCAACTGCGCCCCGGCGATCTTCGCCGCCTGGTCCGGGTTCTCCGCGAACAGCACCTTGGAGCCGGAATCGGAGATGATGTAGGTGGCGTCCTCGGGCTCGGTGGTCGGATAGACCGTGGTCGTGGCGCCGCTGGCGCACATGATGCCGAAGTCGGCGATCACCCATTCGAGTCGGGTGTTCGCCAGGATCGCCACCCGGTCCTCCTGACCGACGCCCAGGCCGTGCAGGCCGGCGGCGACCGCCTTGGCCCGCTGGGACACCTGCTCCCAGGTCAGCCAGACCGGTCCGTCGGCACCGGGGTGGGCGAAAGCGTGGCGGTCGGGGGTCGCCGCCACGCGCTTGAGGAACATGTCAGGAATGGAACGGTACGGTACATCGAGAGCCATCGCTGTAGCCGCCTTCGGGGGTGGAGGCGTGACGGTCGTCACGGTCGGTGTTCGTTACCGAAGGGTATTGCCTGTGCCCGGGCGTCGGCTAGCCCTGACGATCATCCACCAGCGCGTTCCCGCCAGGTGGAATGTTTGTCTCACGCGTAGCGCGCCGCGGCCCGTGACCAGTCGTAGGTGGCCCGGATCCAGTTCCGCCGGGTGTCCAGCGCCGGGCGTACCGCGTCGCCGTGGCTGGCCAACAGGTCGGCCTCGGCCCTGAGGTAGGCGCTGAGCCGGTCGTTGAACCGGTCGGCGGCGGCCCGTAGCGCCGCCGACTCGTCGCCGGTCTCCCTGGTCAGCACGGTGATCAGGTTGTGTGCGTCTGGGCCGCCCTGGTGTTCCTTGCCGTAGGAGAAGACATCGTTGCACCAGCAGATCAGGTCGGCGGCGAGGTTCTCCAGGGTGGCCCACCCGGGATCGGCCCGGCGGGCGGCCGGCGGAAAACCGTCCAGGGCCAGGTCGGTCAGGGTGAAACTGGGGTAGACCGCGCCGGTGTGCCGGCGCATCTGGATGTACTCGTCGACCGGCGGGACCCGTTCGTGCTCCCGGTTGGCCGCCTCCCACAGCAGCGCGAGCAGGTACTCGCGCATTCCGGCGACGAAACGCAGCAGCACGGCCGGACGTCGGTGGCTGCGTACCCGCTGGCACAGATCGGCCAGGCCGAGGGCCAGCGTCCCGGCCGCGCCGGGTGGCACCGGGCCCGGTCCGCCGTGGCGGTCCAGCACGTCCATCAGGGCGGCCACGGTCGGCGCGAGCCGGGTCGGGTCGTCACCCAACCCGTCCTCGTCGCAGGCGTCGTCCATCACGAACAGCCAGGAGATCAGGTCGGTCAGCAGGCGTAGACGCTCCAGTGGGGCCTGCGGGCAGGCCCGACCGGCGAGCCCGGCGGCGTCCGCCCGGTGCAACCGCTGCCCGTTACTGATCAGGCCCAGCTCCTGCGCCCAGTCCGCGCTCTCCCGGGCCACCCGTTCGGTATCGCCGTGCCGGACGCCGGAGAACGGGGGCTCTCGCAGGGCCGAGACCGCAAAGCTCCGCATCGGCGCTCCCTGTCGCGCCGCCCCCCCACGAGGCGGCGCGGACAGCGTACGGGAGCACCGACGGTGGTCGGTCGATGAGCCGAGTAACGTTTCGGATTTCGCCGTGACCGGTTCCGCACAGAGGGTTAGAAGCCCAGTTCGGCGGTGCGTAGACGGTCGGCCAGGGCGGGGGAGCCGTCGATCTGCACCCGCGTCGCGCGCTGCCGGCCGGTCAGGAACAGGGCCACCTCACCGGGCGTGCCGACCAGTCGCAGCGGTTCACCGCCGCGGCCGGTGGCCACCTCGCCGTGTCCGGGTGCCTGGACGAGCAGGTGGGCGGGGAACCGGCGCAGGGCCAGCCGGCCCACGGCCGACACGCGTCGCCACAGCGCCCGCTCCAGCCCCATCGGCAGCTCCCGGGGCCGCCAGCCGGCCTGGGCACGGCGCACGTCCTCGTGGTGGATGAAGAACTCCAGCGTGTTGGCCAGCTCGTCGGTCAGCGGGTTGCTCACCGGGCTCCAGACCGGAGGACGCCGCACCTGGCCGACCAGCTCGGCCCAGTCGAGGGCGGCGACCTGACGCCGTACCCGTTCGGCGTATCCCCGCAGTGGCGGAATGAAGATGCCCGGCGCGGCGTCCAGGCGACGCTCCCGGACCACCAGGTGCGCGGCGAGGTCACGGGTCGTCCAGCCCTCGTTGAGCGTCGGGGCCTCCGGCCCCAGGGCGGACATCAGCTCGGCGAGCGCCTCGCGCTCCGATCGGGCGTACCGCGGCATGACAGTGATCATATGCCGGTGCGGTCCGGTCGCGGCTCGAGCGCGGCGAGCGGGGTCGATCCGTTCGCCGGGGTGACGTCGGACATATCGCCGCGGGTCGGCGTACCCGGCGCGCAGCGGTAAGGATGAGGGAGGATTATGGCGGCTTACGGCGGGGGAGAATGTGGCGAGTGGGACTAGTCGGGACGTGCTCGTTCGCGGGCTGACCGTCCTCGGGCGGGCCATCCGGGAACAGCCGAGGATCTTCGCGGTCGCCGTCTCCGGCAGCGTGCTGTTCGGCCTGATGGTGGTCGCCAGCGCCTTCGTGGTCGGCGCGGTGGTCGGCGAGGTGGTGGTGCCGGCCGTCGAGACCGGGTCGGTGGCGGTCGGCGCGTTGGCGCTGGCCGCGGCGGCGCTGTTCGGGCTGAGCGTGCTGCGGGTGGTGGGCATCTTCGGTCGCCGGCTCGGCGCGGGTTACATGCAGTTCCGTCTTCAGGCCGCCTACCGTCGCCGGGTCACCCGCCGCTACCTGGAGCTGCCGCTGTCCTGGCACCACCGCAACGCGACCGGCACGTTGCTCTCCAACGCCAACTCCGACGTGGAGGCGGCCTGGCAGCCGATCGCGCCGCTGCCCTTCGCCGTGGGCACGCTGGTGATGCTGGTCGGTGCCGTGGCGTCACTGTTCGCCGTGGACTGGGCGCTGGCGCTGGTCGGGCTGGCCGTCTTCCCTGCCCTGTTCGCGCTCAACGTGGCGTACTCCCGCCGGATGGCGCCGCGCCAGGCGCGGGCGCAGCGCCTACGCGCCGAGGTCAGCGGCATCGCGCACGAGAGCTTCGACGGCGCGCTGGTGGTCAAGACGATGGGTCGGGAGGCCCAGGAGACCGCCCGGTTCGCCGCCCGGGCCGGCCAGTTGCGCGACGCGCTGATCTCGGTCGGCCGACTGCGGGGCATCTTCGACCCGATGTTGGAGACGCTGCCCAGTCTCGGCACCCTCGCCGTGCTGGTGGTCGGCGCGTACCGGCTGCGACAGGGCGCCATCGAGGTGTCCGAGCTGGTCAGCGTGGCCTTCCTCTTCACCGTGCTGGCCTTCCCGGTGCGGGCCATCGGCTGGGTGCTGGCCGAGCTGCCGCGCAGCGTCGCCGGCTGGGACCGGATCCGCCGGGTGCTCGACGCCACCGGCGAGATGCCGTACGGCGACACCCGGCCGGACCGGGTGACGACCCCGGCCGCGCTCACCTTCGCCGACGTCGGGTTCGCCTACGAACCCGCCGAGGCGCACCTGCCCGGTGCCGAGGTGCTGGGCGAGGTGTCCTTCACCGTGCCGGCCGGAAAGACCGTCGCCCTGGTCGGGCCGACCGGGGCTGGCAAGTCCACCGTCGCCGCGCTGGCGGTCCGGCTGGTCGATCCGCAGTCGGGCACGGTCAGCATCGACGGAGTGGACGTCCGCGAGCTGGCCGCGGACGTGCTGGCCGATACCGCCGCGCTGGTCGCCCAGGTGCCGTTCGTCTTCGACGACACCGTCCGGGCCAACGTCTCGCTGGACCGCCCCGGTGTCGACGACGAGGCGGTCTGGGCCGCGCTGCGGCTGGCCGAGGCCGACGGGTTCGTCGCCGCCCTGCCCGACGGGCTGGACACCATGGTCGGTGAGCGGGGCACCTCGCTCTCCGGCGGCCAGCGGCAACGCCTCACCCTCGCCCGGGCGCTGGCCGGTCGGCCCCGCCTGCTGGTGCTCGACGACGCGACCAGCGCGGTGGACCCCCGGGTGGAGGCCGCCATCCTGGCCGGGCTGCGCTCCTCGGCCGACGGCGGCCCGGGCGCGTCGATCCTGGTGGTGGCCTACCGCCGGGCGACCATCGCCCTTGCCGACGAGGTCATCTATCTGGAGCAGGGGCGGGTGGTGGCGCGGGGCACCCACGCCACGCTGCTGGCCACCGTGCCGGGCTACGCCGATCTGGTGACCGCCTACGAGCAGGCCGAGGTCGACCACGACCGGCAGCGCACGTACGACGAGGTCACCCCGATGACCTCCGGACTGGAGGTGGACCGGTGAGCGTGGGCTCGGTGACGGTCAGCGAGGCGCCGGAGCGGGCCGAGTCGACGTGGCGGACGCTGCGTCGGGGACTGGCGCTCTCCCCGGAGCTACGGGTCGGGCTCGCCGGTACGCTCGGCCTGGCGCTGGTGTACATGGTCGGTCGGGTGGCCGTCCCGGTCGCCGTGCAGCAGGGCATCGACCGGGGTATCACCGGCGGACTGAACCTGGACGCGTTGTACGTGGTGGTGGCGAGCACCGCGGCGGTGCTGGTGGTGACCACAACCTGCGGCTACCTGATGATGCGGCGGCTGTTCACGGTCAGCGAGACCGCGTTGGCGGGGGTGCGGGTACGAGCCTTCCGGCACGTGCACGACCTGTCGATGCTGCACCAGCAGTCGGAACGGCGGGGTTCGCTGGTCTCCCGGGTCACCAGCGACGTCGACCAGATCACCCAGTTCCTCCAGTGGGGCGGCGTGATCCTGCTGGTCAACCTGGGGCAGCTGGCGGTCACCACGGCCGTGATGCTGGCGTACTCGTGGCAGCTGACGCTTGTGGTCTTCGCCGCCTTCGGGCCGGCGGTGCTGGTGATCCGGCTGCTCCAGCGCCGCCTCGCCGCGGCGTACGGGGTGGTCCGGCAGCGTACCGGCGCCCTGCTGGCGGCGGTCGGGGAGAGCGTGGTGGGCGCGCCGGTGATCCGGGCGTACGGCATCGCGGGGCGCACCTCCCGGCGGCTGGACGAGGCGATCGACGGCCAGCGGCAGGCCCAGCAGAAGGCGATCCGGATCAGCATTCTCGGCAGTTCCGTCGGCGAGCTGGCGGCCGGGCTGGCGCTGGCGGGTGTGGTGGTGCTCGGGGTGTTCCTCGGCGCGGACCGGACGCTGAGCATCGGTGAGGTCACCGCCTTCCTGTTCCTGGTGACGCTCTTCATCCAGCCGGTGCAGATCGCCACCGAGGTGCTCAACGAGGCGCAGAACGCGATCGCCGGCTGGCGTCGGGTGCTGGACGTGCTGGACGTCGCCCCGGACGTGGCGGACCCGGGTCAGCAGGGGCGCGAGCTGCCCACCGGACCGCTGGACATCCGCTTCGCCGGGGTGCGTTTCGCCTATCCGGGTGGTCCGACGGTGCTGCACGACATCAGCCTGGAGATCGCCGCGAAGAGTCGGGTGGCGGTGGTCGGCGAGACCGGTAGCGGCAAGACCACCTTCGCCAAGCTGGTGACCCGGCTGATGGACCCGACGGAGGGCGCGGTGCTGCTGTCGGGGGTGCCGCTGACCGACGTACGGTTCGACTCGTTGCGCTCCCGCGTGGTGATGGTGCCGCAGGACGGTTTCCTGTTCGACGCCACGGTCGCGGAGAATGTTCGGTTCGCCCGTCCCGAGCTGACCGACGAGCAGCTCACCGCTGCCTTCACCGAGCTGGGCCTGGCCGACTGGCTGGACGGGCTGCCCGCCGGGCTGGCGACCGGGGTGGGCGAGCGTGGCGAGGCGTTGAGCGTGGGGGAGCGTCAGCTGGTGGCGTTGGCCCGGGCGTACGTGGCCGATCCGGATCTGCTGGTGCTGGACGAGGCGACCAGCGCGGTGGACCCGGCCACCGAGGTGCGGTTGCAGCGGACGTTGGACGCGGTGACCCGGGGCCGGACCACCCTGGCCATCGCGCACCGGCTCTCCACCGCGCAGAACGCCGACGAGGTGATCGTGGTGGACCGGGGACGGGTCGTGCAGCGCGGTCCGCACGACGAGTTGGTCGGCGATCCGGATTCGGTCTACGGCCTGCTCTACGCCTCGTGGCTTGAGCAGACCCGGTAGACGCCGCCGGGCCGATGCCATACCCTCCGAGTTAGGTAAGCCTAACCTCAAAGGAGGTCGTGTCATGCGGCCCAGCCCCGCTGAGATCGTCCGGACCCTGGTGGCGGGTCGGTTGCCCGGCCTCGTCCACCTGGCCTGCCGGCCCGGCCTGCACCACGTGCGACACGCCACCGACTCCGAGGGACGGGTGCTGTTGCTGGTGCCGGTGGTCAGCGATCTCGCGGCGGCGCTCGCGCCCGACGACGAGCGCGACGCGGCGGTGGTGCTCGACGTGCTCGACCTGCCGCCGGCCGCCGGGGCGCCGTCACTCGGCCGGGCCCTGGTCTCCGGTTGGGTGCGGCGACTGGCCGGCGACGAGGCTCGCGCCGCCGCGGTGGAGTTCGCCGCCGTGGAACCCACCGGCGACCTGCTCGACGTCGGCACCCGCTTCCGGCTGTTCCGCTTCGAGGTGGTCGAGGCCCGCTGGAACCGGGCCGGCGAGCTGCGCCGGATCGACCCCGAGGCGTACGCGGAGGCCGAGCCGGACCCGCTGCACCCGGTCGAGGCGGGGCTGCTCACCCACCTCGCCGAGCACCACGCCCAGCGGATGACGGACTACCTGCGCCGTCAGTTGGGCCTGACGGCCGGGCCGGCCGACCACGCGCCGCGGGTCGAGCGGATCGACCGGTACGGGATGCTGGTGACCTTCGGGCGGCCCGGCGCCCGGCGCCGCGCCCGGCTGACGTTCGGCCGCCGGTTGGCCGACCAGGCCGACCTGACCCGGCTGCTGCACCCGGTGTTCTGCCCGGGCTGACCGACGGTCGGTCGTCGGCCGGGCCCGCCGCCGTGCTTCTCCCGACGGTTCTCGTCAACCGGGCAGTTCGCCGGTGAGGTAGCGGTGCACGGTCGGGCCGACCGTGGCGACCAGGGTCTCGGGCGCGGCGGAGGCGACCGGCTCCAGCCGGATCACGTAGCGCATCAGGGCCAGCCCGATGAGCTGACTGGCCACGAGGGACCCGCGCAACGGAAGCTCGGCCGGTTCCACGTCGAGGTGCTCGAGGACCCGGCGCAGCACCTGGGTGGTGAGGAACTCGCGCAGCAGCCGGGCGGTCCACTCGCTGCTGACCGCGGAGCGCAGCAGGGCCACCCCGGCGGCACCGGCCGGCGAGTCCCACACCGTGAGGAACATGCGTACCAGCCGCTCGCCGAGGGCGTCGCGGTCGCCGGCGAGCACCTTCGGCAGCAGTTCCCGGGGGTTCACCGGAAACCGCATGGCGGCCAGGAAGAGCTGCTCCTTGTTGCCGAAGTAGTGGTGCACCAGGGCCGGGTCGACCCCGGCGGAGGCGGCGATGGCGCGGATGGTGCTGGCGTCGAAACCACGTTCGGCGAAGGTGGCCCGGGCCGCGTCGAGAATCGTGTCCCGGGTGCCGGGATTGCCGGGCCGCCGTCCACTGCGCCGTATCATCGCCCTCCCTCGCTCCTCGCTGTCGTGCCGGCCCGGTGGCGCGGTGCGCCACCGCCGGGCCGGCACCCGTGCCGTCAGCCGCTGCGCCGGCGCAGGGTGGCCGCGGCGAGCACCAGCGCCAGCACCGCCGCGCCCGCGACGATCGCCACGTCGCGCCACATCGTGCCGGTCGGTTCGGCGTGTGCGCCGACCTCCTGCAGGGCCTCGACGGCGTACGACAGCGGCAGCACGTCACTGATCGCCTGCAACCAGCCGGCCATCTCGTCGCGCGGCACGAACAGCCCGCAGAGCAGCAGTTGCGGCGCGACCACGACCGGCATGAACTGTACGGCCTGGAACTCGGTGCGGGCGAAGGCACTGCACAGCAGCCCGAGCGCGACGGCGAGCACCGCGTTCAGCGCAGCGATCATGATGACCAGCGCGCTGCTGCCGGCGGTCTCCAGGCCGAAGACCCAGTACGCGACGGCCGAGGCGATGGCGGCCTGTACCGCACCGGCCAGCCCGAAGGCGATGCCGTAGCCGAAGAGCAGGTCGGTCTTGGCCAGCGGGGTGGTGAGCAGCCGTTCCAGCGTGCCGGTGGTCCGCTCCCGCAGCATCGCGATGCTGGTCACCAGGAACATGATGATGAAGGGGAAGAAGCCGAGCATCACCAGCGCGATCCGGTCGAAGGTGGACGGCTGCCCGGGGGGCGCGGGCTGGTCGGCGTACATGTAGTAGACCAGGGTGAGCAGGACGGTCGGCACGGCCACCAGCAGCGCGACGGTCCGCCGGTCGTGGCGCAACTGCCGCAGGATGCGCACGACGGTGGCGGCCAGGATCCGCAGGTTCATGACGACTCCTCGGCCTGGTCGGTCTGACTGGCCCTGATCAGCCGCAGGAACGCCTCGTCGAGGTCGTCCACCCCGGCGCGGGCCCGGATCGCGTCCGGCGTGTCGTCGGCGATCAGCCGCCCCTCGCGGATGAGCAGCAGCCGGTCGCACCGGGCGGCCTCGTCCATCACGTGGCTCGACACCAGCAGCGTCGTCCCGGTCGCGGCCAGTTCGTGGAAGCGGGCCCAGAGGTCGGCCCGCAGCACTGGGTCCTGGCCGACGGTGGGCTCGTCGAGCACGATCAGTTCGGGCTCGCCGACCAGCGCGCAGGCCAGTGACGCTCGGCTGCGCTGCCCTCCGGAGAGGGTGCCCACGAGTTGGCCCGCGGCCGACGCCAGCCCGACGTCGGCCACCGCCCGATCGGCCTCGGCCCGGTCGCGGCCGTGCAGCGCGGCGAAGTAGCGGGCGTTCTCCCGCACCGTCAGGTCGGCGTAGACGCTCGGCGCCTGGGTCAAGTAACCGACCCGGTGGCGCAGCGGCGCTGAGCCGGCCGGCGCCCCGAGCACCGTCACCGTGCCGCCGGTGATCACCTGTACGCCGACGACCGCCCGCATCAGCGTGGTCTTGCCACTGCCGCTCGGCCCGAGCAGCCCGGTGACCGAGCCGCGCGGCACCGCCGCGTCGATCCCGTGCAGCACCCGCCGTCCGCCCCGGTCCACGACCAGGCCCCGGACGGCGATCGCGTCCGCCATCGCCCACCTCCCCAATTCATCGTCTGTTGAAATCAACAGTAGGTGAAATACGGCCGCGACGGCAAGGGTGGTCGCGGGGTCGCGCCGAACGGGTCGATGCTGGGACCCTCGACCGATGGACATCGGTACGCGGGAGGCGACCTTCACCGTCAGCGAGGCGGCCCACCGGGTCGGACTGACCACCCACACGTTGCGCTGGTACGAGCAGGAGGGGTTGGTGGCCCCGGTGGGTCGGGACTCGGCCGGCCGGCGTCGCTACACGTCGCGGGACGTGGACTGGCTGCTGCTGCTGACCCGGCTGCGTCGCACCGGGATGCCGGTGCGCGACATGCGCCGCTACGTCGAGCTGGCCCGGCAGGGCGACGGCACGCTCGGTGCCCGGCGGGCGCTGTTCGAGGAGCATCGCGTACGGGTGCTGAGTCGGATGGCCGAGTTGGAGGAGGATCTCAAGGTGCTCGACTTCAAGATCGACCACTACCGTCGAGCGGAACTGGGCGAGATAGGCTGATACCTGGGTGCAACGGCCTCCGAGGCAGCAACGCCATAGCACGGGCAGCGGGCCACAGACCGGACAGCAGGTCCGTCATCGGTCATTGCACCCTGATCGGACGTACGGCACGATGGCGCGGTGGATCACGCTCCGTCACCGGACAGTGGGTTTCTCGACGACTGGGCCGCGCGGTTGCGGGCGAGTGCCGACCGTCCCGTGGTGGGCATCCTGCTGCGCGGCAGCCACGCTCGGCGGGCCGCCACCGCCCACAGCGACGTCGACGTCGACGTGCTGGTCGGTGGTGCCCCGTACGCGGCCCGCCGGGCGTACTTCGCCGAGCATTCCGGCCGATTGACCCACGTGTCGGTCGCCGCCCGGGACATCCGTTCCTGGGTGACCCGGCTCGGCGAGCCGGCCGACTGGGCGTTCGGTCTGCCGGTGACGGCTCCCGCCCGGCTGCTCTGGGCCGATCCGCACTGGCGACACCGCATCGACCTGCCGGTGCTCTGCCAGCCCGCGGACGAGCCGCGGCTGGAGGAACTGATCGCCACGCTCGGCAAGGTGGCCTCGGCCCGGGACGCCGACGATCCGCTCGGTGTCCGGCTGGCCGCAGCCGACCTGGCCCGGCTCTGCCCGTCGGTGCTGCGGCTGGCGAACCCGTCGGTACGGGTCGTCTCCCGTCGGTCGGCCTTCGCCGCCGCGCTCGACCTGCCGGTGGCGCCCGACGGCTACCGCGAGGACATGCTGCGCTGCCTCGGCCTGCTGCCCGGGGCGACCGCCCAGTTGTGGGCGGCGGCGGCCCGCCTGGTGACGGGCACGCTGCCGCTGATCCGTCCGTACGCCGCCGAGGTGGCCCGGGTGGGCGGACCTGATCTCGCCGACGCCCTGACCGACGGGCGGTTGGACCGCTACGTGGCCCAGTTGGGGCGACCCACCGGCCGCGTGCCGTCCGCCAGCCGGGAGCCCGCTGGGGTACCCGCGCCACGTACGGGACAATGGCTCACTGTGCCCGTACCTGACGCGCCGGTGACCGGCGCCCACCCCGATCAGCCGGAGCCGCCGGGCGGTTCGCGGCGGCCGTCGCGGCTCGATCCGGCGATCGCCGGACGCCTGCGGCGCACCCCCGACGGCCTGGTGGCCGCCGTGGTCCGCCAGCACGACAGCGGTGAGGTGCTGATGGTGGCCTGGATGGACGACGAGGCCCTGCACCGCACCCTGACCACCGGCCGGGCCACCTACTGGTCCCGCAGCCGGCGCGAGTACTGGGTCAAGGGCGCCACCTCGGGTCACCACCAGTACGTCCGCTCGGTGGCGCTCGACTGCGACGGCGACGCGGTGCTGGTCAGCGTCGAGCAGGTCGGCGCCGCCTGCCACACCGGGCAACGCACCTGCTTCTCCACCGAACTCCCCGTCACCGGCGAGGTGACCTCGTGAGCGAGCGGAGCGAGCGAATCATCAGGCTCAGCGCGGTGGTGCCTCATGACGGCACGGAGCGAAGCGGAGTGCCGGCATGAGCGACGGTCGGGTGAGTCCGGACGCGGCCACCTTCCACGAACTGGCCGCACGGTGGCGGGTGGTGCCGGTGACCCGCCGGCTGCTCGCCGACGCGGAGACCCCCGTCGGCGTCTACCGCAAGCTCGCCGGTGGCCCCGGGACCTTCCTGCTGGAGTCCGCCGAGCAGGGCGTGGGCTCGTCGGGGCTGGCCTGGGCCCGGTACTCCTTCGTCGGGGTGCGGAGCAGCGCCACCCTGGTCGAGCGCGACGGCAGCGCGGCCTGGCTCGGCGTGCCCCCGGTCGGGCTGCCGACCACCGGTGACCCGGTCGAGGTGCTGCGGGAGACGGTGACGGCGCTTGCCGGCCCACCCGGCGCACCGGGTGACGGAACGCCGCCGCTGACCGGCGGCATGGTCGGCTACCTCGGCTACGACCTGATCCGTCGCTTCGAGCGGCTGCCCACGCTCACCGAGGACGACCTGCGCCTGCCGGAGCTGGGCATGATGCTCGCCACCGACCTGGTGGTGCTCGACCATTTCGACGGTTCGGCGATCCTGGTCGCCAACGCGATCCTGCCGCCGCTGGACGAGCCCGGCCGGGACGAGCGGGTCGCGGCCGCCTACCACCACGCGGTGGGCCGGCTGGACGCGATGACCACGGCGCTGTCGCGGCCGATTCCGCCGATGGTCGCCACGGTCGCCCGCCCGCCGGCCGGCGAGGTGCACAGCCGGACCCCGGATGGCGGGTACCCGAAGGCGGTGGAGGCGGCGAAGGAGGCGATCCGGGCCGGCGAGTGCTTCCAGATCGTGCTCGCCCAGCGGTTCGAACGGCCGACCGACGCCGACCCGTTGGACGTCTACCGGGTGCTGCGCACCACCAATCCCAGCCCCTACATGTACCTGCTGCGCTTCGACGACTTCGACATCGTCGGCTCCTCGCCGGAGGCGCACCTGAAGGTGACCGGTGAGGTCGACGGTGAGCGGCGGGCGTTGCTGCACCCGATCGCCGGTACCCGCCCGCGCGGCGCGACCCCGGAGGCCGACGCCCGGCTCGCCGCCGAACTGCTCGCCGATCCGAAGGAGCGCGCCGAACACGTGATGCTGGTCGACCTGGGCCGCAACGACCTCGGCCGGGTCTGCCGGCCCGGCACCGTCGAGGTGCCGGAGTTCGCCACCATCGAGCGGTACAGCCACGTGATGCACATCGTCTCCACCGTGGTCGGCACGCTCCGGGCGGACCGCACCGCCTTCGACGCGCTCGCCGCGACCTTCCCGGCCGGCACGCTCTCCGGCGCGCCGAAGGTCCGCGCCATGGAGATCATCGAGGAGCTGGAGCCGGTCCGGCGGGGGCTCTACGGCGGCACGGTGGGTTACTTCGGCTTCGCCGGCGATCTCGACATGGCCATCGCCATCCGGACCGCACTGATCCGCGCCGGCCGGGCGTACGTACAGGCCGGTGCCGGTGTGGTCGCCGACTCCGATCCGGTCGCGGAGGACCAGGAGACCCGGAACAAGGCCGCCGCGGTGCTCGCCGCCATCGCCGCCGCGGAAACCCTCCGGCCGGCCCGATGAGCGCGCCGGCAGGCCCCCCGACCGGCGGCGCGCGGTCCGGCTCGGCCCGACGCGAGCTGGCGTACGCCGTGCTGCTCTGCCTGGCCGGCGCGGGGTTGGCGTTCTGGGCGGCGACCCGCACCTGGGTGGTCGGTGTGACCGCCCAGCCCTTGGAGATGCTGCGGGTGGACGAGGTGCGCACGGGTGGGCAGCTGCTGCCGTGGCTGCCGGCGTTGGCTCTCGTCGGGCTGGCCGGCGGCGGCGCGGTGCTGGCCACCCGGGGTCGGCTGCGCCGGTTGCTCGGTGGGCTGCTGACCCTGCTGGGGCTGGCTCTGGCGGCCGGTGGGGGCTACGGGTTGGCCGCCGATCTCGATGGCCAGGTCACCCGGCCATGGCCGGCGCTGTGCCTGCTCGGCGGGCTCCTCGTCGTCGCCGGTGGTTCGTTGACCGGGTCGCGGGGGCACCACTGGCCGGCGATGGGTGCCCGCTACGAGCGTCGGCCGGCCCGGCCGGCCGGCACCGGCGGCCCGATCGGTGGCACCGGCACGGTCGAGGCGTGGGAGGCGTTGGACCGGGGCGAGGACCCGACGATCCGCTGAGGCGACCGGGTGTCGCCGGGTGGCCGGCGCGCTCGCATCCGGGTCCGCGGTCGCCCAGGGCGGTCCGGGACAGACGTGGTGTGCCGGTCCGGCCGGGTCAGCCGATCGGTTGCCGGGCGCGCGCCCGGGCCGCGGCGAGTTCCGCGACGAGCCGGTCCAGCTCGGCCCGTTGGTCGGCCCGGGCCCGGTCGGCGCAGATGGCCTCCCAGGCGTTGCCGCGGGCGGTCCGCATCCGGTCCGGTCCGACGACGGCCCGCTCCAGCGTGTGGACCACACCGACGGCGAGCGACGCGACGGTGCGCGAGATGGTGGTGAGTCCGATGGTCTGCTGCGGCGCGGAGGTATTCATGATCACCCCGGGGAGAGATCGTCGTGACGATGGGGCAGGCGCGTCATTGAGTTTGCCCGAGGCCGATGGTGCTCGGCTCGCGTTTCGTGGTGATGACTGCACGGTCAACTCTGCGGTAGGGGGCCTGAGCAGGCAAAGGGTCCTTGGTCCTTGAGCTTGGTCACAGCATCGAAGTGGCCGGATCTCCGGCGGCGATCAGAGCGTCGGCCGCCCTGCGCATTAGTGAACGTCGATGATATCGTGACGCAGAGTCACAGGCTGTGCGCACAAGTCGGCCATTATGCCCCAGCCCATTTCGTGAGGAGCGCCATACCCCCGGCGGTCGGGTCCAGGTGGGGCCCCCTAGCATCGGCCCATGACACCCGGAGAGGGGAGTCCGTTGGTGACTGCTGAGCATGCGCACGCGGAGGGGGACGAGGCCGCTCCGACGGCGCCCGTCAGCGTGCTCGACGAGATCCTGGCCGGCGTCCGGGAGGACGTGGCCCGGCGGCAGGAACAGGTTCCGCTGGAGCGGATCCGGGAACTGGCCGCCGCCGCGCCGCCGCCACTGGACGCGTACGCGGCCCTGCGTCGGCCCGGCGTCGCGGTCATCGCCGAGGTCAAGCGCGCCTCGCCGTCCAAGGGCAAGCTGGCGGAGATCGCCGACCCGGCGGACCTGGCCGGCGAGTACGCGGCGGGCGGTGCCCGCGCGATCAGCGTGCTCACCGAGGGGCGCTGGTTCGGCGGGTCGCTGGACGACCTCGCCGCCGTGCGGGCCGCGGTGAACATCCCGGTGTTGCGCAAGGACTTCGTGGTCTCCAGCTACCAGGTGCACGAGGCCCGCGCGCACGGTGCCGACCTGGTGCTGCTGATCGTCGCCGCGCTGGAGCAGAACGTGCTGGTCGGCCTGCTGGAGCGGATCGAGTCGCTGGGCATGACCGCGCTGGTCGAGGTGCACGACGAGGAGGAGGCCGACCGGGCCATGGAGGCGGGCGCCCAGGTGATCGGGGTCAACGCCCGTGACCTGCGTACCCTTCAGGTCGACCGGTCGGTGTTCGAGCGGATCGCGCCCGGCCTGCCGAGCAACGTCGTCAAGATCGCCGAGTCGGGCGTACGCGGTCCGCACGACCTGATCAGGTACGCCTCGGCCGGCGCCGACGCGGTCCTCGTCGGCGAAGGGCTGGTGACCCAGAAGAGTCCCCGCGAGGCGGTGGCCGAGCTGGTCAACGCCGGCAACCACCCGGCGACGCCCCGCCCGGTGCGCTGATCCGCGCCGGTTACCGTCCGTGAGCGAGAGGACCCGCGATGAGTGGTGACGCCACGAACACCGACGTGCTGGCGCAGTTTCCCGACGCCGCCGGCCACTTCGGCCAGTTCGGCGGCCGGTTCGTGCCGGAGGCGCTGGTCGCCGCTCTCGACGAGCTGGCAGCGGCGCACCGCGCGGCCATGGCCGACGACACGTTCCGGGCGGAGTTCGCCGGGCTGCTGCGCGACTACGCGGGTGCGCCGTCACTGCTCTACGAGGCCCGCCGGTTCTCCGCCCGGGCCGGTGCCCGGGTGCTGCTCAAGCGCGAGGATCTCAACCACACCGGCGCGCACAAGGTGCGCAACGTGCTCGGCCAGGCGTTGCTGACGAAGCGGATGGGCAAGCGGCGGGTGATCGCCGAGACCGGGGCCGGTCAGCACGGTGTCGCCACCGCCACCGCCGCCGCCCTGTTCGACCTGGAGTGCGTGGTCTACATGGGCCAGGTGGACACCGAGCGGCAGGCGCTGAACGTGGCCCGGATGCGGATGCTCGGCGCGACGGTGGTGCCGGTGACGAACGGCTCGCGCACGCTCAAGGACGCGATGAACGAGGCGATGCGGGACTGGGTCGCCAACGTCGACGAGACCCACTACCTGATCGGCACCGCCGCCGGACCGCACCCCTTCCCGGCACTGGTCCGCGACTTCGTCCGGGGCATCGGCGACGAGGCCCGGGAACAGTGTCTCGACCTGATCGGCGCGCTGCCGGACGCGGTGACCGCCTGTGTCGGTGGCGGCTCCAACGCGCTGGGCATCTTCCACGCCTTCACCGACGACCCGCAGGTGCGGCTGTACGGCTTCGAGGCCGGCGGCGACGGGGTGGACACCGGCCGGCACGCGGCCAGCATCACCGGCGGCTCCGCCGGGGTGCTGCACGGTACCCGCACCTACGTGCTCCAGGACGCCGACGGCCAGACGCAGGAGTCCCACTCGATCTCCGCCGGCCTGGACTACCCGGGCGTTGGTCCGGAGCACGCCTGGCTGCACGACACCGGTCGGGCCACGTACCAGCCGGTCACCGACGACGAGGCGATGGCCGCGTTCGAGTTGCTCTGCCGCACCGAGGGGATCATCCCGGCGATCGAGAGCGCGCACGCCCTGGCCGGCACCCTGGCCGTCGCGCCGAAGCTCGCCGCCGAGCTGGGCCGGGAGCCCACCATCGTGGTCAACCTCTCCGGTCGGGGTGACAAGGACGTGCACACCGCCGGCGAGTACTTCGGCATCCTCGACAAGGAGTGAGGCCATGAGCGAGCGGACCAGCCGGATCGGGGTGGCGTTCGACAAGGCCCGGGCGGACGGCCGGGCGTTGCTGGTGGGCTGCATGCCGGCCGGCTTTCCCACTGTCGAGGGCAGCATCGCCGCGATGAAGGCGATGGTCTCCGCGGGGGTCGACGTGATCGAGGTGGAGATCCCGTACTCCGACCCGGTGATGGACGGCCCGGTGATCCAGCGCGCCAGCGACATCGCCCTGGCTGGCGGCGTGCGTACCCGGGACACCTTGCGCATCATCGAGGCGGTGGCCGCCACCGGGGCCCCGGTGGTGACGATGACCTACTGGAATCCGATCGAGCGGTACGGGGTAGACGCGTTCGCCCGGGACCTCGCCGCGGCCGGCGGGACCGGGTTGATCACCCCCGACCTGATTCCGGAGGAGGCCGGCGAGTGGCTGGCCGCCTCCGACGCGCACGGGCTGGATCGTACGTTCCTGGTCGCGCCCTCCTCCACCGACGAGCGGTTGGCGATGACGGCCGCGCACTGCCGGGGCTTCGTCTACGCCACCGCCATCATGGGCGTGACCGGTGCCCGGGCGCAGACCTCACAGGCTGCGCCGGTGCTGGTGTCCCGGGTGCGGGAGGTCACCGACCTGCCGGTCGGTGTCGGGCTGGGTGTGGGCACCGGGGCGCAGGCCGCCACGGTCGCCGGGTACGCCGACGCGGTGATCGTCGGCAGCGCCCTGATCCGCTGCCTGCTCGACGCCCCCGACGAGGCGGAAGCCCTGACCGCCCTGCGCACCCTCAGCGCCGAACTCGCCGAGGGCGTCCGCAACCCCACCCCCTAGACACCCCGCCCCGCCGCTCAGCGCGCCGATCTTGCACTTTCTGTCGGGTTTCTGCCCTGAATGACGCTTATGCCGCGACGGAAAGTGCAAGATCGCGGGGATGGTTGAGGGGGTTGGGCGGTGGGCCGGGGTGACGGTGGAGGGGTCCGCAGCGGTAGCGTGTGCACCCGTGAGTCTCGCCTCGCCGACGTTCCTGGCCGCCATCCCGAGTCCGAGCAACGCCGTGTGGCAGCTCGGCCCGATCCCCATCCGGGCGTACGCGCTGTGCATCATCGCCGGCATCGTGGTGGCCTGCTGGGTCACCGAACGGCGGATGCGGCAGCGTGGGGTCGCGCCGGGTGCGGTGCTCGACATCGCCATCTGGGCGGTGCCGGCGGGCATCATCGGCGCCCGGATCTACCACGTGATCACCTCACCGGCGCCGTACTTCGGCACCGGCGGGGATCCGATCAAGGTGTTCTTCATCCACGAGGGTGGGCTGGGCATCTGGGGTGCGGTCGCCGGTGGCGCGATCGGCGCCTGGATCGCCGCCCGGCAACTGGGCATCCCGTTGACGGTGGTCGCCGACGCGCTGGCCCCCGGTCTGCCGCTGGCTCAGGCGATCGGCCGGCTGGGCAACTGGTTCAACAACGAGCTGTACGGCGGTCGGACGGACCTGCCCTGGGGGCTGGAGATCCACCGGATGGACGGCGGCCAGGCGCTGCGCGACGAGGCTGGCCAGCCGATCCTGGAGGAAGGGCTCTACCACCCCACCTTCGCGTACGAGTTGCTGTGGAACGTCGGCGTGGCCGCGATGGTGTACCTCCTCGACCGTAAGCTGCGGCTCGGCCGTGGCCGGGCCTTCGCCCTCTACGTGATGGGGTACACCGCCGGCCGGTTCTGGATCGAGCTGATGCGTACCGACGAGGCCAACACCATCCTCGGCGTACGGCTCAACGTCTGGACCGCGGCGCTGGTCTTCCTCGGCGCGCTCGTCTACTTCCTGCGGGTACGCGGTCCACGGGAGTACCTGATCCCGATCGGCCTGCCGGCCGTCGCCACCGTCCCGCCGGCCGCTTCCGACGTCTCGCAGGTCGACCTGTCGGCGAAGGGGACCACCACCGAGCCGGCCGCGCCGGAGGGCTACCGCGTGGTCAGTGAGGAGCAGTTCCGGCACTGGCGGGAGACCGGCGAGACACCGTCCGATCCGGCGGGCGCCGACGGCCCCGCGACCGCCGCTGACCCGGACGTGTCGTCCGGGACCGACGCGGACCGGCCGGAGGGCGACCCCGCCGACGGTGAGGCGGCCGGCTCCACCTCGGCACGCCCCGCCGACCGCGACAGCTGAGGGCGAGGGGGCGCATGCGGACCGCGGTGGTGGTCGGCGGCGGGCTCGGCGGCCTGGCGGTCTCCGGTGCGCTCGCCCGCTCGGGCTGGCAGGTCACCCTCCTGGAGCGGGCCGACCGGATCCGTCCCGAGCCGGCCGCCGTGGTGCTCTGGCCCAACGGGGTCCGCGCGCTACGCGCCCTGGATCTCGGCGCCGGCCTGGACGCGATCGCCACCACGCTGCCCGACGGGGGCGTACGCCGCCCGGACGGGCACTGGCTGGTGCCGCCCCGGCCGACGCCCGCCGAGCGACTGCCGGTGGTGGTGCACCGCGAGGACCTGCACGACGCGCTGATCGCGGGCCTGGGCGAGCGGGTCGAACTGCGCACCGGGGTCACCGTACGGACGGTGCGCGCCACGGCCGGCCAACGGCCCGCAGTCGGCGACGGCCGGCACACGTACGAGGCGGACCTGGTCATCGCGGCCGACGGCGCCGACAGCGTGATCCGTCGCCAACTCGCCCCCTCCTCGGGCGTGGTCAGCTCCGGCTGCGCCGCCTGGCGGGCGGTGATCCCCTGGTACCGGGCGCCGAGCCTGCCCGATTCGTTCGGCGGCGAGATCCTCGGTGCCGGTTACCGGTTCGTCGCCGCCTCGCTGGGCGATCGCGGCTCCTCCGGCGCCTCCAGCCGGGGCGGCGTCTACTGGATGGCCACCGCGGCGGGTGCCCCGCGACCCGAGCCGCCGGAGACGCAACTGGCGCTGCTGCGCCGCTGGTACGCCGGGTGGCCCGCGCCGGTCGACGACCTGCTGGCCGCGACCGATCCGGCCGACCTGGTGCAGCAGGAGATCCGGGAACTGCGTCCGCTGCCCCGGGCGTACGGCTTCCCGGCCGGACCGGGCGGCGTGGTGCTGCTCGGCGACGCGGCCCACGCCATGCCGCCGCACCTCGGGCAGGGCGCCTGTCTCGCCTTCGAGGACGCCGCGACGCTCGCCGCGCTGCTGCGCGAGTCGACCCTGCCCGACGCGGTGGTGGCGTACGACCGGGTGCGGCGTCCCCGCGTGGCGGCCGTGGTCCGGCAGACCCGCCGGATGTCCGCCGTGCTGCGCACCCGGGGCCGCCTGGCCCTGCGCGCCCGCGACGCCGCCCTGGGCACCATCACGCCTCGCCTGCTCGGCAGCGCCGCCTCGATCGCCGCTCAGTGGCGGCCACCGGCCTGACCACCCCGTCTCGGTTGATCAAGAAGGTCTGGTCTCCAGAAGCGCGGAGTCCGACCAGAACTTCTTGATCGATCCGACCGGTGTCGGGCGGTGACGGCGACCCTTCTCGGAGCCGTTCAGGTGGTGACGGCCGCGGGTTCGGCCACGCAGGCGGTGCCGACGCGGTGGAAACCGGCGCGCAGGTAGACCCGGGCGATCTCCTCGCTCCCGGCGGAGAGGAAGATCAGGTCGGTTCCGTCGGCGAGCAGGGCGTGGGCCAGGGTGGCGGTGACCGCAGCGGCCAGGCCACGGCGGCGGGCGCTGGGCAGGGTGGCCACCCCGGCGATCTCGGCGACGTCGCCGACCCGCATGGCCATCCCGCTGGCCAGCGGGCCTTCGGTGGGGGTGCCGGCCAGTGCCGAGAGGCGGCTGCCGTCGGCGATGCGGGTGCGCTCCTCGTCGACCGCCGCCGCGTCCAACCCGACCATGGCCGCGTCACGCTCGGCCGCTCCCGCTACACCCCGCGCGGTGCCGGGAGCGGCGAATCCGACCGCCGCCACCGCCCGCCGGGCGGCCACCGCCTCGCCCAGGTCCTCGTCCGCCGGGTCGAGCAACCGTACCGACACGCCGTCGGCGGAATCCGGGTGCAGCAGGGTCGCCGGGTCGGGCAGGGCGGCCGGGTCGAGCACCATCAACGGCGCTTCGAGCACGGCCAGGCCGGCGGAGCGGGCCACCGGGAGCAGTTCCGGGTCGAGGTCGTGCACCCACTCCAGTGCCTCGGGCAGGCCCAACTCCCGCTGCCGGGCGCGGACCGCCGTCAGGTCGGCCAGCGACGGCGATCGCCCGGCGGCCGGCCGCGGTCGCGCGTAGAACGGCCATCCGGGTCCTTCCCGCACGAAAAGCACCAAAGCGCCGTGATCTTCCACACGGGCCGCGTCCCGGGGCACCGCGTCGTAGAACCGTTCCAACCGGTCAAGGAGGTCGGTACGCTCGGAATCCACGGCGCGAGACTACATGTCCCAGATTCTGGACGGTGTGATCAATCTGCACTGGCCTTGCGTGCCGGGCCCTAACGTAGACTCAATAGTCCGATACAGGGCCGACGTCGTCCCGACCATGTTCATGCCTGAGCGACGACAGGAGGCCCGGTGGCCCTTGCGTACCCACACCGCCCCCAGCCGGCGCCACGAGAAGGCCAGGTAGCGTCCCCTACCGGCCTCTACGATCCCGCGTTCGAGCACGACGCGTGCGGCGTGGCCTTCGTGGCGGACCTGCACGGCCGACGTTCGCACACGGTGGTCGCCAACGGTCTCGGCGCGCTGTGCCGGCTGGACCACCGGGGTGCCCGGGGCGCCGAACCGAACACCGGTGACGGCGCCGGCATCATGATCCAGGTGCCGGACGCGTTCCTGCGCGCGGTGGTCGAGTTCCCACTGCCGCCGGCCGGCGAGTACGCCACCGGCCTGGTCTTCCTGCCCGACGACGACGCCGCCGAGGCCCGTGCCCGGCAGGTGGTCGAGAAGTACGCCCTGGTCGAGGGGGCCGAGGTGCTCGGCTGGCGGGACGTCCCGGTCGACCCGAGCGACCTCGGCGAGACGGCCCTGGCGGCCATGCCCCGCGTCCGTCAGCTCTTCCTCGCCGCGCGGCGGCTCACTGACACCCCCGTCGGCGCGGCCGGTTCCCCGCTGCGCGGCATCGAGCTGGAGCGGGTCGCCTTCTGCGTACGCAAGCAGGCCGAGCGTGAGTCCGCCGAGCGCGGCGTGCCGGCCTACTTCCCGTCGCTGTCCGGCCGGACCATGGTCTACAAGGGCATGCTCACCCCGGACCAGTTGCCCGCGTTCTACCCGGACCTGACCGACGAGCGGGTGGAGAGCGCCATCGCCCTGGTGCACTCCCGGTTCTCCACCAACACCTTCCCGTCCTGGCCGCTGGCGCACCCGTACCGTTTCATCGCCCACAACGGTGAGATCAACACCATCCGGGGCAACCGGAACTGGATGCAGGCCCGGGAGGCCCTGCTGCGCACCCCGGACCTGCCCGGCAACATCCGGCGGGTCTTCCCGGTCTGCACCCCGGCCGCGTCCGACTCGGCCAACTTCGACGAGGTCCTCGAACTGCTGCACCTGGCCGGGCGCAGTCTGCCGCACGTGGTGCTGATGATGATCCCGGAGGCGTGGGAGAACGACCCGGACATGCGCGCCGACAAGCGCGCCTTCTACCGGTTCCACGCCAGCCTGATGGAGCCGTGGGACGGTCCCGCCTCGGTCGCCTTCACCGACGGCGAGATCGTCGGCGCGGTGCTCGACCGCAACGGCCTGCGGCCGGGCCGCTGGTGGCAGACCGCCGACGGCCTGGTGGTGCTGGGCAGCGAGGCGGGCGTGCTCGACCTCGACCCGGCCGCCGTGGTGGCCAAGGGCCGGCTCCAGCCGGGGAAGATGTTCCTGGTCGACACCGTCGCCGGCCGGATCGTGCACGACGACGAGATCAAGACCGAGCTGGCCGCCGCCGAGCCGTACGCCGACTGGCTGCACGCGGGGCTGATCGAGCTGGACGACCTGCCCGCCCGCGAGCACGTCGTCTACACCCACGATTCGGTACGCCGCCGCCAGCTCACCTTCGGCTACACCGAGGAGGAGCTGAAGATCCTGCTCGCGCCGATGGCGCGTACCGGCGCCGAACCGATCGGCTCGATGGGCACCGACACCCCGATCTCGCCGCTGTCCACCCGGCCACGGCTGCTCTACGACTACTTCCATCAGCTGTTCGCCCAGGTCACCAACCCTCCGCTGGACGCCATCCGGGAGGAGCTGGTGACCAGCCTGGCCTCGACCATCGGCCCGGAGGGCAACCTGCTCGATCCCGGCCCGGCGAGCTGCCGGCAGATCGTGCTGCCCTATCCGGTGATCGACAACGACGAGCTGGCGAAGATCCTCTGCATCGACGAGGACGGTGACCTGCCCGGGTTCAAGGCGGTGCGGGTCTCCGGGCTGTACCGCATCCGCGACGGCGGCGCCGGGATCAAGGCGCGGCTGACCGAGATCTGCCGGCACGTCTCCGAGGCGATCGAGGACGGCGTACGGATCCTGGTGCTCTCCGACCGGGACTCCAACGCCGACCTCGCCCCGATCCCGTCGCTGCTGCTCACCGCGGCGGTGCACCAGCACCTGGTCCGCGAGCAGACCCGGACCCAGGTCGCGTTGATCGTCGAGTCGGGCGACTGCCGCGAGGTGCACCACGCGGCCGTGCTGATCGGCTACGGCGCCGCCGCGGTCAACCCGTACCTCGCCTTCGAGTCGGTCGAGGACATGATCTCCACGGAGGCGCTGGTCGGCGTCGAGCCGAGGGCCGCGATCCGCAACTACGTCAAGGCGCTCGGCAAGGGCGTGCTGAAGATCATGTCGAAGATGGGCATCTCGACGGTGTCGTCGTACTGCGGCGCGCAGGTCTTCGAGGCGGTCGGGCTGGACACCCGGCTGGTCGAGCGCTACTTCCGGGGTACGCCGAGCACCATCAGCGGCGTGGGCCTCGACGGCATCCACGCCGAGGTGGCGGCCCGGCACGCGCTGGCCTGGCCGGCGCCCGGCGCCGAGGCGGTCGACCTGCTGCCGGTCGGCGGCGAGTACCAGTGGCGCCGCGAGGGTGAGCTGCACCTGTTCAACCCGGAGACGGTCTTCCTGCTCCAGCACGCCACCCGCAGCCGCCAGTACGACGTGTTCCGGGAGTACACCGCCAAGGTGGACGAACTGGCCGCGCGGGCGGGTTCGCTGCGAGGGCTGTTCCGGCTGCGCGAGGGCGTGCTGCCGCCGGTGCCGATCGAGGAGGTGGAGCCGGCCAGCGAGATCGTCAAGCGGTTCGCCACCGGCGCCATGTCGTACGGGTCGATCTCGGCCGAGTCGCACGAGACGCTGGCGATCGCGATGAACCGGCTCGGCGGCAAGTCCAACACCGGCGAGGGCGGCGAGGACGTCGAGCGGCTGCACGACCCGGCCCGCCGCTCCGCGGTCAAGCAGATCGCCAGCGGCCGGTTCGGCGTCACCAGCGAGTACCTGGTCAACGCCGACGACCTCCAGATCAAGATGGCGCAGGGAGCCAAGCCCGGCGAGGGTGGGCAGCTGCCCGGGAACAAGGTCTGGCCGTGGATCGCCCGTACCCGGCACGCCACCCCGGGCGTCGGCCTGATCTCGCCGCCGCCGCACCACGACATCTACTCCATCGAGGACCTCGCCCAGCTGGTGCACGACCTCAAGTGCGTCAACCCGGCCGCCCGGGTGCACGTGAAGCTGGTCAGCGAGGTCGGTGTCGGCACCGTCGCGGCCGGGGTGGCCAAGCTCAAGGCGGACGTCATCCTGATCTCCGGGCATGACGGCGGCACCGGCGCCTCCCCGCTGAACTCGCTCAAGCACGCCGGCACGCCGTGGGAGCTGGGTCTGGCCGAGGCGCAGCAGACGCTGCTGCTCAACAAGCTGCGTGACCGGGTCACCGTGCAGGTCGACGGTCAGCTCAAGACCGGCCGGGACGTGGTCGTCGCCGCGCTGCTCGGCGCGGAGGAGTTCGGTTTCGCCACCGCCCCGCTGATCGTGTCGGGCTGCGTCATGATGCGCGTCTGTCACCTGGACACCTGTCCGGTGGGCATCGCCACCCAGAACCCGGTGCTGCGCGAGCGCTACACCGGCAAGCCGGAGTTCGTGGAGAACTTCTTCCTCTTCCTCGCCGAGGAGATCCGCGGCTACCTGGCCGAGCTGGGCCTGCGCAGCATCGACGAGGCGATCGGGCGTACCGAGCTGCTCGACGTCGCACCGGCGGTCGAGCACTGGAAGGCGGGCGGGCTCGACCTCGGTCGGGTGCTGCACCTGCCCGAGCTGCCCGAGGGGGCGGCCCGGCGCGGCGTACGCGCCCAGGACCACGGCCTGGAGCTGGCACTGGACAACGAGCTCATCGCGCTCGCCGAGCCGGCGCTGCGCACCGCCGGGTCCGACGGGTCGGTCCCGCTGGTGCGGGCCGAGGTGGCGATCCGCAACGAGCACCGCAGCGTCGGCGCGATGCTCGGCGGTGCGGTCACCCGTCGCCACGGCGGCGCAGGACTGCCCGCCGACACCATCGAGTTCACCCTGCGCGGCACCGCCGGGCAGTCCTTCGGCGCGTTCCTGCCGCGCGGGGTCACCCTGCGCCTGCACGGCGACGCCAACGACTACGTCGGCAAGGGACTCTCCGGGGGCCGGCTGATCGTCCGACCGGACGCGGCGGCGCCGTTCGTGGCCGCCGACGCCGACGCGGGCCACCGGGCTGAGGACCAGATCATCGCCGGCAACACCATCCTGTACGGGGCCACCGACGGTGAGGTCTTCCTCCGGGGCCGGGTGGGGGAGCGGTTCGCGGTCCGCAACTCGGGCGCGGTGGCGGTCGTCGAGGGCGTCGGCGATCACGGCTGCGAGTACATGACCGGCGGCACCGTGGTGGTGCTGGGTCCGACCGGCCGCAACTTCGCCGCCGGCATGTCCGGCGGGACGGCCTTCGTCTGGAACCTCGACCGACGCCGGGTCAACACCGAGCTGGTCGACCTGTCCGCGCCGAGCGAGTCGGAGCGGGGCCGGCTGCATGAGCTGGTGCAGCGGCACTTCGCCGAGACCGACTCGGCGATCGCCGAGCAGCTGCTCAAGCGTTGGCCGGAGGCGGTGGAGGAGTTCACCGCCGTGGTGCCCCGGGACTACCGCCGGGTGATGGAGATCATGCAGGCCGCCGAAGCCGCCGGCCAGGACGTCGACGACGCGGTGATGAGCGCACTGGCGGCACCGGCGCAGCCGGCCGCCGGCTCGGCCGCGCCGGCCCCGCCCGCCCCGCGGGTGGTCGCCCAGGAGGTGGCTCGTGCCTGACCCGAACGGTTTCCTGCGCTACGGCCGGCGGCTGCCGGCCCGCCGGCCGGTGCCGGTGCGCATCAGCGACTGGCGGGAGGTCTACCCGCCGGCCGGCGCGGAACTGATCCGCGAGCAGGCCACCCGCTGCATGGACTGCGGCATCCCGTTCTGCCACGACGGCTGCCCGCTGGGCAACCGCATCCCGGACTGGAACGACCTGGTCCGCACCGGCAACTGGGACGCCGCGGTGGATTCGCTGCACGCCACCAACAACTTCCCCGAGTTCACCGGTCGGCTCTGCCCGGCGCCCTGTGAGGCCGCGTGCGTGCTCGGCCTCGGCGGCCAGCAGCCGGTGACCATCAAGCAGGTCGAGGTGGAGATCGCCGACGCGGCCGCGGGTCGAGGGCTGACACCGCGCCCGGCGTCCGTGCCGTCCGGCCGGTCGGTCGCCGTGGTCGGCTCCGGGCCGGCCGGACTCGCCGCCGCCCAGCAGCTGGCCCGGGCCGGTCACGCCGTCACCGTGTACGAGCGCGACGACGCGATCGGCGGGCTGCTGCGGTACGGCATCCCCGACTTCAAGCTGGAGAAGCGGCACATCGACACCCGGCTGGCGCAGCTGCGTGCCGAGGGGGTCGTGTTCCGCACCGGGGTCGACGTCGGCGTCGACATCACCGCCGAACAGCTGCGCGCCCAACACGACGCGGTGCTGCTGGCCTGCGGCGCGTTGCAGGGCCGGGACACCGACACCCCCGGCCGGCAACTGCGCGGCGTACACCAGGCGATGGCGCATCTGGTGGCCGCCAACCGGGTGGTCGCGGCGGCCGGCCAGGGACGGCCCGCGCTGGCCACCCTTGCGGACGGTACGCCGATCGACGCGGCCGGCAAGCACGTGGTCATCATCGGCGGTGGCGACACGGCGGCCGACTGCCTCGGCGTGGCCCATCGGCAGGGCGCGGCCGGCGTGCACCAGCTCGACCTGTACCCGCAGCCACCGCGAACCCGCGACGAGGACCGCGACCCGTGGCCGACCTGGCCGTGGATCCTGCGGGAGTACCCGGCCCACGAGGAGGGCGGCGAGCGGGTCTTCGCGGTGGCGGTGCAGGAGTTCGTCGACGACGGCACCGGGGCGGTGCGGGCGGTGCGGATCGCCGAGGTGACCGTGGAGAAGCACGACGGCCGGCGCATCGTCACCGTGGTGCCGGGCACCGAGCGGGAACTCCCCGCCGACCTGGTGCTGCTGGCGATCGGCTTCGAGGGCACCGAGGAGCAGCCGCTGCTGGCGCAGTTCGGGGTGAGCCGCAACGCGCGGGGCGCCGTCGACTCCCGGGCGGACTGGCAGACCGACGCCGACGGCGTCTTCGTCGCCGGTGACATGCACCGGGGCGCCTCGCTGATCGTCTGGGCGATCGCCGAGGGCCGGGCCGCCGCCGCGGCGATCCACACGTACCTGGACGGCGCCGGCACCCTGCCGGCCCCGGTCCACCCGGCCAGCCGCCCCCTGGCAGCCCGCTGACGGTGCAAGGAAGGGCCCCCTGTTAACGCCTGGCGTATAGCAGGGGGCCCTTCTTAACACCTCGGCCTCGACGGACGTTCCTTAACGGCTATTCACTTTATCCAACTGTTTCGATAGCATTACCGACCAGTAACAACCCTTGGCCACGCGCGCGGCTCTCGGGCTCCACCACCACCCCCGTGGAGGTCCGTCATGCCACACCGTCCGCTGGCCCGCGCCCTGACCGCGCTGGTCGCCCTCCTCACCGCCACCATCGGCGCGCTGGCCGTCCCCGGCGTCGCCCAGGCCGCCGCGCCGATCCACTACGTCGCCCTCGGCGACTCGTACTCCTCGGGCGTCGGTGCCGGACCGTACGACCTGTCCACCTGCCTGCGCAGCCAGAAGTCCTACGCGCCACTGTGGGCCGCCGCCAACAACGTGGCCAGCTTCCGCTTCCCCGCCTGCGGCGGCGCGGTCACCGCCGACGTGCTCAACAACCAGTTGGGCTCGCTGAGCGCCACCACCACCATGGTCACCATCACCATCGGCGGTAACGACGCCGGTTTCGCCGACGTGATGACCAGCTGCCGGTTCGGCAGCACCTCCACCTGCACCAACGCGGTCAACGCCGCGAAGGCGTTCGCCACCGGCACGCTGCCGGCGCGGCTGGACCGCACCTACGCCGCCATCCGGGAGCGGGCCCCCAACGCCCGGCTGATCGTGCTCGGCTACCCACGGCTGTTCGAGACCGGCTCCTGCGGCCTGCTGGCGATGAGCAGCTACAAGCGCACCATCCTCAACGAGGCCGCCGACGTCCTCGCCACCGTCACCGCCGACCGGGCCGCCGCGGCCGGCGCCACCTTCGCCGACACCCGACCCACCTTCGCCGGCCACGGCGTCTGCGGCGCCCAGCCGTGGATCCGGGACGTCTCCGGGGTCATCGAGGCGTACCACCCGAACGCCGACGGCTACCGCTACGGCTACCTGCCGGCGCTCAACGCGGTCACCGGCTGACCGAGCCCCTGCGGCCGACGGTCCCGGCCGGACCGTCGGCCGCCGTGCGCCGTTGCCGCCGTTGCGCCGGTAGTCACTGCCGGCGTCGCGGCGGCACCGCGCGGCGGGTGCCGGTGGCTGGTTGACATGCCGACCGACACGTCCGGTTCGGACTGTGCCGGCATCGCCGCCGTCCGTTAGGGTTTCTGCGACCAGGGGCGCTCGGCGGTGAGGGGCAGGGGTTTGGGCAAGCTCGCGTCGGCGTACGAGCAGGCGGTCAACGCCCACCGGGCCGCACGCGCCCACCTCGACTCCGCCCGTGCCGCGCTGAACGTCGCCACCGCACCCGCCCCGGCGGTCGACGCCGACCTGCTGGCCCGGCTCGCCCGGGTCGGCACCGCGTTGGCCACCCCGACCCCCGGCACCTCACTGACCCGGGGACCCGTCCCGGTACGCGTCGGGGAGGCCGTCACCGCCGCCGGCGGCTTCCCGGTCCTGCTGCCGTTGGGCGCCGGGCATCACCTGGCAATCGACGGCGACGCCCGTCATCCGGCGGTCGCCGGCCTGCTGCGGGCCCTCGTGCTGCGGCTGCTGGCCACCGCCGCGCCCGGCGGCGTCCGGGTCGCCGCGCTGGACACGGCCGCCCTCGGCGCCACCTTCGGTCCCCTGCGACCACTGCTCGACGCCGGTGTCGTCGACCCGCCCGCCACCACCGAGGCGGAGGTCACCGCGCTGCTCGACGCCGCCGAACGGCACGCCCGCACCGCCCGTCAGGCCGACCGGCCGGATCAGGACCTGCTGGTGCTCGTCGCCGCGTCCGTGCCGTCCCCCCGCGAGGCCGCCCGGCTGGCCGCGCTCACCCACGCCGGCCCGGCCGCAGCCGTCTGCGTGCTGCTCGGCGGCTGGCCGTCGGCCGGGCCCGGCGAGTCGGCCCCGCCGCTGGGCGCCACCACCATGCTGCGGCTGACCGACGGGTACGCCCGGGTCGGCGACCCGCCCGGCGCGCCGTTCAGCGCCGACGGCAGTGGCCTGGCCGCCCCGGTGGTCCTCGACGGTGACCCGCCGCCGGCCTCCGTCGCCGCGCTCGCCACCCACCTGGGCGAGGCCGCCCGGCGTGGCGCGACGATCGGCTTCGCCGACCTGCTGCCCGGGCAGCGGTGGACCGCCTCCGCGCGGGCGGGTCTGCGCACCGTGGTGGGCCGCGCCGGACGCGACCCGGTGACCATGGCCTTCGACGACGTCACCCCGCACTGGCTGGTCGGCGGGCGCACCGGCGCCGGCAAGACCGTCTTCCTGCTCGACGTGCTCTACGGGCTGGCCGCCCGCTACTCTCCGGCCGAGCTGCAGCTCTACCTCCTCGACTTCAAGGAGGGGGTGAGCTTCACCGAGTTCGTGCCCACCGAGCGCGACCCGTCCTGGCTGCCGCACGCCCGTGCCGTCGGCATCGAAAGCGACCGGGAGTACGGCGTGGCGGTGCTGCGCGAACTGCGCCG
This sequence comes from Micromonospora aridisoli, assembly GCF_056150025.1. NCBI lineage: Bacteria > Bacillati > Actinomycetota > Actinomycetes > Micromonosporales > Micromonosporaceae > Micromonospora > Micromonospora aridisoli. The sequence continues at coordinate 80,409 of NZ_JAXCFK010000008.1, read as the reverse complement.
CGAACTGCACCGGCGGGCCACCGCCCTCAAGCGGCACGGCGTCACCAAGCTCGCCGACCTGCCCGCCGACACCACGGTGCCCCGGATCGTCGCCGTGATCGACGAGTTCCACGTGCTGCTGGCCGGCAACGACCCGCTGGCCCGCGAGTCGGTGGACCTGCTGGAGGAGTTGGCGCGCAAGGGTCGCTCGTACGGCGTGCACCTGGTACTGGCCAGCCAGAGCACGACGGGGATCGAGGCGCTCTACGGCCGCGCCGAGGCGGTCTTCGGACAGTTCGCGCTCCGCGTGGCGCTGCCCGGCGGCGGGGGAGTGCTCGACCAGCTCAACGATGCGGCGGCGACGCTGCCGGTCGGCTCGGCCGTGGTGAACACCGCCGCCGGCGCGCCCGGCGCGAACACCGTGATCCGCTTCCCCGACGCACACGCCGCGACCGGCGAGCTGACCCGGCTGCGCCACGAGCTGTGGCACGACCGTCCGTCGGGTGCCCGCCCGCCGTCGGTGTTCCGGGGCTACGACACCGCCCGCGTCGAGGACGACGCCACCTTCGCCGGGTTGCGTCCCGGCGGCCGGCGTCCGCTGGCCTTGGTCGGCCGCACCGTCGACGTGGACGGCACCACCGCGCTGTTCATCATGGACACCGCACCGGGACGGCACCTGGCCGTGGTGGGCACCTCGTCCGCCGGTGCCGAGGTGCTGCGGGCGGCGACCCTGAGCCTGGCCCGCCAGCACGCCCCCGGCGAGGCGGCGTTCCTGCTCGCCCCGCTGGTCGCCGCCGCCGACGCGGCGGCCGACGACACCGCCGCAACGCTGGCTGCCGCCGGGCACCGGGTGCAGCGCCTCGACGCCGCCGCGCTGCGCGACCGGATCGGTACCCTCGCCACCGGCCTCGCCGGCGGGCACCGGCCCGGTGGTGCACCGCCACCACCTGCCGGGGACGCCGCCGCCCCGACCGCGCCAGATGCCGCATCGGCGGGTCCGGTTGGTGTGCCGTCGGGTCCGGTTGGTGTGCCGCCGGGTCCGGACGCCGGGTCGGCGGGGCGCACCTACCTGGTGGTGTTCGGCATGGACGCCGCCGCCGGCCTGCTCGGCGAGAGCGACCCCACCTCGTTCCGTTCCGGTCACGACGACCTGCGGGTGCTGCTGCGTCAGGGGCCCGGCCACGGAGTGCACCTGCTCGGCTGGTGGCGCGGCCTGCGCCGGCTCGCCGACGACCTTGGTGGCACGCAGAACCGCGACGACGTCGCCTGCCTGGTCGCCCTGAACGTGCCCGGACCGGATCTCGGCCTGCACCTCGGCGTGCACGACCTGGCGTACACCCCTCGCGCCGACCGGGCACTGTTGATCGACCGGCACGACCAGCGGGTCCGGCTGATCGTGCCGTTCGCCCGTGACGATCACCCCTCCGACGGGCAGGAGTGAGGCGTGTCCACCTTCGACGAGTACGCCGCGCTGGCCCGCCACCTCGCCGTGCAGCAGCGCGCCGGGGAACAGGGCGCCGCCGCCGAGGCCGATCGGCGGCGGGATCTCGGCGCCGCCGTGGACTACCTCGACCGTCGGCTGGTCGCCCAGGGACAGCGCCTCGACCACCTCGGCCGCACCATCGGCGTCGCACGGGCCACCGCCGGCCCGCCAGCCGCACCCCCGGTCTCCGGCCCACCGGCATGGGGTCCGCCGGTGTCGGGTCCGCCGGGGTCGGGTCCGCCGGTGTCGGGCCCGCCGGGGTCATCGGCGGGTTCGACGGCCGGCACGACGAATCCGCCGCTGCCGCCGCACCCGTCGGGCGCCCCGACACCGGGGACGGGGTCGGACGGCGGCGCAGCCGCCGCGCCGGGGCGGCCGGAGGTCGGGGCGTACTCCCCGGTGGGTGGCGGGGCGGCGGGCCGGGCGCTGCCGGTGGCGGTGAGCACGACGGCGGCGGGGGTGCCGGCACCGCGCGCCGGTGAGGTCGACCCGGCGGCGGAACTGGAACTGGCCCGGCGCTGGGCCGACGAGGCCGATCGGCACGGACAGCAGGCGGAACTGCTCGCCCAGCGGCCGGCGCTGCTGCCGACGTGGTCACCGATGGCCCGGGCGGTCGCCGTCTACCTCGCCTTCGCGGGCGTGTCGGTGCTGCTCATGCTGGTGATGGTGCTCGCCTCCGGCGTCGGGGTGGTCGGTCCGGGCACCCTCTACGCCTGGACGTGCGCCGGCCTGCCCGCCGTGTCACTGATCGGCGGGTGGCTGGTACTCGGCCGCTGGGGCCGACCCGCCGTCGGCGCCGCCACCCCGCCCCGCTATCCGGTCCTGGGTTTCCTGCTCTGCTTCCTGGCGGTTCCGCTCGCCTACTGCGGCTACCTGCTGCTCTTCCGTGCCATGCGCTGATCCGGGCGTGGTTGCGCGGACGGCGTGCGCGGCGGGCGACGGTGTCGGCGCCTGGGCGCTGTCGCGCTGATAGCGGAGACGGCTCGCGGAGGCTGCCCGGCGAGCACGACCGGCCGGCAGTGCAGCACCTCGCCGGCTGTCGTCGATTGCGGCCGGTGCCGGGCGACTGCCGGGCTTTGGGTGCACCAGTTGTCGCTCCAGCGACAACACGTGCACCCAAACCTACTAGCCTGGCGCGGTCTGGTGGTCGCGATGGGTGGGTGGATCTCGTACCCTCCTGTGTGGTCGCCGATCGGGTGAGGGCGGCGACGCCGGTTCGGTGCGATCGTGGGAGGGCGTGTGAGCGCAGCGGAGATGATCGCCAGGCTGGCGGCGGCAGCGCAGAAGCTGGACGAGGCCAAGGCGAAGACGGCCGCCGCGGCCCAGGACGCGGCCGAGGCACGCCAGCTCGTCGCCGGGGCCCTGCAGGGCGTCGCCGCCGGTCCGCTGATCGGCATGATCGACTCGTACCGGCAGGCGCTGGCCCAGGCCGCCCAGGGGCACGAGCCGGCCCGGCAGCACGTCCAGGAGACGATCGCCAAGGTACGGGCACTGGGCAACTGACGCTGGAACAATCCGTGCGATCGAGGCGGTGGGATGGGCGACGAGACGCGTGACGGCGGGGTGCTGGACGGCTTCCACATCGGGCAGGTGCCGGACGGGGTCGGCGAGGAGGTGTCGGACTTCGCCAGCGAGTGGGACGACGTACGCTTCGCCACCCGGATCTGGGAGCGGCAGGTCCCCGACGGCCACCGGGTGGACCTGCGGGTCCACGTGCTGCGTGGGGAGCGGCTGGTCGATCTGACCGCCCTGCGGGAGTTCCTCGGCGACTACCACGAGCGCGACCCCGCCGAGTGGGCGCTGGTCGAGTTCGAACACGGCGACCTGCCTGGTCTGACCGACGGAGTCCAGGCGTTCTGGCTCGTCGAGCCCGGCGTGGCGGTCAACGTGCTGACGCTCCCGGAGTTCAGCGAATCGCTCATGCCGACCGTCCGGTCCATTCAGGAAGGTATCGACGGCGGGGCGTGACGAGGCAGGGGTGGCCGGGCGTGGGTGCTCACCGCAGCCAGCGCACTCGTTTCTCGACGTGGCGGATCACCTTGCGCCACGCGGAACTCGCAAGTCCTGACTGAAAGGATTCGAGCTGGCGGCGCGCGCCCCAGCCGGCAAGCGGCCGGTCGACCACCCGCATCAGATCGTCGAGCGTGTCGATCGGCGATCCCACGCTCAGCAGACCGAGCACATCGTCCAGTGCGAAGGCCTCCGCGATCTCGAAAATGAGATCGCGGTTGGCGATGAAGAGCCGAGGAACCCAGGCGGTGACGGGACTCCTGATGTTGTAGAGAATCAGCCCGAAGTCGAACGAAAGGTCGTCGCCAACACTGATTCCGGTCTTGAGGACCGAGTTCATGAAATCGTCCCAACCGGGAACGGCGGCCAGTTCGTGGGAGCCGGTCTCGGTCAGGTAGCGCTGCAACGCCTCCGCGGAGCGAAAAAGGAGCAGTTCGCCATCGGCGCCGGGAAAGAAGACGACGGACCCCTGGCTTTCGGACCGGGCCAGCAGCGTGTACCCCTCCGCGCCATCCGACAACGAAATGGAGATCGGGTGGATGGTCAGCGGCCCTTGTAGTTTCGCCGGCTCGTACCAGGGGTGCGTCCACCGCGCCCTGGGATGCTGATGCTCGCGCGCCTCCCGCTCGCGTGCCTCACGTTCGCGTGCCCGACGTTCGGCTGCCGCCCGTTCGCCCGCCTCGCGCTCTCGGGCCTCCCGCTCGCGTGCCTCCCGTGCCTCGCGTTCTCGGGCCCGCCGTTCGCGTTCCTGCTGCTCCCGGGCCGCCCGCTCGCGTGCCTCGCGTTGCTGCGCCTGCCAGTCGCGGGCCTGCCCCGCACTGCCCTGCCGCTGGCGCTTCGCGCGTTCCTGTTCGTCGGCCTGTCGGGCCTGTCGGTCGCGCGTCTCGCGTTGATGAGCGTCGGTGAGCAGCTTGTACGCGATGTTGATCCGCTGCATCTGCCGGGTCGCTTCTTCGCGAACATTCTCCGGGCTCGACTGGTGCTTGTCCGGGTGCCAGACCTGCACGAGGATGAGGTAGCGCTCCCGTATCTGCGCCGGTGACGCATCCCGGCCGACGCCGATAACCAGATACGGATCCTGCTCGTCGGGTGACATCTGTTCGCCGGATCCTCAGGAGTGTGCGGGACGCGTCCGTCGCGGTGATGCTAACAGCACGCGTCGATGCGAATGATTGAGCCGCGCGTATGCCGTCCCCTGGACGATGACCTTGGGTGTGGTGTCGGGTGCAGGTTCTCCGACGAGACGGTCCCGGGTGTGACTCACTGTCGCGCGGGACGCCGGGCAGGGCGGACGGGCACCCGGTCGGTGAAGCGTTTGTGCAGGTCCGGTAGGCGGATGCCGGGGTTCAAGCGGACGAGCTGGTCGATGGCTTCCTTGCGGAGTGTCACCAGGTAGACCATCAGTCCCGGGATGTTGCCTCGATGTTCGGCGAGCAGGCGCAGCTTCGCCGGGGAGCAGGGCCAGGCGATGCCGCAGGTCCGGCAGCGCCACGTCGGGCGGGAGGCCACGTGCTCGCGGGCGGGCGCGCTCATCGGGCGACCGTCGCCGCACCGCGTCGGACTGGGGTGCGGCGTGCGGTCGAGGGCGGCGGCGCGGGGCGCATCCCGTCGGGGCGTACGTACAGCTCGCGGCGGTCGATCGCGTCGCCGCGCTTGTCGAGCTGGTACACCTCGATCCAGGTCCAGCCGTCGTAGGCGAGCCGGTCGGTCCGCTCGCGGATCACCCGGACCGTGATCGGCCTGGCGAACTGCGGTGAGGCGTCGCGGGTCGGCAGGTAGACGCCGGGTGTGACCAGGGGCGTCCCGTCCTCGCGGGTGTCGTCCGCCCCGGGGCTGGCAGTCCGGCGGGTCGACCAGCGTGACGCCGGGACGGCGTTGGCGTGCCTCGTCACGGACACGGGTGCCTCCCTGGTCGGTGGATGGGATGGGGGGTCGCCGCGGTTGCTCGCCCGGCGGCGACCCCCGGCACGGACGTGCCAACCGTTCCGGGGGATGGACCGTCACCAGGCGCGCCGTGCTCCTCCCACTCTGGACGTACGCCCCTACGCCCGGAACAGTCATCGCTCGATCGCGGAACGTGACGACCGGTTTCAAGGTGGCACGGAACGGCGTGGACCGTCCTGGAAGGGCGCTGACCCCACCACCCCGTCACCGCCGCACGCGATCATGCAGTTGTGGCACCCGAAAAGCGGCGTTCAGCCACCTTTGTCAGGTGCCAAAACTGCATGATCGACGGGAGTGGGGCGGGCGGGGAGGGAGGGGAGGGAGGGGGGAGGGAGGGAGGGAGGGGGTTACGGGTCGGTGAGGAGGAGCCAGTCGTCGTCGAGGGGGCGCACGGCGGTGTTGTCGGGCCAGGTGTGGGTGGCTGACGTGGTGGCGCGGGCCTGGTCGACCAGGGGGCGGTGGGCCAGGGTGGCGCCCTCGAAGGTGACGGGGCCGTGGAAGCGGGCGCGGCCGAAGTTCGTCGCCCCGGCGAAGCGGGCGTCGGCGAACGAGGCGTCGGCCCCGAACTCCGTCCAGCGGAACAGGGCCAGGTCGGCGAAGCGGGTCCGGCGGAAGCCGGCGTGCTCGGCGAAGGTGGTGTGCTCCATGGACAGCCCGCCGACGAACACCGCGTCCCGGAAGCTGGCGCTGCCGGTGAAGGTGGTGTGGTCGAAGGTGGCCGTGCGGCGGAACGTGCTGCCCCGCCAGGACGTCTCGCCGAGGGTGGCCCGCTGGCACGACAGTCGACCACCGATGTCGGCTCCGTCGGCGCTGAACCCGCCGGTCACCCGGGCGCCGTCCAGCACGATCGTCGCGTCGCCGGTCACCCCGTCCAGCAGGAGATCCTCGAAGGCGGCGGCGAGCGCCAGCCGGCCGCGTAGCGTCGCGCCGGTGAAGCGGGTGACGCCGGTGCAGAGCGCGCCGGTCAGGTCGGCGTCGACCAGGGTGCAGCCGGTGGCGTCGAAGTCGTCCAGCCGTGCCCCGCTCAGGTCCAGCCGCATGTCGGGCCAGTAGGCGTCGTCGTCCGCGCGCAGGTGCCGGGTCAACACCCGCTGCGCGCTGCGGCGTACTTCCGTCTCTCGCGCGTCGTCGTCCGGCGACGGCATCCGCAGGTACGCGCAGAGCACCCCCACGATCGTCGTACGCTGCGCCGGATTGTCCTGACCGAGCCGCTCCAGGGCGTGCAGGCCGCCGAGGCGTACCGCCGCGTTGTCGTTGCCGAGCAGTTCGACCGCCCGGGTGTACAGCTCGGTCAGCCGGCGCTCGGCGGCGTCGTGCGCGGCGGCTTCGGCCTGGTGCTCCTGGTGCCGCTGCCCGGCCTCGGCGACCGCCTCGGCGTGTGCCTGCACCCGGTCGCGATGGGCCTGGTCGGCGGCGGCGACGGCTTCCTGGTGCCGCTGCGCCCGCTCGCTGATCCACTGTCGTCGGGCGGCGAGCAGCAGGGCCAGCCCACCACCGGTCCCGGCGACCACGGTGAGGCCGGTGCGGATGGCATCGATCCGCAGCGTGGCGCGGGTGTCCGGCGCGCCGGCGCGGTCGGCCTCGCCCAGCAGCCAGTGCAGCACCCACCAGCCGAGCAGGACGGCCAGCAGCAGCCCCACGAGGACCAGCCACCACGGCATGACCCGGAGCCGTTCGTCGGGGGATGGGGTGCGGCGCACGGCCCACAGCATGCCATCGATCCGCCCGTGACGTGGGTGACCCCGGGCCGGGTTGCGGCGGCGCGGTCGGGGCGGTACGCATCGGTGTGCAGATCAGCCGATGGTCCGGGTGCCGACCCGGCGGCGATCGTGAGAGTCGAGGATCCAATGGAGTTCCTGACCAGTCCCGAGCTGTGGATCGCGTTCGCGACCCTGCTCCTGCTGGAGATCGTGCTGGGCATCGACAACGTCGTGTTCATCTCGATCCTGTCCGGCCGGTTGCCTGAGCACCAGCAGGCCCGTGCCCGGACGATCGGCATCTCGCTGGCCCTGATCACCCGCCTGATGCTGTTGGCGTCGCTGTCGTGGATCATCGGCCTGACCGCACCGCTGTTCACCGTGCTGGGTCAGGAGATCTCCGGGCGCGACCTGATCCTGCTGCTCGGCGGGATATTCCTGGTCGGCAAGGCGACGTACGAGATCCATGAGCACCTGGAGGGCTCCGACCACGGCCGGTCGGGCAAGAAGGCGGTCTCGTTCGGTTCGGTCATCGCGCAGATCCTGGTGCTGGACGTGGTCTTCTCGCTCGACTCGGTGATCACCGCGGTCGGGATGGTCGACGAACTCACCGTCATGGTGGCCGCCGTGGTCATCGCGATGATCATCATGCTGGTCTCGGCCGGCGCGGTCAGCCGGTTCGTCAACCAGCATCCGACGGTGAAGATGCTGGCCCTGTCGTTCCTGCTGCTCATCGGCGCGACCCTGATCGCCGAGAGCTTCGACCAGCACATTCCGAAGGGCTACGTGTACGGCCCGATCGCCTTCTCGATCTTCGTGGAGTTCCTGAACCTGCGCGTGCGGTCCCGGCAGCGCCGGCAGCAGGAGGCGCAGCCGGTGCAGTTGCACCCGACGTACGTCAAGAACGGCCCGGCCCGGCCCGAGCCGGAGCCGGAGGTGACCCCGGCCGGCTGACCCCGGGCGGACCTCGACGCCGCACGCACCCACCCGGTGCGTGCGGCGTCTGTCTCTTGTGGACGATCTCGCCGGAGCTGCTCGCGGGATGCCTGGTGGGGCAATCGCTACCCGCGCGTAACTTTTCATTGACGTTTCTGGATCGTAACCCGCATCATCAGTTCACGGTCGATCGGACATCCCACCGCCTCCACCCGGTAACCCCGGGATCCCCTTGGGAGGTGCAGCGATGCTGCTCCGAAAGGCTGTCCCCGTCCTCGCCCTCACGGTCGCCGCCGTCCTGGCCGTACCGGCCACCGCCGGGGCCGCCCCGGCCCCGGTGACCCCCACCTCCGGCACCCTCCACACCGCCCCCGCACCCGATGCCACCACCGCCTCCGACGGCCTGCAGGCGATGGCCAACGCCAATCCGGTCATCGTCGTCGGCGGACTCAGCGGCTTCGCCGCGGTCTACGCGCCGTTGGCCGCCCGGCTGCGCGCCGACGGCTACCGGGTCTGGGTGTACGAGCTGCCGAACCTCGGGCTCGGCGACATCACCGCCTCCGCCGCCGGGCTGCGCGGGCTCGTCGGTCAGGTCCGCTCCGCCACCGGCGCGGCACAGGTGGACCTGGTCGCCCACTCCCAGGGTGGCCTGGTCAGCCGCTACTACATCAAGAACCTCGGCGGCGGTGACGCCGTCGGACGGTACGTCAGCCTGGGCACTCCGCAGTACGGCACGTACGTCGCCAACATCGTGGCGTTCCTCGGCCTGGGCAGCTGCGCCGGCGTGATCGCCTGCCAGCAGATGACCATCGGGTCGTCGTTCCTGGCCGCCCTCAACGCGGGAGACGACACCCCGGGCGCGGTGCGCTGGACCACGGTGCGTACCTGGCAGGACGAACTGGTCCGACCGGTGGACAACGCGAAGCTGGCCGACGGGGTGACCAACGTGCTGATCCAGTCCCGGTGTCCGCTGCGCATCGTCGGGCACCTCGGACTGGTGCTCGACGGCACCACGTACAGCGTCATCCGGCAGGCGTTGCGCGACGCCGCGATCCGCCCCGACTGCCTGGCCCTGTGACCCCGTTGCGGCCCGGCGACTCCACGGACTCGCCGGGTCGCGGCACGCCCGGACACCGCACCAGCCGCAAGACCGCGCCACCCGCCCGTGCCCCGGAGTCCCAGAGACCGCAGTTTCCCTGTTGTTGTCGGGTCCGGGCCTGCTGGAGGCGGCAACATCCCCGATGTTGCTGCCGCCGCTTCAGCGTGGTGGCGGCGGAACGGTCAGGCGGTGGCGGCGGAGAGCGCGTCGTACTCGGCGTCGGTCAGCTTCACCAGGGCGGCGGCCACGTTCTCCTCCAGGTGCGCCACCGACGACGTACCGGGGATCGGGAGCATGACCGGCGACCGGCGCAACAGCCAGGCCAGGGCCAGTTGCGCGGGCGTCGCGTGGTGCTCGGCGGCGACGGCGTCCAGCGGACCGCCCGGCCGGGCCAGGTCGCCGGTCGCGATCGGGAACCACGGGATGAACGCCAGGTCGTTGCGTTCGCAGTAGGAGAGGACGTCCTCCGCGTCGCGGTTGGCCAGGTTGTACAGGTTCTGCACCGACACGATCGGCACGATGCGGCGGGCCGCCTCGATTTGCTCGACGGTCACCTCGGAGAGCCCGATGTGCCGGATCTTGCCCTCGTCGCGCAGCAGCGCCAGCTCACCCAGCTGGTCGGCCAACGGCACGGCGGGGTCGATGCGGTGCAGCTGGTACAGCCCGATCGACTCCAGCCCGAGATGACGCAGGCTCAGCTCACACTGCTGACGCAGGTACTCCGGTCGGCCCACCGGCCGCCAGTCGCCCGGCCCACTGCGGGTCAACCCGGCCTTCGTCGCGATGACGAGGTCGTCGGCGTACGGGTGCAGCGCCTCCCGGATCAGCAGCTCGGAGACGAACGGCCCGTACGAGTCGGCGGTGTCGATGAACGTCACCCCCAGCTCGTAGGCGCGGCGCAGCACCCGGACCGCCTCGGCCGGGTCCTTCGGGTCACCCCACACCCCGGGGCCGGTGATCTGCATCGCGCCGTAGCCGAGCCGGTCGACCTGGAGGTCACCACCGATGCGGTAGGTGCCGGACTCCTTCGCGGGTCGACTGCCGGCTTCGGTCGTCATGTGGGCCACCCTTCGGATCGTTGCCCCGTCGGAGCCCCAAGCTACCCGGTCGGCTTTGTGCTAGTGGGCGGGTCATTCACCTGCTACCCCTGTGTGGGACGGTGCCTGCGACGGGAGGGCTGGCATGTGGCGGCGATCGAAGCCCGACCCGGTGCGGCGGCTCCGGGAGCGGCTGGACGGCTTCGGGGCCACCAAGGATCCCCGTCGGGTGCTGGAACCCGACGCGCTACGCGACGCCGGACCGCTCTACGACCTGCTCGACGGGGCGGGTGGCCGGTCGCTCACGGAACACGAGGTCGAGGCCCTCTTCCTGCTGGCCTGCCTGCACTGGTACCGGTACCAGGTGCTGCCGTCGGGTTCGGACGGACCCGACCTCCTCCAGGCGGTCGGCCTGACCCAACTGCTGCTCGGTGCGGCGCCGGAGCGGGTACCGCCGTCGTTGCTGGCGCTGCTGCGCGCACACGTCCCCGCTGCCCGCACCGCCCCCGGCCCGGCTGGCGACCCGGGCGCGGCACTGTTCGGCCAGGCGGTCGCCCTGATGGGCGGTGCCGAACTCTCCGGTGACTACCGGGCGGCCGACCGGGCGCAGGTCCTGCTGGAACAGGCGTTGGCCGGCACCCCTGCCGGCGCGCCCGAGCGGCTTCGCTACCTGTCCGCGTTGGGGCGGGTGCACCGGGAGCAGTACCTGCACCTGGGCCGGCAGCGGTCGCTGCCGGCGGCGATCGACGCACACCGGCAGAGCCTGGCGTCGACCCCGGCCGGCGACCCGGAGCGGCCGGCCCGGCTGTTCAACCTCGGCAACGTCCTCGGCGACCGGTTCGAGCAGGCGGGCGACGCCGCGGCGCTGGACGAGTCGATCCATCTGCTCGGCGACGCGGCCCGCGCCGCGCCCACCGACTCGCCGGTGTGGACGCTGGCCCGGACCAACCTCGGCCAGCGGCTGCGGGAACGGTGGCACCTCCGTCGTGACCCGGCCGACCTCGACCGGGCCGTCGACGCGCTCAGCCTGACGGTGCCGACCGGAGCCGATCCGCGGATGTTCTTCGTGTACGCGTCCCTGCTCGGCGAGCGGTTCCTGGTGACCGGCGCCGACCACGACCTGGACCGGGCGATCGACGCCACCCGGGCCGCCCTGGCGGGCGGACTCGACGGCGACCTGGGCGGCCTGGCCCAGGTCACCCTGGCAGGGCTGGTCGGTGAGCGGCATCGGCGGCGGGCCGACCCGGCCGACCTGGACGCGGCGATCGAGGCGTACCGGGTCGCGGCGGCCGGTCGCCGGTCCGCCGGGCAGGACCCGGGCGGGCTGCGGCACGCCACGGGCAAGCTGCTGGAGGCACGCTACGCGCTGCACCGCCGGAGAGAGGACCTCGACGAGGCGGTGCGACTGCTGCGGGCGGCGGTGGCCGAGGCGACCGACCCGGCGGAGCGGAGCGGACGCCTCGGCGACCTCGGGTACACGCTCAGCCGCTGGCACACCGAGCTGGCCGGGGTGCCGACCCTGCGGGAGGCCCGTGACGTGCTGGGTGAGGCGGAGCGGCTGCTGCCGGCGGATCATCCGGATCGCCCCGACCTGCTCAACAACCTGGGCAACCTGTTGCGTGAGCTGGCCGACCAGGCGGGGGAGCCCGACCTGCTGGAGGCGGCCGTGGCGAAGCTGCGCGAGGCGGTGGCGGACCCGGTCGAGCCCGCGAAACTACCCGTCCGGCTGTCGAACCTGGGGCTGGCGTTGCAGGAGCTCTTCGCCCGTACCCAGGACCTGAACATCCTCACCGAGGCGATCGCGGTGCTGCGGCGCGCGGTGGCGGCGACCTACCCCGAGGACGCGGACCGGCTGCCGGCCCTGCTCAACCTGGGATCGGCGCTGAACCGGCGCACCGAGCTGGTCGTCAACGCGGCGCTGCCGGCCGACGGCAACGCCACGCGGGAGCAGGCCCGAGCGGCCGCGCTGCCCGACGCCGACCATGCGGTGGTGCTGCTGCGGGAGGCGGCCGACCTGGCGCAGTCCGAGGCCGAGCCGGGCGTACGCCTCCGGGTCGTCGGCACCCTCGCGCTCAGCCACCTGCTGCGCCACCAGCTCACCGGGGACACCGCCGCGCTCGACGAGGCGATCACGCTGCTGCGGGAGATACAACAGACGGCAGCCGCCTCCGCGGTGGACCGGTACCGACTGCTCACCAACCTCGGCAACATGCTGCTGATCAGATTCCGGGCCGGCCGCGACGCCCGCGACGCCCACGAGATGCTGGCGGCGGGCCGGGCGGCGGTCGCGGCGCTGCCCGTCGACCATCCGGAGCGGACGACCTGCCTGAACAACCTGGCCACCGTCGTCGAGGAGATCGCCACCGCCACCGCCTCGGCCGACTCCGGCGACCTGCCGCGGGTCGACCTGGCCGAGGCGGTCGCCGCGCTGCGCGAGGCCGCCACGATCGAGGCGGCGCCGTCGCTGCTGCGGGCCACCACCGCCCGGGCGTACGCCGGTCTCGCCGCCGCCTCCGGCGACCTGCCGGCGGCCCTGGCGGGTTACGCCACGGCGATCGAGCTGCTCGACCTGGTCGCCTGGCACGGCATGGACCTCGACGATCAGGGCCGCCTGCTCGGGCAGTTCCCGGGTCTGGCCGGCGACGCCGCGGCGGTCGCGATCGCGCTCGACCGGCCGGAACGCGCGGTGGAACTGCTGGAGTACGGCCGTGGGGTGCTGCTCACCCGGGCCCACGACGCCGGTGCCGACCTGGCGGCGCTGCGCGCGCGGGCACCCGAACTGGCCGAGCGGCTCACCGCCCTCCAGGCCGCCCTCGACCACCTCGATCCGCCGCCCGGCACAGCCGGACCCGCGCTGACACCGGCGGCACCGGCCCTCGGCTCGACGGAACGTCGGCACGAACTGGCGACCCACCGGCGGGCGCTGCTGGCGGAGATCCGGCAGCTGCCCGGATTCGACGGGTTCCTGCGCCCACCGCCCTTCGCCGACCTGGCCCGGGCGGCCGAGAACGGTCCGGTGGCACTGATCAACGTCGCCGCCCGACGCTGCGACGCGCTGCTGGTCACCGGGGGACGGGTGGCGGTGGTGCCGCTGCCCGAGCTGACCCTCGGCGAGCTGCAACTGCGGCTCGTGTACTTCCTGGTCGGCCTCGCCGAGATCACCGCGCCCACCGGTGACCCGGGACCGGAGGCGCAGCGTCGCCGGGCCGCCTTCCGGCGCCGGATCCCCGAGACCCTGGACTGGCTCTGGCGGGCGGTCGCCGCCCCGGTGCTGGACGCGCTGGGTGCGGCCGCCGCGCCGCCGGAACCCGGTGCCGACCCGACCCGGCTGTGGTGGTGCCCCACCGGGCTGCTCACCCTGCTGCCGCTGCACGCGGCCGCGCCCCTCGGCGGTGGTGCCGGGGTCCTCGACCGGGTGGTGTCGTCGTACACGGCCTCGCTGCGGACGCTCGTCCGGGCCCGTCGGGACCGGTCGGGCCCGACCACGCCGGTCACCTCGGCCCTGGTCGTCGGGATGCCACGGACGCCGGGCCTGGCCGACCTGCCCGGCGCGGCGGGGGAGGAGGCGATCGTCCGTCGGTACGTGCCCGAGGTGACGTCGTTGACCGGTGCGAGGGCCACCCCCGCCGGGGTGCTCGGCGCACTGCCGGACGCGCCCGTGGCGCACCTGTGCTGTCACGGCACCCAGGATCTCGCCGCACCCGCCCGGGGTCGGCTCGCGTTGGCCGGCGGTCCGCTGCACGTGCGGGACCTGTGGCGCCCCGCCGGCACCGCGGCCGCGCTCGCGGTCCTCTCCGCCTGTGACACGGCCCGTGGTGGCGCGGCCCTGCCGGACGAGGCGCTGACCCTGGGCACCGCGTTCCAACTGGCCGGTTTCCGGCACGTCGTCGGCGCGCTCTGGTCCATCTCCGACGCGCTGACCGTGCAGCTGTGCGAGGAGTTGTACGGCGCGTTGGCGGTGCCCGGTGGCCTCGATCCGCAGCAGGCCCCGTTCGCCCTGCACCACGCCGTCCGGCAGGTCCGTGCGGCCCTGCCCGACCTGCCGGAACTCTGGGCCGGCTACGCACACATCGGGCCCTGAACCGGCCGCCTCGCCGAACGTGACAGGTGCGCTCGCCTCAGCCGGGGTCGGCGACCGCGCGGCGCGGCCGGACGGTGCCGGTCCGCACCACGTACGGCGCGACGGCTCAGGGCTGGCCGGGGGCGTACCAGGTGACACCCACGGCGGCGATCAGCAGCGCGGTGCAGAGCAGCACCAGCAGCACCCCGAGCCGCAGGGCCCGGGCCGCGGCGACGGCCTCCTGATGCGCGCCGAGCGGGGCCGGTGGCAGCGCGGCGACCGGGGTCACCGACAGCGGCCCGTGCGCGGCGCGCAGCAGCGCCAACGCCCCGGCGACCCCGGCCACGATCGCCGCCAGCAGCAGTACGCCGACCAGCGCGCCCCAGCCCGGCGCGAGGGTGCTGACGTCGGAGCGACCTCGGATCAGGCTGAAGCCGACCAACGCCACCAGCAGCCCACCCAGCCCGTTGCGCCAGGCCAGCGCGGCGGCCCGGACCCGGTCCAGCTCGCCGCGCAACAGCTCGGCCAGCTCCTGCGCCCGACGCAGGTCGGCGGGGGTGGCCGGCGGGCCGGGCCGCAGCCGGATCACGACCCGACCTCCAGCGTCACCGTCCAGTACGCGCCGCAGCCGGTCAGCCCGTCGGGGCGGGCCGGATGGTCGACGGCGCAGCTGCACAGCAGGGTGCGGTAGCCGGGGTCGGCCGCCGACTCCGGCGTCGCCCGCCGGTACACCTCGCCGACGATGGGGCAGCTGATCGGGTGCTGGCAGCGGGGGCAGTCGCCGCTGAGCAGCACCGCCGGCCCGAACTGGCGCACCGCGAACGTCTCCGCGACCCGGGTGGCGTACCCCTCGTCGGTGACCTCGGCGTACGGCAGCGGCTCCGCCGCCGGCTCACGACCCTGCACCGATGCACCCTCCCGCTGTCGGCCGTAGGCGTCGACCACACGGTAGCGGTCGCCCGCCCACCGGTCACCCGGCGCGCGGGCGACACCCGAGGGTCGGCTCGGCGGCGGGATCGGCGGAGCGCCCGTGCGGCCGGGCCGTCCGTGGGAGGCTGGACGGTACCGCCGCGCGCACCGCCTGGCGTCGGCGGCCCGCGGAAAGGGAAGCCATGCCAGGAGAGCCGCAGGTCGATTTCGCGCTCGACACGTACGAGTGCATCGTGCTGTATCCGGGCGCTGCCGGACGGGCCCTGCCGGCCGAGACCGTCCAGCGGTTGCAGGCCGAGCACGCCGGTCACATGCAGGCGATGCAGCGCCGGGGAATCATCCTGGTCGCCGGTGCGGTCGACGGTCCGGCCCGGGAGCCGGACCCGCCGCTCGGG
Source organism: Micromonospora aridisoli (assembly GCF_056150025.1). Classification (NCBI taxonomy): domain Bacteria; kingdom Bacillati; phylum Actinomycetota; class Actinomycetes; order Micromonosporales; family Micromonosporaceae; genus Micromonospora; species Micromonospora aridisoli. The sequence goes on along the minus strand of NZ_JAXCFK010000008.1, from coordinate 64,839 downwards.
TTCGGTCTGGCCCGTACCGGTTCGGTCGACGACGTCCGCAGCGTGATGGAGGCCGACCCGGCGGTGCAGGCCGGTCTCTACCGGGTGGACGTGATGACCTTCCTCTGCCCGGCCGGCTCGCTGGAGTTTCCGCTGGTCAAGACGGAGAGCTGAGCCGATCTGCCTTGATCCACACCAGGTCGTCGGACGCTCGCCGACAGTTGTTCACCAGGAGCGCCCCCACACGCGCTGGCACCAGGGGCGTACCATTCCGGCGCGCGGTCGCCGTTGCCCGCCATCGACGTCCGGAGGGGCCTGTGCCCGCTGGCTGCGCGCGTGTGCGCGCGCCGTTGGACAACTGTTCCACATTGCGCAAGGGGTCGGCCGGTGGTCCGACCCGGAGGAGAGACTAGCCTGATGGGCGTGACACGCCGCGCGAAGATCGTCTGCACTCTTGGCCCCGCCACCTCGTCGCCCGAGCGCATCCGCGGGCTCGTCGAAGCCGGCATGAACGTGGCGAGGCTCAACTTCAGCCACGGCAGCCACGCCGACCACGAGGCGGTGTACCGGCTCGTCCGGGAAGCGGCCGAGGCGGCGGGTCAGCCGGTGGCGATCCTGGCCGACCTGCAGGGGCCGAAGATCCGGTTGGGCCGGTTCGCCGACGGGCCGCACGAGTGGCGTACCGGTGACTCCGTCGTGATCACCGGCGACGAGGTCATGGGCACCAAGGAGCGCGTCTCCTGCACGTACCGCAAGCTGCCGCAGGAGGTCAAGCCCGGTGACCGGCTGCTGATCGACGACGGCCGGGTCGCCGTCGAGGTCACCGACGTCACCGGCAACGACATCCGGGTGCTGGTCACCGAGGGTGGTCCGGTCAGCAACAACAAGGGTGTCTCGCTGCCCAACGTGGCGGTCAGCGTGCCCGCCCTGTCGGAGAAGGACGCCGCCGACCTGCGTTTCGCGCTCGGCCTGGGTGTCGATCTGGTCGCCCTGTCGTTCGTCCGTTCCGCCGACGACATCAAGCTGTGCCACGCGATCATGAGCGAGGTCGGCGTGCACCGCCCGGTGCTGGCCAAGGTCGAGAAGCCGGAGGCGGTCGACCACCTCGAAGCGATCGTGCTGGCCTTCGACGGGGTCATGGTGGCCCGCGGCGACCTCGGCGTGGAACTGCCTCTCGACGAGGTGCCGCTGGTGCAGAAGCGCGCGGTGCAGCTGTGCCGGGAGAACGCCAAGCCGGTCATCGTGGCCACCCAGATGCTCGACTCCATGATCGAGAATTCGCGGCCGACCCGGGCCGAGGCCTCCGACGTCGCCAACGCGGTGCTCGACGGCGCCGACGCCGTGATGCTCTCCGGGGAGACCAGCGTCGGCAAGTACCCGGTGCTCACCGTCAGCACCATGTCGAAGATCGTCACCACCACCGAGGCCGGCTCCATCCTGGTGCCCCGCCTCCAGCACGACCCCCGTACGCACGGCGGCGCGCTGACCGTGGCCGCCTCCTCGATCGCCCGGGCCATCGGCGCCAAGGCGCTGGTCGCGTTCTCGCAGACCGGTGACACCGTGCGCCGGCTCAGCCGGCTGCACTGCGACCTGCCGCTGCTGGCCTTCACCCCGGTGCCCGAGGTGCGTGCCCAGCTCGCCCTCTCCTGGGGTGTGGAAACGTTCCTGATGCCGTTCGTGCAGCACACCGACGACATGTTCCGCCAGGTGGACCAGGCGCTGCTCGGGCTGAACCGGGGCAACCCCGGCGACTACGTGGTGATCGTGGCGGGCAGCCCGCCCGGCACCCCCGGCTCCACCAACACCCTGCGGGTGCACCAGCTCGGCTCGCTGGTCGACGCCGCGTCGGCGCGGGCGTTGCAGTGACCGACGGTTCCCTCGTCGGCCAGGCCGCCGTCGATCAGCTCCTGGAGGTGCTCGACCTCGCGCCGACCGGCGCCATGTCGTTCCGGGGGATGAGCCCGCCGGTCGGTCCGCAGCGGGTGTACGGCGGCCAGGTCGCCGGTCAGGCCCTGGTCGCCGCCGGCCGCACCGTCGACCCGGAACGGGTGGTCCACTCGCTGCACGGCTACTTCGTGCGCGCCGGTGACCCGGCCGAACCGATCGAGTACGAGGTGGAGAACATCCGCGACGGCCGCTCCTTCTCGGTGCGCCGCTCGGTCGCGCTCCAGCACGGCAAGCCGATCTTCTTCATGTCCGCCTCCTTCCAGCGGCCGGAGGAGGGACTGGACCACCACGCCCCGCTCCCGCCGGACGTGCCCGGGCCGGAGTCGGTCCCGACCATGACCGACCGGCTCTCCCGGTACCCGGAGCGGCTGGGCATCTGGGGGCAGATTCCCCGACCGATCGACGTACGCTACGTCGGCGAGCCCGGCTGGGTACGCCCGGGCGACCGGCCGGCCGACCCGCACCAGCGGGTGTGGATGCGCATCGACGGCAAGCTGCCCGACGACCCGCTGCTGCACGCCTGCGCCCTGACGTACGCCTCCGACCTGACCCTGCTCGACTCGGTGCTGTCGGTGCACGGCGAGGTGTGGGGGCCCGGCGGGGTGGTGGGGGCGAGTCTGGACCACGCCCTGTGGTTCCACCGGCCGTTCCGGGCCGACGAGTGGTTCCTCTACGACTGCTGGAGTCCGTCCGCCTCGGGAGCGCGTGGCCTGGCCACCGGCCGGATGTTCACCGTGGACGGCCGGCAGATCGCCAGCGCCGTGCAGGAGGGCCTGCTGCGCCGGGTCGGCGCCTGAGCCCTGCCCTGGGCGCCGTGGTCCGCCCCGGCCCCGGTGTCTGGTGTCCCCGGCCCCGATCTGAGTGCGCCCGGCTCGGTCTGGGTGCGCCCGGCTCGGTCTGGGTGCGCCCGGCCCGGTCTGGGTGCGCCCGGCCCGGCGGCCGAGCGCGGCCGGTGGGCGGCCCGCCGGTTAATGGCCGGATACCGGACGGTTAACCTGTCCGGCATGCGTCTCTCAGCCCGGGTGGACTACGCCCTTCGAGCGGTCGCCGAACTGGCCTCGGTGACCGGGGCTGGACGCGGCCGGCCGGTCACCGCCGAGCAGATCGCGCGGGCCCAGCAGATCCCGCCGAAGTTCCTGGAGAGCATCCTGCTGCAACTGCGGCGCGGCGGCGTGGTGCAGGCCCAGCGCGGGCCCGAGGGGGGCTACTGGCTGGCCCGGGAGGCGGAGGAGATCTCCCTCGCCGACGTGATCCGGGTGATCGACGGGCCGTTGGCCCACATCCGTGGTCAACGACCCGAGCACCTCGGGTACCAGGGCGCGGCCCGGGCGTTGCAGGAGGTCTGGATCGCCCTGCGCGCCAGCGAGCGGCAGATCCTCGAACTGGTCACCATCGCCGACGTGGCCCGGGGCACCCTGCCCGAGCCGGTCACCAAACTGGTCGCCGACCCCAACGCCTGGACCTGACCGGAGCCCCACCGGGGCTTCGGCGGATCGTCGTCTCACTGACTGATCGAGGGCTTGACCGGAGCCCCACCCATGCCGCATTGTCGACCAAGTCGATAGGAGATGCCTAAAAGTCGGGAGGCGTCCGTGCGCAAGCTGCTCGTCATCGCGCTGGTGGGCCTCGCCGCGCAACTGGTCGACGGGGCACTGGGCATGGCCTACGGCCTGACCTCCTCGACGCTGCTGCTCGTGGTCGGGGTCGCGCCGGCCGCGGCGTCCGCCTCGGTGCACCTGGCCGAGATCGGCACCACCCTGGCCGCCGGTGCGGCGCACTGGCGGTTCGGCAACGTCGACTGGCGGGTGGTACGCCGCATCGCGGTGCCCGGTGCGCTCGGCGCCTTCGCCGGCGCCACCTTCCTCAGCGCGCTGTCCACCGAGTCGGCCGCCCCGTGGATGGCCACGATCCTGTTCACCCTCGGCGCGTACCTGCTCATCCGCTTCTCCCGCCCGCTGCGCCGCAACCCGGCGGCCGGCCGGCTACGCGGGCGTTTCCTCAGCCCGCTCGGCCTCGTCGCCGGCTTCGTCGACGCCACCGGCGGCGGGGGATGGGGGCCGGTGGCCACCCCGGCCCTGCTGGTCAGCGGGCGGATGGAGCCGCGCAAGGTGATCGGCTCGGTGGACACCTCCGAGTTCGTCGTGGCGGCCGCCGCCAGCCTCGGCTTCCTGATCGGCCTGGGCACCGACGGCTTCCTGCTGCCGATCGTGCTCGCGCTGCTCGCCGGTGGCCTGATCGCCGCACCGATCGCGGCCTGGCTGGTGCGCATCGTGCCGGCCCAGCTCCTGGGTGCCGCGATCGGCGGGGTGATCGTGCTGACCAACGCCCGCGTCCTGATGCGCGCCGCCGACCTGGACGGCACCCTGCCGGTGGTCGTCTACCTGCTGCTGGCCGCCGGCTGGATCACGGCCTTGACGCTGGCGATCCGGGTGCTGCTGCGCACCCGCCGCCAGCGCGCCCTCGCCGACTCCCAGCACGCCACGCTCTCGCCCACCGCCGAGCAGGCCAGCCCGGCCGGTGCGCCGACGCACACCACCGCCGAGCCGGTCGGCGTCGGCGCAACCCCCCGCCCTCCCGGCGATCACTGATCACGCCACCCCCTGATCCCCGTCGATCATGAGGTTGTTGTCCCCGACACGCCGCAGCGGAGGCAACCACCTCATGATCCACGGGTGGTTGCGGAGGGTGGGGGTCAGGTCTCTGGTGGCAGGGTCGAGGCGGCGTGTGAGATCAGGTTCCAGGCCTCGTCGACGTGCGCCTGCGTGGTCTGCGGGGCGCCGACGGCGAGGCGCAGCGTGTGTCGGCCCGCGACCCGGGTGTGGGTCAGGTACACCCGACCGGTGGCGTTCACCGCCGCCAGCAGCCGCTCGTTGGGCCCGTCCGGGCCGCGCAGCCGGAAACAGACCAGGGCGTACGGGTGCTCGGCGACCAGTTCGAACCGCTCGTCGGCGCGGACCCGGTCGGCGAACCCGGCGGCCAACGCCACCCCCCGGCGGATGTGCTCCCGCAGCCCCTCGACGCCGTACCAGCGCAGCACGAACCACAGCTTCAACGCCCGGAACCGCCGACCCAACGGCACCTGCCAGTCCCGGTAGTCGATCACCGCGCCGGACTCGGAGGCCGCGTTGCGCAGGTACTCCGGCAGCACGGTCAACGCCTCGACCAACTCACCGGCGTCGGCCACCCAGAACGCGTCACAGTCGAACCCGGTGAGCAGCCACTTGTGCGGGTCGAAGCAGTACGAGTCGGCGTACTCCAGACCGGCGTGCCCCGAGCGCAACTCCGGACAGACCGCCGCGGCCCCCGCGTACGCGGCGTCGACGTGCAGGAAGACACCGTGCTCGGCGCAGATCGGCCCGATCTCCGGCAACGGATCCACCGCCGTGGTGGAGGTGGTGCCGACGGTCGCCACCACCAGGGCGGGTACCACCCCGGCAGCCCGATCCGCCTCGACCGCCGTACGCAGCGCCGCCGCAGACATCGCCCGGGTCACCGGATCCACCTCGATCAGCCGTACGCCCTCCGCGCCGAGTCCCGCGATCCGGGCGGCCTTCTCCACCGACGAGTGCGCCTCGGTCGAGGCGTACACCCGGTAGCGACGGTCCACGCCGGCCTGACGCCACCGTCCGCCGGCGGCCCGGTGCAGCGCGACCAGGGTGGCCACCAGCGTGGCCGAGGAGGCGGAGTCCTGGATGACGCCACCACCGGGACCGGTTGAGCGGAACCGCTGCGGCAGGCCCAGCGTCTCCGCCAGCCAGTCCAGCAGCACCGTCTCCAACTCCGTGCAGGCCGGGCCGGTGGCCCAGAGCATGCCTTGGACGCCCAGCCCGGCGCTGACCAGGTCGCCCAGCACGCTGGGACCGGAGGTGTTGGCCGGGAAGTAGCCGAAGAAGCCCGGGTGCTGCCAGTGGGTGAGCCCGGGCGCGATCAGCGTGTCCAGGTCGGCGAGGACCGCCTCGACCGGTTCGCCCCGGGCCGGTGGCCCGGCCGGCAGTGCGGCGGCCACCGCGCCGGGCGGATCCTGGGAGGTCACCGGGCGTTGGGGGAGCGTCGCCCAGTAGTCGGCGATCCAGTCGACCACCGCGTACCCGGCCTGGCGAAACTCCTCGGGGGTCATGTGCGCAGCCACCCGCCGAGTGGATCAAAGGGACCCGCGTCGGAGCAAGACGGCGGATCAATTGTGCGCAGAAAGCGCTTGCCCTACCATCACAGGCGCGCGGGGCACACTCATGGGCATCGATAATCGGGCACATTTCCGTCAGCGTGGCGTACTCCCGTCGGCCCCGGCACGGCCAGCGGAGCACCTTTCGTCGGCTCCGGGCACGGCCGGCGGACCACCGGCCGCCGCGCGTCCGACCTCCACCGGAGGAGCCATGCTTCGCACCGCCCCCCGGGCGGCCCTGCTCGCCGCGGCCACCGTCACCGCGGTCGCTGCCGCCGGCGTGCTGACCACCCTGACCGCCTCGGCCGCCGCCACGGGATGCCGCGTCGACTACCGCGTCACCAACCAGTGGAGCGGCGGCTTCGGCGCCGACGTCACCGTCACCAACCTCGGCGACCCGGTCAACGGCTGGACGCTCACCTGGTCCTACGCCGCCGGGCAACAGGTCACCCAGGCCTGGAACGCCACCGTCACCCAGTCCGGCGCCCAGGTGAGCGCCCGCAACGTCGACTACAACGCCGCCATCGCCACCAACGCCAGCGCCACCTTCGGCTTCAACGGCTCGTGGAACGGCAGCAACCCGGCCCCCACCAGCTTCGCGCTGAACGGCATCACCTGCACCGGCGCCACCACCCCGACCACCACGCCGACCACCGCACCGCCCAGCCCGCCGCGTCCGTCACCCACCGTCGCGCCGTCGACGACTCCATCGCCGACCAGCTCACCGCCCACCCCACCGCCCGGGACGATGCAGGCGGAGAACCTGGAACGGGGCCTGGTCAGCGTGCGCTCCGGGTCGGCCAACCTGGTCTCCTGGCGGCTGCTGGGCACCGAGACCACCGGTGTCACGTTCAACCTGTACCGGGGCACGACCAGGGTGAACGCCAGCCCGATCACCGGCGCGACCAACTACCTGGACAGTGGCGCGCCGGCCGGAGCGATCTACACGGTGCGGGCCGTGGTGGGCGGCGTCGAACAGACCCCCTCCGTGCCGGCCCTGCAGTTCCCCGCCGGTTACCTCGACGTGCCGTTGCAGGTCCCGCCGGGCGGCACCACGCCCAGCGGCGAGGCGTACAGCTACTCGGCGAACGACGCCAGCGTCGGCGACCTCGACGGCGACGGCGACTACGACTTCGTGGTCAAGTGGGAGCCGTCCAACGCCAAGGACAACTCGCAGTCCGGCTACACCGGCAACGTCTACATCGACGCGTACACCCTGCCTGGCTACCGGCTGTGGCGCATCGACCTGGGCCGCAACATCCGGGCCGGGGCCCACTACACCCAGTTCCAGGTGTACGACTACGACGGCGACGGCCGCGCCGAGGTGGCCATGAAGACCGCCGACGGCACCCGCTCCGGCACCGGCCAGGTGATCGGCAACGCGAGCGCCGACCACCGCAACTCCGCCGGCTACGTCCTCGCCGGCCCCGAGTACCTCACCATGTTCGACGGCAGCACCGGCGCCGCCCTCTCCACCGTCAACTACGACCCGCCGCGCGGCACCGTCTCCTCCTGGGGCGACAACTACGGCAACCGCGTCGACCGGTTCCTCGCCGGCACCGCGTACCTCGACGGGCAACGACCATCCCTGATCATGGCTCGCGGGTACTACACCCGGGCGGTCGTCGCCGCCTGGGACTTCCGCAACGGCACCCTCACCAAGCGGTGGACCTTCGACTCCAACGCCTCCGGCAACGCAGCCGCCGCCGGGCAGGGCAACCACAGCCTCTCCATCGCCGACGTCGACGGCGACGGCCGGCAGGAGATCGTCTACGGCGCGGCCACCATCGACGACAACGGCCGACTGCTCTGGTCCACCGGCCACGGCCACGGCGACGCCGGACACGTCGGCGACCTCGACCCGTCCCGCCCGGGATTGGAGTACTTCAAGGTCAGCGAGGATTCGAGCAAGCCCAGCTCCTGGTTCGCCGACGCCCGCACCGGGCAGATCCTCTGGTCCACCCCGGCCGGCGGCGACAACGGCCGCGGCGTCTCCGGCGACATCTGGGCCGGCAGCCCCGGCGCCGAATCCTGGTCGTCCGCGGTGAGCGGACTGGCCAACACCCGGGGCCAGAACATCGGCCGCAAACCCTCCTCGACGAACTTCCTCATCTGGTGGGACGGCGACCCGGTCCGCGAACTGCTCGACGCCACCCGCATCGACAAGTACGGCACCAGCGGCGACACCCGCCTGCTCACCGGCAGCGACGTCGCCGCCAACAACGGCACCAAGGCCACCCCCGCGCTGTCGGCCGACATCCTCGGCGACTGGCGGGAAGAGGTGATCTGGCGGACCAGCGACAGCCGGGCGCTACGGATCTACAGCACCTCGACGCCGACCAGCAGCCGGATCCACACCCTGATGCACGACATGCAGTACCGGGTCGCCGTCGCCTGGCAGAACACCGCCTACAACCAGCCCCCGCACCCGAGCTTCTTCATCGGCGACGGGATGGCCACCCCACCCGCGCCCCGCATCTACCTGCGTTGACCGCGGAGCGCGAGAGACGGTAGAAGAAAGGGGACAGGCACCGGGCCGCAATCGCGGAATCCGCACAACTGCGGCCCGGTGCCCCACACCGCGGCACCCCCGACCCGTCCCGACCGGGGAGTGCCGTACCACCACCGGATACAACGTTAGGCGGGCTCCGCGTCGCGAGGGTGACGCTGTCGTGAAGATCGTGTTTCACGACCCCGCAAACGCTGTGACCTGGCCCACCATGCCTGGCCGACCTCCCGGACGCCGCCAGCGGCCGACCGGCGGCCCCCGCCGCCCGATTAGCGGCGCAGACCCCCGGCGACCTCGGTCGCGATCAGCTCGAACGAGCGCACCCGGTCGGCGATGTCGTACACCATCGTGGTCAACATCAGCTCGTCCGCGCCGGTGCTGGCCAGCAGGTCGCCCAACTGCCGGCGCACCGTCTCCGGGGAACCGGTCGCCTGACCCTCCCGCCGCTGCGCCAGGAACTCCCGCTCCAGCTCGGTGTACGGATACGCCGCCGCCTCCTCCGGCGTAGCGAGGGGCTCCGGTCGCCCCGACCGCAGCCGCAGAAACGACAACCCGGCCGGCCCGGACAGCCACTCGGCGCGTTCGTCCGACTCCGCGCACACCGCGTTCACCGCCACCATCGCGTACGGCCGCTCCAACCACCGCGACGGGCGGAAACTCTGCCGGTACAGCGCCAACGCGGGCAGGGTGTTCCGCGCGCTGAAATGGTGCGCGAACGAGAACGGCAGGCCCAGCGCGCCGGCCAGCTGGGCGCTGAACCCACTCGAACCCAGCAACCACACCGCCGGCCGCTGCCCACGACCCGGAGTCGCGGTGATCCGCGCCGACGCCGACTCGTCGAAGTAATCCATCAGGTCACCCAGCTCCCGGGGGAAACCCTCGGCGGACAGGCCCTCCATCGTGCGCCGCAGGGCCAGCGCGGTGACCTGGTCGGTGCCCGGAGCCCGACCGATACCCAGGTCGATACGCCCCGGATGCAGCGCCTCCAGGGTGCCGAACTGCTCGGCCACCACCAGCGGCGCGTGATTGGGCAGCATCACCCCACCCGAACCGAGCCGGATGTCGGTGGTGTGCGCGGCCAGGTGCGCGATCAGCACCGCCGGCGCCGACGACGCGATGGCCGGCATGTTGTGGTGCTCGGCCACCCAGAACCGGCGGTACCCCAGCTCGTCGGTGCGCCGGGCCAGCTCGGTGGTGTGCCGCAACGCCTCACCGGCGGACGCGCCGGCGGCGACGGGGGCGAGGTCGAGAACAGACAACGGTACGTCGATCACAGCGATGGCCAACCCAACGGACGACGGTTCTGTTCCCCGGCGAGACCACCACGTGATCAACCCGACCCGCGGGCCTGCTCGAAGATCAGACTGGTCTGGGTGTGCTGCACCGCCGGATCCACCGCCAGGTGATCCAGCACGAAGTCGCGCAACGCCTCCGCCGAGGCCGCCCGCACGTGCAGCACGTAGTCCTCCGCGCCGGCCACGTGGAACACCGACACCACCCCCGGCAGACGCACCGAACGGGCCCGGAACGCATCCACCGCCGCCCGCGCGTGCTCGGTCAGCCGCACCGACACCAACGCCTGCAACGGCAACCCCAACGCGGCCGGATGCACCTCGGCGTGGAACCCCCGGATCGCCCCGCACTCCCGCAACGCCCGGGTGCGGGCCAGGCAGGTCGACGGGGCCACCCCGACGCGCTCGGCGAGGGCATTGTTCGGCAACCGGCCGTCCCCGGCCAGCTCGGTGAGGATCGCGCGGTCGGTGTCGTCGAGAGCCGCGAACGGCCGAACATCGTTCGATACGGGGGGCATGCCGCCATCCTTCACCGAACGACACCGACTCCGGAAGGGAAAATAACGAATAATATTCGGAACTATTGCCCCTGTTGGGCGGGATGTTCGATCCTCTCCGGCATGACGACCGTGGACACCCGAGCCGTGCACGCCGGCCGCGACGACCTCGCCGCCCTCGGCGTCCACGTACCGCCGATCGACCTCTCCACCACCAACCCGCTGCCCTCGGTCGACGGCGGCGGCGACGCCTACGAGACCCTCGCCACCGGCGGCACCCTGCCCGCCGGCGCCAGCGCCGTCTACCAACGGCTGTGGAACCCCACCGTGGCCCGCTTCGAGGCCGCCCTCGCCGAACTGGAAGGCACCCCCGAGGCGATCGCGTTCGCCAGCGGCATGGCCGCGCTCACCGCCACCCTGCTCGCCGCCACCCGCGACGGCCGGCGGCACGTGGTCGCCGTCCGCCCCCTCTACGGCGGCACCGACCACGTGCTCGCCACCGGCCTGCTCGGCACCGAGGTCACCTGGGCCACCCCCCACTCCGTCGCCGACGCCGTCCGCCCCGACACCGCCCTGGTGATCGCCGAGACCCCGGCCAACCCCACTCTCGACCTCGTCGACATCGCCGCCCTCGCCCACGCCGCCGGCCAGGTGCCCCTGCTCATCGACAACACCGTCGCCACCCCGGTGCTCCAGCAACCCACCCGCCACGGCGCCCGGCTGGTGCTGCACAGCGCCACCAAGAGCATCGGCGGCCACGGCGACGTACTCGCCGGAGCGATCGCCTGCGACGCCGAGTGGGCCGCCCGGCTGCGCCAGATCCGCGCGCTCACCGGCGCGATCCTGCACCCCCTCGGGGCGTACCTGCTACACCGCGGCCTCCAGACACTGCCGGTACGGGTCCGCGCCCAACAGGCCGGAGCGGAGAAACTCGCCGCCTGGCTCGCCGAACACCCGGCGGTCACCCGGGTCCACCACCCCGGCGCCAACGACCCGGCCGGGCTCGTCGGCCGGCAGATGTCCGGCCCGGGCAGCCTCCTCGCCTTCGAGGTACGCGGCGGCGCGCCCGCCGCGGCGGCGGTCGCCGACGCCTGCCGACTGATCACCCACGCCGTCTCCCTCGGCGGCGTCGACACGCTCATCCAGCACCCGGCGTCGCTCACCCACCGCCCCGTCGAGGCGGACGCGAAACCCGACGGCGGCCTGCTGCGGCTCTCCGTCGGCCTGGAGGACCCGGAGGACCTGCGCGCCGACCTGGAGCGGGCCCTCGCCACCATCTGATCGCACGACTGGCCGGCGCGGGCGACCGACGCCCGTGCCGCCCGACCGGTCACGACTTCGGGCCGACGTGACGGTCCAGCGCGACGACCGCCTCCCGCCGAGCGACCGAGAGACTGTTGCGGCGGTTCATCCGCCAGGCGATGCCGAGCAGGTCCAGCGCCCACTGGCACAGCCCCATGATGTCGGCCGACTCGTTGACGAACATGTAACGCGGGTAGACGTACACCTTGCCGCGGACGGAGACCCGGTTGGCGATCCGGCACCCGTCGGAGTGGAACAGCCCGCGGAGAAAGTCACCGGGAAACGTCCGGACGATGCGCTCCTGCCAGTCGGCAAGAACGATCGGCCGCTCGTGCTTCTTGCCGGGCCCGTGTTGTGGCAGCAGGCAGGGCCAGTGTGTCCCGTAACTCTGCACGCTTACGCAACCCTCTTTCTGGACCCGCTGGACCTTGATCGCCAGTACCGCCCGCATGGCCGCCTCACACGCGTCGATCAGGCCGGGCCACGCGTTGCTGCACGAGATCCGGAGAACTGGCACCCGCGCGGAGGTCACCAGGTGCCCGTCGCCGAGGTACAGACCGTGCAGATAGGCGTAGGCGGCAAGGATTGTCGGGTTGTCGACGTCGGCGCGACATCGGAAGCAACGTAAGGCGGTGGCGCGCATCTTTGGGATTGACCGATCCCTGCACCAGTGACGCACGGTCGGATAAGGCAGCCCGACGCTCCTGGCGACCTCCGCGATGGTCGCACCGGCTAGAAACAAGCTGCGTGCGCGGGCGCGCACCTCGGGCGGATGCATGGCGCTATCGTCGAACGCTCGTACGACACTTTCGGTGTCCCCGGTGGGATTCGAACCCACACTGTCGGAGGTTTGAGCTCCGTTTCTCTACCGATTGGAATACGGGGACTTCTCGCTCAACGCCTGTCGCGTCGTGCCATAGGTTACCCACTACGCTAGGAGCGGCGACACCCGGTACCGCGGGTGTCGAGGCTCAGACTGGGTGGGAGTGGCTCGTGGCCGAGACGCAGACGGATGCCGCGCGCAGGCGGGTACTGATCGCCGAGGACGAGGCGCTGATCCGGCTGGACCTGGCCGAGATGCTGGCCGAAGAGGGCTACGAGGTGGTCGGCGAGGCCGGTGACGGCGAGACCGCCGTGCGGCTGGCCGAGGAGCTGAAGCCCGATCTGGTGATCCTCGACATCAAGATGCCGATCATGGACGGGTTGGCCGCCGCCGAGCGGATCGCCGGGGCCCGGATCGCCCCCGTGATCATCCTGACCGCGTTCAGCCAGCGGGACCTGGTGGAGCGGGCGCGGGCGGCCGGCGCGATGGCGTACCTGGTCAAGCCCTTCCAGAAGAGCGACCTGGTGCCGGCGGTGGAGATCGCCCTCTCCCGCTACTCGGAGATCGCCGCCCTGGAGGCCGAGGTGGCCGGGCTGACCGACCGGCTGGAGGTCCGCAAGACCGTCGAGCGGGCCAAGGGCGCGCTGATGACCACCTACAACATGAGTGAGCCGCAGGCGTTCAAGTGGATCCAGCGCACCGCGATGGACCACCGGATGACCATGAAGGAGGTCTCCGAGCGGATTCTCGCCGAGACCACCGGCGGCGAGGTGGCCGAGCCGGTGGAGCCGACCTCCTGACCGACCGGCCGCTTCGGCTCGGCCGGGGAGGCCGGTACGGGCGCTAGCATCTGGCCGCATGGGCGGTCGATGGCTCGCGCACACCCGGCGTTCCGGTGGTCGTCGGTTCCTGCTGGTCGGGGCCGGTCTGCTGGCCGTGCTGCTGGCGGGTTGCCCGGCGCCGGTCCGCGAGCCGGCAGAGCCGGGGCCGCTGCGGGTGGCGTGGCAGCGGGTCCAGTTGCCGTCGCCCGACGGGCCGGGGCGGATCGTGTTGCGGGACCTGGCGGTCTGCGGCGGCCGTTGGTACGCCGCCGGTGCGGTGACCGACGGGGCGGGCGGCACCCGTCCGGCGGCGTGGTCCAGTCCGGACGGTGCGGCGTGGACGCCGGTGCCGGTGGTGGCTGACTCCTACTACGGCCGGCGGAGCGTGTTGTTCTCGATCGCCTGCCGGGACGGGGTCGCCGCGGCCGTCGGGGGCAAGGTCGGTGGCGCGCACGGGAATCCGCGGGTGAGCACCTGGTGGCAGCGCGGTGACGGCACGCTGGTCGAGGTGGCGGCGTCGTTCGAGCTGTACGGCGGGCCGAAGGCGGTGAACGTGTCCCGGCTGGCCGTCGGTCCCGCCGGCTGGTTGATCGTGGGCAACCGGGCCAGTGGCGCGGCGGCCTGGGTGTCGCCGGACGCGGCGGAGTTCTCCCTGGTCGAGGGTGCGCCGGAGCTGTCCACCGACGATCAGGGGGTGACCTGGGCGTTCGACGCGGTGGCCGGGCCGTCGGGGTGGTTGGCGGTGGGTGGGGTGCTGCCGCCGGGTCGGATCGACCGTGATCCGGCGGCCTGGTCGTCGGTGGACGGGCGTGACTGGCACCGCACCGCGCTGCCCGGCACCGAGGCGTACGAGGAGATGCAGCGGGTGGTGCTGGTCGACGGCGCGCCGGTGGGGGTGGGGTTGCGGGGTCGGGAGTTCGGTGCCTGGCGCCAGGAGCCGGCCGGCTGGACTGTCGGCGGTGGGTTCGGTGCGGTGGGCGCTGGGGTGCCCTCGGTCGGTGGGTTGGCCGCCGCGGGCGGGCAGGTGATGGCGGTGGTCTCCGACGGCGAGCGGTACGGCGGGTGGATCTCCGGGGACCGGGGTGCCGGGTGGCGGGCGGTCGAGTTGCCGGTGGTGGCACCGGTGGGGGCGGACCGGGGCGTAAGCCTGGCGGCGGACGGTCAGCGGTGGTGGCTGGCGGTGGATGACGGCTCGGCCACGTCGCTGTGGGTCGGCGGACTTTCCGGGACGTCGTAGGGAAGCCATTCGGCTACTTTCTGTAGTTGCTTCGGCTCGTCTGGGGGTGCCGCCCGGGCGGGTGATCCGGCTGTCCGGGCAGGCCGGTTGCGGTGATCGATGAGGTCCCATCTGGCGGACGGGCAGCCGTCGAACGACCGGTCAGCGGATTGACCTGTTACGGGAGTGGCGGCATTCGGGGCCGTCTTCGTAACGGTTTCGCAGACCCCGCCCCAGCCTCTTCCGAGACCGTATGAGTGTGGGTACGCTCCGCCATCACGAGCCGTAATGCAGGGGGTGTCCTTGCTGGGTCGGTGGTGTCGCGCCACAGCCGTCGCCGCCGTCCCGGGCCAGGTGGTCCGCCTGCTTCTGGAGGAGGTCAGGAAGCCGTGAGGCGAAGCTATTCAAGGGCGCTGGGTACTGCCGCGCTCGCCGCGGTGCTGGTCGCCGCCGCGGGCTGCCAGGACACCGGCAGCAGCAACGGCGACAACGCCGCGTCCGGGGACTGCGGTGGCAAGATCGCCATCTTCGGCGCGTTCACCGGTGACAACGCGGGCCTGGTGCTGCCGTCGCTGAACGGCGCGAAGCTCGCGATCAAGCAGCACAACGACGCGAACGCCGACTGCCAGATCGAGATGGTCGAGTTCGACACGCAGGGTGACCCGGCGCAGGCGACTCCGGTCGCGAACCAGGTCGCGGGCGACGCCTCGTTCCTCGGTGTCATCGGCGGTCACTTCTCCGGTGAGTCGGACGCCACCATGCCGGTCTACGAGGCCGCCGGCCTCGTGATGGTCGCCCCGTCGGCGACCCGGACCGACCTGACCCAGAAGGGCAACAAGTCCTTCTTCCGGGTGGTCGGCAACGACGGCACCCAGGCGGGTGCGGTGGCGACCTACCTGAAGTCGCAGAACGCCCAGCGGGTCTTCCTGATCGACGACGCTAGCGCCTACGGTGCCGGCATCACCGCCGAGCTGACCAAGAACCTGGGTGCGACCATCGCCGCCAGCGACAAGATCCAGGAGCGGCAGTCGCAGTTCGAGGCGACCATCTCGAAGATCAAGGCGGCGAACGCCGACTTCGTCTTCTACGGCGGCTACACCCGTGAGGCCGCGCCGCTGGTTCGCCAGATGCGTGCCGCCGGTGTGCAGGCGAAGTTCATCGGTCCGGACGGTCTCTACGACCCGGCCTTCCCGGCTGGCGCCTCCGGTGGTGCCGAGGGCTCCATCATCACCTGCCCGTGCCTCCCGGCCGACAAGGCCGGTGGCACCTTCACCGCCGACTACCAGGCCGCGTACGGCCAGGCGCCGGGTTCCTACGGTGCTGAGGGCTTCGACGCCGCGCAGATCTTCGTGGACGCCTTCAAGGACGGCAAGAAGACCCGTCCCGAGATCCTGGAGTACGTGAAGAACTACGACAAGCAGGGCGTGTCGAAGTACATCAAGTTCGCCGAGAACGGTGACGTCGACCCGAGCCGCGTTGTCATCTGGTCCTACGAGATCAAGGGCACGGCGTTCGAGCCGCTGCAGGAGCTCAAGCTCAGCTGACGACCGGCACCGAGTGCGGCCGGGGTTCGTTCCTGTAGCCCCGGCCGCGCTCCATGCAAGGAGACCTGGTGAATTTCGACGACCTCTTCGGCCACATCGGCCAGCACACCGTCGACGGGTTGTCCAAGGGGGCGATCTATGCCCTGATCGCCCTCGGTTACACCCTGGTGTACGGCGTCCTGCGTCTGATCAACTTTGCCCACTCCGAGGTGTTCATGGTCGGCACCTTCGCGGTGCTGGGCCTGTGGACCGCCTTCGGGGTGGAGAACAACCCGCCGCTCGGCCAGGCGGTGCTGTTCCTGGTACTCGGCCTGATAGTCGCGGCGCTCGCCTCGGGTGGCACCGCGCTGGCGATCGAGCGGATCGCCTACCGTCCGTTGCGGCGTAAGAACGCCCCACCGCTGATCTTCCTGATCACCGCCATCGGTCTGTCGCTGGTGCTGGTCGAGATCTTCGGCCTGGTGCTGCCGAAGCTGCTCGGCGAGGCGGTGCCCTCGATGTTCGGCCGTGCTCGGATCATCCTCGGCATGCCGACCATCATCGAGTCGAAGACGCTCTTCACGGTCCTCAACACGTCGATCACCAACATTCAGGTGATCGTGTTCGTGGCCGCCGTGGCGATGATGGCGCTGCTGGACTGGTTCATCAACCGCACCCGGTACGGCCGGGGTGTGCGGGCGGTGGCGCAGAACCCGGAGACGGCCGCGTTGATGGGCGTCAACCAGGAACGCGTGATCATGCTGATCTTCGTGCTGGGCGGCATCATGGCCGGTGCGGCGGCGTTGCTGTGGAGCATGCGCTTCGGTTTCACGCAGAGCAGCATCGGTTTCGTGCTCGGCCTCAAGGCGTTCACCGCTGCCGTGCTCGGTGGCATCGGTAACCTGCGCGGCGCGTTGCTGGGCGGTCTGTTCCTCGGCATCGTCGAGGTCTACGGCGCCACCCTGTTCGCGTCGAACTGGGAGGACGTCATCGCCTTCATCGTGCTGGTCGTGGTGCTGATGTTCCGTCCCACCGGCATTCTGGGCGAGTCGCTGGGGAGGGCCCGAGCATGATCAACAAGATGCGAGAGCTGGACCGCGGCAGGGTCAACGCCCTGCACTCGGTCGCCGACCGGTGGCGGGCGCTGCCGAGGTGGCAGCGGTCGTTGGCGTTCGTCGCCTTCGTGGTCTTCCTCTACTACCTGCCGTTGCTGGGCATCCCGGGTCTCACCTGGCTGCGGACCGACTCGATCTCGGGCGGCAGCAACTGGGCCGGTGTGCTGTTCACCTGTGCCGTCTACGTGCTGGTGGCGATCGGCCTCAACGTGGTGATCGGCCTGGCCGGTCTGCTCGACCTCGGTTACATCGGCTTCTTCGCCATCGGCGCGTACGCCGTGGCGTTGTTCGGTTCGGTGAACTCGCCGGTGGTCAAGTGGTTCCAGGCGGAGTTCGACCTGCCGCCCACCTGGGCGGTGACCTGGGCGATCTGCGCCTTCATCGCGCTGGTGATGGCGCTCATCTCCGGGGTGATCCTGGGCTGGCCGACGCTGCGGCTGCGCGGCGACTACCTGGCCATCGTGACGCTCGGCTTCGGCGAGATCATCCGGATCGTCGCCCGCAACATGGAGGGTGTCACCCGGGGCCCGCAGGGCATCGCGGCGATTCCCGGTCCGGAGGGCCCGCCCTCGTCGGACAACCAGGTCTTCGGCCTGATCGACATCAAGCCGTGGTACTGGCTGGCGCTCACCGTCGTGCTCCTCATGGTCTTCGCGGTGCGCCGGCTGGAGCACAGCCGGGTCGGCCGGTCCTGGCTGGCCATCCGCGAGGACGAGGACGCGGCGGCGGTGATGGGTGTCTACCCGTTCAAGTTCAAGCTCTGGGCCTTCGCCATCGGCGCGGCGCTCGGCGGCTTCGCCGGCTTCCTGTTCGCCAGCCGGTACGCCTTCATCGACCCGACCCAGTTCAACGTGAACCTCTCCATCCTCTTCGTGGCGATGGTGGTGGTCGGCGGGTCCGGCAACATGGTCGGCGTGTCGGTGGGCGCGGTGCTGCTGGCGTACCTGCCGGAGCGGTTCCGGGAGATCGCCGACTACCGGTGGTTGGCCTTCGGTCTGGCCATGGTGCTGGTGATGATCCTGCGGCCGCAGGGCCTGATCCCCAGCCGGCGGCGGGCCCGCGAGCTGAAGGACCGTGCGGCGGAGGCAGAGGAGGCGCCCGCTCATGTCTGACGAGACGAACACCCCGGCGGCGTCGGACACCCCGGCTGCGCCGAGGATCCCGGCGCAGCCGGGACCGGCGAAGACCTTGCTGGAGGTCGACAACGTCACGCTGCGCTTCGGTGGC
Source organism: Micromonospora aridisoli (assembly GCF_056150025.1). Taxonomy (NCBI): domain Bacteria; kingdom Bacillati; phylum Actinomycetota; class Actinomycetes; order Micromonosporales; family Micromonosporaceae; genus Micromonospora; species Micromonospora aridisoli. The sequence goes on along the minus strand of NZ_JAXCFK010000008.1, from coordinate 46,426 downwards.
GTGGTCGCCCTCAACGAGGTCAACTTCGCGATCAAGGAAGGCGAGATCCTCGGGCTGATCGGGCCCAACGGGGCCGGCAAGACCACCTGCTTCAACGTGATGACGGGGGTCTACAAGCCGACCTCGGGTGCGGTGCGGTTCCGCGGCGAGCGGGTCACCGGCCGTAAGCCGCACCAGATCAGCCGGCTGGGCATCTCCCGGACGTTCCAGAACATCCGGCTGTTCCCGGAGATGTCGGCGCTGGAGAACGTCATGGTCGGGACGGACTCCCGGCACAAGACGAGCGTGCCCGGCGCGCTGTTCCGGCTCTACCGGGTGCGGCCCAAGCCGGAGGAGCTGCCGGAGGTCACCGCCTCCGGCGGCATCGTGCGCACCTGGCAGCAGGTGCGGCGCTCGTTCGCCAAGACCTTCGGTCTGTCCCGGCACATCCTGGAGGAGCGGGCGGCCGAGGAGAAGGCGATGGAGCTGCTGCGCTTCGTCGGCATCGCCGACCGGGCCAACGACGCGGCACGCAACCTCCCGTACGGCTACCAGCGTCGGCTGGAGATCGCCCGGGCGCTCGGCACCGAGCCGCAGCTGCTCTGCCTGGACGAGCCGGCGGCCGGGTTCAACCCGGCCGAGAAGGAGGAACTGCTGGGGCTGATCCGCCGGATCCGCGACAAGGGCGTGACCGTGCTGCTGATCGAGCACGACATGCGACTGGTGATGGGTGTCACCGACCGGATCGTGGTGCTGGAGTTCGGCAGCAAGATCGCCGATGGGCTGCCGGACGAGGTCAGCCGAGACCCGCGGGTGATCGCGGCGTACCTGGGGGAGCCCGCCGATGCTGCTTGAGTTGGACAACGTCAGCGTCTCGTACGGTCGGATCGAGGCGTTGCACGGCATCAGCCTCACCGTCAACGAGGGGGAGGTGGTGGCCCTGATCGGCGCCAACGGCGCCGGTAAGACCACCACCATGCGGGCGATCTCCGGCATCCGGTCGCTCTCCGGCGGTCGGATCACCTTCAACGGCGAGGACATCAGCAAGCTCCGCGCCGACCTGCGGGTGGTCCGGGGCCTGTGCCAGTCGCCCGAGGGTCGGCAGATCTTCCCCGGCATGACTGTCCTGGAGAACCTGGACATGGGGGCGTACACCCGGCGCGACCACGCCGGCATCGCCGCCGACCTGGAGCGGGTGCTGACCATGTTCCCTCGGCTGCGGGAGCGGCGTAAGCAGGCCGGTGGCACCCTCTCCGGTGGTGAGCAGCAGATGCTCGCCGTCGGTCGGGCGCTGATGAGCCGGCCGAAGCTGCTGCTGCTGGACGAGCCGTCGATGGGTCTCGCCCCGATGATCATCCAGCAGATCTTCGACATCATCGTGGAGATCAACCAGCAGGGCACCACGGTCCTGCTGGTGGAGCAGAACGCGCAGCAGGCGCTCTCCCGCGCCCACCGGGCGTACGTGCTGGAGACCGGGCGGATCGTCAAGGAGGGCACCGGTCAGGAGCTCCTGCGCGATCCCTCGATCAAGGAGGCGTACCTGGGCGTGGCCTGAGGCACGTCGTACCGTCGTCGGCCGTCCGTCCCCTGCGGGACGGGCGGCCGGTGGCGTTCCCGGCGCTGCCTGCCGGGCTTGTCGGCGGTACGGACTAGAGTCGCAGCCGTGACAGCTACGACCCCACGCCTGCTCCTCGTCGACGGACACTCCCTGGCCTACCGGGCGTTCTTCGCCCTGCCGGTGGAGAACTTCTCCACCACGACCGGGCAGCCGACCAACGCGGTCTACGGCTTCACCTCCATGCTGATCAATGTGCTGCGCGACGAGCAGCCGACCCACATCGTCGTCGCCTTCGACGTCTCCCGTCGCTCGTTCCGCACCGAGAAGTACGCGGAGTACAAGGCGGGCCGCAGCGAGACCCCGACCGACTTCAAGGGCCAGGTCAGCCTGGTGAAGGAGGTCCTGGCGGCGTTGCGGGTCCCGGTGGTGGAGAAGGAGGGCTACGAGGCCGACGACGTCATCGCCACGCTGGCCTGCCAGGCCCGCGACCAGGGCATGCCGGTGCTGATCTGCACCGGCGACCGGGACGCCTTCCAGCTCGTCGGCGAGCAGATCACCGTGCTCTATCCACGCAAGGGCGTCTCCGACCTGGCGCGGATGGACCCGGCGGCGGTCGAGGCGAAGTACGGCGTCGCCCCCGACCGCTACCGTGATCTGGCCGCGCTGGTCGGCGAGACCAGCGACAACCTGCCCGGCGTTCCCGGGGTCGGCCCGAAGACCGCGGCGAAGTGGATCAACCTGTACGGCGGGGTCGAGGGTGTCATCGCCCGCGCCGACGAGATCAAGGGCAAGGCGGGCGACAGCCTCCGCGAGCGGCTCGCCGACGTGATCCGCAACTACGAGATCAACTGCCTGGTCTCCGACCTGGAGCTGCCGCTGCGTCCCGAGGACGCCCGCTGGCAGGGGTGGGACCGGGAGGCGGTGCACCAGGTCTTCGACACCCTTCAGTTCCGCATCCTGCGGGACCGGCTCTACCAGTACCTGGAGGCGGTCGAGCCGGAGGCCGAGTCGGGCTTCGACCTGGCCGGCGAGGTGCTGGCCGCGCCCGGCGCCCTGGCGGGCTGGCTGGAGACGCACGCTCCGGCCGGCACCGGTGTCGGCGTCGCGGTCAAGCTCGACACCGGTCCGAACCGTCGCCACACCGCCAGTGTCACGGGGATGGCCCTGGCCACCGCCGACGGCGCGGCGGCCTGGTTCGACCCGGTGCAACTGGAGGCCGGCGACGAGGCGGCGCTGGCGGCGTGGCTGGCCGACGAGACCCGGCCGAAGGTGCTGCACGACAGCAAGCCCGCGGTGCTCGCCTTCGCCGCCCACGGTTGGGTGCTGGCCGGCATCGCCCGCGACACCCAGATCGCCGCCTACCTGGCCCGCCCCGACCAGCGCTCCTACGACCTGACCGACCTGGCGCTGCGCTACCTGCACCGGGAGTTGCGGGTGGACGCCCCGGAGACCGGCCAGTTGACCCTCGACGGGCTCGGCGGCGACGGTGAGGCGGAGCAGAACCTCATGCTCCAGGCCCGGGCCACCCTCGACCTGGCCGACGCGATCGACGCGGAGCTGTCCCGCGACGGGGAGCAGTCGGCCCGGCTGATGGCCGGGGTGGAGCTGCCGCTGATGCGGGTGTTGGCGCAGATGGAGCGCACCGGCATCGCCGCGGACACCGACTACCTGACCGAACTGGAGGCGCACTTCGCCGCCGAGGTGAAGGCCGCCGCGCAGGGCGCGTACGAGGCGGTGGGGCGGGAGTTCAACCTGGGCTCGCCGAAGCAGTTGCAGGAGATCCTCTTCGGTGAGCTGAACCTGCCCAAGACCAAGCGGATCAAGACGGGCTACACCACCGACGCCGACGCGTTGCAGTGGCTCTACGCGCAGAATCCGCATCCGGTGCTGGCTCACCTGCTGCGCCACCGCGATGTGGCGAAGTTGAAGTCGACGGTGGACGGGCTGCTGAAGTCGGTCTCCGACGACGGGCGCATCCACACCACCTTCAACCAGACGGTGGCCGCCACCGGTCGGCTCTCCTCCACCGAGCCGAACCTGCAGAACATCCCCATCCGCACCGAGGAGGGGCGGCGGATCCGCCGCGCCTTCGTGGTGGGGGAGGGCTACGAATGCCTCCTCACCGCCGACTACAGCCAGATCGAGATGCGGATCATGGCGCACCTGTCGGCCGACGACGCGTTGATCGAGGCATTCAACTCCGGTGCCGACTTCCACGCCGCCACCGCGTCGTCGGTCTTCACGGTGCCGCTGGCCGAGGTCACCCCGGACCAGCGCCGCAAGATCAAGGCGATGAACTACGGCCTGGCGTACGGGCTGAGCGCCTTCGGCCTGTCCCAGCAGCTCGGCATCAGCGCCGAGGAGGCGCGCGGGTTGATGGAGAACTACTTCGCCGGCTTCGGCGGCGTGCGTGACTACCTGCACGAGGTGGTCGCCCGGGCCCGGCAGGACGGCTACACCTCCACCATCCTCGGCCGCCGGCGATACCTGCCCGACCTGGTCAGCGACAACCGGCAGCGGCGGGAGATGGCCGAGCGGATGGCGCTCAACGCCCCGATCCAGGGTTCCGCGGCGGACATCATCAAGGTCGCCATGCTGCACGTCGACACCGCGCTGCGCGACGCCGGCCTGCGCTCCCGGATGCTGTTGCAGGTGCACGACGAGCTGGTCTTCGAGGTGGCCCCGGGGGAGCGGGCGGCGCTGGAGGAACTGGTGCGGCGCGAGATGGGCGGGGCGTACCCGCTGTCGGTGCCGCTGGAGGTCTCGGTCGGCGACGGCCGCGACTGGAACAGCGCCGACCACTAATCCGGTTCTCGTGGAGGGTTTCGGGGCAGCCCGACCCGCTCCGGGCGGTCAGGCTTGATCCCTGCGCGGGCCGGGCTGCCCCGAAATCCGGATGTGGTCACGGAACGCGGGTCAGGCACGGTCCTGCGGGCGAATCGTGCGCTGATGCCAGGCAGTTTCGGGGGCGTTGCTGCCTCGCGGGTCGGCTGACACCGCAACTTCGCCGAAGTTGTCGCCTGCTGGTGTGGGCCGCAGTCCAACGCAGGTCTCAGCGGCCGGGGCCTCGGCGGGACTTCGGTGGGGTGCCGTGTCGGTCGAGGGCCTTGCGGGAGGGGCCGCCGGGCGGTGGCAGCGGGGCCTTGACCGGGTCGTGGCCCCAGTTCATCAGCGAGTACCGCCACCGGGTGTCGCGCACGTCGCCGCTGGGGCGCTGGGCCATGTGCCGTCGGACGTACCCGACGACCTTGCGCATGTGCTTGTAGTCGGCCTCGGAGAGCTGGCCGCGCTTGCGGCGGAGCAGGTCGATGATCCTCCGGCCGGACTCGTGGCCCACCGTCTCGCCGCCGCCGCTGCCCTTGCGACGCCAGCCGACGTGCTTGGACTCGTCGGTCTCCAGCCACTTGGACAGCTCGCCGGGCTTCATGTTCACCGCCTCGGTGAACTCCCGGTAGGTCTGGTCGGGGTCGTCACGACGGCTCACGGCGCAGCACCTCCGGGCGGTGGGCGACGTCCCGGCCCGAGTCGTCGTTGCGGATGCGGTACTGCGGCTGTTCCGGTGAGGCGTTGACGGCGTGTCCGCGTACGTGGGTCCGTTCGGTCAGCTTCTCCTTGACCACGCCGTGGGCCCGGCCGCTGTGGCTGGCCCAGGAGACGTGGTCGCCCCGGCGGAACTCCTCGTCGGCCATGCCGACCGGGTACCCGGGCCGGACCGGTGAAAACGCGCTGGCCCGCCCACGGGGTCACCGGGGGCGGGCCGGTCGCGGCCTAGCGGAGGATGCGCGGGTCGGGGTCGAGCGAGCGGGGCAGCGTGATGACGATCCACTCGTTGTCCTCGGCCACGCCGGGGGCGCGGCCGGTGGAGAACGGGAAGTTGTTGTCGTTGAGCACCGCGACCCGCTTTTTGTCCAGGATCACCACGTTCTCGATGGTCTGGAACGGGAACGTGAAGGTGGTGTCGAAGCCACCCAACCGCTTCGGGTTGGCGACGTTCATCAGGTCGACCAGCAGCGTCTTGTCCAGCAGGCCGTCCTTGTCCCGGTCGCGGGTGTCGGCTACGTAGAGCCGCTTGATCACGGCGGTGGGGCCCTGGCCGCCGTCCCGCTCGATGATCAGGAAGCGGTGCCGGTCTATCGCGATCGCGTCACCGATGGCGAGGTTCGGCGCCTCCAGCCGGTAGGTGTGGCGCTTGCCGGTGTAGCGGCCGGTCCGCAGGTCGAACTCGTTGAGCCGCAGGTCGCCCGGGGTGTCGCCCTGGACGGTGCCCTCCAGCATCGCGTAGAGGTGGCGGCCGTCGGGGGAGGCGACCAGGCCCTCGAAGCCCCGGCTGCTGGCGAGGGTGGCGGGGACGCCGGTGCGCGCGGCGGTTTCCGGTGCGACCACGCCGTCAAGCGGGACCGGTGCCCGCAGCAGCCGGCCCGCCCGGTCGAAGTGCAGCAGGTACGGACCGAACTCGTCACCGATCCAGTAGGTGCCGTCCGCCGCCTTGACGATCGACTCGACGTCGAAGTCGGCGCCGGTGAGCACCCGGTCGGCGCGGGTCAGCTGCCACGGGACGTGCCCGGCGGGGTCGGTGAGGTTGATGCCGCCGACCACGTCGACCGTGCCGGTGGCGAACACCGGGGCGAGCCGGTGGATGCGCAGCAGGAAGTCGGCCGAGTTCGCCTGGTTGCCGTAGCCGTTGTCGGACAGCACGTCGAAGGTGCCGTCGCCGTTGTCGGCGATACCGGAGAAGCCCTGGATGGGCTGGTCGGCGAAGGGGGTGGCGTAGCCGTTGGTGTTGCCGGTGATGAGGCTGCCGGAGGGTTCACTGCCCGGTACGAAGCTGGCGGCGGGCAGCGACGCGAAGCCGGTCAGCGTCGGCGTGGCGACCTTCGGAGCGCCGGCGAGGGACGCGGTGCCGCTCAGGCTGAGGGTGAGGACGAGGACGCCGGCGCCGGCGAGGACCCGACCCAGGCGCCTGGTGGTGATCTCTCTCATGGAACCGGACGCTAGGGAACGCGGGTGAACTCAAGTGGACCTGTCGGTGGCGCCAGTCGGGCCCTAGTGGGTGATTTCGCTGATCGCCAGCTTGATGTCGAACGGCTCGGTCAGCTCGACCAGCTCCGCGCTGTCGGCGACGAGTTCGTACTGTCGCTCCCCGCCCGGCCCGATCCGGTCACCGAGGCGGTACGCGTACAGGTGTACCGGGTCCTGCTCGATGCGCCAGTAGAAGGGGATGCCGGCGGCGGCGTACTCGCCTGGTTTGGCGAACCGGTCGACCCGGCGGGTGCCCGGCGAGACGACCTCGACGGCCAGGACGACGTCCGCCGGCCGCAGTCGGGACCGGTCGGACGGCAGTGCCGCGTGGCACAGCAGCACGTCCGGTTGCCGGCTGGTGTTGTGGCTGAGCCCGACGCCGACCGCCTGGGCGGCGCGCAGGTGGGCCGGCGCGTGGGCGCGGAGCCACAGCCACACCAGGCTGGAAATGTCCTGATGGCCCAGGGTGGGGGAGGGTGTCACGTGGATGACTCCGTCGACGAGTTCGACGCGGGGGGCGTCGTCCGGCAGGGCGAGCAGGTCCTCCAGCGTGTAGTCGGCACGCTGCTGCCGCATCGGGTCCGGACACCAGGGGCCAGGTGATGTCGGGATGGGCTCGGCGCTCATGACCTGAGGGTACTGCCGCTGGCGGGGTCCGGGTCGCACCACGAGTGTGGTGCCGCTCAGTGGGCCTGTTTCTCAGCCACGAAGATGGCGGTGCCGGGGAAGAGCCGGCCGCGCAGCGGGCTCCACTGCCCCCAGACCCCCTCGTGTCCCTCGGGCCACTCCGGTTCCACCAGGTCCAGCAGCCGGAAGCCGGCACCGACCAGTTCGCGTACCCGGTCGCCGAGGGTGCGGTGCTGCTCGACGTAGCTGGCCCGGCCGTGCTCGTCCTGCTCCACGTAGGGCCGGGTGTCGAAGTACGAGTGCACGGCGGTCAGTCCGCCCTCGCCGGGGTCGTCCAGGAAGATCCAGCGCATCGGGTGGGTTACCGAGAACACCCACCGGCCGCCGGGTCGTAGCACCCGGTGCACCTGGCGCATCAGCGCCGCCGAGTCCTCGACGAACGGCACCGCGCCGAACGCCGTGCAGGCGGTGTCGAAGGTCTCGTCGGCGAAGGGCAGCGCCAGCGCGTCGGCCTGGGCCAGCGGGACGCGTACCCCACTGCGGGCGCTGGCCTGCGCCGCGTGCCGCAACATGCCGGCGGACAGGTCCACCGCGACCGGGCGGGCACCCTGGGTGGCCAGCCAGCGGGAGCAGGACGCCGCCCCGCAGCCGACCTCCAGCACCCACCGCCCGGTCACGTCGCCGAGCAGCCGGGCGTCGGCCTCGCGCAGGCCCTCCGGGCACCAGACGAAGTCCACGTCGCCCAGGAAGCTGCCGTGTTCCGCCTGGTACGCGTCGGCGTCGGCGTCCCACCAGCGTCGGTTGGCGTCGCGGGCCTCGGCCTCGTCGACCCGGCGCCGGGTCACCCGGTCGTCGTCGGTCACCAGGCCACGCTAGGCCTTCACTCCGGCACGGCGGGCGGCGGCCCGCTCCGCCATCGGGCGCGCTGGTCGAAATCTCCGCTTTCGCGGCTGGTGCGCCGATGAGGAGACGGGAGGGCTTGCACGCTGTGGTAATGCAGCAGGTAGGGTAGACGATGCGCTCGCGGATCGTGTGCCTCGGCAGGGAGCAGGTGCGCGGTCGACGGAGTCACATCACGATGTCGTTCAGCGATTTCCGGGTGGGCCCGCCGGCGGATCCGTTGGCGCACACAGGTCACCGCGACACCAGCCTGCTGTGACACACCATCCGACCGGAGCAACCGCCCACATGACGAGCAGCATCGAGGCCCCCTCGAGCGCCACCAAGGTCACCGTCGACGATCTCGGCTCTGAGGAGGCTTTCCTCGCCGCGATCGACGAGACCATCAAGTACTTCAACGACGGCGACATTGTCGAAGGCACCGTCGTCAAGGTCGATCGGGACGAGGTCCTGCTCGACATCGGCTACAAGACCGAGGGTGTCATCCCCTCTCGTGAGTTGTCGATCAAGCACGACGTGGACCCGGCAGAGGTCGTCTCGGTGGGCGACCACATCGAGGCCCTTGTCCTTCAGAAGGAGGACAAGGAGGGTCGGCTGATCCTCTCGAAGAAGCGGGCACAGTACGAGCGGGCCTGGGGCACGATCGAGAAGATCAAGGACGAGGACGGCGTCGTCCGCGGCTCGGTCATCGAGGTGGTCAAGGGTGGCCTCATCCTCGACATCGGGCTGCGCGGCTTCCTGCCGGCCTCCCTGGTCGAGATGCGGCGCGTGCGTGACCTGCAGCCGTACGTCGGCCGCGAGCTCGAAGCCAAGATCATCGAGCTGGACAAGAACCGCAACAACGTGGTGCTGTCCCGCCGGGCCTGGCTGGAGCAGACGCAGTCCGAGGTGCGTACCGAGTTCCTCAACAAGCTCCAGAAGGGGCAGGTCCGCAAGGGCGTCGTCTCCTCGATCGTCAACTTCGGCGCCTTCGTCGACCTGGGCGGCGTGGACGGTCTGGTGCACGTCTCCGAGCTGTCCTGGAAGCACATCGACCACCCGTCCGAGGTCGTCGAGGTGGGCCAGGAGGTCGAGGTCGAGGTCCTGGACGTCGACCTGGACCGCGAGCGGGTCTCGCTGTCGCTGAAGGCGACCCAGGAGGACCCGTGGCGTCAGTTCGCCCGGACCCACGCGATCCAGCAGATCGTGCCGGGTAAGGTCACCAAGCTGGTGCCGTTCGGCGCCTTCGTCCGGGTGGACGACGGCATCGAGGGTCTGGTCCACATCTCCGAGCTGGCCGAGCGTCACGTGGAGATCCCCGAGCAGGTCGTCCAGGTCGGCTCCGAGGTCATGGTCAAGGTCATCGACATCGACCTGGAGCGCCGCCGGATCTCGCTGTCGCTCAAGCAGGCCAACGAGGGCTTCGTCGAGGGCGAGGAGCACTTCGACCCGACCCTCTACGGCATGGCCGCGACCTACGACAACGAGGGCAACTACATCTACCCGGAGGGCTTCGACCCGGAGACGGGCGAGTGGCTCGAGGGGTACGAGAAGCAGCGCGAGACGTGGGAGACGCAGTACGCCGAGGCGCGGCAGCGCTGGGAGGCGCACCAGAAGCAGGTGCAGACCTCCCGGGCCGCCGAGGCCGAGGCCGCTGCCAACCCGCAGCCGGCGCCCACCGGCGGCACCACCACCTCGACCAGCGCGGCGCCCAGCCGGCAGGCCGAGGAGCCGGCGGGCACGCTGGCCACCGACGAGGCGCTCGCCGCGCTGCGGGAGAAGCTCGCCGGCGGCAAGTGACCCGACCACGTCGGCGCGTGACGCCGCGCCGTCGCTGACAACGGAGGGCCCCGCCCCGACCCCGGTACTCCGGGTCGAGGCGGGGCCCTCCGCCATCACCCCCTCCCACCCCACTCATCCCGTTGATCATGAGGTTGGCGGCACTTTGAAGATCAACAACTGCCGTCAACCTCATGATCGACGCCGGGTGGGCGGGTGGGGCGGGGGTGGGGGAGCGGGGTGGGTTGGCGGGAAGGGCATGATCGGGTTGACTGGGTGCCGTGCTGAGGGTGGGGTTGACCGGCGGGATCGGTTCGGGCAAGAGCGCGGTGGCGCGCCGGCTGGTCGAGCGCGGCGCGGTGCTGATCGACGCCGACCAACTCGCGCGGGAGGTGGTGGCGCCCGGCACCGAGGGCCTCGCCGAGGTCGTCGCCGCCTTCTCCGACCGGGTGCTGGACGCCGACGGGGCTCTGGACCGGGCCGCCCTGGGTGATCTGGTCTTCACCGACGAGTCGGCCCGGCGCAGGCTGGAGGCGATCGTCCACGGCCGGGTCCGGGCCCGTACCGCCGAACTGTCCGCGGCCGCGCCGCCGGACGCCGTGGTGGTCAACGACGTCCCGCTGCTGGCCGAGGTGGGGCTGGCGCCCGCGTACCACCTGGTGGTCGTGGTGCAGACGGCCGTGGAGACCCGCCTGACGCGGCTGGCCCGCGACCGGGGGATGGACCGGGCGGAGGCCCAGCGCCGGATCGCCGCCCAGGCCGACGACGCCCGCCGGGCGGCGGTGGCGGACGTGCTGCTGACCAACGAGGGCACTCTCGATCAACTGCACGCGGTGGTCGACGCCCTCTGGCGCGACCGGCTGGTGCCCTTCGAGGCCAACGTGCGAGACCGGCGGGCGGTTCAGGTGGAGCGGGTCAGCCTGGCCGCGCCCGACCCCACCTGGCCCCAGCAGTACGCCCGGCTGGCGGCCCGGATCCGGCACGCCATCGCCCCCGCCGACCTGCGCATCGATCACATCGGCTCGACCGCCGTCGCCGGTCTGGCCGCCAAGGACATCATCGACATCCAGCTCAGCGTGCCGTCGCTCGCCGAGGCGGACGGCATGCTGGTCGAGCGGCTGGCCGAGGCCGGCTTTCCCCGGCTGCCCGGCGAGTGGTGGGACAGTCCCCGACCGGCCGGCAGCCGCCGGTGGGAGAAGCGGCTGCACGGCAGCGCCGATCCGGCCCGCCCGGTTCACCTGCACGTGCGGGTGGCCGACTCACCCGGCTGGCGGTACGCCCTGCTGATGCGCGACCACCTGCGGGCCGACCCCGACCAGCGGGCCGCGTACCTGGTGCTCAAGCGGGAGCTGGCGGCGTCCGCGCCGGACAGCGGCTCGTACGCCACGGCGAAGGACCCGTGGTTCGACGAGGAGCACCTGCGGGCGGAGGAGTGGGCGGCGCGTACCGGTTGGCGCCCCTGAGACCGCGGGCGTCGGAGCGGAACGGTGCGCCCCGGTCAGCGTTTCGCGGGCGGCGGTGTCAACCGCGGCACCCGGCCCGGGTCGAGGTCGAGCTGCGCCCAGACGCCGGCCCGGGTCGGCAGCTCCACCCGGCGCAGCATTCCGTTCCGGTCGACCCAGTAGCGCCGCGGCCCCCGAGCGGTGTCGACCTGCACCACGTCGACCGTGGCACCGGCGAGGCTGTCGCCACGTACCCGGCGTGCGCTGCCCTGGGGGCCGGTCCGGCCCGCCCGTAGCGCGGCGTCCACCAGCGGTTGCAGGGCCTCCGTGCGGTGTGGCCCGGCCCGCCAGCCGGTGGCCGGTGGCGGCAGTGGCGGACGCGTCGACCCGCCGGCCGTCGCGGCGTCGTCGATCCGGGTGACCTTGCCGCCGTGGTGGCGTACCAGGGTGCGCCGGCCCTCCGCGTCCAGGTCGGTGATGCCGAGGTACGCGGTACCCGACGTCCAGCTCAGCCAGCCGCCGCCGCGCAGGTTGGTGGCGGCGGAGACGGGACCGGTCAGGGTGACGGTCGCGCCACCGGCGGCCCGCAGGCGGGCCGGCAGCCGACGCCAGCGGTCCCGTTCCGCGGCGGTCAGGGCGCGGGGCAGGCCGGGGCGACCGCCGAGCGCCTCGACCGGCCGCAGCGTCGGCCGGTCGGCCCGGTTCAGGGCCACCGTCACCGGCCCGATCCCGGCGAGGTCGGCCTGGACCCGGTGCAGCCGGCCGGCCGCATCCAGCCAGTAGCGGGCCGGGGCACGGCCATCGGAGGCGGCGGCATCGGGGGTGCGGTTCGTGAAGGCGTCCGGGGCCGGGGTCGACACCTCCAGGACGTCGACGGTCTCGCCGTTGAGGTGCTCCCGGCCCACCCAGCGGCCGGTCCAGCCGTCCACCGGCTCGGGCCGGTCGGCGGCCAGTGTGAAGATCAGCCCGAGCAGCGGGTCGAGGCCACGGTCGGTGGGCAGCCGCCAGCCGTCGGCCGGAGGCACCAGTGGTGGCATGGCGGGTGTCGGTACGGCCGTCGGGTCGGGCCTGATCACCAGTGCGGTGGGGGTGGCCTGGGCCAGTCCGCGCAGCGGGCCCGCGCCGGGTCCACCCACGTCGAGGTAGGCCAGCCCGCGGGCCCAGTCGACCCAGCCGAGGAGGTCCGTGCGGGTCGCGCCGTCGCCGGCGGTGACCCGCAGCCCGGCCCGCAGGTCGCGGTAGTTGGTCACCCGCATGGCGGCCAGGCGTTCCCGTTCGGCCGCCGTCAGATCCCGGGGCGGCGGCCCGTCGGGTGCCCAGTTGACCAGGGTGGCCACCAGCATCACGGCGGAGAGCACCGCGGTGAGGGCCAGCCCCGCGAGGGTGAGCCGTCGCCGGCGGTTGGCCGTGCGCCGCGGGTCGTCCGCTGCGGTGGCCGTCACGGCCAGATCCTCCTCCTCGGCCCGGTTGCCGGCGGCCAGGTCGAGCAGCCCGCCGGGTACCACGGCCCGCCGGACGCCCGGCCGTGCCTCGGGTCGCCGGGCGGCCGGCTCGGCGACGGTCAGGTTGAGCGCGGCCGGTGGCACGATGCCGGCGCGGTGGCGGCGGCCGGCCGCGCGACGCCGACGGGTCTCGGGTGCCGGTCGTGAGCTGTTCTCCACGGGAGGATGAACGGGCGGGACCGTGCCGGGGTGACGAGCAGGGGCGCTCGCGGCGGCCGGTCTGCGCCCTCGGCGCGACCACGTCCGGTGCGCACGCCAGGCATGCCGGGTGCTGCGACCCTCGGTGCCGGGGGCGGCGTGGCCTGTGCGGCCCGCCACCGGCCCGGTCGGCCGCCGCGAGCGGCCTACGGGAAAAGCGTAGCCGGGTGAGAAGAACCACACAATGCGAATATCGAAGCCGATCAAGTGCCGCACGTAGTCGTCGCGGGCCGGTTCCCTGCCGACGGGTGGAGCAACGGATCCGGGTTCGCCGCCGCCGACCTCGTGGTCCGTCGGGCCGCCCGGGAGGTGGAAACGGGTTCACTGTCGGTGCCCCGGCGTACCGTTGGTCTCATGGCGCTCGACATACCCCGGCTCGACGGCCGCTTCCAGGTCGTCAGCGACTTTCAGCCGGCCGGCGACCAGCCGGCGGCGATCGACGATCTTGAGCGGCGGGTTCGCCGCGGTGACCGGCACACGGTGCTGCTCGGTGCCACGGGCACCGGCAAGAGCGCCACCACCGCCTGGCTCGTCGAGCGCCTCCAGCGGCCCACCCTGGTGCTGGCACCCAACAAGACCCTCTGCGCGCAGCTGGCGAAGGAGTTCAGCGAGCTGCTGCCGGACAACGCGGTGGAATACTTCGTCTCCTACTACGACTACTACCAGCCCGAGGCGTACATTCCGCAGACCGACACCTACATCGAGAAGGATTCCTCGATCAACGAGGAGGTCGAGCGGCTGCGGCACTCGGCGACGATGTCGCTGCTCACCCGCCGCGACGTGGTGGTGGTCGCGACCGTCTCGGCGATCTACGGACTGGGCACCCCGGAGGAGTACCTCGACCGCGCGGTGCGGGTGGCCGTCGGCCAGGAACTCGACCGTGACCAACTGCTGCGCCGGTTGGTCGACATCCAGTACACCCGCAACGACATGGCCTTCCAGCGCGGCACCTTCCGGGTCCGCGGCGACACACTGGAGATCATTCCGGCGTACGAGGAACTCGCCGTGCGCATCGAGCTCTTCGGTGACGAGGTGGAGAAGCTCTACTACCTCAACCCGTTGACCGGTGACGTGGTGCGGGAGGTGGACCATCTGCTGATCTTCCCGGCGACGCACTACGCGGCCGGGCCGGAGCGGATGGAACGGGCGGTCCGCGACATCGAGACCGAGCTGGGCGAGCGGCTGGCCGAGCTGGAGCGGCAGGGCAAGCTGCTGGAGGCGCAGCGGCTGCGGATGCGCACCACCTACGACATCGAGATGATGCGGCAGGTGGGCTTCTGCTCGGGCATCGAGAACTACTCGATGCACATCGACGGCCGGCTGCCCGGCAGCCCGCCGCACTGCCTGCTCGACTACTTTCCCGACGACTTCCTCACCGTGATCGACGAGTCGCACGTGACGATTCCCCAGATCGGCGGCATGTACGAGGGCGACGCCTCCCGTAAGCGGATGCTGATCGACCACGGGTTCCGGTTGCCCAGCGCGGCCGACAACCGCCCGCTGCGGTTCGACGAGTTCCTGGACCGGGTCGGCCAGATGGTCTTCCTGTCGGCGACCCCCGGCCCGTGGGAACTGGAGCACGCCCAGGGCGAGTTCGTGGAGCAGGTGATCCGCCCGACCGGTCTGGTCGACCCGGAGGTGGTGGTCAAGCCCACCAGGGGGCAGATCGACGACCTGATGCACGAGATCAAGCTGCGTACCGAGCGCGACGAGCGGGTGCTGGTCACCACCCTGACCAAGAAGATGGCCGAGGATCTGTCGGACTACCTCCTGGAGAACGGCATCCGGGTGCGCTACCTGCACTCCGAGGTGGACACGCTGCGCCGGGTGGAGCTGTTGCGGGAGTTGCGCCGGGGCGACTACGACGTGCTGGTCGGCATCAACCTGCTGCGGGAGGGTCTCGACCTGCCCGAGGTGTCGTTGGTGGCGATCCTGGACGCGGACAAGGAAGGCTTCCTGCGCAGCGGCCGGTCGTTGATCCAGACCATCGGCCGGGCGGCCCGTAACGTCTCCGGTCAGGTGCACATGTACGCCGACAAGATCACGCCGTCGATGGCGGACGCGATCGAGGAGACGAACCGGCGGCGGGCCAAGCAGATCGCGCACAACGAGGCGCACGGCATCAGCCCCGAGCCGCTGCGCAAGAAGATCCACGACATCCTCGACGACATCTACCGTGAGGCGGAGGACACCGAGGCCACGCGGGTCGGCGGTGCGGTGCGGCAGTTGTCGCGGGGCAAGGCGCCGGTGAAGGAGACGCGTAGTCGGGTCCGCCCCGGGGCGGGCGCGCCGGCCAGGGAGGGCATGGCGCGAGCCGAGCTGGCGCAGCTCATCCAGGAACTCAACGACCAGATGCTGGCGGCCGCGCGGGAGCTGCAGTTCGAGCTGGCGGCGCGGATCCGCGACGAGATCGGCGAGCTGAAGAAGGAGCTGCGTGGGATGGACGCCGCCGGGGTGCGGTAGGGCCGGGCGGGGTGTCCCGGGTGACGGCTCGACCGGCCCGGGCGGATCCCGCCGGGCGGACCGTCCACTTCCTACGGTGGGAGAATAGCGGAATGCGAGCGTCCTATTGCGCTAAGTGATCGCCGTGCGTACTCTCCCTCGGTGGGGAGGCAGGGATGCCGTTGCCAACGAGTCCGGTCATTCGACGTGCGCGACTGGGCGCCGAATTGCGTCAGCTACGCCGGCGGGAGTCGCTGACGCTGGAACAGGTGTGTGAGCGGCTCGGGTGGGCGTCCACCTCCAAGCTGTCCCGCATCGAGTTGGGGCAGAGCCGGCCTGATCTGGCGGACGTGCTCGACCTGCTCGACGTCTACGAGGTGCCGTCGATGCAGCGGGACGCCCTGATCGTCATCGCCCGGGACGCGGCGACCAGCCGTGGGTGGTGGAGGTCGTTGGGGGAGATGAGCGAGCGGCAGCGCACGTACGCCGAACTCGAAGCCGGCGCGGCGGGCATCGTCGAGTACCAGCCGGCGATCGTGCCGGGCCTGCTGCAGACCCCGGCGTACGCCCGGCTGCGCATCGTCGCCGGTCAGCTGATCGACCCGACCGTGGATGTGGAGGCCGACCTGCGGGCCCGGGCCGCGCGGCACGCGGTGCTCCGCCGTGTCGAGCCGCCCCGCTACACGGCGCTGATCACCGAACTGGCCTGCGAACCGGGCGACGACCCGGTGGAGGTCTGGCGCGACCAGGTGCGGCACCTGCTGGAACTGGCCGCCCTGCCGCACGTGACGATCCGACTGCTGTCGACCGGGGCGGGTCGGGGTCCGCTGCCGCTCACCCCGTTCTCCTGCTATTCCTTTCCCGACCCGGCGGACCCGCGCACGGTGATGCTGGAGGCGCTGACCACGGATGTCCGGCTGACCACCGCCACCGACGTGGACCGGTACGAGCGGATCACCGAGAGCCTGCTGGCGGCGGCCCTGCCGGAGGAGGAGACCGTGCGGCTGCTGGAACGCCGGCTCGCCGGTTGACGACCCCCACGGCGACCGGGGCGCGGAGCCGCCCGGGCCATGGTGGCCGGAAGGCCCGGCCGGGCCCTGCACCCGAACGCGGAAGCCCGCTGCGCGTCGGAACCGGGCCCGGCGCCCCCGAAGCCGTCGGGTCCGGTTCCGACGCGAGATGCACGATAGGTGGCCGGTGTGACAGTTTCTCGGGTCGGTGTGTGGTGACCCGGTGTCCGTCAGGCGGGTACGTCCACGAAGTGCTCGACCCGCGGCGGGGCGGCGAAGTGCGGGCCGATCAGCTCGCGCCACCCGACGAACCGCTCCGAGGCCCGGAAGTTCTGCTCGTGTGCCTCGACCGAGTCCCACTCCACCAGCAGCACGAAGCGGCTGGGGGACTCGATGCCCCGGGTCATGCGTACCGAGCGGCAGCCGGGCGTGCCCGCGAGCAGCTTGTGCCCCTGGGCGTACGCGGCGGCGAACGCCTCCTCGTGGCCGGGAGTGACATCGATGAGCGCTACCTCAAGCACCATGGCGGCAGCCTGCCACACCGTTGGGCGGGTCGACGCCGACCCGGGCGGCTTTCCCACCCACTGACTGCGTGGGCGGAGGGCGGTCAACTGACAACCCATCCTCCTAGGATGCTCAGCCAGGGTGGGGCCGCTCACCCGCACCCGAGGGCGTACCGTGTGCCGGTTGCTGCGCGGCTGCCGGGAGGAATGAGACTGTGAACGTGTCCGGACTGGTGTGGGCGGCCACACTCGTGGCCCTGACTGCGGTCCTCGTGGTGGACCTGCTCATCATCGGGCGCCGGCCGCACGAGCCGAGTGTGCGGGAGTCGAGTCTCTGGGTCGCCTTCTACGTCGGGTTGGCCCTGCTCTTCGGCGGCGGGCTCTGGCTCACCGCCGGGGCGAGCGTGGCCGGCCAGTTCTACACCGGATGGCTGACCGAGTACAGCCTCTCCGTGGACAACCTCTTCGTATTCGTGATCATCATGGCCCGGTTCGCGGTTCCCCGGCAGTACCAGCAGAAGGTGCTGCTCATCGGCATCGTCCTGGCGCTGGTCATGCGGGGTGGGTTCATTGCCGCGGGCGCGGCGTTGATCTCGCAGTTCACCTGGGTCTTCTACGTCTTCGGCGCGTTCCTGATCTACACGGCGATCAACCTGGCCCGGCAGGGTGAGTCGAGCGAGGAGGAGTTCACCGAGAACGTGCTCATCCGCTGGAGCCGGCGAGCGTTGCCCATCTCGCGGGGCTATGACGGTGCTCGGGTGGTGGTGCGGGAGAACGGCCGGCGGATGTTCACGCCGATGCTCATCGTCATGATCGCCATCGGCACCACCGATCTGATCTTCGCTCTCGACTCGATCCCGGCGATCTTCGGGATCACCCACGAGCCGTACCTCGTCTTCACCGCCAACGTGTTCGCGTTGATGGGGTTGCGGCAGCTCTACTTCCTGCTGGGTGGGCTCCTCGAACGGTTGATCTACCTGAGTCACGGGCTCGCGGTGGTGCTCGGTTTCATCGGGGTCAAGCTGATCCTGGAGGCGCTGGCGGAGAACAACCTGCCGTTCATCAACAACGGCGAGCACGTCGGCTGGGCGCCGCACGTCCCGATCTGGCTGTCGCTGCTGGTCATCCTGGGAGCGCTGGCGGTGGCCACGGTGGCGAGTCTGGTCAGGTCATCCCGGGATCAGCGACGCGAGCTGACCGGAGTCCGTCGCTGATTCGCGGCCTTCCGGGGGCGGCTGTCGGCCGTGCGAGGCAGGCGGCAGGTCAGGGCCGGTGACCCACGCCCCGACGTCGGCGGTTGAGCCGAGCGCCGGGGCGTCCACCGGCCGGACCGCGTCGGGGGATCTCCACAGGGCGGCGACGGCGACCCGGACACCGCCTCGGTGCCGTGCCGCGCGATCACCCCGGTCGGTCGCACCCCCGTTGCTCAGACCATAGGAGCGGCGTCGCCACACATCAATTCATCAGTCTGAATCTTTACGCGACGTCGAGGTGGCGCCGCGACCGGCTGCGGCCGACCGGACGAGGACGGGTACCGTTCGACACCGGCCAGCTCCACGACCGGGCGGGCGCGTACCGCGACGACCGTCGGGTGCGGCACCCGGTACGCGAGGGGGGGGGAACATGAGCGAGCGCGTGAGCACGGACTGGACGCTCGTCGGCGCACCCAACGCGCGGGACCTCGGCGGCCTGATCGGCGCCGGGGGCCGGCGGGTACGCGCGGGACGACTCATCCGTACACCGGCGCTGGGCCGGCTGACCGACGAGGACCTGCCGGTGCTGGCGAAGCTCGAACCGGCCTGTGTGGTGGACCTACGGGCCCACGCCGAGGTGTCGGTGGCGCCGCCGGACCGGCTGGCCGGGGAGCCGACGGTGGTGCACCTGCCGGTGCACGACCCGGCGCATCCGGTCTTCACCTACGTCTCGGCCGTGCTGCTCGGCCACGACCTGAGCGGGTACGCCGAGTTGGCGCGGCAGGGGACCCCGGCGGCGATGGCGGCGATCTACCGCTGGTTCGTCACGGGGGACCCGGCCCGGGAGGGGTTCGCCGCGGCGGTACGGCTGGCGGCCGACGCCGGCAACCTTCCGCTGGTCTACCACTGCTCGGCCGGCAAGGACCGCACCGGTTGGCTGACCGTGGTGCTGCTGCACGCCCTCGGCGTGGACGAGGCCGCGATCCGGGCCGACTACCTGGCCAACAATCCGCTGACGGCGAGCCTGCGCGAGGTGCTCATCGAGGCGATGCGGCGGCGCCACCCGGGGCTCGACGAAGCGGCCGTGCGGCCGGTGCTGGAGGTCCGCCCGGAGTATCTCGATGCCGCCTACGAGCAGGTGCGGCGGGTACACGGATCGTTCGGGGCGTACCTGCGCGACGGTCTGGGGATCAGCGGGGAGACGGTGGCGGCGCTGCGGGCGAACCTGCTGGAGTGAGCGCGCCCAGGTCGTGGCGGGCCTGCCAGACCCGGCGGGAGATGTCGGCCACCAGTTCCCGGGCGTCGGCGTCGGCCCGACCCTCGCCCTCGTCGGCGGTGGTGCAGACGACGAGCAGGTAGGCGGGGGCGTCGTCGGGGTAGACCACGGCAGCGCCGTGTCGTACGCCGCGTACCCAACCGTTCTTGTGGGCGAGCCGGGTGCCGGCGGGTAGTCCCTCGGCGATGTCCTGGCGGATCTGCTGGGCGCAGAGCGCGTCGAGCATGGCCGCGCAGCCGGCGGGCGAGGTGATCGGACCGGGGCGGGTGGTGCCGGTGGCGACGGCCCCGAGCAGCGCGGCCAGGTCGGCGGCGGTGACGAGGTTGGTGATGTCGGCCTCGCGGGCGGCGAAGTCCTCGATCCCGCGTCCGGTGACGCTGTGCCGGGCACCGGCCAGCTGCCACACCCGGGCCACGGCGGGCAGGCCGACGTGTTCGATGACCAGGTTGGTGGCGAGGTTGCTGGAGCGGACGATCATCCGGTCGGCGAGCCAGCGCAGTGACGCCTGCCCGCCGAGGCGCTGCCACACGGCCTCGTCGTTGTCGTACTCGCGGCGGCAGGAGTACGGCGGGGCGTCCGGCCGGGCGGAGGTGAACCGGTTGACGACCTCGACCGGGGCGTCCGGATCGAGGTCGCCGGCCTCGGCCGCGCGGTGCAGCGCGGCGAGCACGGCCAGTTTCATCGTGCTCGCCGCGTAGTGGGTGACCTCCGCGTGCCGGGTCCAGGTGGGCGGGGAGCCGAGTGGCCCCGCCCACACCGAAATCGTGCCCGGCTCCCGGTCCAGCCGCGCGTGGAGGTCGTCTGCGGCCATCGGCCGGTCAGCCGGCGTGCTTGCGCCGGGCCGCGGTACGGGCCCGCTGGGTCTGGTCGAGCACGACCTTGCGGATGCGGACGGCCGCCGGGGTGACCTCGACGCACTCGTCTTCGCGGCAGAACTCCAGCGCCTGCTCCAGCGAGAGCTTGCGCGGCGGGATCAGCTTCTCGGTCTCCTCCGCCGTGGAGGAGCGCATGTTGGTGAGCTTCTTCTCCTTGGTGATGTTGACGTCCATGTCGTCGGAGCGGGAGTTCTCTCCGACGATCATGCCTTCGTACACCTCGGTGCCGGGCTCGACGAAGAGCGTGCCGCGCTCCTGGAGGTTCATCATGGCGAACGCGGTGGCGGCACCGGCCCGGTCGGCGACGAGCGAGCCGTTGTTGCGGGTCCGCAGTTCGCCGAACCAGGGCTCGTAGGACTCGAAGACGTGGTGCAGGATGCCGGTGCCCCGGGTCTCGGTGAGGAACTCGGTGCGGAAGCCGATCAGGCCGCGCGCCGGGACCAGCCACTCCATCCGGATCCAGCCGGTGCCGTGGTTGACCAGCTGCTCCATCCGACCCTTGCGGGTGGCCAGCAGCTGGGTGATCGCGCCCAGGTACTCGTCGGGGGCGTCGATGGTGAGCCGCTCCACCGGTTCGCAGGTGCGTCCGTCGATCTCCCGGGTCACCACCTGCGGCTTGCCGACGGTCAGCTCGTAGGACTCGCGGCGCATCTGCTCGACCAGGATCGCCAGGGCGAGTTCGCCGCGGCCCTGCACCTCCCAGGCGTCGGGGCGCTCGGTGGGCAGCACCCGCAGCGAGACGTTGCCGACGAGTTCCTTGTCCAGCCGGTCCTTGACCATGCGGGCGGTGACCTTGGCGCCCTTGACCCGGCCGACCAGGGGGGAGTTGTTGGTGCCGATGGTCATCGAGATCGCCGGCTCGTCGACGGTGATCAGCGGCAGCGGCACCGGATTCTCGGCGTCGGCGAGGGTCTCGCCGATCATGATCTCGGGGATGCCGGCCACCGCGATGATGTCACCCGGGCCGGCGCTGTCGGCGGGCTTGCGCTCCAGGCCCTCGGTCATCAGCAGCTCGGAGATGCGGACCCGCTGGGTGCTGCCGTCGGTGCGGCACCAGGCCACCGTCTGGCCCTTGGCGATGGTGCCCTGGCGGACCCGGCACAGCGCGAGACGGCCGAGGAACGGCGAGGCGTCGAGGTTGGTGACGTGCGCCTGCAGCGGGGCGCTCTCGTCGTACGCGGGCGGCGGGATGGTGTCCAGCAGGGTGCGGAACAGCGGCTCCAGGCTGTGGCTGTCCTGTGGCACCGAACCGTCTGCGGGCTGGGTCAGGGAGGCGATGCCGTCCCGGGCGCAGGCGTAGACGATCGGGAAGTCGATCTGCTCCTCGTCGGCGTCGAGATCGAGGAAGAGCTCGTAGGTGTCGTCGACGACCTCCTTGATCCGGGCGTCCGGTCGGTCCACCTTGTTGATCACGAGGATGATCGGCATCCGGGCCTTGAGGGCCTTGCGGAGCACGAAGCGGGTCTGCGGCAGCGGTCCCTCGCTGGCGTCGACCAGCAGCACCACCCCGTCGACCATGGTCAGTCCGCGCTCGACCTCGCCGCCGAAGTCGGCGTGGCCGGGGGTGTCGATGATGTTGATGGTGACCGGGTCCGAGCCGTCGGCCGGCAGGTAGCGGACGCCGGTGTTCTTGGCCAGGATGGTGATGCCCTTCTCCCGTTCGAGGTCCATCGAGTCCATCACCCGCTCGGTCACCTCGCCCCGGGCGCCGTAGGCGCCGGCCTGCCGCAGCATGGCGTCGACCAGGGTGGTCTTGCCGTGGTCGACGTGAGCGATGATGGCGACGTTGCGGAGGTCGGTGCGAAGCTGCATGGGCTCCATCCTCCCGCCTGTGGGGTTGCGCCACGGCGTCGGGGGTCACCCTGGGTGCGTACCGGCTCGCCGGGGCGGCCGCTGTCACACTTGCGGGGTGGTCTGGCTGAGGTGATCCGGGGGCGCCGTGCACGACCTGCTGAGCTCGTTACAGAACCTGCCGCCGTCGTTGATCTACGTGGTGGCGGCGTTGATCGTGGCCGCCGAGACGGCACTGATCGTCGGGCTCGTGGCGCCGGGCGAGGCCACGCTGCTGCTGGTGGGCTTCCTCACATACGCCGGTACGCTGCGGCTCGGTCCGGCGCTGCTGGTGATGATCGCCGCCGCCGCGGTGGGTGACGCGGTGGCGTTCCGCGCCGGCCGGCGGTACGGGCCGCGGTTGCGGGCCAGTCGATGGGGCGCCCGGGTGGGTACGCACCGGTGGGCCCGCGCCGACGCGATGCTCGGGCGGATGGGTGGGCGGGGTGTGCTGACCGCCCGCTGGGTCGCGTTCGCCCGCACCTTGGTGCCGAGGCTGGCCGGGGCGGCCGGCATGCCGTACCGCCGGTTCGCGCCGTGGAACCTGGCCGGGGTGGGTACCTGGGTGGCCGCCTCGGTGCTCGTCGGACATCTGGCGGGCGAGTCGTACGAGACGGTCTCCCGGGTGCTGGGCCAGGCGACCGGTGCGGTGCTGGTGCTGGTGGCCGCGCTGGTGGCGGTGGTGCTGGCCGGGCGGTGGCTGGGCCGAAACCCCGACCCGGCGCGGGCGTTGCTGAGCCGGGCGGCCCGGGTGCCGCCGGTACGGTGGCTGTCGGCCCGCTACGGGTTGTTGTTCTTCCTGCTGAGCCTGCGTCTCGGCCCGGCGTGGGCCCTGCTGGCGAACCTGGCGGCCGGGGTGGTGCTGCTGTTCGCGGTGGGACTGGCCATCGCGTGGACCCTGCGGGCGGTGGTCCGGCACAGCGGGCTGGCCCTGATCGACGGGGCGATCGCGAGCTGGTTCGCGGCCCGGCGTACGCCCGACGCGGTGGAGGCGACGCAGGCCGCGGTGTCGGTGCTGCGTGGCTCGTCGCTGATCGTGGTGGTGGCGGTGGTGGCCCTGGTGCAGGCCTGGCGGCACCGGCCGTGGCGGGCGGACCTGCTCAGCGTGGTCGGCACGGTCGGCGCGTTCGTGCCGCTGGTGGTGCTGGCTGCGGTGGCCGACCTGGCCGCCGGTGAGCGGGTGGTGCTCTTCTCCACGCAGAACGTGCTGGTGACCGCGAGTCTGTGCACGTTGGCGTGGCTGCTGTCGCGGGGTGCCCGGTGGCCGGTCGCGGTGGCCGCGTGGACCGTGGCGACGGCCGGTGTGGTCACCATCGGCGGCGCCCGGCTGTACCTGGGCCTGAGCACGGCCAGCGGCACCGTCGGGGCGGTGCTGCTCGGTGCCGCCTGGACGGCGGTGTTCATGGTGGCCTGGGCCACCCGGGACCGTGCGGTGGCCGGCGGTCGCTCCGCCCCTGGCTGAGGCGCCGGCGCGACCCGGAGCGGGGCCGGCAGCCGTCGCGCGGGGCCACGCGCGACGGCCCGTAGCTGTTAATGTGCGGCGGGTTCATCACGGTCGGAGGGGGTCGACATGGGACGCAGCGTCGCACGGTGGGGCGTCGCAGCGGTCGCCGGGATGCTGTTGCTGACCGGCGGCGGTTGCGCCGAAGTGGACACTCCCGCGCGGGACCTGCCGGCCCCGGTGGCGCTTCCGGAGGAGTTGCCGGACGCCTCCGCGGAGCCGGACGACTCGCCGACGCCGGAGGAGGCGTCGGCGACACCGGCGGCCGTGGAGTCGATGGGGGCCGCCCCGAAGGCCAGCCCGAGCGCCAGCGCGTCGCCGTCGTCGGCGAAGCCGAGTCCGAAGCCGAAGCGCACCACGGCCACCGCGCCGCGGGCGGTGCCGAAGCCGCCGACGGAGACGAAGGTCCCGCCGGCCCCGCCGAAGCCGGCGCCCAGCGGCTGCCAGCCCAGCTACAAGGGCGACCAGGCCAGCCGGGCCCAGGCCAAGGCGGCGCTGACCGACGCGGCCGGGCGGACGTACTGGCCCACGTCGGCGCCGGACATCCGCATCCCGCTGAGCCTGATCAAGGCGACGGCCTGGCAGGAGAGCGGTTGGCAGTCCAACATCGTGGCCTGCGACGGGGGCATCGGCCTGATGCAGGTGATGCCGGACACCGCGACCTGGATGAACCAGCGCTTCGGGCAGAGCTACGACGTGTGGGACTACCGGGACAACGCCTACCTCGGCGGCACCTACCTGGCCTGGCTGACCAAGTACATCGGCGACATGTACTTCGACGCCGACTACCGGCTCGACGCCGACCTGTGCACCTCGGAGCTGAACTCGTGCCTGTTGAACGCGGTCATTGCCGCGTACAACTACGGTCACGGGGCGGTGGCCCGGGAGGGGCAGCCGCTGACCGTGCCGAACCCGGGTTACGTGCGCAACGTCCGGGCGCTGATGACGGAGTGTGTCTGTCTCGGGTTCTGATCGGCGGTGATGCGGCCGGGCCACCAGAAGCGTTCCCCGAGCAGGAACGCCAGGGCCGGGACGACGACCGTGCGGACCAGCAGGGTGTCCAGCAGGACGCCGAGGCAGACGATGATTCCGATCTGGGTCAGGGTGATCAGCGGCAGTACGCCGAGGACGGCGAAGACGGCGGCGAGCAGGATGCCGGCGCTGGTGATGACGCCGCCGGTGACCCGTAGCGCGGAGAGCATGCCCTCCCGGGTGCCGGCGGTGCGGGCGTCCTCGCGGGCGCGGGTGACCAGGAAGATGTTGTAGTCCACACCGAGGGCCACGAGGAAGACGAAGGCGAGCAGCGGCACGCTGGTGTCCAGGGCGGGGAAGCCGAGGACGTGGTCGAAGATCAGCCAGGCGCCGCCGAGGCTGGCGAAGTAGGACGCGACGACGGTGACCACGAGCAGCACCGGGGCGAGCAGGCCGCGTAGCAGCAGCACCAGGACGGCGGCCACCAGCAGCAGGATCAGCGGCAGGATGAGACGCAGGTCCTCGGCGTCGGCCGCCGCGGCGTCGTACGTGCCGGCGACGGTGCCGCCGACGACGGCCCCGGCCGGGGCGTCGCCGTCCGCCGGCGCGGGTGGCGCGGAGTCGGGTACGGCGGCGACCGCGTCGCGCAGGGCCTCCAGCGTCCGGTCGGAGGCGGCGGTGCCCGGCTCGGCGTCGAGGACGACGTCGACCTGGGCGACGGTGGGGCCGGCGGCGCCGGGGCGGGCGGAGGCGACCCCGGGCACCGCGGCGGCGGCAGCGGTGACCGCGGGTACGGCGTCGGGGCTGGTCATCACGGCGACCGGTTGGGTCGTGCCGGCCGGGAAGGCACCGGCGAGGGTCTGCGCCCCGGCGACCGCCTCCGGCTGTACCCGGAACTGCTCGGTCTCCGACAGTCCGGTGCGCAGGCCGAGGCCGCCCAGTGCGAGTCCGGCCAGCAGCAGGGTGGCCAGGGCCGCCACGGGGACCGGTCGGCGGATCACGGCGGCGCCGAGGCGGCCCCAGACGCGTCCCTCCCGGCCGGTGCTGCCCACGTCCGGTACGAACGGCCAGAACAGGCCGCGTCCGAGCAGCACCAGCGCGGCGGGCAGGACGAGCAGGGCCGAGGCCATGGCCAGCAGGATGCCGGTGGCGCAGGCGACGGCGAGGGCCCGGTTCAGTTCCCGCTCGCTGAGCAGCAGGGTGAGCACGCCGAGCATGACGGTGCCGCCGCTGGCGAGGATCGGCTCGGCGGTACGGCGCAGCGCGGCGCGCATGGCGGCGAAGCGGTCCGGCTCCCGGCGCAGTTCCTCGCGGTAGCGGGCGATCAGCAGCAGGGCGTAGTTGGTGGCGGCACCGAAGACGAGGACGCTGGCGATGCCGGTGACGGCACCGCCGGCGAAGTTGATGCCGACGGCGGGGATGACGGTGTCCAGGGCCCGCAGGGCGACCTGTTCGGTGGCGGCCACGACGGCCAGGGGCACCATCCACAGCAGCGGGCTGCGGTAGGTGACCAGCAGCAGCAGCGCCACGACGGTGGCGGTCACGGCGAGCAGGGTGGTGTCGGCGCCCGCGAAGACCTTCGTGAGATCGGCGGTGAAGGCCGGCGCGCCGGTCACCTCGACGGTCAGCTCCGCCGGTAGCGCCGTCAGCGCCTCGCGGACCTCGGTCACGGTGGCGGCCACCGCCTCCTGGCCACCGTCGATGCTCAGCGGCACGGCGACCAGCGCCACGGTGCCGTCCGGGGAGAGCTGCGGTGGCGCGACCTGACCGCCGGCGGCGAGTCCGCCCAGGTCGGCGGTGCCGGCGGCGACGGCGGCCCGGTCGCCGTCGGTCAACCGCGTGCCGTCGTCGCGGGTGACCACCACGATGGCCGGCTGGACGTCGCTGGCGGGCAGTTCGTCCTGAAGTCGCTCGACCTGGGTGGACTGCCAGCGGTCGGACAGGCCGGTGGCGGAGACCGGTGCCGGGTTGTCGGGGACGGGCAGCCAGAAGACGGCCGCGCCCACGAGGATCGCCGCGAGGACGGTGAACCAGGCGTTCAGGCGACCGCCTGCCACGCGGGTGAACACGGACATGAGCCCCCCCAGCCACGGAATGTCTAGACAATCGAGAGTTTCGCCTATCAAGAGAGATGTTGCAACAGCTCTTGTGGCGAGAGATTCTCGGCCGTCGAGACGAGGGCCCGTCTCGGTTATGCTGCGACCCGGGACCTCGGGGAGGAAGCGGCGGGACGTGGCAGCTCACGGGATGTACCGCCGGCGCGACACGCGCCGGGACGTGCTGATCGCCGAGATCACGGCAGAGCTACGGCGGTACGGCGTGGACGCGCAGCACGTCGGTCACGCCTTCGCCGGCCAGCACGGCCTCAACGCCACCGACCTGCAGGCGCTGATCGCGGTGATGGACGCCGAGCTGGTGGGCGACCCGATCACGCCGGGCCGGCTCGGCGAACACCTCGGGCTCTCCTCCGGCTCGGTCACGGCGCTGATCGACCGGCTGGAGCGCGGCGGACATCTGCGTCGTGACCGGGACACCACGGACCGGCGCAAGGTCCTGCTGCGCTACGCCGAACGCGGCGCCGAGCTGGCGATGGGCTTCTTCCGGCCGCTGGGCGAACGCACCGACCGGGTGATGTCCGGCTTCCGCGACGAGGAGCTGGAGGTGGTGTACCGGTTCATCACGGAGATGGGTGCCTCGCTGAGGGAACACCGGGACGAGGTGCGTGCCGCCCGGCCCGAGCCGCACCGACGTCGGGCGGAGTGAGCCGTGCTGGATCGTCTGGCGGCCGGACTCGCCGCCGCCGCGCTGCGACTGCCCCCGGCGCGTACCCGACGGGTCACCGTCACCCGGGACATCGCGCTGCGGGTACGCGACGGGGTGATACTGCGCACCGACCACTACGCACCCGACCTGCCCGCCGCGCCCACGGTGCTGATCCGCACCCCGTACGGCCGGGCCGGACCGATGCGGCTGCTCTGCCGACTCGCCGCCGAGCAGGGGTTCCACGTGGTCATCCAGTCCTGCCGGGGCACCGGCGGTTCGGGCGGCGCGTTCGAGCCGTTCGTGCACGAACGTGACGACGGGCTCGACACGCTCGACTGGCTGCGCCGGCAGCGCTGGTGGACCGGCGCGTTCGGCATGTTCGGTGCCAGCTACCAGGGCTTCGTGCAGTGGGCGCTCGCGGCGGACGCGGGCCCGCAGCTGCGGGCGATGGTCGCCGTCGCCACCGCCTCCACCACCCGCGACTCCACCTACGCGGGGGAGTCGTTCGCCCTGGACACGGTGCTGACCTGGGCCGAGCTGCTGCAGGCACAGACCGTGCCGTGGCTGGCCCGCCAGTGGGAACTCAAACGCGGTCAGCCGAGGCTCACCGCCGCCCTGTCCCACCTGCCACTGATCGAGGCCGACCGGGTCGCCACCGGGGTGACCGTGCCGTTCTTCCAGGAGTGGCTGCGGCACCACACGCCGCAGGCCGACTACTGGCGCAGCCGGGTCTTCGACGACCGACTTCACCTGGTCAGGTCCCCGGTGGCGATGGTCAGCGGCTGGCACGACATCTTCCTGCCGGCGCAGCTGCGCGACTACATGGCGCTGCGGGCCACCGGCGCCCGGCCGCGCCTGGTCGTCGGGCCGTGGACCCACGGCAGCCCCGGGCTCTTCGTGGCCGCGCTGCGGGAGGGACTGAGCTGGCTGGGCACCCACCTGTCCGACGACCGGGCCGCCGACGAGTGGACCGGTGGTGGCGCGGGGGCGTCCGGCACGGCGGCCGATGCCCCGGTGCGGGTCCACGTCGGGGGCGACGGCGGGGGCTGGCGTGACCTGCCCGACTGGCCGCCACCGGCCGACCCGACCCAGTGGTACCTGCACCCGGGCGCGGCCCTGCGCACCTCGGCCCCGGTGCCGTCGCCACCGGACGGATTCTGGTACGACCCCGCCGACCCGACGCCCTCGCTCGGCGGTCCCCTCCTGGTGGCCCAGCGGGCCGGCCCGTTCGACAACCGTCCGGTCGAGGCCCGCCCCGACGTGTTGACCTGGACCAGCGAGCCGTTGTCCGGCGGGCTCGAGGTGGTCGGGCCGGTGCGGGCCGAGATCCACCTGCGCAGCGAGCTGAAGTACCTGGACGTCTTCGTACGACTGTGCGACGTGGACGGCCGGGGACGTTCGTGGAACATCTGCGACGGGCTGGTCCGGGTCGATCCGCAGCGGTTTCCCGCCGACGGTACCGGCGCGGTCACGGTGCCGGTGGAGATGTGGCCCACCGCCCACCGCTTCGCCGCGGGGCACCGACTGCGGTTGCAGGTCTCCGGTGGTGCCCATCCCCGCTACGCGCGCAACCCCGGCACCGGCGAACCTCTCGGCGCGGCTGTCACCCTCCGTGGTGGATACCGGGAGATCATGCACGACCCGGATCATCCGTCCGTAGTGGTCCTACCGGTCGTCCACTCTGCCTCTCAGCCTTCTCCAAGCTGAATCAAAGCGCACCTGAGCTGGGCATTTGCGGGTTTCGCGGGCTATCGTGGTGACACGCCCGGCGCCGTGCACCGATTGGCCGGGTCCGCCTGTGAGCCTCTCCACCGCGTACGCGGTGTCACTGTCGCGCCCGGTCCCCGACGAGCGAAGCAAAGGGGGACCCATGACGCGGGCACCGGCAAACCTTCTCGCCGTTCGTAGTCTGCTGCTCGAGCATCTCAACCGCGATCCCAACCGCAAACGCGACGAGGACCTCGAACCCGAGGAGGTCGGCATCGTCGGCGACGCCAACCACCGAGGGGGCTACCACGTCGGTTCGGACCGGGTCGTCGCCAACGACTACTCGGTGGTCGAGTCGCCCCGTGACCGCAACGGCCTGACCCTGGACGCCGCGGCCCTGGACGTGGGGATGTTCCGGGTCAACTCCGGCGGCCGCACCCACAACCTGTTCACCTTCTCGACCTGGTGTGTGGCGCAGTGCGTCGCCAACGCTCCGGACACCCTCGACATCCGCGAAATCATCTATTCACCGGACGGCAACGTGGTCCGCCGCTGGGACCGGCTCGGCCGTCGCAGCACCGGCGACCGCTCCCACCTGCGGCACACCCACTTCAGCTTCTTCCGGGACTCGATCAAGGCCAACCGCGACCAGCGGCCGCTGTTCCGCCGCTACCTGACCACCATCGGACTGCTGAACTCCGAGGAGGGGGAGAACGACATGACACCCGAGGAGCACAACTGGCTCAGGACCGTCCACCGCAACCTCACCGTCCTGGACGGACGCAACCCGATCGGGCAGACCTACACCCGGATGGCCATGGGTGAGGACCACACGGACCCCAACTTCCGGGTCTCACACCCGACACTGCGCAGCATCGGCGCCCAACTCACCGCGCTGCAGAGCACGGTCGAGTCGCTGATGAACCGGGACTTCACCGATGAGCAGGCAATCATCACCGGTGTGCTGGCCGGCCTCACGCCGCAGCAGATCGCCGCCGCGATCCCTCCCACCGTCGCCCAGCAGGTCGTGTCCGAGTTGAGCCGGCGTCTGGCGGCCTGAGCCGCTCCCACGGGTGGCGGCCGGTGACGGCCGCCACCCGTGGCGGTGCGATCAAGCCTCGCTGACCGGCACGAGTCAGAGCGGACGGACGTTGTCCGCCTGCGGGCCCTTCTGCCCCTGCGTCACATCGAACTCGACCTTCTGGCCCTCGGTCAGCTCTCGGTAACCGCCGGACTGGATGGCCGAGTAGTGGACGAAGACGTCGGGCCCTCCACCGTCCTGCTCGATGAAACCGAAGCCCTTTTCGGAGTTGAACCACTTCACGGTGCCGGTTGCCATGCGTACTCTCTCCCTGTTCCATGCGGGCGACCCCTGGCTGCTCGCCGGTGATCGCCCAATACCTTCCCGACAGTAACCGGTGAATAGCGGATTTGCCGGGCGAAGCGCTCCAGGCGTTGCCGCGAATGGGTGCCGACGATCAGGGATCACCCTCAGGGGGCTCGGCCGCCGGGTCGGGAGGAAACCCGGTGTCCACGGTGGCGGCCAGGTCCTAGCGTACGAGGAATGGCGGACCAGTTGGCTCAGGTCGGAGAGCTTCCCGTGGTGCTGCTGATGGGTGTGCTCGGGGTGATCATGCTCTTCGACGCGGTGCCGCTGTTCGGGATCCTCGTGCCCGGCGACGTGGCAGTGCTCGCCGCCGTGGCGGTCGGCAGCCCCGCCACCGGGTTGGCGACCTTCGTCGCCGTGGTGACCGGCTGCCTCGCCGGCTGGTCGCTGAGCTTCCTGGTCGGTCGGCGGTGGGGCGACCGGCTGCGGCACAGCCGGTTCGGCGGGTGGGTCGGCGAGGCCCGCTGGACGGCTGCGGAGGGCATCCTGCGCCGCGACGGCGGACGGCTGGTGCTGATCGCGCCCTTCCTGCCGGTGTTCAACGCGCTGCTGCCGTTGGCCGCGGGCGGACTGCACATGTCGTACCGGCGCTTCCTCGGCTTCGCGGCGCTCGGCGCGGCCGGATGGGCCGGTCTCTACCTGGCGGTGGGCACCGCCTCGCGGACGCTGGCCGGGCTGCTTCCCGCCGGGGCGAGTCCGCTGCTGGTGACCATGGTCGGAGGTCTGCTGCTGGCCGCGCTGGTGTTGCTGGTCACCCGACGACGGCTGCGGACGGTCACCCGCTGAGCGGCGCGGCGGTCACCAGCCGCGAGCGCGCCACTCGGCCAACTGGGGGCGTTCCGCGCCGAGCGTCGAGTCCCGCCCGTGCCCCGGGTAGAACCACGTCTCGTCGGGCAGTCGGTCGAACAGTTTGTGCTCGACGTCGTCGATGAGCGCGGCGAAACGCTCCGGATCCCGGTCGGTGTTGCCGACCCCACCCGGAAAGAGGCTGTCCCCGGTGAAGAGATGCGGAACGCCGGCCGGATCCCGGTAGAGCAGGGCCACCGAGCCCGGGGTGTGGCCCCTGAGGTGGATGACCTCCAGGGCGCAGTCGCCGACCGGGATGGTGTCGCCCTCGGTGAGGGTCTGCGCCTCGATCGGCAGCCCGTCCGCGTCCTCGGCGTGCACCAGCGCGCGGGCGCCGGTCTTGGCCACCACCTCCTCCAGTCCCACCCAGTGGTCCATGTGCTGGTGGGTGGTCACCACCGCGGTGAGCCCCGCGTCGCCGACGAGTTCCAGCAGGCGGGGCGCCTCGTTCGCGGCGTCGATGAGGACCTGCTCACCGGTGCCGGCGCAACGCAACAGATACGCGTTGTTGTCCATCGGACCGACCGACACCTTGGTGATGGTCAGCTGCCCGAGTTCGCGTACCGCGGGTGGGCCGCCGGGGGTGACTTCTCCGCTGTAGGTCATGACTCCCTAGATCCATTCGGGTGGGCGGGGCAACTGGCCGTCGGGGGTGACGGTCAGGGTGCTGCCGGGGTCGCGGCCGGTCAGCCAGGCGGCGAGTTCGGCGGCGGAACCGGCGACGACGGGCGCCTGCGTCCGGTCGCCGAGCACCAGTTCGTGACTGCTGCCGTCGAAACGCAACACCATCGCCGGGGCGTCCCCGCGCTCGGCGAAGGCGGTGGTCACCTCGTGCAGCAGCCGATGGGCGAACTGCGGTGACCAGTCCGTGGGCCGGTATCCCGCCGCCAGGTCGACGTGGTGGATCTCCAGCTCCCGCAGCCGGCCCCAGACGAGCAGGGCGGCCGGCCAGGGGCCGCCCCGGGTCTGGACGGTGGCACCCCACGCCGACACGGTCATCGCGGCGACCGCCTCGGCGAACCGGTCCGCGCTGCGCCGCAGATCGTCCAGCTGCTCCTCGGGGGCGCGCGTGGCACCAGCCTCGATGTCGGCGGTCCGGGCCTCGGCGCTGGCGTACATCGGGATCGGCTCGCCGGTGCGCGCCGAGGTGAGCAGGTTGACGAAGCCGTCGGCGTTGCGGGCGACGTGAGCGAGCACGTGCCCCCGGCTCCACTCGGGCAGCAGCGAGGGTGCCGCCAGGTCGGCGGCGTCGAAGGTGGCCGCCGTCCGCAGCAGGCGGGCCGTGGCGTCGGCCACGTCGCCGGTCAACAGGAGCGGGTCCAGGGTCACGTGCTGACCCTAGCCGCCCGGGTCCACCGCGTCGTCGGGGAATTCACTTCCGGCGTGGCAGCGCCCGGCCTACCGTCGTGGTCAGCGACCCGCCCGACGCGGATCGCGTGCTGTGGGCGCACCGCCGGTGGCACGCGGCCGACCGACCGTCGGGACCAGGGGGTCATGCGCGGCGCCGGAGCGGAAGGAGGTGGTGGTCATGCCGGTCACCGCACCCGTGTATCACCCGCACCGACCCTGAACGAGGAGCCATGACCATCACGCTGACCGCCCTGGGCTGGGACACCGACCGGGCGGCCCATCTGGGACGTATCCGTACCGATCAACGTCCGGGCCGGGTGGCCCGGGTCGACCGCGGCGTCTGCACCGTACTCACCGAGGACGGGCCGGTGCGCGCCTCGACCGGCGGGGCCGTGCTGGCCGCCGCCGTCGGCGACGCCACGCGGCTGCCGTGCGTCGGCGACTGGGTGCTGCTCTGCTCCTGGCCCGACGCTCGGGTGACGGTGGAGGCGGTGCTGCCCCGGCGCACCGCGCTGATCCGACGCACCGCCGGCAAGGACGCCAGCGGCCAACTGCTGGCGGCCAACCTGGATGCCGCCGCCGTGGTGGAGCCGGTGCACCCGGCGCCGGACGCCGCCCGCATCGAGCGGCTGCTCTCCCTGGTCCACGAGTCCGGTGCCCGGCCGCTGGTGGTGCTGACCAAGACCGACCTGGCGGCCGACCCGGCGGCGGTGGCGCGCCAACTCGCGGCCCTCGCGCCCGGTGTGCCGGTGCTGCCGGTCAGCGCCGAGCACGGCACCGGACTGGAGCCGCTGCGCGCCGAGGCCGGCCCCGGCCGGACCCTCGGCCTGCTCGGGCCGTCCGGAGCCGGCAAGTCGAGCCTGGTCAACGCGCTCGCCGGCACGGTGGTGATGCCCACCCAGGCGATCCGTCGGGTCGACGGCAAGGGCCGGCACACCACCACCTGGCGGGCGCTGGTGCCGCTGCCCGGCGGGGGTGCCGTGCTGGACACCCCCGGGGTACGGGCCGTCGGCCTGCTCGACGGGGCGACCGGGCTCGACCGTGCCTTCGCCGACATCGCCGAGTTGGCCGCCGGCTGCCGGTACGGCGACTGCGGGCACGAGGCGGAGCCGGGCTGCGCGGTGCGGGAGGCGCTCGATTCCGGTGAACTGACCGCCCGCCGCTGGGAGAGCTGGCGCCGGCTGCAGACCGAGATCGCCCACGAGACCCGTCGCCGCGCCAACCGCCCCGCCCGCGTGTCCCGCCCCACTCGCGTGTCCCGCCCCACCTCCCGTCCCCACTGACGGCCCCCGCGCCCCACCCGCCGCCCGCACGGACAGCACCTTCGCCCCACCGCCCGGGGTGCGCCGATCCTGCAGTCCTGGCCGTTGACCTGTGCTTTTGTCGCCTTTCGCAGAGTGTCACGACCGCCTCATCGACGGAGCCGGGGCGGGTGGGGTGGTCGGGCGGGGTGGGTCGGGGCCGGGTGGGTCGGGGCGGGGGAGGGGTCGGGTGGGATCGCGGGTGGGGAAAGTTGTCGGAGGGCGGGTCTACAGTTGCCGGGGCGCACTCTCCGCGCTGGCACAACCGCCGGGTTCATCCCGAACGCGGACAGATCACCTCGTCATCCTCACCCGGGAGTACACGGACCGTGGCCGACCGTTTGATCATTCGTGGCGCACGCGAGCACAACCTGCGTGACGTCAGCCTCGACCTGCCCCGGGATGCCCTGATCGTGTTCACCGGGCTGTCCGGATCGGGCAAGTCGAGCCTGGCCTTCGACACGATCTTCGCCGAGGGACAGCGCCGGTACGTCGAGTCGCTGTCGTCGTACGCCCGGCAGTTCCTCGGCCAGATGGACAAGCCGGACGTCGACTTCATCGAGGGCCTGAGCCCGGCGGTGTCCATCGACCAGAAGTCCACCTCGCGCAACCCCCGCTCCACCGTCGGCACGATCACCGAGGTCTACGACTACCTGCGGCTGCTCTTCGCCCGCGTCGGCGAACCGCACTGCCCGGTCTGCGGCGAGCGGATCTCCAGGCAGAGCCCGCAGCAGATCGTCGACCGGGTGCTCGCCATGGCCGAGGGAACCCGCTTCATGGTGCTCGCCCCGGTCGTGCGCGGACGCAAGGGCGAGTACGTCGACCTCTTCGCCGAACTGCAGTCCAAGGGGTACGCGCGAGCCCGGGTGGACGGCGTGGTGCACCAGCTCACCGAGCCGCCGAAGCTCAAGAAGCAGGAGAAGCACACCATCGAGGTGGTGATCGACCGGCTCAGCGTCAAGCCCAGCGCGAAGCAGCGACTCACCGACTCGGTCGAGGCGGCGCTGGGTCTCTCCGGCGGGCTGGTCCTGCTCGACTTCGTCGACCTGGCGGAGGACGATCCCGACCGCGAGCGTCGCTACTCCGAGCACCTGGCCTGCCCCAACGACCATCCCCTCGCCATCGAGGACCTGGAGCCGCGGGTCTTCTCCTTCAACGCGCCGTACGGCGCCTGCCCGGAGTGCACCGGCCTCGGCACCAAGAAGGAGGTCGACCCGGAGCTGGTCGTGCCGGATCCGGAGCGTTCCCTGCGGGAGGGGGCGATCCAGCCCTGGGCCACCGGGCACAATCTCGAATACTTCCTCCGGCTGCTGGAGGCGCTCGGCGAGGCGGAGCACTTCGACGTCGACACCCCCTGGCGGGCCCTGCCGTCGCGGGCGCAGAAGACGATCCTGCACGGCTCCGACGACCAGGTGCACGTGCGCTACCGCAACAAGTACGGCCGGGAGCGCTCGTACTACACCGGCTTCGAGGGCGTGGTGCAGTGGATCGAGCGCCGGCACTCCGACACCGAGTCGGAGTGGTCGCGGGAGAAGTACGAGGGCTACATGCGCGACGTGCCGTGCGCCGCCTGTGGCGGTGCCCGGCTCAAGCCCGAGGTGCTCGCGGTCACCCTGGCCGGGCGCAGCATCGCCGAGGTCTGCAACCTGTCGGTCGGCGAGTGCGCCGACCTGCTGGCCGGCATCGAGCTGACCGACCGGCAGAAGCTGATCGCCGAGCGGGTGCTCAAGGAGATCAACGCCCGGCTGCGCTTCCTGCTCGACGTCGGGCTGGACTACCTCTCCCTGGACCGGCCGGCCGGCACGCTCTCCGGCGGTGAGGCGCAACGCATCCGGCTGGCCACCCAGATCGGCTCCGGCCTGGTCGGGGTGCTCTACGTGCTCGACGAGCCGTCGATCGGGCTGCACCAGCGGGACAACCACCGGCTGATCGAGACGCTGGTGCGGCTGCGTGGCCTGGGCAACACGCTGATCGTGGTCGAGCACGACGAGGACACCATCCGCACCGCCGACTGGATCGTCGACATCGGTCCGGGTGCCGGGGAGCACGGCGGTCGGATCGTGCACAGCGGCTCGGTGCCGGCGCTGCTGGAAAACGCGGAGTCGCTGACCGGGGCGTACCTGTCCGGCCGGCGGGAGATCCCGACGCCCAAGGGACGCCGGCCGCAGACCCCCGGGCGGGAACTGGTGGTGCACGGGGCCCGCGAGCACAACCTGCGCAACCTGACCGTGAGCTTCCCGCTCGGCCAGTTGATCGCCGTCACCGGCGTCAGTGGCTCGGGCAAGTCGACCCTGGTCAACGACATCCTCTACGCGGTGCTGGCCAACCAGATCAACGGTGCCCGGCTGGTGCCGGGCCGACACACCCGGGTCTCCGGCCTGGAACACGTCGACAAGGTCGTCGGTGTCGACCAGTCGCCGATCGGCCGTACCCCGCGATCCAACCCGGCCACCTACACCGGCGTCTGGGACCACGTCCGCAAACTGTTCGCCGAGACCACCGAGGCGAAGGTGCGCGGGTACGGCCCCGGACGGTTCTCGTTCAACGTCAAGGGCGGTCGTTGTGAGGCGTGCTCCGGCGACGGCACCATCAAGATCGAGATGAACTTCCTGCCCGACGTGTACGTCCCCTGCGAGGTCTGCAAGGGCGCCCGCTACAACCGGGAGACCCTGGAGGTGCACTACAAAGGCAAGACCGTCTCCGACGTGCTGGAGATGCCGATCGAGGAGGCGGCGGAGTTCTTCTCGGCCATCCCGGCCATCCACCGGCACCTCAAGACGCTTGTCGACGTGGGTCTGGGCTACGTGCGGCTGGGGCAGCCCGCGCCGACCCTCTCCGGCGGCGAGGCGCAGCGGGTCAAGCTCGCCTCGGAGTTGCAGAAGCGCTCCACCGGGCGGACGGTCTACGTGCTCGACGAGCCCACCACCGGCCTGCACTTCGAGGACATCCGCAAGCTGCTGCTGGTGCTGGAGGGCCTGGTCGACAAGGGCAACACGGTGATCACGATCGAGCACAACCTCGACGTGATCAAGAGCGCCGACTGGCTGATCGACATGGGTCCCGAGGGCGGTCACCGGGGCGGCACCGTGCTCGCCACCGGCAGCCCGGAGGAGGTTGCCGAGGTCGCCGAGAGCCACACCGGCCAGTTCCTGCGTACCGTCCTCAAGCTCGACGGGGCGGCGAAGGGCGCCGTGGCGGCCACCGCCCGGGCGGCGAAGGCCAACGGTGGCCGGTCCCGGGGCGGCCGGAAGGCCACCGCCGCCACCTCCTGACCGGCCGCGGCGCGGCGGTCGGGGCGACACCCGACGGTGCGTGACGGGTCGGTCGAGCGGTGCCGACGGGACGGCGGTGGCGACCGTTGGTGCTGGCGGGCGGTCGTGCCGGCACGGTCAGGTGGCCGATCGGGTGAACCGGCAGGCAGAGTGGTGCGTGTAAGGGAGGGTAGCCACAGATCATGCACCGGGGTGACCGACGGAGGGGCGAGGCATGAGCGAGCCGCAGCGGAAGGCTGGCGTCAGCGACGATCAGGTGCCGGCCGGACCGGGAGTGCGTACCCGCCGGGCAGTGCTCACGGGTGCGGGGGCGGTGGGCGCGGCGGTGCTGTTGGCCGGCTGCGGCGGCGAGGGCGACGACGGCGCGGGGCCCAGCCCCGGCCCGCAGGTCACCGACACCGGTGACGCCGGCGGCGGGGATCGCGAGGGCGCCCAGTCACTGGCCCGGACCACCGACATCCCGGTCGGTGGCGGCGCGGTCTTCGCCGCCCAGGGCGTGGTCATCACCCAGCCCACCGCCGGTGACTTCAAGGGTTTCGACCCGATCTGCACCCATCAGGGCTGTCCGGTGTCAAACGTCGACGGCGGCACGATCAACTGCACCTGCCACGGCAGCAAGTTCTCCATCGAGGACGGGTCGGTCAAGGCCGGCCCGGCCACCACGCCGCTGCCGGCCAAGGACATCCGGGTCGACGGCGACCAGATCGCACTGGCCTGACAACGACCGGCGAGTGGCCGCGGCCGGGGCGGATCCGTCCCGGCCGCGACCGTCGGCCTCACTGGGCGTGGACCGACATCTCCCACAGCGAGAAGCCGTAGGACGTGCCCCGGGTCAGCCCGTACATCCGCACGTACCGGGCCTGCTGCGGGGGAAAGGCCACCACGTCGGTGCCGCCGTCCCCGGCGGTGGTCGACCAGACCGGCCGCCAGGTGTTCCCGTCGGTGGAGACCTCGATCCGGTACGACCGGGCGTAGGCCGCCTCCCAGGCCAGGACCACCCGGCCGACCGGCCGCACGGATCCGAGGTCCACCCGCAGCCACTGGTTATCGGACCAGGAACTGGCCCACCGGGTGCTCAGGTCGCCGTCCACGGCGCGCGCGGCGCCGTTGAACAGTTGACTGCTGGACGCGGTGACCGGTCGACCGGCCGCCAGGTTGGTCAGGTCGTCGCCGCGTCGGGCGGGGAACGAGACCACCTGCTGGTAGGTGGGACGGTTCTGCCAGGCGATGGTGGCGTGCTTGATGCCGCCCAGCGGTGACTGGATGATCGCGTCGGCACACCACTGGTCACCGGCGGCGCACGTCGAGTCGCCCGGATAGGTCTGCGTGGCCGGCGTCGCCGCCGCCGTCCGGAGCGTGTCGAGCAGGATCTGCCGGCAGGAGCCCAGGTTCCCGCCGCCGCAGAAGGTACGCCCCGGCCCACCGGCGACCGGGTCGCCGAGGACCGCCCGCAGGTCCTTGTCGACCCAGCCCCACCACCCGTACTGGAACGACGAGCCCTTGTGCGTCTGGGCGCTGTTCGCCGACGACGGCAGGTTGGAAACGTCGCCCTGTTGGTGGCCGGAGGGGGACTCGTTGACCTGGAGGGTGTTGACCAGGGACTGGTACAGCTCCGCGCCGAGGGGGTCCCGGAACATGCCCCGCACCAGCAACGGCCACCAGGCGTCGAAGGTCCGGATCGCCTCGGCGTGCTGGTAGACCTTGCTGCCCCTGGTCGTCTCCACCCGCAGCGCGCCGGCCTGACGCCACGCCTTCAACCGGGCGATCTCGGCGGCCAGGGCGCTGTCGGTGACCGGCTGGCTCTCCAGCACCCGGATCAGCTCACCGAGCACCTCGGCGCCGCGCAGGTCGGTGAGCCCGGCCCGCTGCACCAACTCGGTGAGCGTGGCCCGGTCGAACGTGCGGCCCGCCGCGAGGGCCGCCCGCACCGGCTTGTCCAACAGGTCACCGCGGTGCACGGCACCGAAGCTGAAGTTGCCGTCGGCGGCCCCGAAGTCCTTGGCCTGCTTGTTGTTCCAGCTGACGTAGTAGTCCTGGTTGACCGACTGCGGGTGGGCGGCGGCCGGCGCGTACCGGGCGGTGCCGGTCTCCGGATCGAAACCCTGCCACTCGTACGCCCGCTCGGCCTTCATCGGCAGGTTCGGGTTCGCGCCGGAGGCCCGCAGCGGGTTGAGCCCGGAGTTGAAGTACGCCGACTCGGTGGAGTTGACGTAGAACCAGTTGAAGGCGTACTCGACGTTGTTGGCCGAGTTCAGGAACGCCGCGGCGGAACCCATCTGGGTCGGGTCGTTGTACATCTGGAAGCCGATCGCCGAGTCGGCCTCCCGACCGTAGGTGGAGCGCAGGTGGGTGAAGGCGTGCGGCGCGCCACCGACGGTGCCCCGCCATCCCACCAGGCCGAGCTTGGTCCGCCAGGCGACCAGCTTGTACGACCCGGCCGCGGTGCCGTCGGCGACGGTCGGGTTCCAGCGGTTGACGTGGGACAGCTCCTCCATCGCCAGGCACTGGCCCCGGAACAGGTAGTGGTTGCTGGCCAGCGTCGGCGTGCCGCCGCCGGGTACGCAGAGCGGCACCGCGTACGTGTCGGTGATGTCGTGCACGGCGGAGGTGGCGCTCCAGGCGTAGTCCTGGCCCCGGCCGAGCAGGACGTACAGGTTGAGCCCGGCGAAGGCGGCACCCCGGGCGCTGATTCCCGGCCCCTGCAACTCCTGGACCATCAGCAGTTGGGGCGAGAAGTAGCCGGTCTGCGGCCCGAAGACGGCCACCGGGTGACCGGTCGTCGAATGGGCGGCGGAGATCACGGCCGCGTTGGACATGCCCCGGTGCGCCGGGTCGATGGTCAGTCCGGACAGCGCGGCGGCCAACTCCGAGGAGCGGGTCGAGGCGGAGGTGACGGTGCTGGTGGCCGAGCCGGTGGGGTTGGTGAAGACCGGTTCGACCCGGGCCGAGCCGGCGTCCGGCAGCACCACGCTCGGTGCGTCGGGGGAGGCGTCACCGTACGGGAAGCTCTGCCCGTCGTGCAGGGTCAGTACGGCCTCCGGGTCGTTCTGCCCCCGGAAGCCGTTCCAGACCCGGTCACCCTCCACCGGACCGAACTTCGCCCGGGCGGCGATGCGGACCAGCGCGGACTGCATCTCGGTGCCGCCCCCGCCGCCGAACAGCCCGCCGACCACGCCGGCGATGGCGACCAGGTCGGTCATGACGAACGGCTTCGGTCCGCCGGCGTTGGTGATCGCGTCGAGATGTCCGGTGAGCACGTACTCCCCGGGGCAGTTGCGGTTGGCCATGCAGGAACGGATGTAGGCGTTGATCCCCGCGATGTACTCCTGCACGTCGGTGTAGAGCTGTTCACCGCGCCCGCCGCCCTTCTGCCGTAGCGCCGTCACCTGGGCCTGCAGGTCGGCCTCCGTGTACGGGGAGGTACGCCAGACGCTCTGCTCCAGCGCCCGGTTGCCCGGGGCGCCGCCGGCGAACGGGGTCAGGGTGCCCCGGCCGACGTGCCGCAGCAGGTCCATGGTGAAGAGCCGGTCCTCGGCTCCGGCGTAGCCCGCGCCGAACATGGTGCCGGCGCGGGTGGTGCCGGTGATGTGCGGGACGCCGGTGACCCGGTCCCGCACGATCCGGACGTCCGAGCGGGGCGAGTAGTCGCGTTCCACCTGGCTGGGTGCCACCCCGAAGGAGGCGTCGTTGAAGAAGGCTTCGATGTGGTCCTCGCGCAGGCCGGCGTAGCCGTAGACCAGGTTGGCGTACTTGTCGAGCTGGTCGGCGGAGTGCCGGGGCAGCGTGCCGAGGGCCTGGTTGCCCAGGATCTCGACCAGGGTGGCGTTGCCGTTCTGGCCGGGCGGCAGGATCTCGGAGCATTCCCCGAGGCAGTAGTCGTTGGCGGCGAAGGCGGTGGCGGCGTTCTCCGCGACGGTGCTCGTCGTGCTGTCGGTCGGGGTGGCGGTGGCGGTGGTGGGGGCGGCGACGAGGAGGGCGGCGACGGCGGCGGCGGTCGTGGCACCGGCGAGCAGCCGGCGGGGGGCGGTGTGACCGGTCATGGCGATCCTCTGTGGACGGGGGCCATCGGACGGGATCATTACATGAAGAACATTCGGTTACTGGATGGTAGGACGCCGTGCTCGATATTGGAAGGCGTCGATCGGGGCGTCCCGGCCGCTCATGCCAGCGCGGGCGAGACCGGCCAACCAGGGATGATTCGGGCTGTCGGAGGCGGCGACTAGTCTCGGACTGTGGCTGATCCGTCGACCTACCGACCCGCGCCGGGCACGATCCCCGAGGCGCCGGGGGTCTACCGCTTCTACGACGGCACCGGCCGGGTGATCTACGTCGGCAAGGCGAAGAACCTGCGCAGTCGGCTCAACTCCTACTTCGCCGACCTGTGGGGGCTGCACCAGCGCACCCAGCAGATGGTCACCACG
This sequence comes from Micromonospora aridisoli, assembly GCF_056150025.1. Lineage (NCBI taxonomy): Bacteria > Bacillati > Actinomycetota > Actinomycetes > Micromonosporales > Micromonosporaceae > Micromonospora > Micromonospora aridisoli. The sequence continues at coordinate 4,794 of NZ_JAXCFK010000008.1, read as the reverse complement.
GCCGAGTCGGTCGACTGGGTCACCGTGGGCACCGAGGTCGAGGCGCTCCAGCTCGAATACCTCTGGATCAAGCAGTACGACCCGAGGTTCAACGTCCGTTACCGCGACGACAAGTCCTACCCCTACCTGGCGGTGACCCTCGACGAGGAATACCCCCGGCTCCAGGTGATGCGCGGGGCCAAGCGCAAGGGGGTGCGCTACTTCGGGCCGTACTCGCACGCCTGGGCGATCCGCGAGACGCTCGATCTGCTGCTGCGGGTCTTCCCGGCCCGCACCTGCTCCGCCGGGGTGTTCAAGCGGGCCGGCCAGGTCGGTCGACCCTGCCTGCTGGGCTACATCGGCAAGTGCTCGGCCCCCTGCGTCGGCAGCGTCTCCGCCGAGCAGCACCGCGAGATCGTCGACGGGTTCTGCGACTTCATGGCCGGGCGCACCGACACCATGGTGCGCAAACTGGAACGGGAGATGGCCGAGGCCAGCGCCGAGCTGGAGTTCGAACGGGCCGCTCGGCTGCGCGACGACGTCGCCGCGCTGCGCCGGGCGATGGAGAAGCAGACCGTGGTGCTCGGCGACGGCACCGACGCCGACGTGGTGGCCTTCGCCGACGACCCGCTCGAAGCCGCCGTGCAGGTCTTCCGCGTCCGCGACGGCCGGGTCCGTGGCCAGCGCGGCTGGGTGGTGGAGAAGACCGAGGAGCTGACCACCGGCGACCTGGTGCACCACTTCTGCACCCAGGTCTACGGCGGCGAGCACGGCGAGACCGATGTGCCGCGTGAGCTGCTGGTGCCTGAGCTGCCCGCCGACGCCGAGGCGCTGGCCGACTGGCTCTCCGCCCATCGGGGTGGCCGGGTGACCCTGCGGGTGCCGCAGCGCGGCGACAAGCGGGCCCTGATGGAGACCGTCGAGCGCAACGCGAAGGACGCTCTCGCCCGGCACAAGCTCAAGCGGGCCGGTGACCTGACCACCCGCAGCAAGGCACTCGACGAGATCACCGAGGCGCTCGGACTGCGGACGGCGCCGCTGCGCATCGAGTGTTTCGACGTCTCCCAGATCCAGGGCACCGACGTGGTGGCGAGCATGGTCGTCTTCGAGGACGGGCTGCCCCGCAAGAGCGAGTACCGACGGTTCATCATTCGCGGCGCCACCGACGACCTCTCGGCGATGTCCGAGGTGCTGCGCCGCCGCTTCGCCCGTTACCTCGACGCCCGCGCCGAGACCGGCGAGGCCGGTGTCGAATCCGCCGCCGCCCGCGAGTCGGCTGCCGTTGACCTGGACGGTGGCGACACGGGCGCGGATGACGTCGGCGACGAGCCGAGGATCGGCGTCCTGGTCGACCCGACCACCGGTCGGCCGCGCAAGTTCGCGTACCCACCGCAGCTGGTGGTGGTCGACGGCGGTGCGCCACAGGTCGCCGCCGCCGCGCAGGCCCTCGCCGAGCTGGGCATCGACGACGTGGCGCTGTGCGGCCTGGCCAAGCGGCTGGAGGAGGTCTGGCTGCCCGACGACGACTTCCCGGTCATCCTGCCGCGTGCCTCAGAGGGGCTCTACCTGCTGCAACGGGTACGCGACGAGGCGCACCGCTTCGCCATCACCTTCCACCGGCAGCGCCGCTCCAAGCGGATGACCACCTCCGCGCTGGACAGCGTTCCCGGGCTGGGCGAGGTGCGCCGCAAGGCTCTGCTGCGTCACTTCGGCTCGCTGAAACGCCTCTCGGCCGCCACCGTGGAGGAGATCACCGAGGTTCCCGGCGTCGGCCGCCGTACCGCCGAGGCGATCCTGGCCGCCCTCGACGGCGACACGGCGTCCTCCACCCCCTGACCGCCGTCCAGGAGTGACCCGCCGTTGGGCCTTCCTGCCGGCCGGACTCCGGTGCGGGGTGTCGTCGCTGTCGAGCTGATAGCACTCGGTTCCACGCCAGGCCAGGCCAGGCCACTGCCACCAATGGCCGGATGTCCGTCGCGGTTGTCAGTCGGCGTCGGCGAGCACCCCGAGGATCTGCTCGCCGTACTTGGCCAGCTTGTTCTCGCCGACGCCGCTGATCCGGGACAGCTCGGCCAGCGAGGTGGGGGAGTCGGCGGCGATCTGGCGCAGCGTCGCGTCGTGGAAGATGACGTACGCGGGTACGCCCTGCTCCTTCGCCGTGGCCGCCCGCCACGCCCGCAGCCGCTCGAACGTGCCGGCCGCCTCCGCGGGCAGCTCCGCGACCACGGTGGCCGCGCCCCGGGGCTTGGCCACCTTCGCCGGGCGCGCCTGCTCGCGGCGCAGCATGACGGTGCGCCGTCGGCCGAGCACCTCGGCGCTGGCGTCGGTGAGCGCCAGCGTGCCGTAGTCGCCCTCGACGGTGACCAACCCCTCGGCGAGGAGCTGCCGTACCACGCCGCGCCACTCCGCCTCGCTCAGTTCACCGCCGATGCCGAACACGGTGAGCGAGTCGTGCCGGTGCTGGGTGATCTTGTCGGTGGTTCGGCCCAGCAGGATGTCGATGCAGTGCCCGGCGCCGAAGCGTTGGTTGCGCTCCCGGTCGAGCCGGAAGACGGTGGAGAGCAGCTTCTGGGCGGCGACCGTGCCGTCCCACGACTCGGGCGGCTCAAGACAGGTGTCGCAGTTGCCGCAGGTGCCGTCCAGCGTCTGACCGAAGTAGTCGAGAAGTTGCACCCGGCGGCAGCGGACCGTCTCGCAGAGCGCCAGCATCGCGTCGAGGTGAGCGGCGAGGTTGCGTCGGTGGGCCAGATCCCCCTCGGAGGTGTCGATCATCTTGCGTTGCTGCACCACGTCCTGGAGCCCGTACGCCAGCCAGGCGGTCGACGGCAACCCGTCGCGGCCGGCACGGCCGGTCTCCTGGTAGTAACCCTCGACCGACTTCGGCAGGTCCAGGTGGGCGACGAACCGTACGTCGGGCTTGTCGATGCCCATGCCGAAGGCGATCGTCGCCACCATCACCACGCCGTCGGCACGCAGGAAGCGCTGCTGGTTGGCGGCGCGGGTCGCCGCGTCCAGGCCGGCGTGGTAGGGCAGCGCGTCGATGCCGTTGGCGACCAGGAACTCGGCGGTCTTCTCCACCGAGGCGCGGGACAGGCAGTAGACGATGCCGGAATCGCCGGGATGCTCGTCGCGCAGCAGGGCGAGCAGCTGCTTGCGCGGCTCCCGCTTCGGCACGATCCGGTACTGGATGTTGGGCCGGTCGAAGCTGGCCACGAAGTGCCGCGCCTCGGTCAGGTCGAGGCGGGTGGCGATCTCGGACCGGGTGGCGCTGGTCGCGGTGGCGGTCAAGGCGATCCGCGGCACGCCCGGCCAGCGCTCGTGCAGCATGGACAGGTTCAGGTAGTCCGGCCGGAAGTCGTGGCCCCACTGCGAGACGCAGTGCGCCTCGTCGATGGCGAAGAGGCCGATCCGCCCCCGGTCCAGCAGGCTCAGCGTGGCCCGGCTTGCCAACGCCTCCGGCGCGAGGTAGAGCAGGTCGATCTCACCGGCCACGAACTCCGCCTCCACCACCCGACGGGTGTCCAGATCGAGGGTGGAGTTGAGGAAGCCAGCCTTCACCCCGACCGCGGTCAGCGCGTCGACCTGGTCCTGCATCAGCGCGATCAGCGGCGAGATCACCACGGCGACGCCGTCGCGGACCAGGGCGGGAATCTGGTAGCACAGCGACTTGCCGCCGCCGGTCGGCATCAGCACCAGCGCGTCCCCGCCGGCCACCACGTGGTCGATGACCTCCCGCTGGAAGCCCCGGAACGAGTCGTACCCGAAGATCCGCCGCAGCACGTCGAGCGCCGCCGTCACCTTCTCCCCGGTCGGCGCGTCGGAGGTGGTCAGGTCGGTGATGCTCACGTCGGCGGGGGAGACCATCCGAGGATTCTACGAGCGCCCGTCGGCGGCGCGGATCCGTGGCAGTTCAGGTCGTGTCGCCCCGGCGTGTCGACCACCTACGCTGCCACGGTCCGAGGTGAAGCGGGGCCGACGCAGCCGGGACGCTCACCCGGTCGGTGGGACGGGGACCCGTTTGGCCCAGCGGACGTCGCCGTCGGGGTCGACGTAGCAGAACGCCACGACCAGGCGCGCGGGGTCGGTCAGGGGTAGGGCATCGGGTTCCAGCTGGAACACCGCGATCAGGGTGCCGTCGGCGGTGGCGCGGGTGCCCAACGCGCCGACGTTGGGCGGGGTGGTGAAGGTGCCCTCGGGGTTCTCGCGGGTGGCGGTGTCGGCGAGCCAGGGGTACCGCTCGGCCAGCACGTCGTACGCTCCGGCCCAGTTGGACCCGGTGCCGCCGTCGGCGTCCCGGCCGGCGTACGGCTGCACCACCCGGGCGGGTTCCACCCGGCCGTCCAGCAGGATGACCTGGTAGTGGCCCTTGCGGGGCGGCCCCGACCAGCGCAGCCGCAGCACCACCGACTGCCGGTCGGGGTCACCGATGATGTTGTCCACCGGTTCGGGCCAGCCGAACGCGGTGACCGCGCGTGGCACCTGGTCCGGCTCCGGCAGCACGGCCTCGACGCTCACCGCCACCTGGTCGCCGCCGCGCGCCCACTCACGCTCCCGATCGACGTACCGATCCACGGTGGCCAGCACGGCGATCGTGACCGACACCAGGGCAACCACCCAGCGCAGCCGCGCCCCGTGCCTGCCCATGGCCGCAGGATACCGACCCCGCAGGCCGCGCGCCGTCGGTCAGCCGACAGCGATGAAAGGAAGGGCCCCCTCTTAGGGCGTGTTTTGAAATCCGGGTGGGGTGTGTTGGTGCCCGGGATGTGGCGAGGTCTCCGGTAGATGGTTCATCGACGAAGAAGAACCTGATACCGG
>NZ_JAXCFK010000007.1:351698-373973 GCF_056150025.1 Micromonospora aridisoli | reverse complement strand
CCGGGTCCGACCCGACGAAGACGCGCTGCCACCGGGACTCACCCGCGAGTGACACCCAACGCCTGACCCGCTCGCGCTACCCCAGATGGAAAGCGCTCAATGTCTCGGCGTACGCCTATCTGGACGATGAACTAGTGATCCTTTTCCAGTTCTGGCGGGCGAGCCATCCCTTTCCGGATGACTTGGGCAAGGTCTTCGTCGCGAAGATCCCACCGGACGAGTTCGTGGCCATCGTCAGGGAAGCAGTCGATCTGTTGGACGCAGGCTCGTCGGCAGGCGATCTTCACAAGGATAGCTACCCCTAATAAGGGCACGGAGCGCGTTAGTTGAGATAGGTGCATCCTAATCTGCCGCCAACCGGGCGTTACGTTGCATGACAGACATCGGGGCAGGTCGAGCGCTCGGTCGTGCCGATGATCGCGTGCCTTCGCAATGAGTGATGCCCCTAGTGGCACAACGCCTGCCTTCTGTCTTCACCGAAACTCTCGGGGCCTGGCGGTCAGCGATCGATCTGGAGCTCAGATACGACAAGGTTGTTGCTCGCGGTGGGCGACAGCGACGGACCGGTCCGGTTGGCCTACGCTCGCTGACATGACCCACCATCGGTCCATCAGCGAGTTCCGCGACGACGATCCTCGGGTCCCGCAGTACCTCGACGAGTACACCGACCCGGCGAGGCACTACGCCTTTGCTAGCTACGACCGGGCGCCAGTGCATGGGGACCCGATCACGCCAGCTGACATCCTCATGGCCAACCTGCTCAGCCTGCGGTTGGGATGGGAGGACGTAATACCGTTGTTTGCGAGCGGCGGGCGATTTGCGTCGCTCCGTTCGGCACTCGATGCCGCGCTAGCGGCAGCTCAGGCGTTGCCGCCGCTCGAAGTATGCACAGCGGACCAGGCGGCAATGCCGCTATTACGCCAGGCCAACGAGCTCGCGTATGGACTTGGTCCCTACCGTGACGGCCAGCCCCGCGCCTGGACCGCTGTCACCGTCTCAAAGGTGCTGCACCGCCTGTCCCCCAACATTCCGATCATTGACACACGCGTCAAAAACTTCTATGGATCGAAGTGGGCTGGCGTCATCCGCGCTTGTATGCGCAACGATCTCGCTGCCAACCAGCATTGGATGGCGCCGATCGCCGCGCAGTACCCGATTCATGGCCGTCCGATGCCGCTCACTCGGATGGCCGACATACTCATCTGGGTGGACGGCGAAGCGACTAGCGGGCGACTGTGATGGCGCAACACCTCCTCGACGCGCCCGCGCTCCACGCGCAGCCCTCGCAGTCGCGACGGGCAAGCGGGCCGAATCGTGTCCGCCCGACGATCGGACGCATGCTCCTGTTTGGGGCCTGATCGCCAGGGGTTGGGTCCCCTGCTGTGCCCGGCGCCTCATCAGGTGCACGGACATGCCGCCGTCCGTGTGCGTCGCCCAAGGGAGACCTTCGCGCTCTCTGACCGGTGCAACGACGTCCCGAACTGCCGATGAGCGTTCACTCGATCATCAAGCAACCGTGAACGGATATCTCTCCGATCACGGTCTCGATCTTGGGACAGCGGAGCGACTCGCCCAGCCGCTAGCATCGCGCTGATTCCCACTCCCATTACGGAGACCTCCATGCACAAACTTGCCGCCGCTGCCCTCGTGGGCATGATCGTGGCCGTCCTCCCGGTAACGGGCGCCCTGGCCGCCGACCCCAAGCCGGATATCGCGGTGAGCTCCGCCGCCGACAAGGCCAACTACGCCGAGGGCGAGACCTTCACCATCACGGTCACGGTGAAGAACAAGAGCTCCGTCGACGCTAAGCGCGTGCACTAAACCGGCGGGGACAGCGAGGGCGTCGAGGATGTCGCCTACGGTGTGCTGTCTACCGGCTTCGATCTCGCCGTCGGCGCCACCAAGACCGTTCAGCTCACCGGCAAGACCAACCGCATGGCGTGGAAGGCCGGCTACGGATTCGTCGCTTTCTCGCTTGCCGCCGACAACGGTGAGGCCAACGACGCCGACAACGTCACCAGCGTGCGGCTGCTGGTGGGGGGCGCCTTCGACGATCTCGGCGGCTACGTCTTCCAGGGTGAGTCCTCTGGCGCCGAGTGGACGCCCCGGACACCTGGCGTCCCGGGTGTCAAGGTCGTCGCCACCAGTGCCGACGGCAAGACGAAGTACGCCGAGGCCATCACGGATGCCAAGGGCCTGTTCCGTTTCGCCCGCCTCCCCGTCGGCGACGTCCTGCTGACCTTCACCGCACCGGCGGGCTGGAAGATCCTGGCCGGCGAGAACGGCGAGGAGACCCACACGCTGGCGCAGGTCCGCGTCGACGACAGCGACGAGCCGCAGATCTTCGTGCCGGCGAAGAAGGTCGCCGTGAGCTCGCCGAGCACCTCGCCATCGGCATCAGCGTCGGCGTTGCCGTCAGCGTCAGCGAGCGCCGGCCTGGGCCTGCCGGTCACCGGCGACAACACCATGCTGCTCGTCGGCGCGGCTACCGCCGCCGTCGCGGTCGGCCTCGCGCTGGTGCTCGTCACACGGCGCCGCCGCCTACACCTGCGGGCCTGATCGACCAAGGTCGCCCCAGCGGCCGAACACCCGCAGGCTGCAGCGCCCCCTAGTCGTGCAAGGCGAAGGGCGCCGAGGCCCCAGCACCCCGCTGGAGCCTCGGCGCCGCGACTCCGGCCGCGGCAACGTCCTCACGCGCGCTCCTCTGGTGTTCACGTTCATGGCCGTCGTCGGCTACTCGAACACCTCCGGCCTCGGGATCTTTCTGTGCGGTCTGTACGCGTTGATCAGGTTTACGCTCATGCCGCGAAGCGCTTGTCCTCGCGGGTTGCTTCGGTGCTGGCCGCTGGCGTCTGGCATTGGAATATGGCCGGTATCAGGAGCAGGCCCGGCCCATCTCGACGTCGATGCGCCGTCGCTCAGTGTCGCGTAGCTTCTGGTAGTGCTTCGCCTTGTTCTGGTCAACGATCTTGTCGGCGGCTTCGGCGGCGGCCTGCAGAACAACCAGGGGCAGTCCGGGAACGTGGAGCGCCTGCCTTTCCGCCTAAATGAACACCACCTTGGCCAACTCGCCGTCGGCGGCGCCGGCCAAGAGGAACAGCTCCTCCACCTACATCCGACCGAGGCCCACCGCCGTCCAGGCCATCGAGGGCTCGACGGCACTCACGCAGCGCATCCCGTGCGGCATAGTGGCCGCCGGCTTGGCGTTCCAGCTGCGCCAGGGACTGCCATGCTGAAGCAGTGTCCCAAGGATTGTCGGCGTACACCAGGCTCTCCCGCTTGGCCTTGGCTGCTTCGGCGAACACTCCGAGATCGGCCAACTGGTATCGAAGCTGGCTCAGTGTGTCCTTGTCTCGCTGGCGACCGGATGCCCAGCGTGCCAGCCACTGGCGCGCGAGCTCACCGTCACCAGTCAGTTTGGCCCGGTGCACCCACCGAAGCGGGTTCTCGGCGGCCGGGTCGACCGGGAAACGTGACCGCTCCCGCTGCAACCACTCCGTCACATCGTCGTCGGACACGAGGGGCTGGCCTGCATCGTCCAGCAAGTACTCCAGAACGTCGTCCCGGTCGGCGTGCTCGCTGTCGCGTACGAGATCCAGCGTGGCCTGCGTCCCGGCGGCAGACAGGTGCTCGATGTCGTAGCCACACCAGGTGTCGAAGTTGGCCCGCTTGATCTCCCAGTGCAGCCACACATTCCTGTACGCGTTGAGGCTCGGCGAGCAGGAAGCCGGCCAGCTCAGTCTCTTCACTCAGCCCTTGGAACGGCGCCTCGCGTCGGCAAACCGCCTCCTGCTCGGCCAACCACCGCACCAGCAGGAGATCCTCTACTTGCCGGTCGTACTGCAACGCCCACAACACCATCGCCCGCCGCGCCGCGTGACCGTCGCAGTCATAGCCGTCGGCACCTGTGGCTCGCTCATAACGCAACTCCTGCCACAGGGTCGAGGAACTCCGCATCCGGTCCAGCTCACGCCGCGCAACTTCCATCACCCGCCAAAGATCCCACCACCCGTGGTCTCCTGTCACGCTGGCCCTAAGCCATTCGCGCGGTGCGCTGTTCTGCCGCATCGTGGGTGTGGGAAGTCGGCGCAGAAATCGAGTTGGACTGCGTTGGCGGCAGGTCGTGAGGTCTGCGACACCGCCGATCACGTGCACCTCGACGAACGCCCACAACCCGCTGCTCCCGGGTCTGATCGCTACGGTCTAGGCGCAGCCGGTACACGGATGGAAGGAGGTGGCGGACAGTGAGTAGCCGCAAGGAGCTCATGGGCGCACTGGTGGAGGAGATGCCGTGGTACATCTCGGCCGCGGTGCGGTTTCAGGCCGCGGTTGCCCACCAGCTCAACATGCCGATTACCGACCTACACGCGCTGGCCGCGCTGCTGGAGACCGGACCCATCGTGGCGAGCCGGCTAGCCGAGCTGATGGGCGTCACCACCAGTGCGATCACCCGCCTGGTGGACCGGTTGGAACGCGCCGGATACGTGCGTCGGGAGCCGGATCCCACTGATCGGCGGCGAACCCTGTTGCACCTGGTTCCCGAACGCCTTGCTGACATCGCGGAGTTCTACGGGCCCATGGCTACCCGCTGGCAACGGCGCATCGACCGGTACTCCGACGCCGAGCTGCGGTTCCTGCTGGAGTTCCTGCGGCAGGGACGCGAGGACAGCAAGGCCGAGACCGCGCGGTTGCGCACCGGCGGGCGGGCACACGGAACCCGGCGTCGCGGCACCCGCCGGTAGCCGGCGCCGATTCCAGCCACCGCAGCTCTCGGGGATCACCCTGAGTGTCCCCCGATCTTTGCTTCAAGCAGTAGCTGCTTTAAGCAATTGGTGCTGGACTGGTTCCTGCACGCATGAGATCCCCGCCGGGAGAGAACCCGGCCATCGTCAAATGGAAGGTGCCGCCACGTCATGAAGGTCAGACGTCCCGCCCTCGGCCTGCTAGCCGCTGCATTGTCGGCCGTCGTCCTGCTGACCGCCTGCGGAACGACCGGCAGGGAGAAGCCAAACTCTGCGCCGTCCACCGCCTCCGACGATCCCGCCACGACCGCGCCCGCCGCAGCTGACGAAGCCGCCGTTCGACGCCTCCTCGACCAGATCAACGACGCGTGGGCGCGCGGTGACGCGACGGCGTACGCCTCGTTCCATACCCAGGACGCCGACCTGATCGACTTCCGCGGCATCCACATCGTTGGACGGAAGGAAATCATCGATCTCCTCCAACCGGCCTTCGACGGAGTGCTGAAAAACACCCGAGTCGAAGCGCGGATCGTCGACTTTCGGTTCCTGTCGCCCGTCGTGGCGATCTTCCACACAAAGGGCAAGATCGTTCCTACCGGCGGCAACTCGGTGCAGACCTTCATCGCGACGAAGGGCGCCGACGGATGGTTGATCGCGGCATTTCAGAACACCCGCATCCAGGCAGGCTAGTAGGACACGCACCAAGCGGGCCTATCTTGCCACCCAGAAAGCACTTTCCCACATTGAGCCATACCCCCCACACGTCCACATTGGATTACCGATGCTAGGGTTCGAGATGTCGTATATTGATCGTGAGACGACGCCGTCCGCGACGGTACTGTCCGGAGCAGGGCTCAGGAAGAACTACGGTCGTAACACTGTCTTGCACCAGGCCTCACTCGCGGTCGGCCGTGCAGAGTCGGTCGCTGTCATGGGACCGAGCGGGTCAGGAAAGTCGACACTGCTCTACTGTCTGTCGGGTGTCATGACTCCCGACAGCGGGGACGTGTTCTTCAACAAGGTCTGTGTCAACAGGCTCCCGGACGCCCGACGGGCCGAGCTGCGACGGTCCGATTTCGGGTTCGTCTTCCAGTTTCCCGGGCTGCTCCCGGAATTGGCCGCCGATGAGAACGTGGCGCTGCCGCTGATGCTCGCAGGTACGCCCCGCCGCGAGGCTGTCTCGCGTGCACGGCAACTGTTCCCGGCACTCGGCCTCGACGGCCTCGAGCGGCGCCGCCCGGGCGAGCTGTCGGGAGGTCAGGCGCAGCGGGTTGCGATAGCTCGTGCCCTGGTCGTCGAACCTGCGGTGGTGTTCGCCGATGAGCCGACCGGCGCGCTCGACACGCAGACCGGCGACGACGTCATGTCACTGCTGGTGTCAACAGTGCGGGACCGGCAGGCGGCGTTGGTCCTCGTCACCCACGATGAGCGGATCGCCAACCGCTGTGACCGGATCGTTCGGGTGGTCGACGGTCGGACCGTGTCCGTTGCGGGGAGCGCCGACTGATGCGCGGGTTGTGGTTGCGCCTGTTGCGCGGTGGCGGGCGGTCCGCCCGTCTTGAGGTCGGCCTGCCGATCGTGGCCGGCGGGATCATCACTTTCGTCCTGCTGCTCCTGCTCGGCCTGCAGCAGGGGTTGGACAATCGAGCGGATCGGACGACATGGCGCACGCCTGACGCGGCGACCAACGAGCCCACGGCGATCCAGGGCGGATACACCGACTACGTCGCAGAACAGCCGCTGGCGGTCATCGAACTCGCCACATTGACCCAGAGTCCGCCCGCCGTGCCGGGTATGGGCAGGTTCCCCGCGCCGGGCGAGGTGTGGGCCTCGCCCGCTCTGGCCGAACTGATGGCAGACCGGCCGGCGGACCAACTCGCCGACAGGTTCCCCGGCCCGGTCACCGCCGAACTCGTCCCGGCGACCCTTGAGCATCCCGACGAACTCGTCGCGGTGGTCGGCCGGAGCCCGAACGATCCCTCGATGACCAACGATCGGCAACGCCACCAGTGGAACGCGACCGCGTCGGTGACACCGACCAGGATCGACGGCTGGTCGACCACGCCGGACATCTACCAGACCACCTACCGCGACATAGCCCTACTCGTCATCGTCCTGACCACCCTTCCGCTCGCCGGTCTCGGCGGCCTCGCCTCCCGCCTGATAGCCGGACGCCGGCACCGGCGGTTAGCGGCCCTACGCCTGCTCGGCGCCACCACCTCACAGGTGGCCCGCCTCACGATCGTCGAACTGGCGACGTTCACCGGCATCGGGGCGGTCTGCGGTGCTGTGCTCCATCGAGTTCTGCTGCCGCTGGCGTCTCAAGTGCCGATCAAGGGCGGTGACTGGTTCCCGTCAGACGTAAAGCCCGGAATACCACTCACCGTTGCCACGGTGGCCGCGGTGGTAGGTGTGCTGACCCTCAGCGCGTTGACCGGGCTCCTGCCGGCAGTGCGCGACCCGCTGGGCACCTACCGGCGAGCTCGTCGCGATTCGGCCCGTACGCGCTGGTGGAGTGTCGTGTTCATCGGCGCCGCCGTGGCACTGTTCTGGCTACGCAGCAGCAACACCTACGTCAGCGTCGGGTTCACCGCCGTGGTGTTCCTGGGCTGGGGCCTGCTATCGACCGGTCCCTGGATCGTCGCCGGGCTCGGCTATCTCCTGGCCAGCCGCGCCCGCGGGCCGGCGACCTTCCTCGCCGGACGGCGCCTGTCAGACAGCCCACGAAGCGCCTGGCGGACAGTTGCGGGCATGACACTGGCCTCCTTCATCGCTGGCTTCGCCGCCGCCGGACTCCCGGTCGGGCTCGGCAACGCCGGCCAATACGCCTCCAGCGCAGACCGACTCGAGGTCGTCATACCCGCCGGCTCCGTCGACGCCACCGCCCGCAAAGCCGACGCCGTGCTGCGGACCGCAGACATCCACGCGACCGTCGAAACGACCGCACCGCCGTCCTGGCTCGACAACAACTGGGCCACGCTCTCACTGATCACACCCGATTCGACTGAGCAGGACCGCGCTCGCACCGCCATGATCCAGGCCGGCCTCTGGGGCCCCGAAATGAGGTTGGCCGAGGATCTACCAACAATGTGGCTGGTACGAGACGGAGTCGTCATCGGCCTCCTCGTCCTGCCGATCGCCGCACTCGTCGCCCTCACCTCCATGGTCATCGGTGCGATCGCACGTATCTTCGACCAGCGAGACACCCTGATCGCTCTCAATCTGGCCGGCACCCCGCAAACCGTCCTACTCGCCGCGCAACGTCGCGAGATGATCCTGCCAACCGCCATCCTCGGTGCAATAGCCGCCATCGCAGGGCTCGCGGCCGGATCGACGCTCGGAGCAGCAAACCTGCTCAACCTCTACAGCCTCGGCATCTTCACGGGCCTCACAGCAGTCGGTGCGACCGCCCTGCTGCTCGCGGACCGGACAACACAACCAGTCCTCGAACGAGTCAGCACCAACCTCTCCCAGCAGGAATAGACCAGCCAAGCCAAGACGAAGCCCTCAGCGATATCCGAATTCCCCAACCCAATCACCTAACATGGACCACTGGAGTGCAACCGCAGTCGGTTCGGGACTGCGTTGATGTTCCCCGGGTTCGGTGGAGTCGGGTTGGTTGACTCGTCAGGCTCGTCGCTCGTTGAGGAGAGACGTGCCGAGGAGATATCCACCCGAGTTTCGTCGCAAGGTCCTCGATCTGCTCAAGGCCGGCCGGTCTGTCGCGGAGTTGGTCCGGGACTTGGAGATCAGCGATCAGACGATCTACAACTGGCGCCGCCAGGAGCTGATCGACACCGGCCAGATGCCGGGTGTCACCTCTGCCGACCAGGTTGAGCTGGTCGCGGCTCGACGGCGTATCGCCGAGTTGGAGACTGAGTTGGCGGTGCATCGCCACGCGGCTGAACTGCTCAAGGAGGTGGTGCCCCCAAAAGACCGGTACGCGGTCATCCACCGGATGGCCGCTGAGGGACTCCCCGTTGAGATCTGCTGCCGCGTGCTCGTGGTCTCGGCGTCGGAGTACTACGCCTGGCGCAACCGAGCACCATCGCAGCGGGCGCTGCGTCACGCGTGGTTGACCGAACAGATCCGCGCGGTGCATGCGGCATCCCGCGGCACGTACGGTTCCCGCCGGGTGCACGCCGAACTGCGGATAGGCCGCGGACTCGTCGTGGGCTATCACGCGGTGGAGATGCTGATGCGCCGTGCCGGCATCCACGGCCTGCCCGGCAGTCGCCGTCCCCGGCCGAGGCACCAGACGCCGACTGCCAGTGATCTGGTCAACCGCGACTTCGCCCCATCGTCGCCGAACCAGTTGTGGGTCACCGACATCACCGAGCACCCGACCCGCGAGGGCAAGGTGTACTGCGCGGTCGTGCTGGACACCTTCTCCCGCAAAGTCGTCGGCTGATCCATCGATGCCACGCAGACAGCCACGCTGGTGACCAACGCCCTGAGCATGGCCATCAGCAACCGCCAACCGTCCGGCACCGTGATCCACTCCGACCACGGAGTGCAGTTCACCTCATGGGCCTTCACCCGCCGAGTCCAGGAATCTGGCCTGGCACCCTCAATGGGATCCATCGGCGACTGCTACGACAACGGCATGATCGAGTCGTTCTGGGGCCGCATGCAGACCGAACTACTCAACCGCCGGAAGTGGCGCACCCGCATCGAACTGGCCAACGCGATCTTCGAATACCTGGAGATCTTCCACAACCGACAACGCCGCCACAGCTCACTGGGCATACTCACCCCGATCGAGTATGAGAAGCTCCACCCGATCGCCCTATCCGCAGCCTGACGCCAACCAACACGGCTCCGAGAAACCCGGGGAACATCAGTTACCTGGCGCCGTTGGGGGGCGTGTGGATCTAACGGCACCTCTCTGTGTCAAGGCGTTGGCAATAGAGAGGTCTCCGTGTCTTTGATCATGGTGCGATAGACGACGTCGGCGAGGCGGCGCTTGAGGCAGCGCATGGCCTCTTTGTGGGTTTTGCCGGCGGCTCGTTTCCGCTGGTAGTAGTCCTGGCCCGGGGTAGCTCGCTTGATCTGGGCCATGGCCATGACATGCAGGGCGTAGTTGAGCTGCCGGTCGCCGGCGCGCGATAGGCGATGCCGTTGGATGTCACCGGAGGAGACTTCTATCGGCGCGACGCCGCAGTACGAGGCGAAGGCGGACTCCGACCGGAATCTACTGACGGCGCCGGCGCGGGCCAGGATCTTCGCAGCGGTCACGTCTCCGATGCCGTGCAGCTCGGTCAGGGTGGTGCCTGAGGCGGTGACGGCGGCGGACAGGGTTGCTGTTGCCTCGGTGATGCGCCGGTCGAGGCGGCGGACCTCGCTGAGCAGGTCCACGGCGACCTGTCGCAGAGTACGGGCCAGCGCGGCGCGGGGCCGGATGCTGCGCAGCGCCGCGGCTGCGTCTCGGCGGTCAGCGCCCGCGGAAGGCCACCGGCGATGAGCTGGGCGAGCAGCGCGTGCAGCCGGTTGATGGTCTGGGTTCGGGTGCGGACCAGGTCGTCGCGGTGGTCGGTGAGGCATCGCAGGGAGGCGATCGCTTCATCGATGACAGCGGTGGTGAGGCGGGTGGCGGTGTGCGCGGCGATTCCGACCGACAGTGCGTCGGCCTGGTCGGTCTTGCGGCCGTGTCCGGTCGAGAGCATCCGGACGCGACGGGCGAGCTTTGCGGGCACATCAACCACGTCGATGTGGTCGGTGGCCAGCTTGGCGGTCAGCGTGGCGCCGAGGCCGGTGGCGCCTTCGATCGCCCATGAGGCGTGTGACCAGCGGTTGGCGAAGCGACGTAGTTGCCGATAGCCGTCGCGGTTGGCCTCGACGCGAATCGCGGCCAGAGGTTGGAGTCGGTTGTCGACCACGACAGCCGTCCAGGACGCCTTGTGGGGATCAACCGCGATGATGACCGGAGCTGGTGCTGAAGGCAGGGCGGAGGGCACGGAGGTCTCCTCGGGGGCCGGGGGAAGGGGGATCCGGCGAGGAGGGCAGACCAACTTCGGGCTAAACAGACCTCTCTCGAGCCACTCTCGCCGGCGGTCGTGGCCGGGGCGCAGGCCGTTAGGGGGCCAGCCCGTGGGCGGCAGGTGTTTCCCGAGCGACCCCGACCACAACCTCGAAGATCATGGCTGCAGACCCCGATCTCCGCTGCCGATTCAACAAGTTGGAGACCTCTCTATTGCCAACGCCTTGACACAGAGAGGTGCCGTTGGCGAGACAGGCCCGGCGGCAGATGAGTTCGTTGATCTGCTTCTGGAGGTCGCCCCTAATATGAGTCCTTATGATCGTGGCTGAACTCATGGAATGGCTCTCCCGGCAGGAACCCGAGATCGCCTGTGTGCATCATGGGGATCAGCAAGTCCGGCGACTCGGTGATGGAGTCGGACGTCAACTTGGGAACCGGCCAGGGGCCGTCTGATGATGTCGACGAAGTGCTCATGTCATGGACCCACACGCCCGAGGCTGAGGCCCTCTACGAACAGCGGCATACGCGACCATAGCGACTCGTGGTGACGCAGCGACCTACCAGCAACGGCGAACGCAGCGCGGCATGCGTGAACGGGGCGCCGTTGATCACCTCGTTGTCATCACGGCCGGTCTCTCCTGGCCGCATCGGGAAGGCGCCCTTGGCTTCGGTCGTAGGAACGGGGCTCGTTGGGCGTCTTTTGCGGGCCCAGGGCTGAACGTTTGTCATGATCAATGTGCGCGAGTTTGGGTCCCGCCTTGGAGACGTAGGCGGGTGAGCGCCCATCCCGGCGGATCGCGAACAGGTCAACCTTCGACATCGGCAGCATCGATGAGCCCCCGTCCAGACCAGCCGATGCTCCCACCGGTATGGGCGGGGCCGAAACTGGCAACATCGAATCCTCCGGACCGAGGTGGGACCCGAACTGATGAACAACATGCAGGTCAGCGCGCGTCACGGCTCGATCCAGCGACGGGGCCCATCTCGTCGTGGACATAGCCATTCATGCTTCACGGGGGTCGGGCTCGAAGCTGAGCAAAGGCCTACCGGGGGTCGGTGGAATAGGCGACTCCAGCGCAGGTGAGACCTGCGCTGGAGTTGACCGAATTTGTCAGCGTTACCTGGTGATCATGTCAGGGACGTCCGAGTTGGTCTCGGCTCGTTCGTCGGCTGCTGCAACCTGTTGGGGGCCTCGGACGAGGACGTAGATGAAGAGCGCGGCCATGACGCCGGCTCCGACCCACATGGAGTGCTGCCAACCCTCGACGAATGATTGCTCGGCGGCCCGCAGCAGCGCTCCGGTCTGCGGTCCGGCGTCGCCGGCGATGGCGACGGCGTTCGCGACGCCTTCGCGGGCGGTGTCGGCCACCTCAACGGGCACCCCGGTGAGCCGGGGATCGATCGCACTGCGGTAGCCGGCGGAGAGGACCGCGCCGAGCAGGGCGACGCCGAGGGCGTTGCCGAACTCTCGGGTCACGTCGTTGAGCGCGGAGGCGACGCCCTGGCTTTCACGTGGCAGCGAGCCGGTGATCGCTTCGGTCGAGGGTGTCATGGACAGGCCCATGCCCAAGCCCATGGCGAGCATGCCGGGCAGAATCGAGAGGAAGCCGCCGCCGACGGAGACGAGGATCGCCATCAGGGCGAGGCCGGCGCCGCCGAGGAGAATGCCTGCCACCATGGTCGAGCGGCTTCCGATTCGAGCGCTGACCTTGGGAGCGAGGGCGGAGGAGAACATCATCACCAGTGCCATCGGCATCATCCCCAAGGTCGCTTGCAGCGCGGACCAGCCGAGCACTGCCTGCAGGAACGGGAAGAGCACGACGAGGATCCCCGCCTGCACTCCGAAGACCGCCAGGAGCACGAGCGACCCGCTGGCCAGGCCGCGCTTGCCGAACAGCCGGATATCGAGCAGCGGTGCGGGGTGGCGCAGTTCCCACATGATGAAGCCGATCATGGCGAGCAGACCGCCGGCGAGGCCGATCATCGTCGCGGGCTCGGTCCACCCGGTCACCGGGCCTTCGTGCAGGACGTAGATCAGGGCGAGCACGGCGGCGACCGAGGTCACCGATCCGACGGTGTCGAAGCTGTGCTCGATGTGCTCGCGGGAGTTCGGAACGGACCGTACGGTCAGCACCACCGCGGCCAGGACGAGTACGACGGGCAGGACGAACAGCCACCGCCAGTTGGCTACGTCGACGAGCAGAGCGGACAGGAACATGCCGAGGATGCCGCCGCCACCGGCTACCGCGGTCCAGACCCCGATGCCTTTGGAGCGTTCCTCTTCCGGGAAGGTCGAGGTGATCACGGCAAGCGTGACCGGCATGATCATCGCGGCTCCGATACCGGACAGGAACCGCGAGGCGAGCATCATCTCGGTGGAGGCCGCCAGGCCGGCGGTCACGTTCGCGACGCCGAAGATGATCAGACCGATCAGCAGCATGGGCTGGCGTCCTCGCCGGTCTCCGAGCGCCCCGAGCGGCAGCAGCAGGGCGGCCAGCGTCATGGTGTAGATGTTGATGAGCCACAGCACCTCGCTTTGCGAGGCACCGAACTCGACGGCCAGCTCGGGCTGGGCGACGTTCAGACCTGTCACCGAGGCGGTGACGGCCATCAGTGCGATGCAGACCGCGATCAGGATCGTGCGGCGCCGCCGGGGGTCGTCGATGGTGGGGTCGGCGTGACCGGCCATGGCCGGGTTGATGCTCATGGGATTCCTTTGTGAGGGCAGGGCGAAGCACGCCGGGAGCCGACCGGCTCCGGCGTTGTCAGGGGGAAGGGGTTAGCGGCGGCTGGCTTTGACGACGACGTCGTGGAGGGAAACCGGTTGGCCGCCGGGGCCGGTCAGGTTTCGGTGCGATTCCTCGGCGGTCACGACGTTCCACACGCTCGGATCGAGGCGGGTCGTGATGTCGGTTGCTGTCACCGAGGCCGCCGCGGGCGGCTCGGTCCCGCCGTGCCCGTGCCCGTGCCCATGCCCGGAGGCGGCATTTTGATCGTGGTGGTGGAGATGACCGACGATGAGGAGCGTGCCCCTGGGAGCGACCCAGGACGCGATGCGCTCGTAGAAGTCCAGCTGGGGCATCGCAGGATGCGCATAGTGTGTGGTGACCAGGTCGTACCGGGCGTCCGGCTCCCACTGGGACAGATCTGCCTCGACCCAGTCCACCTTCGCGTCGACGCCAGCAGCGGTGGCGCGCTCCGCCGCGCGGGTGAGCGCTGCGGCGGCGATATCGGCGGCGGTGACCTGCCAGCCTCGGGTGGCGAGCCAGATCGCCTCGGCTCCGGCACCGCAGCCCGCTTCCAGGGCCGTCCCGGGCACCAGGTCGCCGACCTCGCGCACCAGATGTGGGTTGGGCTGTCCGGCAGCCATGGCCGCGGCCCGGTCGCTCTGCCAGATCTGGTCCCAGTACGGCTTGTCGAACGCGTGCGTCATCGAACGTCTCCCTCACTGCCGGCCGTGGTGGCGCATGCCGCCACGGCCCGGTCCAGGTCTTCCCCGCACAGTTGCCTTCGGCACCTGGCTCATCGAGCATGCGGACTAGCCAGAAATGTGGCAAAGACTTTTGCCGAATGGAAAAATGGCGGCATGGAAGACCCGACCAAACACACCCTCGACGCCGTCGGACCACGACTTAAGCAGCTCCGCCAACGACGCGACATCACTCTGAGCGACCTCGCTGAGCAGACCGGCATCTCGATCAGCACACTGTCCCGGCTCGAAGCCGGCCTCCGGCTGCCCACCCTCGAACAGCTGCTACCGCTGGCCCGTACGTACGGTGTCACCCTCGACGAACTCGTCGACGCACCGCAGACCGGTGACCCCCGCATCAACATGCGCCCCATACCCACCACCGACGGCAGGACGATCGTGCCCCTGACCCGCCGGCCCGGCGGCATCCAGGCCTACAAATTCGTCCTGCCCGCCGGACACGACGACGACGAACCCCGCCTACGCACCCACGAAGGCTACGACTGGGCCTTCGTCCTCAGCGGCAAACTCCGCCTCGTCCTCGGACAGCACGACCTCATCCTCGGACCCGGCGAGGCCGCCGAATTCGACACCCGCACCCCCCACTGGTTCGGAGCCACCAGCGCGGGACCCGTCGAGTTCCTCAGCCTCGTCGGCAAACAGGGCGAACGCGCACACGTCCGCACAGCCGCACCGCAGCACCACGCCAATGAGATAACGCCCGACACTCACGACGACGAATAAGACGTGGTCACGGTCGTCGCGCTCGGCGATCAACAGTCGGCGAAGCCCGCACCAGGTCACCCGGCCGCGACGGCGAGTTCCCTGAGCTTCCCCCGGGGCATGGGTACGCGGTACGGCGAACCGACCACGACTTACACCGCAGCGGGCACGCTTTCGTTGTGATCACTCGCTTCTACTGGCATAACCAAGGTGGGTACTACGGGCGATCAACGGGGCGACCCGCCGAGGGCTCGTCCACGGCTACCGTGCTGTCGACCAGCGACTCCCGGTGATCCGCGGACGCATGGACGTCCAGCAGTTGGCCGCACGGCCGTGGGACTCCTGGCCAGTGCCGTGCCGCTTCGACGACTTCACCGCGGACATCCCCGAGAACCGGATTCTGCTGGCGGCCGTTCGGCATGTCGTGCGGTGGCCAGTAGGCCCCGTCCTGCGTCGCATGGCCGGTGAGCTGCTCCAGCGCCTCGAAGGAGCGGGTGACTCGCCGGTCGCGCTGATCGAGTGCGACCTGATCCGGCGCACACCGCTCAATGAGCACCGCCATCGGGTTGATCGAGTACACCCGCCGCCCGCTTGCGCGCAGCGCCGCGACCAGCAGTCCACGCGGGGTCTCGATCGCCACCGGGATCGGCTGCTCGGCGTTGTCACCGGCGGCGGCCAGCATCTCGACCAGCGTGGTGAATCCGTCCAAGTCGTCGCCGATACGACCCTTGGCGACCAGGCGACCGTGCTCGTCGACCAGGGCAACGTCGTGATGCCGTTCCGACCAGTCGATGCCGCAGTAAACCGCCAACTCCTACTCCTCCCTCGCCTGCCCATCGGGCATGCAACCCTGGCGGAAACGCGCGGCGCCCTAATGACGAGGCTCTGTGGCCTACCCTCCATGAGCCGTTCGCGATCCCAGCGACCCGCACGGTCCCGGTCTTCGCAGTCAGAGCTCGTCGGCTCCCGGTATGCGAGGTGTTCGCCGTGCGGGCGGGCTGCAACCACGATCAACATCCTGCCCAAGGTCACGAGGTGGTCCGGCCCCGCCCGAGGTCCGCCGGTCTTGCACGAGACCTGGCTCGGTCCAGAGGTGTGCAGGCGTGTACTCAGCGAGCCGGACCACCACACGAACGGCTCGCCGAGCCCACGCTGCCGATCTTTTTGGAGACCTCCAGGGTCAGGTAACGGGCAGGCATCCCGCAGACCTCGGCGGGCCGTTCGGGATTCATTAGGTAACGGGGGTGTTCCTGGAGCGAGTTACGGAGGGTGGTGGCGATGACAGTGAGAGCGACGCGCGTTGCAGTCGGGAGAGGCTCAGGACGCCTCTGTGTGTCGTCCCGTGGGCGGGGGCGCGAAGGGCGGTCAGGGGCGTTCGATGCGCACGGGATCGCCGCGGACCAGCTCGTCGTGGACGCGCCATCGGGTGGCAACGACCGCCCGCCTGGCCGCCTCGTCACCGGCCGCGAGCCGTTGCCGCAGTAGCCGCAGCGCGATGCTCCGGTTGAGGCCGAACTGCCGCTCGGTGTCGACCACCACGACGGTGCCGGTCGGGCGGTGGGTGGCCCGCACTGCGGTGCTGGCCTTGTTGCGGTGCTGGCCGCCGGGCCCGCCGGTGCGTACGGCCACCACCTTTACGTCGGCCTCGGTGAACGGGTTGACCGCGGCGTCGACCTCGCAGCGCCGGGAGGCGACGTACCAGTTTTTCCGGCCGTGGCCGGCACGGTAGGGGCTGGGCGCCTGCCAGCACAACGTCCCGGTCCAGGCGGCGGCGAACGTCTCCGCACCTGCACCGGTGAGCCGGATCAGAACTGACCGGTAGGTGCCGGGCCGGTCGCCAACGACGCTTTCCAGCCGTACTACGCCCACATCGTGCCGGGTGGCGTCGGCGTCCAGTCGGCGCAGCAGCCGAGCCAGCGCCCATGCGCACTCCTGCGGGCCCCGGCCCGCCGAAAGCAGCAGGTGCGGGGTCACCGCCGCCCCCGCCGCCGGTGCTCGGCCTGCCGACGCTCGGGTCGCCGGTCGCTACGGGCCGCGGCCCCCACGTCCGGCGTCTTGTATGTGACCAGTGGGACCGTGGTCGCCACCGGGGTTGCCAGCCTGTGGCCGACCAGGTCGGCGATCACCTGCTCGATTCGCTTGTACGCGGCCGGCGCCTCCTCGAACAGCAGCTGCCGATCGCCGCAGACCACCAGCGAACCCACCAGGGTGCGGCGCAGCTCGTCGACCGTGTGCTTGGCCCGGCCCCGGCGCAGCGCGTCGGCCCGGGACATCTTGCGGCCCGCCCCGTGTGCCACCGAGTGGTTGGCCTGCGCGCCTGCGTGCGCGGCCACCAGGTATGACGGGGTGCCGCGGGTGCCGGCGACGAGCACGTCTCGGCTGTCGCCCGGGGCCGCGCCCTTGCGGTGCAGGTAGTGCCCGTCGCGTACCTCGACCAGGTTGTGGCACTGGTCGACGATCGGTGCTGTCGGCTCGGCGCCCAGCGCGATCGCGGTCCGGGCGGCCAGCAGCCGCCGGTTGAGCGAACCCCAGCGCACAGCGTCGTCGTGTCGGGCCAGGTACCCGGCCGGGTCGTCGGCGGGACCGGCGCCTCGCAGCTCAGTGTGCTCACGCAGGATCCGCTCGCCGAGGCCGCGCGACCCGCTGTGCACGACGAGAACTGTGTCGCCGGTGGCGAGTTGGAGCCGCGCGGCGTGGCCTGGGTCGAGGATCTCGCCGACGCGGGCCAGCTCCACGAAGTGGTTGCCCCGCCCGACGGTACCGAGACCGTTGAGGTGGCCGGCGGGAACGTCACCGTCCAGCACGGACCAGGCCGGGTCGTCTTCGTCCCGATCCGGGTCGAGCGGGCGGTCCAGGTCGGGAAAGCGGGCGGCGAGCCGCTCCGGCACGACCCGCTTCAGCGCGATCGGGAAGACGGCGATGCCGCAGCCGATGTCCGAGCCGATCAGGTGCGGGTAGAGCACCGTCGAGGTCATGGCGGCGCCGATAGGGGCGCCCTTGCCGGGGTGCAGGTCCGGCATGCCGGCGACATGGAGCATGCCGTCGAGGGTGGCCACCTGGTGGCACTGGTCGACGGCGTCGGACTCGACCCAGCTGGCCGGGGAGGCGAAGACGGTAACGGTGGCAGGAGTAGGTGCCGGCAGGGACTCCTGCCGGAAAGGCTTAACGGACAACAACGCTCGCTTCTCGCCAAAGGGGGGATGGACGGCCGCCGATCGCGATGGCGTGGCGGCGACGAAGGTGCTTCCCTCAGAACGTCATGCCACCAGCGTCCCGGAACTCATAGTCGCCGGCAACAGACTTTCGGTTCCGTCCAAGCGAACCACCCCCGCCGCCCGAGAACGTCCCCGCCCGGCCCAGCTAAGGGACGTCTCGTAACCCTGGTGTCTGTCTGTTGAGGAGGGTGGGGGCAGGATGCCTGGGTGCAGGTGATCACGGCAGCCCGCCCGGAGTGGATCTTTCCGTTCACCGGGCTGCAGCCCGCCCAGTTCCGCAAGCTGGTCCGGCTGGTCGCCGAGCGTGGCGGTGACGGCATCGCTGATGGCCGGCCAGGCCGGCAGTGGGCCCTGGACCTGCCGGATCGGGTGCTGCTGGTCGCCGCGTACTGGCGCACGAACCTGACGATGCGCCAGATCGGCCCGCTGTTCGGGGTGTCGCACTCCGCGGCGCACCGGGTCATCGACACCCTCGCCCCTCTGCTGGCCCTGGCGCCGGTACGCAAACGGCCGGTCGAGCAGATCGCGATCGTCGACGGCACGCTGGTCCCCACCCGCGACCATCGCCTGGCCGCCCGGAGCAAGAACTACCGGTACTCGACGAACCTGCAGGTCGCCATCGACGCCAGCACCCGCCTGGTCATCGCTGTCGGTGACCCGCAGCCCGGCAACCGCAACGACACCATCGTCTGCCGCACCTCCGGCATCGCCGAGAAGTTGGACGGGCGGCCGGTGATGGCCGACGGCGGCTACCGCGGCAACCCCGAGGTGATCATGCCGTACCGCAAGCCTGCCGACGGCACCGACCTGCCCGCCTGGAAAGAAGCACTCAACGTCGAACACCGCACCGTCCGCGCAGGGGTCGAACACGCCCTGGCCAGGATGAAGTGCTTCACGATCCTGCGCGACTACCGCCGTGCCGCCCACACATTGGCCGACGCCGCTTCCGGCATCGCCAACCTCCACAACATCATCCCCGCCGGCTGACCACCGGGCCGGTGTCGGGCAACTCCTTCACCCAGTTACGAGACGTCCCTTAGGACCCGCCCGGTCATCAGAATCGATATACGAATCCGCCGCTCTCGCCACGAGCGTGGATTAAACGTCCAGTCAGGGGTGTGCCGGAACCGGCGAACCTGCCGTCCCACTCGCACCTCCCATACGTCGGTGCCCAGGCCACCGAAGCTGGTCCACCCCCACCGTTCTGTGTACAAGATCGCCGCGAGCCGCTTCACGAGACAACTCAGGTCCACGGCTGGAGAGCGTCAGGCCTCTGCCTCCTTCGGCTCCATTTGCACGTACCCCCGGGCGACGAAGAACCGCTCGAGCAGGTAGCACCACCACAGGAGGATCAGGCCGGGCGCCACGAACACCGCGGGCATGAAGTTCCAGATGACGACGCCCCCGAGGACCACGGCGATCCCGAGCAGGAACGTCAGGCTGGGCGTCGTCAGGCCCAACGTGAGCCCGTTGAACACCTGGCGCCAGGTGGGGTTGGTGAAGCGGGCTACGAGGGGGAGGCACCAGAAGACCAGGAGCAGGAGGAAGAGTCCGACGACAATGAGCGGCACCCAGACCTCGGCCAGCCCGCGAGTGGGCAGGTAGGAGAGCGAGAGGATGCCGACGGCCGCGACCGGGACGGCCAGCAGACCGACGACGGTCGCCTGCCTCCAGCTCTGCCGCAAGGCCTTCGAAGCAATGGCCCGGACGCCACCGTCCTTGCCCAGGACGTACCGGCGGCACACCTCGTAGGCGACCACCGTTCCCGCTCCCGCCGTCACGACAAGGCCGAGGCTCAGGAGCCAGAACAGGCTGATCACGATGATGGAGCCGAGCGAGTCCAGGATGCGCCACAGTCGCGACGCGGGGTTGAAACGGAGAATGGTCGGGGCCCTTTCAGTGTGCGCAGTTGCGGGTCCTGAGGACGGGGTCGGCCTCCTGCGGTGGGCGGGAGGCCGACGCGATCAGCCCTTCACGGAGCCGATCATGAGACCGGACACGAAGTGCTTCTGCAGGAACGGGTAGACGAACAGGATGGGGACGGCCGCCACCATGGTGATCGCCGACCGCAGCGCGATCGGTGTGGTGACCTGCCCGCCAGAGGCCGCGGCGCCTGTGGCGGCCACGGAGTTCACGCCGGCGTTCATCGAGCTCGACAGCAGCTTCTGCAACTCGTACTGCAAGGTGGTCAACGCCGGATTGCCCGAGGCGTAGAGCAGGGTGTCCAGCCAGGCGTTCCAGCTGCCCACCGCCACGAACAGACCCACCACGGCCAGCGCGGGCTTGCACAGCGGCATCACGATCTGCCACCACGTGCGGAATTCGCCCGCACCGTCCATCCGTGCCGACTCGATGATCTCCTCAGGGATCGACTTGATGTACGTGCGCAGGATGATCAGGTTGAACGCGCTGATGATCGTCGGCACCCAGTAGGCCTGGAAGGTGTTCAGCATGCCCAGGTCCTTGATGAGCAGGTAGTTGGGGATCAGCCCGGCGTCGAAGTACATCGTCAGCACGAAGATCACGGTGATCGGGCGGCGGAAGATGAACTCTGTGCGGCTGAGCGCGTAGGCGAGCATCGAGGTGAAGAACAGGTTTGTCACCACCACCACGACCGTCTTCAGGACGCTCATGAAGAACGCCTGGTAGATCGTGTGCATGTTGAACACGACGTTGTAGTTCTGCAGCGAGAAGTCCCGAGGCCAGATGCCGATCCCGCCACGGACGGCGTCCATGCCGTCGTTCAGGGAGATGGCGAGCGTGTTCAGCAGCGGGTAGACCATGACCGCCGCGAGGGCCAGCAGGAAGGTCGTGTTGAGCGTCGTGAAGATGATCCGCTCGGTCGTCCACTTGCGACGCCGTGACCCGCCCCGTGATGCGCGCCGCGCCAGAGGCTTCGCGACAGTGGTGCTTGACATGAAGTCCTCCTAGACCAGCGTCTCTTGGTTGAGGCGCTTGGCCGCTTGGTTCGCCGCGCCCACCAGGATGACGGCGACGATGGTCTTGAAGATGCCCGCGACGATGGCGAGGCTGTAGTTGCCCAGCTCGTAGCCATAGCGCAGCACGAAGACGTCGATGGTCTCGGACCTGTCGGACACCAGGCCGTTGCCGAGGAAGTACGGCAGCTCGAAGTTCGTGGACAGGATCCAGCCGCTGTTGATGATGAGCAGCACGACGATCGTGGGCCTGATGCTCGGGAGCGTGATGCTGAACATCTTGCGAAAGCGGCCTGCTCCGTCGACCTCGGCGGACTCGTACAGGCTCGGGTCGATCGCGGTGATCGCGGCCAGGTAGATGATCGTGTTCCAGCCCAGCTCCTTCCACAGGTTCGTCCCGGCGACGATCCCCCAGAAGTAGTTCGGCTCGGTCAGGAACAGGATCGGTTGGTCGATGATGTGCAGGCTCATGAGGCCCTGGTTGATGAACCCGCCGGAGGAGGGCAGCGAGAGCGCCACCGATGCCATGCTCGCCACGATCACCCAGCTGAGGAAGTGGGGCATGTAGGTAATGTTCTGAAGGACTCGCTTGAACGGCAGGTTCTTGACCTCGTTCAGCAGCAGCGCTAGGACGATGGCCCCGAGGGTACCGACGGTCAGGGTCAGGACCGACTGTCCTATCGTGTTGATCACGACCCGGATGAACCGCTCACCCATGACACCGGTGAACAGGTTGTAGAAGTTCTCGAGGCCCACCCACTGCTGGTTCCAGAGGCTGCGGGGACCCGGCCAGGGGCTGCTGCCGCGAGCCGGCTTGAAGTCCTGAAAGGCGATCGCCCAGCCGTAGACCGGGACGTACTTGAACAGGATCTGGTACAGCAGCAGCGGGACGGCCATCGCGAGCAGGGCTCGCTGCGCCCAGACCAGGTCCCAGGTGATCTTGCGCTTGGGATCCTTCGCTGCGTTCTTTCGGGCCTTGCGGTTCTGGGCACGCGACCTGCTCGCGGGCTCCGGGGCCGGTTCGAGCCCGGTGGCGGTCACGGGGATGCTGACCGTGGCGTCCGTCATCTGTCCAACCTCGTCGTCAGGAGCAGTGGGTGGTAATCGAGAACGCGTCGTGGTGGGGGGCGCACGCCCCCCCCCACGCCAGCGCGCAGACGGTTAGCAGTTTGCCAGACGGGGCGTGATTCCCGCGGGGTCCGCGGGCTCG
>NZ_JAXCFK010000007.1:0-351688 GCF_056150025.1 Micromonospora aridisoli | reverse complement strand
CGCCCCCCGCGTGCCTGGGGGGGTGGTGGTGTCCCCCGCCTCCGGGGGGGGGGGGGCCCCCCCCCCCCCCCCCCCACGACTGCTCGCAGACTGTTACCAGTTGGCCAGACGGTCCTTGATGCCAGCGGTGACTGCGTCCTCGTACACCTTGACGTCGATCTTGCGGATGGAGTCGACGTAGGCCTGCCAGTTCTTGTCGAAGTCGGCGGGCGGGCCGGCGATGATCCCCGGCAGCTTCTGCACGCTGGTGTCGGTCAGCTGCTGGTTGACCTGGTTGGCGGCGTCGGAGAGCGTGAGGTTCCACGCCGGGTAGTACTTGGGGTTGTCCGGCGCCTTGTTCACGAAGTCAAGCCAGGTCTTCTTGCCGTACTTCGCCATGAACTCCTTGTCGTAGTCGCTCAGCGTCGCGTAGAACTCGGCGGGCTGGTCGTCGGGGCTGTAGGCGTTGCCGTCGGAGAACTTGCCGTTGCGCTTGGGCAGCATGTCGAGCAGCGCATCGAGACGGTTGGAGGCACGCCAGGTGAGGTCCTTGTAGTTCTTCCGCTGCTCGTCCGTGCGGGAGAAGACGCCGTCGGCGCCGACCTGGTAGTCCTCGCCAGCGATGCCCCAGGAGAGCGTCTTCTGCCACTCATCGCTGAGCATGATGTCGAGGAACTTCAGTGCCTTCTTCGGCTGCTTGCTGGAGACCGAGATGCCGAACCCCTGGTTGGTGTTCATGACGGGGCGGTCGGCGTACCAGGGCTTCACCCCGTCGTAGACGGGCATGAGGGGCACGTAGGTGTACTCGTCCTTGCCGGCGCTCTGCAGCGACTGGGTGGCGGTCTGGAAGTTCCAGCCCTGGTCGTGCATGCCGAGGACGGTGCCGGTGGCCAGCTTCGCGGTGTACTGGTCGAACGTCAGGGTGAAGGACTCGGGGTCGACGACACCCGAGTTGTACTGCTGGTTGAGGACCTTGTAGAAGTTCTTCGCGATGTCCTTGTCGGCGAAGATCGACGCGTTGTTGTTGCTGTCGACGACGACGCCACCGTTGTTCGGGAAGCCTGCCAGCTGCGCCGGCGGGTTAGTCATGCCCCACTCACGGCCCGTGGACGCCAAAATTTCGAAGCCGACGGTCGGGGCGCCGGCGGTCTGGGGGTGCTTCGCCTTGTAGTTCGAGATGAGCTGGAAGTAGCGGTCGAGCGTCATGTTGCTGAGGTCCGGGTAGCCGGCGTCCGCGAGCACACGCTTCTGGATCCAGAACGCGGGACCGTAGTAGACGCCGCCCGTGATGTCGCCGTAGAAGCGGTTGTAGTTCGGGAGGATGTACAGGCCCTTGTCCACCTCGTCGCCCGAGTAGCTCATCTTCTTGATGTCGTCCTTGACGTGCTCGGCGAGGTTGGGGTAGTCCCCCTTGGCCAGCATGTCGTCCAGGCGCCGCAGAGCGCCGCCCTGCAGGAGACGCTGCTTCAGGTCGCCGGTGCCGATGAGGTCGGGGAACTCACCGCCGGCGAGCATGACACCGATCTTCTGGTCCTCGTTGTCCGGCGTGACGATCTCGTACTTGAGGGTGACACCGAGCTTGTCCTTGAGCAGCTTGGTGATCTTGTTGTCGGGTGCCGGGGCCTGCTGGGCCGACGTGATCCAGACCGTGAACGTCGTGGGGTCACTGGGGGTCAGCGTTCCCGAGTCGTCTTCGGGGTCGTCGGCAGAGGTACATCCGACAAGTCCCACTAACACGGCTGCAGCCAGGACAACAATTGACAACTTCGTTCGTGTGGTACGCACCGAGGTCTCTCCCTTGAGAACAGTTCCGGTCGTCCTTGACTGGAATTTGTGGGCACATCGACGCGAGCTGGGGCTTGGCGTCCTCATACCGAGCGGGATTTTAGCGTTAAAGTAAAGAGTCGATCGTGTTGCGTCAAGGCCCGCCCCGGTGTGTGGATGGGTGGCGGGCTTCTCGCCAGACGACGTTGCTGAGCTGGCAGAATGCCGCGATAAGGAGGATATGTGGTGAGGATGGCGGACGTCGCCCGTGAGGCGGGCGTCTCGGTCATGACCGTGTCGAACGTCGTCAATGAGCGCCTCCCGGTCAACGAGCCGACGCGCGCCCGTGTCATGGCCGCCGTCGAGGCGCTGGGGTACGAGGTCAACCTGACCGCGCGCCACCTGCGCGCGGGACGGACCGACACCGTCGCCTTCATCGTGCCGAGCTTCCACGACTACTTCGGTGAGGTCTCCGACAAGATCGCGCCGCTGATCGAGGCCGAGGGGCGGCACCTCGTCCTTGAGCGGACGAGCGGCAGCCCCGAGCATGAGATGGCGGCGCTGAGCGTCGCGCGACTCCAGCTCTACGACGGCGTCCTGCTGTCCGTCGCCGGACTCGACCGCGACCAGCTGGACCGCGTGCGTACCACCAAGCCCATCGTGCTGCTCGGCGAGCGTGACGTGCCCGACCGGTTCAACCACGTGCGGCTTGCGAACGAAGAGGGCGCCCGCCTCGCGACGGCGCACATGATCGAGCACGGCTCGCGGCGCATCGTTGGGTTGGGCTGCACGTTCGACACCGCGCACATGATGACGTCGGACCGCCGCATTGGCTGGGAGCGCGCACATCGCGATGCCGGCCTCGATGTCGACGCACGCTATGTGGTGCCCATCTCCACGTTCACGTCGGCGGCCGGACGTGATGCCCTGCTCGATGTGATCGCGTCCGGTCTGCCCTTCGACGGCGTCTTCGCCGTCACCGACGTCGTCGCGCTCGGCGCGGTCGCGGCCCTGGCAGAGAGCGGGCTCCGGGTGCCCACCGACGTCCAGCTCGCCGGGTTCGACAACCTCGACATGTCAAGCTTCGTCCCGCCCGGCCTCACCTCCGTCGACGCGAACCATGAAGGTGTCGCTGAGACCGCGGTGGGTCTGCTGCACCGGCAGATGGCGGGCTGGACCGGCCCGGCCGAGCACGTCGTCGCGCCCGTCCGTCTCGTGGTACGTGGCTCCACCCGCGGTGGGGCTTAGGGCCGTGCAACCACCCGCGCCGTTTAGCCCGTTTCGGTCGAAGGAAACCATGTCGAGCACCTATGGGCGCACGTCCGCCTTGCGCGCCGTCCCCGCATCCCCGATCACCGGGACGCGGCACCGGCATCTACGACCCCCGAGCTCGTCGACGAGCACACGGTGACAGCGATCCCGTTCTCGACCTGGGGCAACCGCGCCCCCGGCCCGATGCGGGTCTGGCTTCCGCGAGCTCCTCGCTGAGGCATGCAATGACGGAACACGCAACTGATGGGGAGACAATGACGACGACCACGACCGCAGTGATCGACCTCGACCTGCCCGGCGCCACGATCAGCCGGCACGTGTACGGGCACTTCGCCGAGCACCTGGGGCGGTGCATCTACGGCGGGTTCTGGGTGGGTGAGGACTCGCCGGTCGCGAACGTGCGGGGCATCCGCTCGGACGTGGTCGAGGCGTTGCGGGCGATCTCGATTCCGAACCTGCGCTGGCCGGGCGGCTGCTTCGCCGACGACTACCACTGGCGTGACGGCATCGGCCCGCGCGAGAGCCGCCCGCGGATGGTCAACTCGCACTGGGGCGACGTGGTGGAGGACAACGCGTTCGGCACGCACGAGTTCATGGACCTGTGCGAGCTGCTCGGCGCGGACCCGTACGTGTCGGGGAACGTGGGGTCCGGGTCGGTGGCGGAGATGTCGGACTGGGTGGAGTACCTGACCCGGGCGGACGACTCACCGATGGCGGCGCTGCGGCGGGCGAACGGGCGGGAGCAGCCGTGGCGGGTGCCGTTCTGGGGCCTGGGCAACGAGGCGTGGGGCTGCGGCGGCAACCTGCGCGCCGAGCAGTTCGCCTCGCTGGCCCGGCAGTACGCGACCTACACCCGCAACCACGGCGGCAACCTGCTGTACCGGATCGCGGCGGGCGCGAACGAGGCCGACCTGCACTGGACCGAGACGCTCCTGCGCTCGTTCGACGACCTGGCGGCGGACCCGGCCGCGCCGGCGGGCCCGTTCCAGGCCGTGTCGCTGCACTACTACACGATGGCCGGGTCGTGGTCGGACAAGGGCGACGCCACCGGGTTCAGCACCGACCAGTGGTACGTGACCATGGCCCGCGCCCGGCGCATGGAGGAGCTGCTCACCCGGCACTCCACGGTCATGGACCGCTACGACCCGCACCGCAAGGTCGGCTTGGTGGTGGACGAGTGGGGCACGTGGTGGAACGTGGAGAAGGGCACCAACCCCGGGTTCCTGTACCAGCAGAACACGCTGCGCGACGCCCTGGTCGCCTCGGTGCACTTCGACGCGTTCCACCGGCACGCCGAGCGTGTGGTCATGGCGAACATCGCCCAGACCGTCAACGTGCTACAGGCCATGATCCTCACCGACCCCGACACGGGGGCGCTCGTGCTCACCCCGACGTACCACGTCTTCGCCATGAACACCGGCCACCACGACGCCGCCTCCCTCGCGGTGCACCTGCGCGACGTCGAGACTCGCGCTGTCGACGGAACCGAGCTGCCGCTGGTCTCGGCGTCCGCGTCGGTCAAGGGCGACACCGCCCTGGTCTCGCTGTCCAACCTCGACGCCGATACGGACCGCATCCTCGTCCTGGACCTGCGCGGCCGCGACGTCGTCGGGCACACCGCGCGGGTGCTGACCGCCACGGCGCTCGACGCGCACAACACCCCCGAGCAGCTCGACGCCGTCGCCCCCACCGACCACGCCGGCGTGCGCCCCCACCCCCGAGGGCTCGAGGTCGACCTGCCCGCCCACTCCTACGTCACCGTGGCGCTCGAGCTGCGTTGATGGACCGACCGAACCTGAACATCCGCGACGGCGGGGCGGGGGCAGACTTCACCAACCCGGTCATCTTCGCGGACGTGCCCGACCCGGACGTCGTCTTCGACGGCCGGTACTACTACATGGTCAGCACGACGATGTACTTCGCGCCGAGCGTCCCGATCATGCGCTCGAGCGACCTGGTGCACTGGTGGATCGCCGGGTATACAGCGGCGATCCTCGACGACACGGACGCGCTGGCGCTGCGCGACGGCCAGGACGCGTACGGCCAGGGCAGCTGGGCAGCGAGCATCAGGTTCCATGACGGGACCTACTACGTGTCGGTTGGCAGCCTCACCACGCGGCAGACGTACATCTACTCGACTCCCAACATCGAGCGCGGGCCGTGGACCAGGTCGGTGCTCGACGGGTACGCCCACGATCAGTCGCTGCTGTTCGACGGCGACGACGTCTGGCTTGTCTACGGTGGCGGGTCGATCGACCTGCGCAGGCTGCGGCGACACGAGGACGGGACCCTTGCGTGGGACGGCCCGGAGACGCGGCTCGTCGAGCACGCCAACGTCGACCAGACCAGCGGGCTGAATGCCGAGGGCGCTCACGCGTACAAGATCGGGGACTACTACTACGTCTTCATGATCCAGTGGCCGTCGGGTGGCATCCGCCAGGAGGTGCTGTGGCGGTCGACGTCACTAACGCCGCAGTCGGCGGGCGGCGTGTGGGAGGGCCGGGTCGTGCTCAGCCAGGGCGTGACGGTCGGGGGCCGACCCGGAACCGGCGTGGCCCAGGGTGGAGTCGTCCAGACGTCCGACGGGCAGTGGTACGCCATGCTGTTCCAGGACGAGGGCCCGCTGGGTCGTTCGCCTCAGCTCGTCGGCGTGGCCTGGGATGACGACGGGTGGCCGGTGTTCGCTCTCAATCCGGAAGCGCCCGCGGCGGCCGCACGGACGGCCGGTGACGGCGCCGCTGTCGTCGCCTCGGACGACTTCGACAACCTCCGTGAGCGTGCGGGCCACTGGAACACGGCCAACGCGGACCTCCTGGCAGAGTCCGCCGAGAACGCATGGAACGGGTCAAACCTGGGGCTCCAGTGGCAGTGGAACCACAACCCGGACAACCGGTTTTGGTCGCTCACCGAGCGGCCCGGACACCTGCGGCTGACCACGGGCAGCGTCGCCTCGGGCATCCTCGATGCGCGCAACACGCTCACCCAACGCACGCTCGGACCCACGAGCTCCGGCGCCATCTCGCTGGACGTCTCGCACATGAAGGACAGGGACGTCGCAGGCATCTCCGCCTACCAGCGCAAGTACGGATACATCGCGGTGACGATGGAGGCGGGGACCAGGAGCCTGGTGATGCGCCGGGCAGGCGGCGACGGCGTCATCGCCTTCACCAGCGCACCGGTGCCGCTGCGGGCGGACGTCGTCTACCTGCGCGCGGACGTCGACTTCCGGGATGCCGTCGACACGGCGTCGTTCGCGTACTCGTACGACGGCAGCAACTGGACCTGGCTGGGCGACACCGTGCAGATGCAGTACGACCTCGCGCACTTCACCGGGTACCGGTTCGCCCTCTTCAACTACGCCACTGCCGAGCCCGGGGGATACGTCGACGTGGACTGGTTCCGGGTCAGCGACACCACCGGGCTCGCAAACCCCACTCACCAACGAAGCGAGGGAGCTCTCCATGACTGAGCAGGCGACGTCAGCCCTGCTGATCGACGGGCAGGCACCCGCCGAGGTACCGCTGCATCACGTGTGGAACGAGTGCGTCGGTGCTGGCCGCGCGAACGAGGCGTTGCGGGCGGACTGGCAGGCGCACTTCCGCGAGGCCGTCCAGGTGCTGGGCGCCCGGCATGTGCGCTTCCACGGCCTGTTCCATGACGACATGTTCGTCTACCGGACGGACAACGGCGGCGGCTTCGGCCCGAACCAGCCGCTGCCCGAGCCGGTCTACACGTTCGCGTATGTCGACAAGGTGTTCGACGCGATCCTCGACGCGGGCGCCCGCCCGTTCGTGGAACTCGGGTTCATGCCGCGCCAGCTCGCCACCCAGACCGAGACGCTGTTCTGGTGGAAGGCGCACTGCAGCCCGCCGAAGGAGATGGACCGCTGGGTCGCGCTGGTCGACGCCACTGTACGGCACTGGATCGAGCGGTACGGCATCGACGAGGTGCGGCAGTGGCCGTTCGAGGTGTGGAACGAGCCGAACCTCGTGCCGAACTTCTGGACCGGGACGCGCACCCAGTACTTCGAGCTGTACGAGGCCACGGCGCGCGCGATCAAAGCCATCGACCCCCGGCTGCGGGTCGGCGGCCCGTCAACGAGCGTGTTCGTCCCCGACGCCCGCTACTCCGGAGAGACCCACGACCCGTCGCTCGAGGTCGAGACCGCGGTGGCCACCGACCCCGACGCGCTCGACTGGCAGCCGGTGTGGATCCACGAACTGATCGAGTACTGCGCGCAGCGCGGGCTGCCGATCGACTTCCTCTCCACCCACCTGTACCCGACCGACTACGCGGCGGACTCCCTGGGCAACGTCAGCGCGATCACGCGCCAGAAGGACGCTACGTACGTCGACCTGCAGGTCCTGCGCACGATCATCGAGAACAGTCCGTATCCGGACGCCGAGTTGCACATCACCGAGTGGTCGACCTCGCCGTCGAGCCGCGACGCGATCCACGACACGCTCTTCGCCGCCGCGTACATCGTCCGGGCGTTCCTCAAGGGCGCGCCGCTGGCCGACTCGATCTCCTACTGGACCTTCACCGACGTGTTCGAGGAGGGCGGCAGCGGCATCGGCCCCTTCCACGGAGGCTTCGGGTTCGTCAACGAGAACGGCCTGCACAAGCCGACGTTCCACGCGATGGCCATGCTCCACCGCCTCGGTGACCGCCTCCTGGCCGAGCTGCCCGACGGTGCCATCACCCGCTCGTCCGCGACGGGTGACGTGTCGGCCATCTTCTACAACTACCCCGCCGAGATGGGCACGACGGGGCTCGCGTCCCGCCACGGCTACGCCGAGACGCGAGCCCTCGCCGAGATGGGCCCCGAGCGCCGCGTCCGGCATCGGGTCGAAGGGCTGCGCCCGGGTACCGAGCTCACCGTGGAGATCCTCGACTGGGAGCACGGGAACGTCGCCGAGGCCTGGTACCAGATGGGCGCCCCGCTCAACATCACGCGGGAACAGACCGCCGAGCTGCGCCACGTCGCCGACGGCCTCCACCGCAGCACGCTGACCGTCGGCGACGACGGCGTCCTCGACATCGACCTCACGCTGCCCGCCTGGGCGGTCGCCTCGGTCGCGCCGACGCTCCCCGGCGGCCAGCGCCCGGATCGGGGGGTCGACGAGCCAGGCAGGGCGCGAGCGCGGAGGCGGCACTCGCCGCAGCGGTGACCCTGCGGACCGTCGCCGACGGACACCCGCCGTGGCAGACGCTGCTGGTCTACCCGATGCTGCAGCTCGGGCAGCAGCCGGACCGCAACACCCCGCCCCGAGTCGACGACGGCGAGGCGGCGATGTTGACCCCCAACCACCTCCCCATCCAGATGCTGCTGGACAAATCGGTGATCGGCGGCAGGGCTTCTCGCTCGTGGCCGCCGAGCCGGTCCTGATCGCGGCTCGGATGACACGACAACCGGCGGACTGGACATTCACCGCTCGCATTTGGCCCAGGGAGATTCAGCGTCCGACCAATCGGCGGTGGGCCAGGCGCGCGGCGGCTATCCACTGCCACGGCATACCAACCATCACCATCGACCCTAGTTCGGCCCCGAACGAGATCGCATGCCAGGTGATCTTGAAGAGTTGCGTGCCCCCGGCAGGGCAACAGCCTGCGCTTTCGGGCGGCCGGCACGTGTGGCTATGCCAACATGACATCCATATCGGCCACTGGCGGATATGGGAATTTGGTTCGTGTTGGCCTCCGACACAAACTCCCATGGCTCGATTGCCGGGTGGGACGTGTGTAAGTCCGTCTTCGGTGCCGGTGACGGATCTGGGCAGAGAGTGGAGTCCCGAATCCCTGCTATATCGGACTCGGTTCGACTTGGTCGGCGCTGCGGCCCCGGTCCGGCTTCGTGTCGCCGATGGGCTGGCGTAGGGTTGCCATGGTGTGGATGACCGTGCTGCGTGCCGACGGCGCCCCCCCGTTTACCCCCCCGAAAACCCCGGCTGATGATTGACAATCAGTGACAAGGCGAGACTAGTGATCGACACAGTCTCTGCAGGTCAACGCCCATTCGTGGCAAGCAGTGACAAGTCTGGAATGGCTACGTTCCGTAACAAGGGGTCGTCGGTTCGAATCCGGCCGTCCCGGCAGCGAGAAGGTTTCCGCAGGTCAGAGACTTGCAGGAGCCCTCAATCCAGTTCCAGCTCGCAACACCCAGTTGGGCGCCGTCACAATGCTCCGCTTCCGCGTGCGAAATAAGGCGCAGACTCCATTCTGATGCCGCTCCAGACGAGGTGTCGACTTGAGACGCTCTCCGGGCGGTCGGTGGCGTGTCCGGGCTGCGCGGTCGTGAGGGATCCGGCGCACGCGTATCACCAGCGAAGTCAGACGTGCAGGGTG
Organism: Micromonospora aridisoli; assembly: GCF_056150025.1. Lineage (NCBI taxonomy): Bacteria > Bacillati > Actinomycetota > Actinomycetes > Micromonosporales > Micromonosporaceae > Micromonospora > Micromonospora aridisoli. Next base: position 342,328 of record NZ_JAXCFK010000007.1, on the reverse strand, counting down.
GGTCGGTAGGTAAGTTCCTGGGTGCGACCGTCGAGCGTCCGGGCCCCGATCAGCTCCAGGTCGAAGTCGGCCGCGTCCTGGAAGATCGGCTCCGTGCCGGTCTGGCCTGTGATCACCGGGAAGATCGTCACCTGGACGCGGTCGACCAGGCCGGCGGCCATCAGCGACCGGTTCAGCGACAGGCTGCCATGCGACCGCAGGGGCACCTCGGACTCCTCCTTGAGTCGGGCGACGACGTCGACCGCGTCGCCGTGCACGATGGTCGCGTCCGGCCAGTCGAGGGGGCCTTCGAGGGTGGTCGACACCACGGTCGTCGGGAGGTTTCGCATCCGGGCGACCCAGGCGTCGCGCACCTCGGATTCCTCGGTGCTCGCGGCCAGCATCTGCGCGAACACCCGGTACGTGTTGGCTCCGAAGACCATGCGCTGCTCTTCGCGGTACGCGGCGAGACGGTGATCGAGCAGCTCGGGGCCCTGCTTGCCCCAGTAGCCGCCCCAGTTGCCTCTGGTGGTGCCGAAGCCGTCGAGGCTGGAGAAGACATCGAAGGTGTAGGTGGCGGTCATGAGGTTCTCCTTGTACGGGTGAGTTCGGTGCGGCGGGTCTGTAGGTAGGCGCGTTCGGTCTCGTTGGTGGCGAGGGCGATGGCCTGGTCGTAGGCGGCTCCGGCCGCTGTGTCGCGGCCGAGTCGGGCCAGCAGTTCGGCACGGGTGGCGGGCAGCCGGTGGTAGCCGGGGAGGTCGATGTCCTCCAACGTGGCGAGGGCCGCCGCCGGTCCGTGTACCTCGGCTATCGCGACCGCACGGTTGAGCGCGACGATCGGGGTCGGCGCGAGCGCGAGCAGTTGGTCGTACAGTGCCAGGACCTGTCGCCAGTCGGTGGCGGTGCCGTCGGTGTGCACCGCGCTGATCGCGGCCTGGATCTGGTACGGCCCGGGCCGGTTGCGCCGCAGGCAACGGCGGACCAGGTCGTGGCCCTCGGCGATGAGGGTCCGGTTCCACAGCGACCGGTCCTGGTCGGCCAGCAGCACCAGTTCGCCGGTCGCGTCGATCCGGGCCGGGCGACGCGCCTCGGTCAGCAGCAGCAGGGCGAGCAGGCCGAGCACCTCGGGCTCGTCGGGCATCAACGCGGCGAGCTCGCGGGCGAGCCGGATCGCCTCGGTGCACAGGTCCGTTCTGATCAGCGGCCCTGCGGTCGACGTGTAGCCCTCGTTGAACATCAGGTAGAGCACGGTGAGCACCGGCGGCAGCCGATCCGGCAGCTCATGTTCGGCGGGTACCCGGTACGGGATGCCGGCGTCGCGGATCTTCTTCTTGGCGCGCACGATCCGCTGGGCGACGGTCGCCTCCTGCAGCAGATAGGCCCGGGCGATCTCTGGCACGTCGAGACCGCCGAGGAGGCGGAGCGTGAGGGCGGTACGCGCGTCGGGAGCAAGCGCCGGATGGCAGCAGGTGAAGATGAGTCGCAGCTGGTCGTCCTTCACCGGTCCCACCTCCTGGGGATCACCCTGTTGGTGCAGTAGCAGGGCCTCGGCGTGCCGGGCCTCGCGGGTCGTCTCCCGGCGGAGCCGGTCGACGGCCCGGTTGCGGGCGGTGGTCACGATCCAGGCGCCCGGGTTCGGCGGTGGGATCTGCCATTTCTGCAGCGCCGTGGTGAAGGCGTCCTGGACCGCCTCCTCGGCGAGGTGGATGTCGCCGAGAAGGCGGGTCAGGGTGGCGACGCAGCGGCCGTACTCTGCGCGGTAGATGCTCGCCAGGTCCATGTTGGGTGACCGGCTGAGGTTCAGGCCTGGGACAGGTCGTCGAAGGGGCGAACCTCGATCGGTCCGCAGGCTGCCGCGCACTTCTCGGCCCAGGCCAGCGCCTCGTCCAGGTCCGCGCACTTGATGACCCAGAAGCCGGCGATGTGCTCCTTCGTCTCGGCGAACGGCCCGTCGCTCATGGTGGTGCTGCCGTTTTCGATCCGGACGACGGTAGCGCTGTCCGGTGCCCGGAGCCCGCCGCCGAAGACCCAGACACCGGTGGCCTGCATCTCGGTGTTGATCCGATCGGTCTCCCTGAACATGGTCTGCATCTCATCGTCAGACGGCTCAGGCGCACCCTCGACGAAATGCACGGAAAGCAGGTACTGCCTCATGATGGTCCTCCGGTCGTTCGATGGTGGGATGGTGACAGGTCAGTCGGCCAGGTGGCGCGCGACAGCGGGGATCACGATCGCGGCCGCGATCAGGTGGGTGAGCATCAGCAGCGCCTTGGTGGCCGGGCCGGCGTCGACGATCACGTCCGGCACCAGCGACAGCACGGTCAGCACCGCCGTCGTTCGGACGAAGGTACGCCGCGGACGGCGGGCGAAGCGGGACAACAGCGCGGCGAGGACCACGCCGAAGAGTGAGAAGACAGCGGTCAGTACGCCGAACCCGGTGACCGGGATCGGTGCGTCGCCGACGTCGAGGCTGATGCCTGCCGCGTGGCCGGCGGCGGCCACGGCCATCGTGGCGGCGCTCGCGGCAACCGTGGCGGTGATGCCGGTCCGGATCAGTGCACCGGTGGTCAAGGTGGTGGGGCGGGTAGTGTTCGCGGTGGTGCTCATCGTGTCCTCCGGGAGGCGTATGGTCCGGCTCGGTGCCGGGCTCTCACCACAGCTACGAAAACGAACGACCCGAATCGACAAGCCCGCCCAGATCTTTTCGAGACATCTGGCTTCGTTGTACGGCGAGTCAACCAACCGGACAGAGCGGACGAATCCGACGACGAATGTGTCGATCGCGGTGAGGGCCGAGGCTCGGCCTCTGCTCTGTCAGCTCACCGCCGACGCCTGCGGCCTGCCGGTGCTGGTCGGGCCGGTGGAGGCCACCGCGATCGGCAACGTGCTGGTGCAGCGTGGGCGGCCGGCGTGGTCGGCGGTGGCCTTGCTGCGCTGCGGCGGCTGGTGCGGCAAGCTCAGCGGATCGTGCGCTACCAGCCCGGTGGTGGGTCCGTGGCGCGGGTCGGCGAGCGGTGGGTGGAGGTGTGATGTGCGGACCGTTGTTCGTGACGTGTCTGGCGGACACCCTGTTCTCGGAGGCGGCGAAGGCCACGGTGCGGTCCTCGCCGACGCCGGTCGTGACGACGTGCTGTGGGACCTGCTCGTCTGGCTGACTGCGGGGACGTCGATGGTGGCGGGGGAGCGGCGCGACGACTCCTTTACTCGGCTGGTTTATGCTTCCAACGACCTGGACAAATGCGTGAGCATTCCGCTGGGCCACCGGACTACTGGGGGTCAAGGGGTCGTCGGTTCGAATCCGGCCGTCCCGACAGCGAGAGGGTTTCCGCAGGTCAGAGACTTGCAGGAGCCCTCTTTTCATGCTCGGCATGGATGTCTGGTCTAGATGCCGCTGTTGGACTCCCTGACTCGGGCAGGTTGTCATGCCGCTGCTAGATCTTCAAAATGTGGTGACCAACATGATCCACGACGCCTTGGCCGGATTCATCCACTGACCCGGAGGGCTCACCAGCCACCAAGCGACGGTACGCTTGTACAGTACTGTAGACCAGTTGGTCGGTATTGGTCTCGATTCATGGCGGGTGGTCCGGTGGCTGAGGAGCGACGGACGCGAAACACCGAGCGCACGCGGCGGGCCGTGCTTGATGCGGCGACCCAGGTGATTCTGGCCAGAGGCGCCGCGGTCACCCTGGATCAGGTCGCCTCGGTCGCCGGTGTGTCGAAGAGCGGCTTGGTTCACCACTTCGGCAGTCGGGACCAGTTGGTGATCGCTGTGGTGGAAGACGTTCAGGAACGTTTCCGGGAGACGGTCCTCAGCCATCTCGACCTGTCGGAGAACCACCCCGGCAAGATGCTCCGTGCCTACGTTCGGGCGCTCTGCGCGGGACGTTCGGATGCCGGAGCTGCGTACGACGTCACGTCAGCGGCGATCTGGATCGGTCTGCACGCGATCCCTGCGGTTGCTGAGGTAGCGAAAGAGCACAGTGCGTGGTGGAGCGAGCAGTTCGCCGTCGATGGGTTGAGCAACGAGCGCATCCAGATCGTGCGACGAGCCGCCGAGGGTGTCGTCGTGGCCACCATATACGGGGAAGAGGACGAAGCGAGCATCGCGGCCGCTCGTCGCCTGCTGCTCGAGCTCGCCACTGACGGCACCTTTCCCACGCCCATCTGACGCGCTGGCGATCGGATCCTCCGAATCACAGCAGACTGCGCTGGCGGGTGCCGGCGCGGTTTCGGGTGGGCAGCCCGACCAGGAACCGGTCCCGGTGCGGGCCTGCCGGCGTAAGCCGAACGCCACGCGCAGGGCAACCTGCTGCGGCTCACGGCAGCGGATCTGCGTGGTTCAGCAGCGGCCCGCACAGCTGGTGCAGGCCGGCGAACGCGAGCCGCTTCTCAGGCTTCACCTCCGACCGAGTACCCCACCCGGAATCCCGAAGCGGCCGCGACGTCGCGGGTGTACCCCAGGATCGCGGTTTTCCCGATGCCCGCTTCCCCACGCATTACGAGTACCCCGCCGCGTCCGGCCTGGGCGATGGGGATTGCAGTTGTTCCTGATCCAGGCCGCCATGGCAAGGCCGTGACCTCCACGCGAAGCGGTCGATCAAACGGATGCCGCAGGTCGAGACAGGCCCGGGCCTGCGGCTCTCATCGCTGGTCAACCGCGTACCGACCGCTACCCGCAGCGACAGCGACCACCTCGCCTGCGGCGCAGTGCGCTGAGGATGAGAGCTAAGGGGCTTGTACCGACGCGAAGGTGCCGCCAATGACGGAAGTCTTGTGCCGAGACGAAAGGATCCCGATGCCCGTCAGTCCAGTCATCGAAGTCGCCCAACTGAGCGCTACCTACAGCGAGTTTCACCCCGTCGAGGAACTCTCGTTCCAGGTCGCGCGCCGGGAGCCCTACGCACTCCCCGGCACCAACGGAGCGGGCATGACCTCGACTCTCGATGTCATCGGGGCCGCCGGACGGCGTCGTCGGGCACGGTGCGCGTTTCGGCAAGATCTCCGCGCACAGCCCCCGCGAGGCCCTGAGGAGGACGGATGCGGTCAGTCGTTCCCGACTATCTGAACGAGGTGCTCGGAGACGTCGAATCGGACACCTCCGGGGAGCCGGCGGGCTATATTCCCGAGCTCGCGACAGCTGATCCTGAACGTCTCGCAGCCGTCTTCGCCACGGTCGACGGTACGGTTTACGGTGCCGGAGACGCCGATGCCGCGTTCACGATCCAGTCGATCTCGAAGCCCTTTGTGTACGCGATGGCGCTCTCCGATCGCGGCTTCGATCGGGTGCTCGCCAAGGTCGGGGTCGAGCCATCTGGGGAGGCGTTCAACGAGATCTCCCTCGAAAGCGAAACAGGACGTCCCCGGAATCCGATGATCAACGCCGGCGCGATCACCACTCACTCACTGGCCGGACAGGAGAACCTGAAGCCCGTCGAGCGGGTGGACCGCGTCGTTCATGGGCTTTCGGCGTTCGCGGGCCGTCAGCTGACGGTCGATGAGACGGTGTGCGCATCGGAGATGGAGAGCGCGCACCGCAACCTCGCCATCGCGCACATGCTCCGCAGCCACGGCATCCTCACCGAGGACCCGAGGGCCGTTGTCGATGGCTACATCCGTCAGTGCTCGGTGCTCGTCACCACCCGGGATCTGGCGATGATGGCGGCGACGTTGGCGAACCGCGGAGTCAATCCCCTCTCGAACGAGCAGGTGGTGGACGGGGCAGTGGTGCGCCAGGTCCTGAGCGTCATGGCCACCTGCGGGATGTATGACGCCGCCGGCGACTGGGCCACGCAGGTCGGCATTCCGGCCAAGAGCGGTGTGGCCGGGGGACTGATCGGTGCACTCCCCGGTCAGCTCGGCATTGCCACCTTCTCGCCTCGACTGGACCGGCACGGCAACAGCGTCCGCGGAGTGTCGCTGTTCGAGCGGTTCTCCACCGACATGGGGCTGCATGTGATGGAGGTCCCGCCCGCGGCGCGCGCGGTCGTGCGTTCCAACCGAGTACGAGGCGACGGAGCGGACGCGACCCGGGTTCTCCGGCTGCAGGGCGGGATCCGCTTCGCGGGAGCCGAGCGAATCGTCCGCGAGCTCGTGGAGAGTGCGCCGGCGGAGCCCCGAGTGGTCCTCGACGTCTCTCTGGTGCATTCCATCGACGACGTGGCCCGACGAATGCTCCTGGAGGTCGCGCGTCGGCTCACGCTGGACGGTCACGAGGTCTATCTCGTAGATCCGGAGACGATGATCCCGGACCCGGATCCCGGCGATGGTGGCCGACTCGCGGTCATCGATGTCATTGATCACGCGCGATCGCCTGCCACGTGAGTGCCGGCAGCATCGGGCGCGCTACCCCGAGCACGACCGGCCGACTGACCGACCGATCCGGCGCAGGCCGCAGCCTCCGACACTCGTTACGTGCACCCATCCGACCGACAGACCGACGGCACGCCCGATCACCAGGAAGGACCCCATGACCGCGACCGCGATCGAGAAGCCCGACTTCACCGGGCTGCGCGCGATGTACATCAACTGCACTCTCAACCGTTCCCCCGGCCGTAGCCACACCCAGGGGCTTATCGACCGCAGTGTGGCGATCATGGAGGCGAACGGGGTGAGCGTGGACCAGATTCGCGCCGTCGACCACGACATCGCCACCGGCGTCCGACCCGATATGACCGAGTACGGAGTGGACACCGACGAATGGCCCGCGCTGCTGACCCGGGTGCTGGCAGCCGACATCCTGGTCATCGCGGGACCGATCTGGCTCGGCGACAACAGTTCGGTGACCCGTCGGGTGATCGAGCGGCTCTACGGATACTCCGGCGTACTCAACGAACGGGGCCAGTACGCCTACTACGGCCGGGTCGGTGGCTGCCTGCTAACCGGCAACGAAGACGGCCTGAAGCACTGCTCGATGAACATCCTCTACAGCCTGCAGCACATCGGCTTCACTGTTCCGCCGCAGGCGGATGCGGGTTGGCTCGGTGAGGTTGGCCCCGGGCCGTCCTACCTCGACGAGGGTTCCGGCGGGCCGGAGAACGACTTCACCAACCGCAATACCGCGTTCATGACCTACAACCTGCTCCACCTCGCGTCGATGATCCGTAGTGCCGGCGGGTTCCCGGCCTACGGCAACCAGCGCACTGCCTGGGACGCAGGAGTTCATCCGGACGCCGCCAATCCCGAGTACCGCTGACCGTCAGGAAGGGACAAGATCGCCGATCAGCGAACCGGTGGTACGCGTAGGTACCCGCTGCGGGACGCGATCCCGGCCACCGCCACCCTCTCGTTACAGCGAAGGATGTGAGTAGCGATGACAAGCCCGGCAACGATGAGCTGGCCGAGCCTGCGGGTCTCGGACTGGACCCCCACCCGCGACACTCTGCACATGTGGACCCAGATCGTTGGCAAGATCCGCATGGCCCACGCCCCGCTGCTCAACCACTGGTGGCAGGTGACCCTGTACCTGAGCCCGCGCGGGTTGACGACGTCCGCCATCCCGCACCGCATGGGGGCTTTCGAGATCGAGTTCGACTTCATCGGCCATCGGCTCGACGTGCGCACCAGCAACGGCGGCGCCCGGAGCCTCCCGCTCCGGCCGATGCCGGTCGCCGAGTTCTACTCGCGGGTCATGGCCATGCTCGACGAGCTCGGGATCGAGGCACCGATCCGGCCGCACCCCAACGAGGTCGACCCGGCGATCCCGTTCGCCGAGGACCACCACCACGCCTCCTATGAAGGTGAGGCGGCCGGCCTGTTCTGGCGACAGCTGTTGCAGGCGAACCGGGTGATCGGCGAGTTCCGGTCGCACTTCGTGGGCAAGGTCAGTCCGGTGCACTTCTTCTGGGGCGGGATGGACCTCGCTTGCACCCGCTTCTCCGGCCGGTCGGCCCCACCGCACCCTGGGGGCGTGCCCAACTGCGGGGACTGGGTCATGGTCGAGGGCTACTCCCGGGAACTGTCCAGCTGCGGGTTCTGGCCCGGCGGCGGCGAGGAGGGCGCCTTCTACTCCTACGCCTATCCCGAACCTGACGGGTTCGCCGAGCAGCAGGTCCGCCCCGAAGGCGCGTACTTCAGTTCCGAGTTCAAGCAGTTCCTGCTGCCCTACGAGGTCGCCCGCACCGCACCGGACCCCGACCGCGCGGTCGCCGAGTTTCTCCAGACCACCTACGAAGCCGCTGCGGTCCGGGGGCACTGGGACCGGTCCGCGCTGGAGGACGATCCGCTGCGGTGGCACCAAACCACTGGTCGGTGAAGACCAGAAATGCGACCGCACGATCGTCGCGTTACCGCCGGCCAACCCGTATCGGAGATGAGATCTGATGGAGGACACATGGTAGTGAATGTGAAAGACGTCCCCGAAGCCAAACGGTACGAGGCGCTGGTCGAGGGAGAGTCCAAGGTCGCGGGCTTCGCGCAGTACATCCGCACCACGGAACTCATCGCGTTCGTGCACACCGAGGTCTCGCCGGAGTACGAGGGCAGGGGAGTTGGGGCGGCCCTGGCCCGCGCCGCCCTCGACGAGGCCCGCGCCGCGAACCTGCTGGTCCTGCCCACGTGTCCATTCTTCGCGGGGTGGATCGCCCGGCACCCCGAGTACGAGGACCTGGTTTACCAGTCCCGCAGCAGGGTCAGCGACTGAACGGCACGGCAATGATGGAGAGTCGGTATGAGCAGCGGAACCGCGAAGAAGGCGTACGAAGGCCAGTCGATCATCGTGACCTTTGAGGCCAGGCGTTGCCTACACGCCGCTGAGGCCAGCGGTGCCACCGTCACCCACGTCGAGGGCTTCGCCAACGCGACGCTGTATTCCAACGTGACCGTCGGCGGCACTCTCTACAACTTCGTCGGGACTATCGAGGAGGCCTGACCATGGCCGCGAACACGGCGACTGACCAGGCTCAACGCAACACCGAAATCGTACTGACCGCCATGCGAGAACTCTTCGCAGAGAAGGACATCACGGCGCTCGACCGGTACTGGGCCGAGCCCTACGTCCAGCACAGTCCTCAGCTGGCCAACGGTCTGGACACGCTACGCGCTGTGGTGCCGGGTCTGGAGGGCTTCTCGTGGGAGCCGAAGCGGATCGCCGCGCAGGGTGATCTTGTTTTCACCCACAGTGTCGTCCATGGGTGGGCACCGAATCCGGTCGTCATCGTTGACATCTTCCGGCTCGATAATGGCCGTATCGTCGAACACTGGGATGTCATTCAGGACCTCACCTCCCCCGAGGCGACTGTCAACGGCAACCCGATGATCTGACACTCCGTAGGTGGGAGAAAGCGCCCCCTTCCTCTGGACCAACATCCAGTCTCAGGGTGTCCACTGGTGACGGTGGTCCCCGGCGGTGACCCTCAAGGAGGCGACGAAGCCACTGGTCCAGCGGCGGAGACGAACGGCCGGCGACTGGCCCCGCGCCGGGGCGCCCGCATCGCCCGACCGCCAGGAGCATCCTGAGGTTGATCAAGGCGGCCCGTGGGCTCTGCCGACGTCTGACCCGTTGTGGCAGGGGACCGAGTGGCAGGCGGCCTTCTTCTGGTGGCTTCCGTTGCCGCCGGTGAACAGCGGGCCGTGCTTCGAGGAACGCCGCGACTAGCTATCAGAAAGTGCCCCAGATGATGGGCTCATCGCCGTCGGCGAGCCGCTGCCGGAAGTCACCGCGGACGCTGGACCACGCACGGGCCGTCACGCCTCTGCCCGCGCGGCGAGGGCAGTGTTCATTGCCGCGAAGCCTGACTCGGTTGAGCGCAACAAGCCGGGCAGCATCATCACGAGCAGTCCGGAGAAGCGTTCTGACTGGGTGAACCGGGTCGACTCGGTGGTGAGCGGTTCGATGTCGAAGGAGTGCGCGCCGTCGAAGATGCCTGGGATGAGCAAACGGCCGAGCCAGGCGAGCCGCCGCTCGGGCTCGACGGCGGTGACGGTAGGAGTGAAGCGGCGCGGCTTAGCCCCGGGAAGAGCGATGGTCACCGCCAGCCGAGATCCACGGGTCAGGCTGCCATCAAGGTTCGTGATGAATGGGTTCCATTCCGGGTACGCAGCGGTGTCGGTGAGGATCGCCCACACGCGATCTGCGGGCGCGGCGATGTCGATCGTGTGACTGAGGGTAGGCATGATCGTCCTCTCGTGGTCTGGCCTGAGGGCGACTCGGTGGCCAATCGGTTGTGCGACAGCGTGTCGCATAGTTTCAGGTTATTTCCGGCATAAGGTCTTGCGATCCGAATCGCCGTCGGTCGTCGGATCGCCAGACTCGCACCCGTGGCGAGAGTTCGCGTCAGTGGAAGCTACTGAGGTGCCGACCGGTCGCACCGTGCTGGCAAGTTGTCTGAGCACGGCCGACGCTGGCCGGGCCCGCCCGCGCTGACGTTCGCTCCCCGGGGCCTTCCGGCCGTGTGCATGTCTGGTCAGGGAAGCGGCAGATCCTTGAGCTGTCGGCGCGAGGTGATGCCGAGTTTGCGGAAGATGCTGCGCAGGTGCGCTTCGATGGTGCGTGGGCTCAGGAACAACTGTGCGGCGATCTCCCGGGAGGTCGCCCCGGTGGCGACCAATCGGGCGATGTGCAGCTCGTGGGTGGTGAGGGTGTGGGCCGGCTGGGTGCTGCGTTTGCGTGGGTGTTCACCGGTGGCGCGCAGCTCGCGGGCGGCCCGTCCGGCGAAGGCTGCTACGCCTATGTCCGACAGCAGTTGGTGGGCGGTGCGGAGGCTCTTGCGCGCGTCCTGGCGGCGGCCTTCGCGGCGCAGCCACTCGCCATAGACGAGCTGAGCACGAGCCGCGTCGCTGGCCATTCGGGACTTTCCGAGCCGTTCGATCGCCTCGCCGTAGTGCTCCTCGGCCTCGGGTCCCGTGCTGGTCAGCGCTCGTGAGCGCGCGGCCAGGCCGAGCGCCCATGAGGTGCCGGACGCATCTGCGAGTGAGGTGAACTGCTCCAGTGCGAGCGCCGCTCGTGCCGGGTCGCCGGCACGGACGGAAGCCTCGATGAGCTCGGGTAGACCGGCGCTGCTGATCGACTGTTCGTCGGACCTGCACGCCCTCGTCGCCGCTTCCTGCGCGGCCGAGTAGTTGCCCGACCCATTGTGGAGCACCGCCATCGCGTACTGAGCCAGGGAGGCATCCGTACCGCCGTCGGGGTAGATGTCCTCTTGGACAATGACGGCATTGAGCGCGGTGGTCTCGGCCTGGTCACCGCGCCAGCCGTGGAGGATGACGCGAGCATGGTGCAGCGGCACGCCCCCGGTCGCCTGCGTGATCACCGTGGCCTCGGTGGCCAACTCGTCGGCGTGGGCGAGATCGCCCATCAGGGCCGACGTGATGGACAGGAAGTTCAGTGCGGCGGGGAGCGTTGCCAGCGCGCCGGCCTCACGAGCGAGCTGGACGTTGCGGCTGGCCAGCACATAGAGGAGCTCGTCGTCGAGGACCGCCACGGCGTTGCGACCGGCCAGCCACAGCCACCGGTCGCTCTGGCTGCACTGCGCAGATTCCGCCTGCGGGCCGTCGCGGAACGCTTCCAGCGCGAGCCGTAGCCCCGGCGCTCCCGCCGCATAGCCCCTCGTCAAGGTCGTCGCGAGCCCGTCGAGGAGCAGGTCCACCGGTCGCGGCGGCGCCCCGGGTGCGGGGGCGGCCAGGGCCGCTTCGGCGATGCGCACCGCATCGCCCCCTCCGTTGATGATCGCCGCATCCAGCGCATGTAGGTAGGTCTCGCGGGACAGCGCGGCGTCCAACGGGGCAAGTGCCTTGGCGGCATCCATCAACATGCCCGGCACCTCGGTGCCTCGGGTCAGGTGGAAGGCGATCTGGGCTCGCAACAGGTCGAGGTGCGCGCGTTGCAGGGGATCCAGCGGCCCGAGCGGCGCCGCCGTGAGCAGTTCCAGCGCGCTTTCGGACGCGCCGGCCTCGTGCTTGGCGCGGGCGGCTTCCAGCGTCCGACGGGCGCGAGTGGCGGGATCGGGGGTTAGGGTTGCCGCGCGCTGCAGGAACGCGGCCGCGGCGGCCAGTCCGCCACGGGCCCGTGCCCGGTCCGCCGAGCGTTCCAGCTCCGCGGCGGCTTCCTCGTCGGTGCCCAGGACCGCTTGTGCGCGATGCCAGGCGCGCCGGTCCGGGTCGGTCTGCGGGTCGGTGGCGGCGGCCAGGGCGCCGTGGGCGCGGCGGTGATCGGGTGGGGTGGCGGCCCGGTAGACCGCCGAACGCGCCAACGGATGACAGAACCGCACCCGGATATCGATCTCAAGCAGTCCGGCGGCTTCCGCGGGTGCGGCGGCCTCGCGGGCGATTCTCAGCTCGGCGGCGGCGCGCCACAGCAGCACCACGTCGCCGGTCGGCTCGGCGGCGGCGACCAGCAGTAGCAGCTGGGTGTCGGGGGGAAGATTGCCGGAGCGGCGGCGGAATTCGTCCTCGACGCGGCTCGGGACGCTGAGGGTGTCGGGCAGCTCGAACCCGCCGGCCAGCCGGGTGGGCGGCGTGCTGCGGGGGAGTTCCAGCAGCGCCAGCGGGTTGCCGCGTGCCTCGGCGATGATCCGGGCGCGTACTCCGGCGTCGAGCGGTGCGCGGACGGCGGAGGCCAGCAGCGCTTCCGCGTCGGTGTCGCCGAGGCCGTCCAGCCGCAGCTCCGGCAGCCCGGCGAACGTGGCGACAGCGCCATCGCCGACATCGCGCAGCGCGAACAGCAAGGCGATCCGCTCGGCCGCGACCCGGCGTGCCACGAACGCCAGGACCTGCGCGGAAGCCTCGTCCAGCCACTGCGCATCGTCGACGAGGCACAGCAGCGGCTGTTCCTCGGCGACCTCGGCCAGCAGGTTGAGGGTGGCCAGCCCGACCAGGAACCGGTCCGGTGCCGCCCCGGCGCGCAAGCCGAGCGCCACACCGAGGGCGGCCTGCTGCGGTTCGGGTAGCGCATCCGTGTGGTCAAGCAGTGGCGCGCACAGCTGGTGCAGACCGGCGAACGCGAACTGGGTCTCGGACTCCGCTCCGATCGACTGCTCGACCCGGAAACCCGATGGAGCCGCGGTGTCGCGGGCGTGTTCCAGGATCGCGGTCTTCCCGATGCCCGCTTCCCCGCGCACCACGAGTGCCCCGCTGCGTCCGGTTTGTGCCTGGGCGAGTAGGTGTTCGACGGCGACGCGCTCCGCGCGCCGGCCCAGAAGGTTCAACAGTTCGTTCTCACCTGAGTCCGTCGGCACCATACAAGGAACTCTAGAACTTAGGTAATTATCACCGACGCGAACCGCGGCCGCCCGAGCAGGGCCCTAACCGTGGACGGGTGCCCGGCGCGCCTGCCGACGCCGTTGCTGGTCCTGACACGCCACGGGCAGCGACCATCCAGCTCGCGGCACGGTGACGACCGGCGAAGATATCAGGGGCTCCCACAGACGCGAAGGCGCCTCCACCGCTGCCAGCCTGACAACAGGCTGTTGGCGCGCCTCAGCCATCCCGCAATTGTTGCCATTCATGACACTGGAGAAGAAGAAGTCAAAGTAAGGAGCAGGAATTGTCCGTCGCGACATCAATCCGGCCAATGTGATGATCACAACCGAGGGTGCTGTGTGCCGACTTCCCCGGAGGTCGCCCCGGTGGCGACGAGCCGCGCGATGTGGAGTTCGTGGGCGGTGAGGCGCGGCTGATGGGGCGCGTCAGGGCAAGTACCCTTGAGTCAACCGAACGGCCATGCCGCACAACAGAACGAGCATGTGGTGGAACCGACCGGCTGGACTGTAAGCTGAAGCGACAGTCCACCCGACCTCTGATCAGGTTGCTCTTCGCCAGCGGCGCCATGCCCTCGCTGCGGCCCCCGTTGCCCTGGAGGTCGACGACGGTGACCCGGACCAGCGAGATCGCACGGGGCCATTGGGGACCCGAGGCGGTCGCCGCCGCGGTGACTCGCACCGCAGCGGCGATCGTTGCCGCCAGCACCGCCAGCACCGCCAGCGTGGCCACTACCAGCAGGTGAGCGTCGACCGGCGAAAGGAACACTCAATGACGGCACCGAACCGGGCGCTCGAGTCCGATCAGCCGCGGCCCGACCGGCCTCGTCGGCGGCGATGGCCCTGGATCGCCTCCGGCGTCGTGCTGGTGCTCGTGGCCGCGATCGGTGTCGGTGCTGCGGTCTTCCAGTCTGGCCTGCCATGGTGGATGGGGGAGGGGGACCGCAATCACAAGTACGAAAGCGATGTGGGCTCCCAGCGCTACCAGGTTCACCTGCCGCCACAGCACGACGGCACGACCCGGTTGCCGGTGATCATGGCGATCCACGGGTGCGGGATGTCCGGGTACGGGTGGAACTCGATGAAGTTCACGACGCAGTTCAACGATCTGGCCGACCGTGAGGGCTTCATCGTTGTCTATCCGACGCAGCGCATGTTCCGCAGCGCGATCAACTGCTGGAACTCGAGTGACCCGCGGGAACAGCACCGCTACGACGGAGAACCCGCGCTGCTCGCAGGCGTGGCCCGGAAGGTGGTCGAGGATTACAACGCGGACCCGGAGCACGTGCACGTCGCCGGCGCGTCGTCCGGGGCGGGGGCCGCCGTCATCCTCGCGGCGACCTACCCCGACGTCTTCGCGACCGTGACGTCGGTCGCCGGTGGCGAGTATGGGCTGAACCAGGTGGACGCGGACGACCCCGGCACCACCCCGCCGAACTACACCGCACGTCAGGCGTGGTCCCAGATGGGCGACCGGGCGCGGCAGGTGCCGCTGCTCGTCATCCAGGGCGAGGAGGATGACGTCGTCCCACCGATCGTCGCCACTCGCCTCGTCGAGCACTGGACCGCGGTGAGTGACCTTGTCGACGACGGTCTGCTCAACGAGAGTTTGGACCTGGTCGCAGCGACGACGACGGTGCCCGCGGAACCGGGCAGGCATGCGTACACGCACACCACCATCACCACGCCGGACGGCAGGTCTGTCGTCGAGTCGTACCTCGTCCATGACATGGGGCACGTCTGGCCAGGCCCTGCCGGTGACGGCCTCTTCACAGATCGCGCCGGCCCGGACGCCAGCGCCATCGTCTGGGACTTCGCCCGACGCCACCCGAAAGGTTCACCGGGCACTGGGCGGTGATGCCTGGCCGGCGCGGCGTAAGCAGGCTCGGAGTCCGCGTGACCGAGCGTGAAGGCCGTACCCGTCGCAGGTTGATGACGGTGCGCTGTGGTGAGTGAGTTGCCGATTCCCGAGGGTGAGCGGCTCGCGGAGGTGGCTGCCAATGGCCGCAAGGGGCGGTCGGTCGCGATCCACTCTGCTCGGAGTCAGGACCGTCGGGTCCGATCGCCGGTCCAGGCCGCTTCGAGGATCGCGGTCAGGCTGGCGGTGTCGGTCGGGCCTGGATGGTTCCGGATCAATCGGGTGATGCCACTGGCCATCTCCGCGAAGCGCGGGAGGTCGGCGCGTGCCACGCCGATGTCGGCCAAGGTGGGAGGGATACCGATGTCGGCAAGGAGCCCGTCGAGCCAGGTGAGGAACGTGTCTGCGGACTCGGTCTCCGAGGCGTCGGTCACGTCGAGCCCGCACACCTCGGCGAGGATGGCCAGCCGGTCGCCGATGGCGTCCCTGGCCGCGTCCAGCGCGTAGGGCAGCAGCAGTCCGACGCCCAGTCCGTGCGGCGTGTGCGTGGCTGCGCCGATGGGGTACTGGAGAGCGTGTGGGGCCGCGTTGCCCGCGTGGGAAAAGGCGAGCCCGGCGAGCATGGACCCATAGGACATGTCCGCGCGCGCGTCCTTGTCGCCGCCGTCCCTGACGGCACGACGCAAGCTACGGGCGATCCGCTCCGCGGCCAGGAGCGCATAGTGGTCGGTGGTCGGGTTGCGGCCGAGGAACACCTGCTCCACCGGGTCGCGCGGTCCGTGGGCCCGGGGTCGCGCGGTGTAGCTCTCCACCGCGTGACAGAACGCGTCGATGCCGGAGTGAGCGGTGACGGTCGCCGGGCAGGTGTAGGTGAGTTCGGGGTCGACGATGGCGAAGTCGGGCACGATGTGGACGCTGGAAACCCCCACCTTCAGCTCGCGGTCCGGGTCGGTCAACACCGAGACGGGGGTGAGTTCGGAGCCGGTGCCTGACGTCGTCGGGACCGCGACGAGGGGAATCGTCGGCCCCGGCACCCTCGATTCGCCGTAGAAGTCGCGCGGCGTCCCACCGTGGCGCCGGATGACGCCGACGATCTTGGCGAGGTCGATCACCGTGCCACCGCCGATGGCGAGGATCACGTCGGCGTCCACCTCGGCGGCGACCGAGACGGCCAGGGCGACATCGCCGAGTGGCACGTCTGGAGTCGCGTCGGAGAACACCTCGACGACCTCGACCTTCTCCCGCACGGCGGCCACGATCCCGGCCACGCCCGGCTGCCCCAGAAGCACCTGGTCGGTCACGATGAGGACTCGCGAGCCACTCTCGGCCACCACTCGTGGGATGTTCTGCGCGACCCCTTCGCCCACTATCAGCTGGCGTGGTCCGCGGACGGTCTCAAGCATGTCGGTGCCTCTCCGGAACCTCGACGGCGATTTGCTGGGCGGACGTAAGGTCACCTGCGAGACCGGGACGGCGTCGGCGAGGTTGGCCGTCCGGGTGGTGCGGGCGTGCGCTGGGCGCCCGGAGCAGCAGACCTGTCACGGTAGGTCGATTGCTGCGTAGGTGAGGTCGAGGTACTCAAGGATGCCCTCGTGCGACCCCTCCCTGCCGATCCCGGACTGCTTCACGCCTCCGAAGGGAGCTGACGGGTCCGATATCAGACCACGGTTGATCCCGAGCATCCCCGTATCCAGCCCCTCGGTGAACCGGAGCGCCCGCTGCAGGTCACGGGTGAAGATGTATCCGACCAGGCCGTGCTCGGTGTCGTTGGCCTTCGCCATCACCTCGTCGTCGGACGTGAACGAGATGATCGGCGCCACCGGGCCGAAGATTTCGGTCTCCAGCATCCGCGCATCTGCGGGCACGTCGACGAGGACCGTAGGTGGGTAGAAGTGACCCGGCCCATCCGGACGGGCGCCGCCCACCAAGACCCGGGCGCCGCGATCGACCGCGTCGGTGACGAGCTCGTGGATCGTGGTCACCGAGGCCTCGTCGATCAACGCCCCGACGTCCACGCCATCGTCGAGACCCTGGCCCACCGAAAGCGCGCTCATCCGCTCGGCGAAGCGCGCCGTGAACTCGTCGCGCACCGGCTCCTCGACGTAGATCCGGTTGGCCGCGACGCAGGACTGCCCGGTGTTGCGCATCTTGGCCACCATGGCGCCGTCGAGCGCGACGTCCAGGTCAGCGTCGGCACACACGATCAAGGCCGCGTTGCCGCCCAGTTCCATGGAGGTGCGCAGCACGTTGTCCGCAGCCTGTCGTAGCAGCACGCGTCCGACCTCGGTCGACCCGGTGAACGAAAGCTTGCGGGTTCGACTGTCGGCTAGCAGTGCGGAGACCATTTCGCCGGCACGCTTGGTGGTCACCACGTTGACGACGCCCGGGGGAACGCCGACCTCCTCCATGATGCGAGCCAGGAGCAGCATGGTCAGTGGCGTCTGGGCTGCTGGCTTGGTGATCGTCGTGCAACCTGCGGCCAGCGCAGGAGCGATCTTGCGGGCACCCATGGCCAACGGAAAGTTCCAGGGCGTCACGAAGACGCATGGTCCGACCGGCTTCGGCACGGTGAGGATGCGGTATCCCCCTGCGGGAGCGGTGCTGTAGCGCCCCTCGACGCGCACCGCCTCCTCGGCGAACCAGCGGAAGAACTCGGCGCCGTAGGCCACCTCTGCCCGCGCCTCGGCGAGCGGCTTGCCCATCTCGAGCGTTATCAGCCGGGCGATCTCCTCGGATCGGCCGGTCAGTGCCCGGTACGTCGCGGCCAACAACTCTGACCGCTTCCGCGGCGGGGTCGCCGCCCACTGCGCCATTGCCCTGCTCGCCGCGTCCAGAGCGGCGAGCCCGTCGACGACGCCGGCGTCCGCCACCTCGGCGATGGTCTTTTCGGTGGCTGGGTCCTCGACGGCGAAGGTGGCTGCGCTTGCGGCGTCGCGCCAGGAGTCGCCGATCCGGAGCCGCCGGTGCTCGGGGGCCAGGACGTTCATCGGGTCACTCATTGCGTCGCCTCCTGCGATCTTCTTGGTCTGGCGTGTCTATGCGATCGCGCTGTGCGCATAGCCGGGCGGGTCACCCGCCCTCGTGGGGGGCGAGGGCGCCGAGCGGGTCGAATGTGGCAGTGGCCCCGGTCTGCCGGGCGACACCCCGCGCCACCGAATTGCCCCTCGGCCACGGCCGGCTCAGCGTCGTCAGGGCGTGCTCAGTGGTGACGGTCCGCCGAGTTTCGATTGCCGCGCGCGGGCGCATGGTGCCGTCGCCGCCTGGCGTGGTTACCGCCCAGCCTCGGCCAGCGACAGCCCGGTGCCCGCATCGAACAGGTGCGCACGGTCCAGGTCGACCGTGACAAGCAGCCGCTCGCCCGGCGTACCGGTGACGGTGGGTCGTGCCTTGACCTTGAGGATCGTCGTCCCCACTCGGACGTCGACCACCGTTCGGTCACCGAGCGGCTCAAGCCCGTAGAGTTCCCCCGACAACGACGCGTTCCCACGCTGCTCGACGGACAGGTCCTCTGCGCGCAGGCCCAGCAGCAGCGCCTGACCGTCCTCAGCCGTGGTCCAGCGGGGCCGCGGCAGCGTCCAGCCTTCCGCACCGACCAGACGATCTCCCTCGGCGCGGCAGGCGAGCAGGCTGATGGGCGGACTCCCGACGAATCCGGCGACCCACTGGTTGGCGGGGCGCTCGTACACCTCGGTCGGCGTCCCGACCTGTTGCACCTTCCCCTCCTTGAGAACCGCGACCTGGTCGGCCATGGACAGGGCCTCGACCTGGTCGTTGGTCACGTAGACGAAGGTTGCTCCGAGGCTGCGGTGAATGCGGGTGAGCTCGGTGCGCATCTCGACGCGGAGCTTGAGGTCGAGGTTCGTCAGCGGCTCGTCCATGAGAAATGCGCGCGGGTGACGGACCAGCGCCCGGGCCAGGGCGACACGCTGCATCTCACCGCCCGACAACTGCGCCGGACGACGCTGCAGCAGCCGTTCGATGTGCAGCAGGTTCGACATCCGCTCGACGGCGGCGGCGATCTCACGGGAAGAACAGCGGCGTGCCCGCAGCGGCGAAGCGATGTTCTCGTACGCCGTGTGTCGCGGGTAGAGGGCGTAGTTCTGGAAGACCATGGACAGGTCGCGCGCGGCCGGGGAGTCACCGGTCGCGTCCCTCCCGTCCAGATGCACCGACCCGGCGTCAAGCTTTTCAAGACCGGCGATCGCTCGCAGGGTCGTCGTCTTGCCAGCCCCGGAGGGCCCGAGTACGACGAAGAACGAACCGTCCGGCACATCCAGCGTCACTCCGTCCAGGGCCTGGACCCTGCCGAAGGACTTGCACAGCCCGTGCACTGCCACGGTTCCCATCAGGCCACCCGTTCTTCCGTGCTCACGTCGTAGACCGCCGGGGTCCTGCCGGTGTGCCGTAGCCCGACCGGTGCGTCAGCGGCGAAACGGACAGCCGTTGGCATCCGGACCCGTACGTCGCGCCGGCCGCC
Organism: Micromonospora aridisoli; assembly: GCF_056150025.1. Taxonomy (NCBI): domain Bacteria; kingdom Bacillati; phylum Actinomycetota; class Actinomycetes; order Micromonosporales; family Micromonosporaceae; genus Micromonospora; species Micromonospora aridisoli. Next base: position 322,821 of record NZ_JAXCFK010000007.1, on the reverse strand, counting down.
GTGGTCAACCACGTAGATGATCTCGTCACCCAGCCACTCCACCGAGACCACGCGGGCCGGGACCGAACCGTCCGCCCCCGGTTCGGTGACTTCCAGCGCCTCCGGCCGGACACCGGCGACCAGGCGACGGTCGCGCGGCAGACCTGGCGGTGGTGTGAGGACCAGTCCGCCCTGACTGCGCAGCTTCCCGTCGGCCACCTCCACTTCGATCAGGTTCATCGGCGGGGAACCGATGAATGCGGCGCAGAAGAGACTCGCCGGCCGGTCGTAGACTTCCAGCGGCGTGCCGATCTGCTCGACACGGCCCTTGTTGAGGATGGCGATCCGGTGACCGAGCGACATCGCCTCGACCTGGTCGTGGGTGACGTAGACCATCGTCGCCCCCAGTTCCCCCTGCAGATGCTTGATCTCCGTGCGCATGTCCGCCCTCAGCTCCGCGTCCAGATTCGTGAGTGGCTCGTCCATGAGGAATGCGCGCGGTCGTCGCACCAGGGCGCGAGCAAGTGCGACGCGTTGCTGCTCCCCGCCGGACAACTGGCGCGGTCGTCGGTCCAGCAGCGGACCGAGCCGCATCAGCCGGGCGGCCTCGTCGACCCGCTTGTGCACCTCCGCCTTGGGTAGTCCCTCGGCCCGCAGGGGGAACGCCAGGTTGTCCCGGGTTCTCAGATGCGGGTAGAGGGCGTAGAACTGGAACACCATGGCGATGTCGCGTTCGGCGGGCGGCAGGTCGTTGACCAGTGTGTCGCCGATGCGGATGTCGCCCGTCGTCTGCCTCTCCAGGCCGGCTATGGCCCGCAGCGTGGTCGTTTTGCCGCAACCCGACGGGCCGAGCATCACGAACAGCTCGCCGTCGCCGATGGACAGGTCCACGTGATCAACCGCGACCGTGCCGTCCGGGTAGCGCTTGTGCAGGGCGGTCACCTCGATGCCCGCCATCAGCGTCGCACCGCCCCGAGCGTCACACCGGCGACGAGGTGCTTGCGCACCAGGTAGGCGAAGACGAGCACCGGTAGGGCGAACACCACGGAGGCGGCGGCCACGAGACCCCAGTCCGTGGTGGTGCCACCGATGAGACCGGCGATGGCGGGTGGGGCGGTCCGCACGTTGTCGCTGGAGGTGAGGAAGATGGCGAAGACGAACTCGTTCCACGAGAAGATGAGCGCGAAGACCGCCGTCGCGGCGATGCCGGGCACGAGCAGGGGAAGGGTGAATCGCCGGAAGGCCTGCAACCGGGTGTAGCCGTCGAGCATGGCGGCATCCTCGTACTCCGCGGGCACCTCGTCGACGAACCCCTTCATCATCCAGATCGTGAACGGGACGTTGAACGCGGTGTAGATGAGGATCAGGCCGAGCTTGCTGTCGATGAGTCCGACCTGGCGGTACATGAGGAAGATCGGGATCACGACCACCACGGGTGGCATGAAGCGGGTGGACAGGATGAAGAACAGCTGGTCCTTCTTGGCCTTCACCGCGAAGCGCGAGTAGGCCCAGGCCGCCGGGACCCCCAGCACGGTGGCCAGCAGCGTGGAGACCCCGGCGACCACGGCGGAGTTGAGAAACGCGACGGACAGGTCCGAACGACCGCCGCCGGGGGCGACGAACACGTCCTTGAAGTGGTCCATGGTGACCGTGAAGCCGAAGAACTGAGCCGGAACGGCGTAGACGTCCCGGTTCTCCTTGATGGACGTCTCGATCATCCACAGCACCGGAAAGAGCATCACGACGGCCAGCGCGGTCAGCAGCGCGACCTCCAGCACGGAGCGGCCCCGGCCGCCCAGGCGGCGCGCGGGGGGCGTGCGATTCCGGGCAGGACGACCTGCGGACACGGCCTCGTCGACGGAGACGGCCATCAGCCCTCCTTGAGCTTGTTCAGGTAGCGCAGGTAGAGCTGCGTGAGGACGATGACGACGAGGACCATGAGGACCCCGTACGCCGAGGCGGTTCCGGTGTTGAAGCCCAGGAACGCGACCTTGTAAACGTGGAACGACAGCGTCTCGGTGGAGACCCCCGGGCCTCCGTTGGTGAGGATGTAGACCAGGTCGAACAGCCGGAAGGCCTCGATGGCCCGGAACAACACGGCGATGAGGAGTAGCGGCCACACCAGCGGAAGAGTGATGGTGCGGAACCGGAACCACTCGGACGCCCGGTCGATCGAGGCGGCCTCGTACAGGTACTTGGGCACCGCGGTGAGGCCGGCGAGCGCGATGAGCATGATGAACGGCGTCCACTGCCAGGTGTCGACCACGATCAGGGAAATCAATGCCGTGCGCTGCCGGGTGAGCCACTCCACCTGCCCGAGGCCGATCGAGCCGAGCAAGCTGTTGATCACGCCGAACTGCGCGTCGAGCATGAATCGCCAGAACAACCCGACCACGACCGGCGACAGCATCATGGGCACCAGGAACAGCGTGGTCAGCAGTCCTCGCCCGTGCGTGCGCCGGGAGATCAGGTAGGCGATGGCGAAACCGAGCACGGTCTGCAGGGTGACCGCGCCGACCACGTAGATCAACGTCGTCAGGGCCCGCTGGTGGACCTGCGCCGAGGTCAGGATGGCGGTGTAGTTCCCGAACCCGACGAATCGGGGGGACCCTCCGCGGGTGGCCGAGTAGTCGGTGAAGGACAGGTACAACGCCCACAGCAACGGGAACACCGACATGGCGAGCAACAGCAGCAGCGCGGGGGAGATGAAGGCCACGGCGAGCCCGCGGTCGCTGAGCCGGCGGGACCGACCCGGTGCAGGTGGCGTCGCGGACGCCACCTGCCCGGGGTGGTCGGTCGTCAGAGGTACGGGGTCACTCACAGTCCGCCGCCGCCCCTGCGGTTGCTGGAGTCGAGCACCGCCTGCTGCTCCTTGGCGATGTCGTCGAGCGCATCCTTCGGACTCTTCGCGCCGTTGAGAGCCGCGTTCACGTTGGTGTTCTCAATGTCGACGAGACGCGCGTACTCGGGCACGTTCCACATGTCCCGCATCCGTGGCACCGAGTCGGCGTACACCTGGTTGAACGGCCCGGCGTTGAGGAACTCCGGCGACTCCAGGGCGTCCGTACGCGCTGGCACGCCACCGGCCGCGGCCCACTTCTTCTGGATGTCGGCCCGCTCGAACCACTTCATGAAGTTCAGCGCCTCAGCCTGGTTCGCCGTGGGGGAGTAGGCCGATATGTGCATCCCCATACCGCCGAGCGGGACCAGGTTGGTCTTCTGGCTCGGCAGGGTGGCGAAACCCAGCTTGTCGAGAATCTGCTCCCGGGTGCTGCCGAGCGTCGACTGCTTCGGATCGAGCAGGCCGCCGCTCGCGGCGATCCAGTTGAACGCGATGCATGCCTTGCCCTGGGCGACCGCCGCGTTCACCTCGTCGATGAACCAGTTGCCGGAGCCCTTGGCGGTAAGCGGCTTCATCTTGTTGACCAGGACGTCCATCGCTTCCTGGCCGGCAGCGTCGTTGAGGACGCCCTCGATCTTGCGCGTCTTGGCGTCCCAGAGGTTGCCGCCGTAGACGCCGTTGACCGTGTTGTAGGTTACGGCCGCGGCGTCGGAGCCGTTGGCCTGGTGGAAGGCCAGCCCGCTGACGCCCGGGTTGTCCGCCTGGCACTTCTCGGCGACTGAGATCATCTCATCCCAGGTCTGCGGCGGCTGGTCGCCGATCAGGTCCTTGCGGTAGATCATCGTCCAGGTGTCGCCGAGCAGCGGCAGTCCGTACAGGCTGGCGTTCTCGTCGCGCTGGCCGGTCTCCGCCTGCGGGAACTGGCCGTACGCCGCCAGGAGGTACGGGTTGTACGCCTCGACCTCGATGTTGTTCTTGACGAAGTCGGTGATGTCGAGGATGTTGCCGTTCGTCACGGCCTCACCGATGTGTTGCGAGTCCAGGATCGCGATGTCGAAGTCGGTCTTGCGCGCGGCGAACTGGGTGAACATCGCGTCGTGCCAGTTCGCGTTCGGCACGGTGTTGACCTTGATGGTCGCGTTCGGCCGCTCCTTCTTGTACTCCGCGTTCGCGAAGGCTTCCAGCGCCTGGGCGGGGGGCCAGTCGAACCAGATGAAGCTGAGGGTCAGCGGGTCCGTGGTGAGCTCCGGGATGGTCGCCGGCGCCTTCGGGGCGCTCGCCGTCCCACCGCCGTCCTGGCCATCGCCGCAAGCCGCCACGGTCGTGGCCACCAGCAGCATGGCCGCCGTTGCCAGCTGCACCTTCCGCCCGGGAACGGACATTCGCCCCATTCGCTGTGGATGCCGCATCTTCTCGCCTGCTTTCTGGGTGGGGACTTCTAGAACCTCGCTATGTGCTGCGCCGACCAGTTGCTGGGTTGTTCAGGCGTGCTGCCGGGTTGGCGCGGTGTCGCCCCGCAGGCCGGCGTCACGAGCACGCCGCGATTTACTGGATCTTCACGCCGTCGAGGAGTCCTTCGGCCCGTCCGCGGACCGGGGGTGAACCGAGCAGGATGGCGGTTGTACGCCACTTTTCCTATACGATCCGGCTGGGGCGTCAGCATGTCGCAGAGTTGTGACTGATGTCAACAGGTTCCGGAAGACGCAAAGAAGGGCCTCACGTCACGATGGACGACGAAGGAACGATCGCGCGGGGCCGTCGGGCCGTGACGGGCGGTACGTCGCCGGGAAGAGCCGGCGGCAGGCTCGCCGACGAGGTGTACGACACGCTGCTCGGACAGCTCATGTCGCTGCGGATCGAGCCCGGCTCCCGCGTCACGATCGACGTCCTGGCGCGAGAACTGGGGGTCTCGCAGACGCCGATCCGGGACGCCCTGAACCGCATGGAGGCCGAGGGTCTGGTCGTGCGGGTGCCCCATGCCGGCTACCGCATTCCACCCCAGATCACCCGTCAGCGGTTTGAGGACATGCTCGAGGTTCGCCTGCTCCTCGAGCCGGCGGCGGCGCGCAGATCCGCCGAACGCGCCTCCGTGGAGCAGGTTGCCGGTCTGCGCGGGATGCTGGCGGAGATGGCGGAGCTGGAGGGGGGCAACGGCCCGACGGCCTACGGCGCCTTCGGTCTACGCGACGCCGCTTTTCACGATCTCGTCGCGCTGAGCGCGGAGAACCAGGTCATCCGGGAGGCGCTCGCGCGCCTGCACAGCCACGTGCATCTCTTCCGGTTGCACCACGACGCCCAGGTCACCCACCTGGCCATGGCCGAGCACGAGGAGATTGTGGCCGCGATCGCCGCGCGCGATCCCGACGCCGCCGCGTACGCGATGCGCCGCCACATTCTGCGGTCCGGCGAGCGTTTCCGGCGATTGTTCGACGAGGCCAAGGACGCGGTGGCGGCGGAGGCTTGACGGGCGGTCTGGGCCGGGGAATGCTAACCAAATCGGATCGGATCGGATTGGATCTACCTCACCCGCCCCCAGACGCGAGGAGAAGCAGGTGCCCAGAGCGCTGCTCCTGACCGGCGACGCCGCCGAGGAACTCGACACCATGTATCCCTACTACCGCGTGCAGGAGGGCGGCTGGGACGTCGACGTCTCGTCACGGACGAGGCGCGACGTGCAACTGGTCATCCACGAGTTCGACCCCAACTCCGACGCCTACGTGGAGAAGAACGGTCGGAAACTGCCGGTCGACGTGCCCTGGGCCGAGGTCGACGTCGAGCGCTACGACGCCCTCATCATCCCCGGGGGTCGGGCCCCCGAGTGGATCCGGGTCGACGCCGACGTCCGGCGTATCACCGAGCACTTCTTCGCGCGCAACCTCCCCATCGCACTGGTGTGCCACGGCGCGCAGGTACCAGCGGTGTACGGGCTGCTGAAGGGTCGAAAGACGGCGTGCTTCCCACCCATCACCGGTGACATAGAGAACGCGGGCGCGACGGTCATCGACGCTCCCGACGTCGTGGACGGCAACCTCGTCTCCTGCCGGGGGTGGCCCGACATGCCGCAGTTCGGCAGGGCGATGATGGAGCTCTTCTCGAAGTCCGTCAACCCCGCATCGGCCTGAACACCTGGCGTGCCCCGGTGACGGCACTTCGGACCGTTACAGTCGACGGCTCTCCCGTCCACTTCTTGGAGAGTGGCACCGGCCCCGCGGTGCTGATGCTGCACGGCTCCGGGCCCGGCACTACCGGATCCGGAGCCTGGGCAGGGACGGCGCAGGCGCTGGGCACGTCCTGGCACCTGGTGGCGCCTGACCAGGCGGGGTTCGGCCGTACACCTGTCCCGGCGGGAGCCAGGGGTGGGCTCCGGCTGTGGACGGAGCAGGCCGCGGGCCTGATGGATGCTCTCGGTATCGGGTACTACGCCGTGGTGGGGCACTCCATGGGCGGTGCCGTGGCGCTGGCGCTGGCGGCCGCGCGCCCCCAGCAGGTGACCCGTGTCGTGGCGGTCTCGACGATGGGCGCCCCCGGGGCACCGCTGTCCGCCGAACTCGACGCGATCTGGGCCGCGCCCGCCAGCCCGGTCGGGGCACGGGACATGCTGAGTCGCCTCGTCCTCGACCAGACGCTCGTGACCGATTCGGCCGTCGACGCCCGTGCCGCCGCGATGCGAGCGGGGGCGGCGGCATTCGCGTCGTTGTTCCCTCCGCCCAGGGCACGATGGGTCGACGAACTCACCCTCTCGGCACGAACGCTGGCAGCGGTTCGCGCGCCCGTGCTGCTCGTGCACGGTGCCAACGACCGGGTCACCCCGCTCGGGACGGCAGTCCAGCCCTTACTCGAACACCTGGCCGATGTCCGTCTGCACGTGCTCGGCCGATGCGGGCACGTGCCGGCGATCGAGCACCCGCACGAGTTCAGGCACCTGCTGGCGAACTTTCTCCGCCGGGACCGCTGTGACTCAACCGGCATGCGGGCAGCCGCGCCATAGGTTCCGGGCGGTACGGGCGGTACGGGCCGCCGGGCATGTGGAGGGGCGCCGCCGACCGACGACGCGATCGCCCGGGACGCTGAGACACGGCTAGCAGGCTAGGCAGTTGCTCTACGTGATGGCTGTGTGTGAGATATCCACTTAGGTGCGATCTGCCCTGACAGGATGTGACCGCTCTTGTGCTCTCGGCTTAGGGCGTGTTTCAGAAGTGGAGATCGTCTGGTCCGATGTCGGCGTGTCGGTGATCGATAAGGGGCGAGGTCTCCGGTAGGTGGTTCAACGACCAAGAAGAACCCAGTACCGGAGACCTCGTGGCCACCTTAGCGGTGACGAGGCGACACGACCTGACCGATGAGCAGTGGGCGGTGCTGGAGCCGTTGTTGCCCAGGCGGCGTCGGTTGGGGCGTGCGCCGAAGTGGAGTAGGCGGCAGTTGATCGATGGGATCCGGTGGCGGATGCGGGTCGGTTCGCCGTGGCGTGATGTTCCCGCGGTGTATGGGCCGTGGCAGACGGTGTATGGGTTGTTCCGCCGGTGGCAGCGGGCCGGGGTGTGGCAGGCCGTGTTCACCGCGGTGCTGGCTCGGGAGGATGCTGCGGGGCGTATCGGGTGGGACGTGTCGGTGGACACCACGGTGACGCGGGCGCATCAGCACGCCGCGGGTGCCCGCCGCGACGGCAAGGCTCAGGTTGAGCCGCCGGGTGGGGTGCAGATCGAGCCCGCCGATCATGCGATCGGTCGTTCGCACGGCGGGTTGAGCACGAAGCTGCATCTGGCCTGTGAGCAGGGCAGCCGGCCGCTGGCCATGATGCTTTCGCGCCAGGCACGTTGGTGTTGATGGCGGACGGTTCGGTGCGGCCGATCGAGACGCTGAAGCCGGGAGACAGGGTCGTCGCGACCGATCCCGAGACCGGGAAGAGCACGGTCGAGGAGGTCGTGGCCACCCACATCAACGTGGACGTCGAGTTGACCGACCTCACGCTGGCGACTCCGAGCGGCGGCGAGGTGTTGGTCGAGACCACGGCGAACCACCCGTTCTGGAGTCGGGACCGTTCGGCCCGGGTTGACGCGTCCGAGTTGCGTGCCGGCGAGTCGATGATGACCAGCGACGGTTCACCGGTCACCGTGGCCACGGTAAAGTCCTACCTCGGCCAGGAGGTCATGCACGACCTCACCGTCAACCAGATCCACACCTACTATGTGCTCGCCGGCACCACACCGGTCCTCGTCCACAACTGCGATGATCCATGGATGGCTCCGGAAAGCTATATCCATGTCGACAAGTATCATGGGCCAGATGCGAAAGTCGCAGGAAAGGGAAAGTTCGACCAGGGTGTCGACTGCGATGAGCTCGCAGACGAGGCTGCGAAATTCAAGCCGCAGCAGCAAACGAACGGTCGCTGCAACCGAGTATGTTCGCTGCCTGACAACCGCATCATCGGCAAGGACCAGAATGGCTTGCCAACCAATGTATATGCCGTTGTGACCGAAGAGAATGGCCGTTGTGACAATGCATCCTGGGCTGCCGAATTGAGGTATGGGGATGGCTCTCGCATTCCATGTTGAGGACCAGCTGCACAATCGTCGAACAACATTCTCGGACGACCCTGAGAACTCGTTTCTGGGTTTTGCTCGAAGGCTGGCTTCGCGTGGTAGCCGGGTATTCGACATAATTGATCCCTACGCCGACGCCATGTTCAATTACATCCAGTTGGACTGGATGATCAGGGAGATTGAAAAGGCAATGCATGAGGCGATGGCGCCGGCGGAGAGAACTATTGCATTGAAAGTATACAATGCGGCACGAGAGGCTAGGAGCTTGAGTGGCTATCTTTTCGTAGAAGGCGATTAACCTCTCGTCTTCGAGAATGCTGGGTGTGAGGTGGTCGAGAACGTAAAGTGCCGACACCGTGCCCCGCGATTCCCGCGGCTACGATGCCGGCAAGAAGATCAATGGCCGGAAACGGTTCATCGTCACCGACACTCTCGGCCTCCTGGTCACCGTCTGGGTCCTCGCCGCGTCCTGGCAGGACCGCGACGGCGCCAAAGGCGCCCTACTTGCACCTACGCAGCGACCCCCATCCGGCATGTCTTCGCCGACACCGGCTTCGCCGGCCGCCTCGTCGACTGGGCCCGCGACCTGCTGCGCACCACCGTCGAGATCGTCCGCAAACCCGCCGACCAGCGCGGCTTCGTCGTACACCCCCGCCGCTGGGTCGTGGAGCGAACCCTGGCCTGGATCACCGCCCACCGCCGCCTGGCCCGCGACTACGAGACCTACCCCAGCACGTCCGAGACTATGATCCGAATGGGTCGCCCTCGGCGGCATGCTCCGCCGTCTCACACGAGGTGAACCCGCCACACGCCAACAATGCCGCACCTTCAACACACCCGACTGACAGCAATGTGAAACGCGCTCTCAGTCCATGACGGCGGTGGCCTCGACCTCGACGAGGTAGTCGGGGCCGGCGAGAGCGCTGACGCCCCGCCCGGTGAACGGCGGGACCGGAGTGACTTCGAGTACTGAGGTCAGTCTGGTGCCGCTCAAGCACGATCGCGTACTCGCTCGCCCTGGCAGTTACCGGCCCTTCGTATCCGACGCAGGTCAGTCCTCGGCTGGCAGGAGTACGTCGGTCAGTGGGCGGCGGGGCGTGGCGGCAGCAGGACGGCCGTAACCGACGCGCAGGATGATCTGCGCCCAGATGCCCTTGGTGGTGTCACTCAGGAGCTTGCGGATGGCGGGGATCTCCACCGGCTGGCTGATCGGTGTGGTGGCCAGGTTCAGCCACGTGGCGGTCAGCAGGACCCGCTGCAGTGCCTGCCCGGCGCGGAGCCAGCTTGCCCGGTCGTCGCCTGCGGTGGCCAGCACCATGAGCGTGGGATACGGCTCGAATGCCTCGGCGGCCCTGGTCAGTTGGGGTTGCAGCAGACCGAAGTCCCGGATCGGCATGATCTCAAGGGCATCCCAGGGTCCGATCGCGGATGGTGGTATGCCGTCACGGTGCGGGGTGCGGTGGGTGGTCCAGCGGGCGAGCTCCGCGCGGTACCCACCGGCGGCACGTTGCCGGCGGTCGGCGTCCTGGGACAGGCCGATGATCGCGTTGCGGCTGGCCGGATTCGCCACCGTGAGTACGGCACGCTCGCGGCGGGCGGCGTCGACGAGATGCTCCAGTGCGTCGGCGGGGACGGCGGACGAGGCGAACGGATACCGGTTGGTGTGCCGGTGGGGGATCGCCGCGATGAGCGCTTCGTCGGCGGTGCTGGGTGCCGAGCGATGCTCGGCGGTCACCCGCGCCACCAGGTCAGGCTGCCGATCATCGGGGAAGGCGCTGACGGCCGGCAGGTAGCCGGCTCCGCGCAGCGCGAGGCCGAGCGTGAAGCTGGCCGCGCCGACGCTGATCAACAGTTCCCGGCCGTTCGGATCGAGGACGTCCAGTTGCCGACGCCGGTCGGCGTACACGTCCACCGTGCCGTCGCCGATGCGAAACAGCCACGGCTGGCTGTTGTGCAGCGACGGCGCGGCGGTGGCCATGTGCACGCATTGCTCCAGCGTCGCCCTCATGGGCACGGAGTCGTGCCGGGAGGTGTCCTGTCGCGTACTGTTGCCGTTCGTCATGGCCCCTCCCGGCACCGAGTGGCGTCCGCATCTGTGAACGCCCCTGTCGGCGTGCCGTCGTCCGCGTCATCGTCAACGGCCGCTCACCGTCAGCATCGGGGAACGGTTGTGCGGTGGGAAGGGACTTTCGGCCTTGGTGGGGTCCCCACATCCCCGCGGTCGGGGGTCGACCGAACCGAGGGCGGTCCCGCCGGTGGCGACCGCCGATTCATCGCCTCACGGCAACATGGCGCAGTGGCGTAGCCTCCTGGAGCCGTCGTACGGGAGGCATCATGAACAGAACGGTTGATCGCCACATCGCGGGTGCGTGTGTCGCTTGGGGAGTGTTCGTCGTGCAGGCACCCGTCGTCTACGCCGGACTGCTCGTGTACGCGTGGAACACCAGTGGGGATCCGGGTGGCCCATTCGCTCTTCCGGCGCTCTGCTGTTCGCTGTTGTTCTTGGGCGCCGTGGTGGTGCCGTTGCTGGTCGTGCCGGCGGGCTGGGTCGGCGAGATCTCCGCGAAGAGCGGACGGCTCTACGTGAAGTTGCTGGTCGCGCTCGCCGTTGCCGCGGTGCTGGCCGCGATCTACGTGGCTGGCATCGCAGCGTTGACCGACGGACCGACGATGGCTGGCACACTGTCGGCCTGCCTGGCCGGCGCGGGCACTGTGCTCGGCCCTACCGCGGCCTACGTCGTCGTGGCGCACCGCAGGCTGAGGACGAGTTGGGCTGGGTGAAAGCCCGCGAGCGGTGGTCCCGGACGCGTCCGTCGCGAACGCACGAACGGGTCAGGCAATGAATAACTCATACCTGCCGGTATGAGCTTTGGCGCTAATCATCGCAGGATGCCGCCCCGGATCTGCGCCGGCCGTCAAAAAATCACGCTAAAGCGCGCTGGGGGTTAACCGCGCCGTTACAGAGAACGGCGTGGTGGCGGACATTGCTGGGGTCTAAGCGGTTTCATGGACTCGGTCGGGTGTGCGCGTATATACCCGAACCGATCTAGCGCGGGCCCATGGTAACAGGATCTCTCGCTCTTTCAACCCTGTATTTCTCGCTCGATGGCCTTGTACGCTCCTGTCGTACCTAAAGGCCCTTGATCGTTTATTCGATCTGCATGTTTTCCCTGCTCACGGGCCATTTTACGCAACCAGAGACGCGTGGAGATGGCCCATTAGCATGTCCGTATTGACCTGTATCGGAGCGGCTGCCCAAGTCGTGAAAAACGCATAGTCCGACGCTGGCTGAATCGACCGTAGCCGGCCACTCCCTACCCTTATGAACACTTAGCGAATAGGTAAAGCGCATGCATGATGCCGCTGCGCGCGCCTCGCGCGTACCCGTCCCCGACGTGCCGGCAGAGGCCCCGAAAGGAACCCCTTCCTCGGCACTCCCGAACGCCGCTGAACCGGCCCGTGCCGCCGGCGAGCTATACGACAGGCTGGTGAGCACGCAACCGGGTCGGCAGCGGCGGAAGCTGATGACGGCGTTTCTGGTCGAGCAGGTCGCACGGATCGCCGGTGTCGCCGCCACCGAGATCGACGAGACGCGGCCCTTCGTGGAACTCGGCCTGACCTCGCAGGCGATCGCCGAGCTCGCGGAACGCCTGCGAGTGGCGACGGGGGCGGAGCTGTCGGCGACCGTCGGTTGGCGGTACCCGTCCATCGCTGCGCTCAGCGACCACGTGGCGGAGCTGATGGGTGTCCAGCTGGATCGCGCGTCCGAGAGCGTCGGGCAGAAGTGAGCGGGGACCAGCGAACCGATGTCGCGGTCGTCGGTGTGGGTTGCAGGTTCCCGGGCAACGTCCGAGGTCCCGAACAGTTCTGGGAGTTCCTGCGGACCGCGGGGGACGGCATCAGTGAGGTTCCACCGGACCGCTGGGACGTCGACGAGTTCTACTCTCCGGAGCCTCAGGTCCCGGGCCGGATCAGCAGCCGTTGGGGCGGCTTCCTGGACCGCGTCGACGTCTTCGACCACGAGTTCTTCTCCATCTCGGAGCGGGAAGCCCAGCTGATGGATCCGCAGCACAGGATCTTCCTCGAATCAGCGTGGGAGGCGTTTCAGGACGCGTCGGTCGATCCGACGCGTCTGGCCGGCACCCGGACCGGGATCGTGCTCGCGATGACCGGCATCGAGTACGCCGCCCAGGTCTTCAGCGACCTCGGTCGGATCTCCGCGTACTCGGCCCTGGGGACGCTGCCCAGCATGGCGGTCGGCCGGTTGGCCTACCTGCTCGATCTGCACGGACCCGCCACGGTCGTGGACGCCGCGTGTTCCTCGGCGTTGGTGGCGGTCCACCGGGCCTGCCGCGACCTGCAGACCGGCGATGCGGACATGATGGTCTGCGGCAGCGTCAACCTGCTGCTCGGCCCCGAGGCGAGTATCGCCCTGTCCCAGCTCAACGAGTCGTTCGTGGGGGACGGGCGGATCAAGGCGTTCGACAAGGACGCCGACGGCTTCGTCCGGGGTGAGGGCTGCGGCGTCCTGGTGCTGAAGCGGCTGGAGGACGCCGTACGCGACGACGACCCGATCCGGGCGGTCATCGCCGGTTCGGCCGTCAACCAGGACGGCAGGGGCGCCGGGCTCACCGCCCCCAACGGAGCCGCGCACCGAGACCTCATCCGTCGAGCGCTCGACGACGCGGGTCTGGAGCCCGCCGAGGTCGGCCTGATCGAGGCGCACGGAACCGGCACCAAGCTGGGTGACCCCATCGAGGCGCAGGCCCTTGCCGAGGTGTTCGCGCGCGACGGCGGGCCGGCACTCTTCCTGGGGTCGGTCAAGTCGAACATCGGGCATCTCGAGACCGCCGCCGGCATGGCCGGCCTCATCAAGGCCATCCTCGCCGTGCAGAAGGCGATCATCCCGCCGACCCGCAACTTCTCCGAGTTGAACCCGAGGATCAACCTGGCGGGAAGTCCACTGCGGATCGCCACCCGGCCCGAGGACTGGCCGGACCTGCCCGGCGGCCGGGTGGCCGGGGTGAACAGCTTCGGCCTGAACGGCACCAACGCCCACGTCGTCGTCCGGGCGGCGCCGCCTCGCGTCCGCCGTGAGCCGGCCACTCCGCGCCCGGTCGCCACGCTGGTGCTGTCGGCGAAGACGGTGCGTGCGCTGACCAAGACCGCCCGGCGTCACCAGGCCTGGCTCCGCGACGACCTCCCACTCGACGCGCAGTGCGCCGCCGCCGCCGTCGGGCGCACGCACTTCCGGCACCGCCTGGCCGTGTCCGGCCGGGACGCCCAGGAGGTACGCCGCTCGCTGGGCGAGTTCGTGCGGGGTGACTCGTCCAGCCGCCTGCTCGTCGGGCAGGCGGCGAAGGACCCGGAGGTCGCCTTTCTCTTCAGCGGCGCCGGCACCTACTACGACGGCGCTGCCCGTGGCCTGCTGCGGCAGGTGGGAGTGTTCCGTGCCGCGGTGGAGGAGGTGGACGCCGTGGCGAGGAAACTGGCCGGTTGGTCCGTCCTCGAAGCGCTCGAACGACCCGCGGTGGTGGACGAATCGGAGGCCAGGACGGAGCACCAGACGCTCCGGCTGTTCGCCATCGAGTACGGACTGGCGACCACCTGGCGGTCCTGGGGTGTGGAGCCGGCGGCGCTGATCGGCCATTCCCTGGGGGAGTACATCGCCGCCACGTTCGCCGGTGTCCTGGATCTGGAGCAGGGTCTCGGGCTCGTGCTGGAACGGTCACGCCTGCTCGACGGACTGGACACGCCGGGCGTGATGGTCGGGGTGTTCGCCGGGGCGGACGAGGTGGCGGCCATCCTCCGCGCTCATCCGGAAACCGCCGACGTCGCGATCTCGGCCGTCAACGCCCCCACGCAGGTGACGTTGTCCGGGGATCCGGCGGGAATCGAGCAGGCCACGCGCCTGCTCCGGGGGACCGGGTTCGAGGTCCGTCAGGTCGCCGCGAACCGGTCGGGCCACAGCCCACTGGTCGAGCCGATCCTCGGACCGCTGCGCGACCACTGCCGAGGACTGCGGATGGCCGCCCCGGTGATTCCGCTGGTCTCCAACGTCACCGGCAGACCGCTGCCGTGGGACCGGGCGCCGGAGCCGGAGTACTGGTGCGACCACACCCGGTCGCCGGTGCGCTTCGCCGACGGTGTGGCCTACCTGGCCGACCTGGGGATCTCCACGTTCGTCGAGGTCGGGCCCGGCGCCGAGCTGCTCGGCATGGCGCTGGGCAACTTCGCCGCCGGCGACGACGTCCTCATGGTGCCCAGCCTTCGTCGGCGCCAGGAGGACGTGGGGGCGATCAGCAGCGCGCTGTCCCGTCTGTACGTGCGTGGTGTGGACATCGACTGGTCCGAGTTCCATCGTGGGGTCGACCGCCATGGGGTCACCGCCCCGACGTACCCGTTCGAGCCGGTCAGGTGCTGGCACGGGATCGACTCCTCCGCCCGACGTGCTCCGGCGGTCGACGCCGTGGCCGACCGGACCGGCGCGCCTCGTCCGGACGACGGTCCCGCAGCCGTACCCGGCGGCGTGACGGCGGCCGCGGTCTTCGCGGTCACCCGTGACCAGTTGTCCAGCCGCTCGCCGAAGGAGGCGAAGGACCTGCTCGTGGAGCAGCTCACCGCGGCACTCACCGCGGCCATGGGCTTCTCCGGCGCCGGGATAGACCCCGACGCCACGCTCACCGAACAGGGAGTTGATTCGCTGATGGCGATCGAGCTGCACAACGCTGTCCAGGGCGCGCTGGCGGTCGACCTCACCATGACCGACTTCCTGCGGGACGCCACGGTCGGCGGTCTGGCGTCGGCCATCCTCGCCAAGATCGAGGAAGCGAGCACGGGGGAGCCGGATCCGGCCCAGACCCCGATCACCGTCGTCGACCGCCGTCAGCTCCTGGCGGAGCAGCTGCTCAGCCGGATGGGTGCTGAGGACTCGGGGTACGTGCATGGAGACGTCTGACTTCCAGGAGCGCCTCGCCCGGCTGACGCCGGAACAACGTGCGCGCTTCGACCAGATGCTGGCCCAGCAGGACCAGAGCGTCAGCTTCCCGCTCTCCGTCCTGCAGGAGGGCATGTGGTTCCTCGAACAACTGCAGCCGGGAAACCCCGCCTACATCGGCGTCTCGGCGGTGGAGGTCGTGGGACACCGCCTGGACGTGGACGTCCTGGAACGGGCCTTCGAGCAGGTGTCGCGGGTCCACGAGGTGGCGCGAACGAGATTCGCCGTTCAGGACGGCCGCCCGGTCCAGGTGGTGTCGGCGCCGGCGAAGGTGTCGATTTCGGAGATCGACATGCCGGACGCCGACGACTCCGCCGTGGCCGCCCGGGCGTGGCAGGTCGTGGCCGCGGAGGGTTTCGACATTCAAGCGGCGCCGCCGCTGCGCTTCGCGGTCATCCACACCAGCCCGCAGCGGTCTGTGCTCGCCGCCGCCGCGCACCACCTGCTCTTCGACCGGCAGGCGTTCGGGATCCTGCTCGGGATCCTGTCCGAGGCCTACCTGGCGCTGCTCGACGGCAGGTCCGCCGACGTCGTCGCGCCGCGGATCCAGTACGGCGACTTCGCTGCCTGGCAGCAGCAGCAGCGGGCCGGTGACGCGTGGGCCAAGGATCTCGGGTACTGGCGCCGGGAACTCCAGGGGGCGCCCGCGTCGCTCGACCTCCCGGTCGACCGGCCTCGTCCGCTGGTGCAGGGCATGCGGGGCGAGCAGGTCCCGGTGTCGTTGACGGCACAGCTGATGGACGGCATCGCCGGGCGGGCCCGGGAGACGGGCGCCACCCCCTACATGGTGTTGCTGACGGCCTTCATGATCGTCCTTCGTGGCTGGAGCGGACAGGACGACATCGTGGTCGGCTCGCCGGCTTCGAGCCGCGACCGGGCCGAGCTCGGCGGCCTGCTGGGCTACTTCATCAACGCGTTGCCGATCCGGGCCGTGATCCGCCACGACGACAGCGTCCGGGCCGTCATCTCCGCCGTGCGGCAGGCGTGCCTGGGCGCCTACGAGTACCACGACGTGCCGTTCGATCTCGTGGTGGCGGATCTCAACATCCCGCGCGATCTCAGCCGTACCCCGCTCTTCCAGGCGAGCTTCACCTATGGACGCGAGCCGGTACCCGGCACCGGCTTCGGAGGTCGACTCAGGCGGCTGGAGACGCCCAGCGAGGGATCCCGCTTCGACCTCGAACTCCAGGCGTTCCACCACGACGCCGATCTCGCGGGATGGCTGGAGTACGACCGGGATCTCTTCGACCGGGCGACGATGGAGCGGCTCGTGCGCCACTTCCGGAACGTCTGTGCCGAGATCGTGGCCGACATCGACCGACCGGTCGACGAGGTCGATCTGCTCGACCCGCGGGAACGCCGTCAGCTCGTGGCGGAGTTCAACTCCATCGACGCGCCGTGGACCGAGGATGCCCGGTGGGTGGACGAGTGCGTCGCCGAGCGCGTGGCCGACCAGCCAGGGCGGACGGCCGTCGTGTTCGGGACGGAGGAACTCACCTACGCGCAGCTCGACGAGCGCGCCAACCAACTGGCCCACGCGTTGATCGCGGCCGGGGTCGACCGGGACCGGATCGTCGCACTCGCCCTGCCCCGCGGCATCGACCTCGTCGTCGCGGTGCTGGCCGCCGTCAAGGCGGGCGGCGCATATCTGCCGCTCGACCTCGATTCTCCGCCGACACGCATCGCGGGGATCGTGGCCGAGGCGCGTCCGGTCGTCCTGCTCACCCAGTCGGCGGAGACGTCCCGGCTGGCCGGTCTCGACGTTCCCGTCTGGACCCTGGACAACCTCGGCGACCGGCTCGCCGGGATGCCGGCCACCCGCCCGGAGGTGACCCACGGTCCGGACGACGCCGCCTACGTCATCTACACCTCCGGGTCGACGGGCCGGCCGAAAGGCGTGATCAACACCCACCGTGGGTTGCGTAACCGGCTGTGGTGGATGCAGCACGCGATGCCCATCGGTGCCGCGGACCGGGTCATGCAGAAGACCCCGTACACCTTCGACGTGTCGGTGTGGGAGTTCCTGTGGCCACTCATGACGGGTGCCGCGATCGTGGTGGCGGCGCCCGGCGGTCACCGCGACCCGGAGTATCTCGCGTCCGAGATGCGGCGGACCGGGGTGACGACGGTCCACTTCGTGCCGTCGATGCTGCGGGCCTTCCTCGACTCGGTGGGCGAGGTGCCCGCCACGGTCCGCCGGATCATCTGCAGCGGAGAGGCCCTGAGCGTCGACCTGCGTGACCGGATACTCGACGCCTCCGACGTCGACCTCTACAACCTGTACGGGCCGACCGAGGCCGCCATCGACGTGACCTGGTGGGACTGTCGCAGGGAACCGCGTACCCCGGTGGTTCCGATCGGGAGACCGATCGCGAACACCCAGGTTCACCTGCTCGACGAACAGGGCCGGCTCGTCCCGCTGGGGGCGCGCGGGGAGATCTGTCTCGGGGGCGACAATCTGGCGCGCGGATACCTCGGGCGTCCCGAACTGACCGCCGAGCGCTTCATCGAGAACACGGTCGACCCGGCACGCGGTCCGCGGCTCTACCGGACCGGGGACCTCGGCCGACGTCGCGCCGACGGTGTAGTCGAGTACCTGGGGCGGCTCGACGACCAGGTGAAGCTGCGCGGCCAGCGGATCGAACTCGGTGAGATCGAGTACGTGGCCGTGCAGCACCCGGCGGTGTCGGCGGCGGTCATCGCGCTGCGGGAGGTCCGGCCGGGCGACGAACGTCTCATCGCGTACCTGGTGGCCGCCGGTGGTGCCGACCGGGACACCGAGTCGGTACGCGCTCACCTGCGCGCCCACCTGCCCGACTTCATGATTCCCGCGCACACCGTCTGGCTGGACGCGATGCCGCTCAACCGGAGCGGCAAGGCCGACCGGAAGGCGTTGCCCGACCCGAACCTCGCCCGCGAACAGACCCGCAGTTACGTGGCGCCCGCGGATGACCTGGAGGAGCGGATCGCGACGCTCTGGACCGACGTTCTCGGCGTCGACGAGGTGGGACGCGACGACAACTTCTTCGACCTCGGCGGTCATTCGCTGCTCCTCACCAGGCTGCGAGATCGGCTGGCCGCCGAATTCGGTCACGAGGTGGGCCTCGTGGACCTGTTCCAGAACCCGACCGTTGCCTCTCTCGCCCGCCTCCTCGCGGGCGGCGGGGCCGACGCACCCGCCACGGTCGCGGATCGCGCGGCGGACCGGGCCGCGAGACGCCAAGGGTCCCTCGCCTCTCGTCGCGCGTCCGCGGCGCGACGAGCCGCCGCCACCAGCACACGAGAAGGTTCATGAATATGCCGCAGGACACAGATCTTCCATACGTCGCGGTCATCGGCATGGCCGGTCGGTTCCCCGGCGCGGACGACGTCGACGACTTCTGGCGCGGCGTCGTCGCCGGCCGCGACCTGCTGACCAGGTTCGAGCCCGATCAGGCCGCCGCCGTCGCGCCGGGTCACGTCCCGGTGCAGGGCGTACTGGACGGGGCGGATCTGTTCGACGCGGGACTGTTCGGGTTCAGCCCCAGAGAGGCCGAGGTCCTCGACCCGCAGCAACGGGTCTTCCTGGAGTGCTCGTTCGCCGCGCTCGACGACGCTGGCATCGTCCCCTCGTCCTTCGACGGTCGCGTCGGTGTGTTCGGCGGGTCCTCGCTCAACACGTACCTGCTGAACAACGTGCTGCCGGACCCGACGGCGATGTCCTCCCTCGGTCCGTACCAGGTGATGCAGGCCAGCGACAAGGACTTCCTGTGCACCCGCGTCGCCTACAAGCTGGGGCTCACGGGACCGGCGATCACGGTCCAGACCGCGTGCTCGACGTCCTTGACCGCTATTCATCTGGCCTGCCAGAGCCTGCTGGCCGGTGAGTGCGACGCGGCCCTGGCCGGAGGCGTGAGTATCGGCTCGCCGCTGGCGCAGGGCTACCCGTTCCAGGAGGGCGGTATCGCCAGTCCCGACGGGACGTGCCGACCGTTCGACGCCGAGGCCAAGGGAACCGTGCCCGGCAACGGGGTCGGCGTCGTGGTCCTGCGACGCCTGGAGGACGCGATCGAGGACGGCGACACGATCCTCGCCGTGGTCCGGGGCACGGCCGCCAACAACGACGGCGCGCACAAGGCCGGCTACACCGCGCCGAGCATCGAGGGGCAGGCCTCGGTGATCCGGGAGGCCCTCGCCGTCGCCGGGGTCGGCCCGGAGGAGATCGGGTACCTGGAGGCGCACGGCACCGCGACCGACCTGGGAGACATGATCGAGGTCGCGGCCCTGCGCCAGGTGTTCGGGGACACGGCGGAGAAGACGTGCGTACTCGGAGCCGTCAAGGGCAACGTCGGCCACCTGGACGCCGCCGCCGGGGTCTGCGGCTTCATCAAGACCGTTCTGACACTGGCCAACGAGTGTCTCGCCCCCACCGCCCACTTCGCCTCGCCGAACCCACGGCTCGGGCTCGACGCCAGCCCCTTCGAGGTGTTGGGCGAGGCGAGGCCCTGGCCCCGGCAGGACCGACCCCGCCTCGCCGGGGTGAGCTCGTTCGGTATCGGTGGGACCAACGTCCACGTCGTCCTCGAAGAGGCACCGGAGCCCGAACCGGCGCACCCTCCCGTGGATGACGGCACGCCGCTGCTGCTCACGGTCTCCTCCAGCAGCCCGCAGGCCGTCAGGCAGACCGCCCGCGTACTCGCCGACCATCTGGAGGAACGGCGTCCCCACCTGCCGCAGGTCGCGGCTGCCCTGGCGCGCCGCCGTGACCTCGACCGGCGGGCGGCCGTGGTCGCCACCGGCGTCGACGACGCGGTCCGGCGGCTGCGTGACCTGGCCACCGGTCAGGTGGTGAACGCCCGTCCGCGACGCCGGGTGGTCTTCATGTTCCCGGGGCAGGGTGCCCAGTATCCCGGCATGGCCGCGGGGCTCTACGCCGCTGACCAGACGTTCGCACGTGCCTTCGACGAGTGCGTCACGGCCTTCCAGGACCGGGCCGGTCTCGATGTCGCCGACCTGGTCCTCGGCGAACGCACACCGGAGGCCGACGCGCGCCTGGCCCGGACCGAGTTCACCCAGCCGGCGTTGTTCGCCGTCGAGTATGCGCTCGCCCGCACCTGGATGTCGGCGGGGGTCGAACCGGCGGCGATGGTCGGGCACAGCATCGGCGAGTACGTCGCCGCCTGTCTGGCCGGCGTCATGGAGCTGCCCGACGCCGTCCGCCTGGTCGCGGCTCGGGGACGGCTGGTCCAGACGATGCCGACCGGAGCCATGCTCGCCGTGACGCTCACCCCGTCCGCCGTGGCGGAGGTTCTCGCCGTGGCGGCGCCGGACTGCGTCGTGGCAGCGGTCAACGCGCCGGAACTGGTGGCGGTATCCGGACCGGTGGCGTCCATCGCCCGGTTGGAGAAGCATCTGTCCTCCGCCGGGGTCGGTCACCGCCGGCTGCACACCTCGCACGGGTTCCACAGCCCGGCCATGGACGGTGCGGTGGCCCCGCTGACGGCCGTCGTCGCCACGACGGCCCTGCGTCCGCCGCGGATTCCCTTCTACTCGAACACCAGCGGCCGGCTGATCACCGCGGCGCAGGCCCAGGACCCCGGGTACTGGGGCCGACACCTGCGGGAACCGGTGCTCTTCCACGACGCGATCACCGATCTGCTGACCGACGACAGGACGGTGCTGCTCGAGGTGGGGCCGGGTCGTACCCTCGGCGATCTGGTGCGCCTACGCCCCGGCCTGGGCGCCGACCACGTGGTGATCTCCTCGTTGCGTCACC
Organism: Micromonospora aridisoli; assembly: GCF_056150025.1. Taxonomy (NCBI): domain Bacteria; kingdom Bacillati; phylum Actinomycetota; class Actinomycetes; order Micromonosporales; family Micromonosporaceae; genus Micromonospora; species Micromonospora aridisoli. Next base: position 301,708 of record NZ_JAXCFK010000007.1, on the reverse strand, counting down.
CGCACGACCGCGTCGGCGACCGGGAGACCATGCTGGCCGCGGCGGGGGCGTTGTGGGCGGCCGGTGCCGAGTGCGACCACCGGCGTCTCGAAACCCCGGCCCCCGGGCCGCGTGCCCGGCGGCTACCGACCCGCTCGCTGACCCGTGAGCGTTACTGGATCGACCCGGCAGGCCGGGAGGCGGCGAAGCCGGCCGCTGCCGCGGCGGTTGGTCCGGTCGTCGTCCCGACCTGGCGTCGCGCCACCGTCGAGCCGCCCGGCCAGGCCCGTCCCGAACAGCGCTGGGTGTTGCTCGACGACTCCGCCGCGCTCGGCCGTGCGCTCGCCGAGGCTCTCGACGCGGCTGGCCGGACGGTCCGCCGTCTCGGGCCGGCGGAGCTGGACGCGGCTTCGCTGCCGCGCCACATCTCCGACGCGCTCGCCGGTGGGGGCGACGAACTCGTGGTCGTGGTCGTGCCCGGCGAGCCGGCCGACGAGACGGCGGCACGACACAGTGCCGCACAACGCCTGATCGACCTGTCCCTGGCGGTGGAGGCCCTCGACGCCGAGACTCCGCTGACGGTCGCCGCGCTGACCCGCGGGGTCTTCGACGTGCTCGGCGACGAGCGGACCGTCGTCGCCGACGCCATCGGTCAGGGCCTCGTCGGCGGGCTGGTGCACGAGCGACCGCACGCTCGCCAACTGATCGTCGACGTGCCCGGTGACGACCCCTGGGTCCCGGCGGTGGTGGCGGCGCTCACCTCGTACACCGGTGTCGTCGCGGTGCGCGGACGACACTGCTGGGTTCGCGAGTACGTGGACGCGGTCACCGCGCCCGGGCACTCGGGCCTGCGCGACGGCGGCACGTATCTCATCACCGGCGGGCTGGGCGGGGTCGGCCTGGCGCTGGCGCAGCACATCGCCTCCCGAGTGGCCAGGCCCACGCTCGTCCTGGTCAGCCGACGCGGTGAGGCCACCGGTGAACTCGCCGACCAGTTGAAGTCCCTCGACGCGGTGGCAGACGTCGTCACCCGGGCCTGCGACGTGACCGATCCGGCCGAGGTGGCCCGCCTGGTGGACGACCTCGCCGGTCGTGGTCGCCTGCCCGACGGAGTGATCCACGCCGCCGGGATCAGCGGTGGCGCCGTGCTGGCCCGGTCGACCGTCGACAGCGTCGACGACGTCGTGCGACCCAAGCTCGACGGGGCGCGGGCGGTGGCGGCCGCCTTCGCCGACCATCGCCTGGACTTCCTCATGCTGTGCTCGTCCCTCACGGTCACCACCGGTGGCTTCGGGCAGGGCGACTACGCCGCCGCGAACGCCGCGCTCGACGCCCTCGCCACGCAGGGGTTGGGCGATCACCCGGTCGTGTCGGTGCAGTGGGGACGCTGGGAAGGCGTCGGGATGGCAGCGGCGATGCCCGGTCGTACCGTCGACCGGTCCGGTGCGGTGCCGGATCATCCCCTCATCGATTCCCGGGTCGCGGTCTCCGAGGCCGAGGAGACCCTCACGACGATCCTGCGTACGGAGAAGGACTGGGTCGTCGACGACCACCGTCTCATGGGCCACGGGCTCGTCCCGGGAACGGCATACCTGGAGATCGTGCGAGCGGCCCTGGCCGACCGCGTGGACGGTGGCACGCTCGAACTGCGCGACATCATGTTCGTCCAGCCGGTCGTGGTGCCCGACGGTGCCGAACGGACGATCCACACCACGGTGCGCGACGTGGGCGAAGGCACCATCGAGTTCACCGTCCGCAGCCGAGACACCAGCGGCGGGGTCTGGCAGGCGCATGCCACCGGGTGGGCCCGGGTGCTCGGCCCCGGCCAGAACAGCCGCCGCGACCTTGCCGCCGTACGCGAACAGTGCCGCGTCCGGGAGACTCTCCGGTCGCGTCAGGAGATCCTCGACCGGGCGCGCGCGGAGCGCTGGACCGACGGTCCCCTGCGGTTCCAGGTCGGACCCCGGTGGGAGGTCCTGGACACGCTGGAGCTGGGCGAGGGGCACGTGCTGGCACGGCTGGCCCTCGACGAGCGCTTCCTGGACGACGTGCAGACCTACCAGCTGCATCCCGCGCTGCTCGACATGGCGGTGGGTGTCTTCCGGATCGACGCCGACGACCCGAACTATCTGCCGCTGAGCTACGGCGCGGTCCGCCAGCACCACCCCCTGACGCCGGTGATCTGGTGCCACGCGTGGGCGGCGGACCGCAACCGGGAGTCCGTGGAGACCCTCTCCTGCGACATGGAGATCCTCGACGAGGAGGGGAGGCTGCTCGTCGAGATCACCGACTACGCGGTCAAGCGGGTGCAGGACGTCGACACCCTCATGGAGCAGATCACCGTCAGCGTCGAGGCCGCCCGTGTGCTCGTGGACGGATCCGGTGAGCCGGACGTGCTCAACGAACTGTCACGCGGCCTGGACCTGTCGACCGCCACGGCCGCGTTCGACGCCGTGCTCGCCTGCCCGAACCTGCCCCGCCACGTGCTCGTCACCCCTCGCCCGGTGGCGGAGATGGTGGCGTTGGCGGACCGGGCCACCGAGGCGCTGTTCGGGGTGGCCGACGGCTCGGCAGAGGCGGGCAGCCGCCATCCACGGCCCGCGCTCGACACGCCACTGGTCGAGCCGCGTACACCGGTCGAGGCGGACATCGCGGCGATCTGGGAGGAGACCCTCGGCATCGACCGGGTGGGCGTGCTCGACGACTTCTTCGCGCTCGGCGGTCACTCCCTCGCGGCCGTCCAGATCGGTACGCGGGTGCGGAGCCGGCTCGGCGTGTCGTTCGACCTGAAGGACTTCTACGGGACCCCGACGGTGGCCCACCTCGCGGCCCTCGTCTCCACCGCCGAGGAAGCCAGGCCGGACGAGGTGCCGCTGGTCCGGGTCACCGACGAGATCGACGACCTCGTGTCCGACATGACGCCCGAGGAGATCGACCGACAGCTGCGAGCGATGCTCGCGGAAGGGCACTGACATGGCCGCGATTGACCCGGACCAGCTCACCGTCGAGGAGAAGCGGGCACTGCTGGTCGAAGGACTGCGCCGCAGCCGGCAGCGGGAGTTCCCTGCCTCGTTCCCGCAGCAGCGGATGTGGTTCCTCGAGCAGCTCATGCCCGGAAACACGTCGAACAACCTGCCCCGGGCCGTCCGCATCACCGGCCCACTGGACATCGAGGCGTGGTCGAAGGCGGTCAACCGGATCGTCGAACGCCACGAGGCGCTGCGGACCACCTTCCGCGACGAGGACGGCAGCCCGGTGCAGGTCGTCCATCCCTGGTTGGAGCCGGAACTCGTGGTCGAGGACCACCCCGAGCTGGCCGCCCCGGACGCGTGGGACGCGATCCAGGAGCGCGCCCAACGGGAGTTCAACCGGGCGTTCGACATCGGAACCGGCCCGCTGCTGCGGCTGCGGTTCCTCCGGCTGCACGCCGACGACCACATCCTGCTGGTCACCATCCACCACATCGCCGCCGACCTCTGGTCCACGACGCAGTTCCTGACCGAACTCGCGGCGCTGTACGGGGAGATCACCGGTGGGCGGACGGCGGAACTGCCGCACCTGCCGATCCAGTACTCCGACTACTCGCGATGGCAGCACCGCCGCGTGGCGGAGGGCGCCGCCGCGTCCGACCTCGACTACTGGCGGGAGGCGCTGGACGGCGCCCCGGGCGGCATCGACCTGCCGGCCGACCGTCCCCGTCCCCCGATCCAGGGCATCCGGGGCTCCACGGTCCTGTTCGAGCTTGAGCCGGCCATGTTCGACCGGTTACGCGCGTTCTGCAAGGACGCGGGGGTGACCCCGTTCATGGCCACCCTGGCCGCCTTCTCCGCGCTGCTGGCGCGGCTCAGCCGGACCGACGACGTGGTCGTCGGTGTGCCCACCGCCAACCGCGACCGCGACGAGATCAAGCACCTGATCGGCTACTTCGTGAACATGTTGCCGATGCGGGTCCGCATCGACCCGGCCGGCGGCTTCCGGAGCCTCGTCCAGCAGGTGCGGTCGACGGCGCTGGGTGCCTTCGCCCACCAGGAACTCTCCTTCGAGCAGATCGTCGACGCCGTGCAGCCCGAACGGGACGCGGCGCGCAGCCCGCTGTTCCAGGTGTCCTTCATCTACCAGAACATCGACATCCCGACGTTCACGGCGGGTGGACTGTCGCTGGAGCCGCTGGACATCCCGAGCCGTACGGCGCGATTCGACCTGGAACTGCAGGTGTTCGAGGGTGACGGGCTGACCGGCTGGTTCGAGTACAACACCGATCTGTTCGACCAGTCGACCGTCGAGCGGTTCGGGCGGGAGTTCAGCACGCTGATCCGCGGGCTGCTCGACGATCCCGACCGGGCGGTGTCCACCGTCAGCCTCCTCGACGCCGGTGACCTGCGAGAAATCCAGGCCCTCGGACGAGGCCCGCGCCGGGACTGGGGCACCTCCGGCCTGGCCGACGACCTCGTCCGGCAGAGCGCGGCGGCGCGACCCGACCACCTGGCCGTGATCGGCCATGGGCGGTTGACGTACCGCGAGTTGCTCGCCGAGGTGGACGCGCTGGCGGTCCGACTTCAGGCCCGCGGGGTGGGCCGGGGGAGTCTGGTGGGCATCTGTCTGCCCCGGGACGAGCGGATCGTCATCGCGCTACTCGCGGTGCTCACCTGTGGAGCCGCGTACGTCCCCATCGACCCCGCCTTCCCCGAGTCGCGGATCCGGCACATGATCGAGGACTCCGGGCTGAACCTGGCCATCGCCGCCGAGGAGACCGGCGAACTGGTGGGCGCCTCGGCGGTCGAGATGCTGGACCTCCCGGGGCCCGGAACGTCGACCGGCGGCCCCGCGCCGCGCCCGGTCGAAGGACGATCCGGCGAGGACATCGCCTACGTCATCTACACGTCGGGTTCCACCGGTGTGCCCAAGGGCGTCGTCGTCCCCCAGCGGGCGCTCGACAACTTCCTCCGGTCGATGGCCGAGCGGCCCGGTATGACGGCGGGCGACGTCCTGGTCGCCGTGACCACGTTCTCGTTCGACATCTCCATGCTCGAACTGCTGCTGCCGTTGAGCGTCGGTGGCACGGTGGTGCTGGCCGGCCGGGACGTGGTGGTCGACGCCGTACGCCTGGCGGCGCTGCTCGACGACAGCGGCGCCGACGTCATGCAGGCCACGCCCACCACCTGGCGGATGCTGCTCGACCAGGGGTGGCGTCCGGCGGGTCCGTTCCGCGCGTTCGTCGGCGGGGAGGCGCTCCCGTCGGCGCTGGCCGCGGACCTGACGGCGGTCGTCGACGAGACGTGGAACATGTACGGCCCGACGGAGACGACGATCTGGTCCTCGGTGGACCGGGTGGGTGACGGTCCGGTCCGCCTGGGCGAGCCGATCGCCAACACCGACCTCCTGGTGGTCGAGCCGAGCGGCCTGCCCGCGCCCATCGGCGTCGCCGGTGAGTTGTGGATCGGCGGCAGCGGGGTGAGCCTCGGCTACTGGCAGCGCCCCGAGCTGACCGCCGAGCGGTTCGTCACCCGCCCCGACGGGGAGGGACCGTGGTATCGCACCGGTGACCTGGTACGCCGGGACGGCAACGGCGATCTAGAGTTCCTCGGGCGGCTCGACCATCAGGTGAAGCTCCGGGGCTACCGGGTCGAACTCGGCGAGGTCGAAGCGGCCCTCATGGCGGACGAGGCGATCGCCGAAGCGGTGGCGGTGGTACGCGAGGACACCCCCGGCGACCAGCGGCTGGTCGGATACGTGCGTCTCGTCGACGGTGCCGGGCCATTGGATCGCGCCGCCCTGCAGCGGCGTCTCGCCGACCGGCTGCCCGAATACATGATCCCGCCGGTGATCGTGCCGCAGGAACGTCTGCCGCTCACCGCCAACGGGAAGGTCAACCGGTCGGCTCTTCCCCGGCCGGGGGTGATCGAGCGTGAGTACGTCGCGCCGCGCACCGCGACCGAGAAGGTCGTCGCCGCCATCTGGGAAGAGGTCCTGCAGGTCGACCGGGTCGGCCTCGGTGACGACTTCTTCGCGCTCGGCGGGCACTCGCTGCTCAGCACGCGGGTGCTGGTCAGGGTCCGCACCGCGTTCGGCGTGAATGTTCCCCTCCAGCGGATCTTCCGGGATCCGACGGTGGCGGGTCTCGCGGCCGCGGTCGGTGAACTCGCCGACAGCCCGGACGCGGTCGAGCGTACGGCGGAGCTGATCCTGGAGATGTCGACCCTCGCCGATGACGAGGTCGTCGCCGAGCTGCGCAGCGAGGCGAAACGATGAGTCCTCGTCTCAACCTCAGCCCGGAGCGACTCGCGCTCCTCGACAGCCGGCTGCGGGCCGAGGGCGTCAACCGAGGGCCGCGGCTGACCGTCGAACGGCGCGCCGAGCCGGCGAGTCCGGTGCCCCTCACCCCGCAGCAACGGCAGATGTGGATCCTCGACCAGATCGTGGGCGATGTCTCGCCGTACGTGATCCTCGGCGGGCTGCGGATCGACGGTCCACTCGACGTGGATCTCTTCACGCGGGCGTGTGACGCGATGTCGCGGCGCCACGAGTCGCTGCGGACGGTGTTCCGTGATCTCGGGGACGGGCCCCGACAGGTGGTTCTGGACGGCCTGAGCCCACGCGTGACGGTGTCGGAGAGCGCGGGCGACCCCACCGAGGCGGTCCGCTCCCACCAGGACGACATGGCGCTGGAGCCCTTCGACCTGGCGCAGGGTCCGCTGCTCCGCGTCCACGTGCTGCGTTTCGGGACCGACGACCACGCCGTGATCTTCGGGATGCACCACATCGTGTCGGACATGTGGTCGATCGGCGTGCTGATGCGCGAGGTGATGCAGATCTACCACGGGCTCGTCCGGGGATCGGCCGCGCTCGCCCCGCTCTCCATCGACTACCCGGACTTCGCGGTCTGGCAGGCGGCCCGGGAGGGTGACCACGAGGCCACCGACATCGCCTACTGGACGGGCCGGCTCGCGGGCGCCGACCCGGAGACCGGGCTGGTGGGCGATCGGCCCCGACCGGCGGAGAAGTCGTACCGGGGACGGTCCGTACCGATCCTGGTCCCGGCCGCGGTGGCCGGCGCTGTCACGACGTTGGCCAAGGAGCTGGGCTGCACCCGGTTCATGGTGCTGGCCGCCGCGTTCGCGGCGTTCCTCGTTCGGGTCGGTCAGCACGAAGAGGTGGTGATCGGTACTCCCGTCGCGGGTCGCCCGCTGCCCGAACTCGAGGGGTTGATCGGGTGCTTCGTCAACACCGTCGCCCTGCGCCTGGACGCCGCCGACGATCCCACCTTCCGCGAACTCGTGACGCGTACCTCGGCCACGGCCCTGGAGGCGTTCGCGCACGAGCGGACGCCGTTCGAGAAGGTCGTGCAGAGCCTCGCACCCGGCCGGAGCCTCGCGCGCAACCCCGTGTTCCAGGCGATGTTCTCCTTCCAGAACGCCCCGCTGCCCCGATGGGACCACGGTGACCTGCGCATCCGTCCGCTCGGCGTCGAGGCGCTGACGGCGAAGTTCGACATCCAGTTGGATCTCATCGAGGAGGGCGATGATCTCTGGGGTCGGCTCGTGTACAGCGCTGACCTGTTCGACGAGGCCCGCGGCGCGTTCTTCGCGGAACAGCTCAACCGGGTCCTGAGGATCGCCGTCACCGAACCCGATCGGCCGCTGAGCGGCATCGACGTGCTCGACCTGGCGTGGCGGCGACGCGTCCTCGGCTGGGGTGACGGCGGCGATCCGCTGGTGCCGGAGGCGACCAACGTCTACCAGCTTGTCGCCCGGGTGGCGGAGGAACATCCGGATGCCGTCGCCGTCGCGACCCGCAGCGGCGACACGACCTACGCGCAGCTCCTCGGGTACGCCGATCGGCTGGCGGCGCGGCTCGCCGCCGCCGGGGTGACCTCCGCCGACGTGGTGGGTCTGGCGTACGAGACCGACGAGCGCTTCCTCACGACGATGCTCGCGTGCTGGCGGCTGGGGGCGGCCTACCTTCCCCTCGATCCCGGCTGGCCGGACGAGCGGATCGACTTCATGCTCCGCGACTGCGGCGCGTCCGTCGTCGTCGGGGAGCGTCAACCCGGCGGGTTCGTCCTCCTGGCCGCCGACGCGGCCGGGGAGGTCGCCGCGCAGCCGCCGGCCGTCGACACCGGCACCGGCCGGCTCGCCTACGTCATCTTCACCTCGGGCACCACCGGGCGTCCCAAGGGGGTCGCGGTTTCCCAGCGGGCCCTCCTGCACTACGTCCGTAACGTGCCGCCCAGGCTCGGGTGGGGGTGCCCGGGGGAGAGCTACGCGCTGCTCCAGCAGGCCCACACCGACTTCGCGTTGACGACGCTCGTCACCTCGCTGACCACCGCCGGCACCCTGCGCATCCTGGGACGAACGGACGCGACCGATCCGGCCACGGTGGCGGCCACGCTACGGGCCGTCGACCACGCGAAGCTCGTCCCGTCACACCTGATGGCGATCGTCTCGGCGACCGGCGCGGCGACGGTGTGGCCGCGCCGCGGACTCGTCCTCGGCGGTGAGAGCATCGCGGTCGACGACCTGGCCAGACTCTGCACCGAGCGGCGCGGCCGTCGGCTGGTCAACCACTACGGGCCGACGGAGACGACGATCGGGGCGCTCACCGGCGCGGTGGGCGAGGCGGACGTCGCGCGCGGCACCCTCGCCCTCGGCAGGCCCGTGCCGGGAATGCGTGCGCGCGTGCTCGACGCCGCAGGTCGGCTCGTCCCGCCCGGAGTGATCGGCGAGCTGCACCTGGCGGGCGCGCAGTTGTGCGAGGGCTACGTCAATCGGCCGGACCTGACCGCCGAGCGTTTCGTGCCGGACCCGTTCGGCCCGCCGGGCGCGGTCATGTACCGCACGGGTGACCGGGTCTGGTGGGACATGGACGGACGGATCCGGTTCGTCGGTCGGATCGACCACCAGGTGAAGATCCGCGGCTACCGGATCGAGCCGGCCGAGGTCGAGATGGCGGTGCTCGCCGCCCCCCGGGTGACCGCCTGCTGCGTGTGCGCCCGTGGCGACGGTCGGCTGGTCGCCTACGTCACCGGCGAGCCGGGGGCCGCGGCGGTCACGCGGCGGGAGGTCCTGGACGCGGTGTCCCAACGGCTGCCGGATCACATGATGCCCACCGATGTCGTCGTGCTCGACGCGCTGCCACTCCAGAGCACCGGCAAGGTCGACCGGGCCGCCCTGCCCTGGCCGGTCCAGGCCGCCGTCGACGACGCCTCGGCGGTCGCCCCCGACGCACCGGACGAGCTGGCCATGGCCGAGGTGTTCCAGGCCGTCCTCGGCCGGCCGGTCCATGACGCGCATGCCACCTTCTTCGACCTCGGCGGCGATTCGATCAAGGCTATTCATCTGGTGTCCGCAGCCCGCGAAGCGGGTTTCGAGCTGACGACCCGCGACGTCTTCCTGCACCAGAGCGTCGCCGCGCTCGCCGCTGCCAGCCCTCGATCAGGCGCCCGGGCGAGCATCGTCCACGATCCGGGAACCGGAGTCGTGCCGACCTGGCCCATGCTGGCGCGGATGCGTTCGGCGGGCACCCGGTTGGCCGGCTACACGCACCGGGTGCTGCTCCGACTTCCCGCGACGCCCCGGCCGGCGGACCTTCAGCGGGCGCTGGACGCGGTTGTCGCGCATCACCGGATCCTGGCGGCGCGGCTGGAGACCGACCGTGAGCAGTGGCGGCTGATCGTCCCCGACGCACCGCCCTCCGTCGAGCTGGTCCTCGTCGACGCCGACGGTGTCAGCGACGAGGCCCTCGACCGGTTGCTCGCCACGCACGTCGGAGCGGCCAGCGGCGGTCTCGACCCCCGGGCGGGGCGTAACGTCGCCGCGGTCCTGCTGGACCGGGGATCCGACGAGCGTCCGCTGCTCGCCGTGGTCATCCACCACGTCGTCGTCGACGCCGTGTCGTGGGGGATCGTCCTCGGCGACCTGCGCCGAGCGTGGCAGCAGATCGCCGAGGGCGGCACCGCCGAGCTACCGGCGGTACCCGTGTCCATGCACTCCTGGGCACGGGCCGTCGCGGACCTGACCGGTAGCGACGAGGTCCGCCACCGTACCGAGTTCTGGGGCGGGATCGGGGCCGGAACGACGGCCGTCCTCCCCGTACCCGACGTCGGTGCCCGCACCCGTGAGCTCGTCCAGGAGGTCGACCCGCGGCTGAGCGCGCGGCTGCTCGACACCGCCGTCGTGGAGTTCGGCGTCGGTGTCGACGAGTTGTGCCTGACCGCGATGGGAATCGCGCTGTCCGAGGTGCTCGACCCGGGCTGCGACGACGCGGAGGTACTCGTCGAGGTCGAAGGCCACGGCCGCGACGTCGCGGCGGTGGACACCGTCCGGACGGTCGGGTGGCTGACCGAGGTCCATCCGATCCGCGTGCCCGTGCGCGCCGCGGCGGCCCGTTCGGCGGCCACGCTGGCCGACGCCGTGCGGGACACGGTGCAGGCCGCCCGCGCCGTGGCGGACGTCGGCTGGACCTACGGCGTGCTGCGCTATCTCCACCCCGGTGGACAGCAGGTGCTGCGGGCACCGGACCCGCAGATCGTCTACAACCACCTCGGACGGGTCGGCCAGGGCGCCGGCCAGGGCGACTGGCAGGTCGACACCGCTCGGGCGGCGGCCCTTCGCGATCCCGCCCACGGTCTCGCGCCCAGACTGACGCGGGCACTCAACCTCAACACCCGGATCGAGGGGGACGCCGATCCCCGGCTGCTGGCCGAATGGACCTGGCCCGCAGGTGCGGTGCCGGACGAGACGGTGGACGCCGTGGCCCGGGCCTGGCGGGAGGCGCTGGTCCGCCTCGCGGAGGTGGCGGAGAGCGGCATGGGCGACATCCGGGTCACCCCCGGACGCCCGGGTGGACGCATCACCCGGGTGCCCCGCCGCAGGCCGATGCCGCTCTCCTTCCCCCAGCTCAACAACGTGCTTCAGCCCGCCGGTCTGGACAACCCGCACCACAACGTGGTGGTGGCCACGGTCCTGGCGCCTGCGCCCGGAGCTGCCGAGGCCACCGTGGACGTGACGGCGCTGCGTCGCGCGCTGGTGGAGGTGGTGCGCCGGCACGAGGTGCTGCGCACCCGGATCCTGGAGGTCGACGGTGAGTGGCGGCAGTCGGTGGTCGATGAGCCGGACTGGCCGCTGCGCGTGGTCGACGCCGCCGCCGAGTCCGCTTGGACCGTCGTCGCCGGTGTCATCGCCGAGGAGCAGCGGGTCGGATTCGCGATGGCCGACGGGCGTCCGGCGCGTTCCGCCCTCGTGAACCTGGGGGACGGACGCCACGTCCTGGTCATGGTGCTCCACCACATTGTGATCGACCCCTGGGGCTACGCCCAGCTCCAGCGTGACCTGGCCGAGTCGTACCAGAAGGCCATCGCCGGGCAGGACCCCCGGCTGGAACCGCTGCCGACGTCGTACCTGGACTTCGCGGTATGGCAACAGGACCGGCTGGCCGCGGGCGAGCTCGACGAGCAGGTCAGCTACTGGCGCGAGGCGCTGCGTGACCTTCCCGGACCGCCGACCTTCACCGCGCCGGAACATCAACTCGATCATCCGGTCGACGGGTTCACCCGGGGCTTCGCCCTTTCCGAGGCGGTCACCCGGGACGTGCACGAGGTGTCCAGGCGGCTCGGGGTCACCCCCTTCATGTTCCTCCTGGCGGCGTTCGACACCCTGCACGCCTGCTACTCGGGCTCGGCCGACCTCAGCGTGACGGTGCCGCTGGCCGGCAGGGACCGACCGGAGACGCAGGCGATGGTCGGGTACTTCATCAACGAGATCGTGGTGCGGGTCCGCCTCGACTGGACACACACCTTCGCCGAGGTGGCGGGCCTGGTCCGGGACTCGTTCCTGCAGGGGCAGGCCCACCAGGAGGCACCGCTGCGGCTGCTCTTCGGCGGTCAGCAGCAGCTCGACCCGATGCGGACCATGTTCAACCTGGTCAACTACGAGCCCTTCGCGCTCGATCTGGGGCCGCTGGTGTCCAGCCCGCTCACCGACGTCGGCACGGACAACGACGAGGCGATCATCCCCGAGGTGATCACGGCGATGCAGCCGTTCAACCTGGACCTCTACCTTGCCATGCACGAACGCGACGGTGTCCTCAACGGAATCTGGCTCTTCTCGCCCGAGGTCGTCGGCAGGGACGTGATGGGAGCGATGGCCGACGCCTTCCCCCGGTTGGTGTCGATGGCGGTGGCTGATCCCGAAACGAGCATCGCGTCCCTGCGTGACGCCGTCCTGGCCCGACCGTCCCGGGAGCAGCGATGACGGCGGTCGAGCTGTTCTGCCTGCCCCACGCGGGCGGCAGCGCCGCGCTGTTCAGATCGTGGACGACCGATGCTCCGCCCGGCATCGCGGTCCGCGCCGTGGACTACCCCGGACACGGTACGCGGCGACACGAACCGCTGCTGTGGAAGCTCGACGCGCTGGTGGAGGACGTCATCCTGTCCTGCCGCCGACGCGCATCGGATTCCTTCGCGCTGCTCGGCCACAGTCTGGGCGGAGCCCTCGCCTTCGAGGTCGTCCGGGAACTGGCCCGGCGCGGGGAACCGCAGCCGGTGCGGCTGATCGTCTCGGCGGCCGGACCACCGGGTACGTGGCGGCGGCCGGAATCGGTGACGGAGTGGGACGACGAGGCGGTCCTGGCCGAGATGCGCCGCATCGGCGCGACGCCTGCGGCACTGCTGCGTGATCCGGAACTTCTCGGGAAGACCCTGGACGCGTTCCGCGCCGGTGTCGAGATCCTCGGCCAACTGCCGCTGAAGCCGGCCGTGCTCCTCGACGTTCCGGTGACGGTCCTGGGCGGGGCGGACGACCACGTGGTTCCGGTCCCGACGCTGTCCCGATGGGACGCGACCACCGCGGGCGTGGTCAGCCAGACGATCTTTCCCGGCGGGCACTTCTACGTCGTCGAGCACCGGCGGGCCGTCCTGGACATCGTGGCTCGTCAGCTCCGCCAGGACCTGCTCCGCCCGCCATCGGCGCTCGCCGTCGGACCGGCCGGTACCAGGGCAGCCGCAGACACCAGTACGCGCAGACGAGACGGGGGGTACCGGCGTGACTGAGCCGGGCGTGGCCATCGTGACCGGTGGGAGCAGGGGGATCGGACGGGCGGTCGTGCTCGAACTCGCCCGCCAGGGGTACGACGTGGGCTTCTGCTTCGCCTCGCGGTCGGAGGCGGCCCGGGACGTGGAGGACGAGGTTCGGGCCCTCGGGCGCGACGTCTACTCCCGACGGACCGACGTCGCCGACCGGACGCAGGTCGAGACGTTCCTCGACGGCGCGAGGGACGCCCTGGGTCCGGTGACGTGCCTGGTCGCCTCGGCCGCGGTCGTCCGCGACACCCCGTTGCTGACGATGCGGGACGAGGACTGGGAGCGGGTGATGCGCGTCGACCTCGACGGCGTCTACCACGTCTGCCGAGGAGTCGTCGAGGAGATGGTCGGGCGGCGGCGTGGCGTCGTGGTCACCGTGTCGTCGGTCTCCGGTCTCCGGGGCAACCCCGGCCAGAGCAACTATTCGGCCGCCAAGGCGGGAATCGTGGGATTCACCCTGTCGATGGCGCAGGAACTCGGCAGGTTCGGCATCCGCGCCAACGTGGTGGCCCCCGGTTTCGTCGAGACGGAGCAGGTTGCCGAGCTGCCCGAGGCGTTGCGTACCGAGGCGAAACGTCGAGTCGCGGTGCGGCGCTTCGGCCGTCCCGAGGAAGTGGCGGACGCGGTCGCCTACCTGGCCTCGCCACGGGCGTCATACATCACCGGACAGGTGCTGACCGTCGACGGCGGCCTGTGGTGAATCAACCCGGCCGTCGCCGTTGGGCCATTCTCGCGTTCGCCACCCTGGGACAGTTCGTCGTGGCGATCGACGTGACCGTGGCCAACGTCGCACTGCCCTCGATCCAGGCGGCCGTCGGGCTGTCGGATGCCGGCCGGCACTGGGTCATCGCGGCCTACTCACTGGCGTTCGCGGGGGCCCTCCTGTCCGGGGGCCGGCTGGCCGACACCGTCGGGCATCGAAGGACCTTCGTCGCCGGGCTGATCTCGTTCGGTCTCGCCTCGATCGTCGCCGGTTGTGCCCAGGAGCCGGTGCTCCTGCTGGTCGGACGCGTGTGGCAGGGGCTGTCGGGAGCGGTACTGGCGCCTTCGGCGCTCGCCATCGTCTCCGCGACGTTCCCCCGGGGGCGTGACCGGGCCAGGGCGATGGCCGTCTACAGCTCGGTGGCCGCCAGCGGCCTGGCCCTGGGCCTCGTGGTCGGGGGACTGCTCACCCAGATCCTCACCTGGCGCTGGGCGTTCTGGTTCGCTCTTCCCTTCGTGGCGGTCGCGGCGATGGGCGGCGCGGCGATGCTGCCCCGGGAGACTCACCCGGTGCGGGTGTCCCGCACTGATCTCGTGGGCGGCGCGCTGCTGCTCACCGGCCTGGCCGCCCTCGCCCTTGCCGTGGCCCGGTCGCAGTCCGGCGGGCTCGACGCGACGGTCGTCGCCCTGCTGGCGGCCGGCGTGGTGTCGATCGGGGCCCTGGCCGTCGTGGAGCGCCGGGCGAGCGCCCCGCTGTTGCCGCCGGCGGTGCTGGCGCAGCCGAACCGGATCGGCGCCTACCTCGTCACGACGTGCGTGCTGATGGGGCTGTTCGGCCTGTTCATCCTCGCGACCTTCTACCTCCAGGAGGTCAAGGGGTACTCCCCGGTGCAGACGGGACTCGCGTTCCTCCCCCTGGTCGCGAGCATGGCCCTGGGGGCGACGGTGCTGTCCGGCCGATTCGCCAACACCCGTCCCAGACTGCTCATCCTGGCCGGACTCGCCCTCGCGGTCGTGGCAGTCATGATCATGCAGCGGCTCAGCCCCGCCAGCTCCTACCTGACGGTTCTGCTGCCGGCCGAGATCCTCCTCGGCCTCGGACTGGGCACGGTCCTCGTCCCGTGCACGAACATCTCGACCTACGGGGTCGTCCCGCACCAGGCGGCCGCCGCGTCGGCGATCTACGCGGCGGTTCAGCAGGTGAGCGCCGCGATCGGCACCATCGTGCTGAACGGCGCGGCGGCGGTGGGCGCGGCCTCCCGGGCGGTTGAGCATCCCGGTGCCGGGGCGTCCGAGACCACGATCGCCGGCCTCGTCGGCGCCCTGGGACTCACCATCGGGCTTCTCGTCCTGGCGGCGGTCGCCGCCGTGGTGTTCATCCGACCCACCGAACCCGCCGGTCCCACTCCGCCGAGCCGGTCGCCTGACTCGGACGGTCTCGCCGTGGCCGCGCACCCGACATACCGGACTAGGGAGGAACCCTGATGACGCAGGCGACGACCGAGCTCACCTCGGACATGCGGAGGCTGATCCTCGAGCAGATGCTCGTGGCCCGGGCGGTCGACGAGGAGGCGCTGCTGCTGCGAAAGCAGGGGCTCATCGACCTCTGGGCGCCGTGCAGCGGCCAGGAGGCCCTGCAGGTCGGCGCGGCGTACGCCCTCGACGGGGTGCTCGTCGTGCCGTCCTACCGGGAGGTGGCGGTGGCTCTGACCCGAGGGGCGACACCGGAGCAGGTCGTCTCGGGGTGGTCCGGACGTTCGTTCTGCGGCTGGCAGCCGAGACCGCTGCGGATGTTCCCGTTCACCCTCGTGCTCGGAAGCCAGCTGCTGCCCGCGGTGGGCTACACGCTCGGCACCCGGATTCAGGGACGTGAGGAGCCGGTCGCGGTCTTCTTCGGCGACGGCGCGAGCAGTGAGGGCGACGTCTCCGAGGCGTTCAACCTCGCGGCGGTCGAGCAGGCCAGCGTCCTGTTCCTGAACGTGAACAACGGCTGGGCGATCTCCAAACCCGCGTCCGAACAGATGCGTACGAGCATCGCCCAGCGGGCGGCCGGGTTCGGCCTCGCCTCCCGGCAGGTGGATGGCCGAGATCCCGAGGTCGTGTTCGACGCCGTCACCACCGAACTGAGGCTGCTGGCTGCTCAGCCCGGTCCCCGTCTGATCGAGTTCTCCGTCGACCGGATCCTCAGCCACACCAGCTCGGACTCGCAGGAGGTCTACCGCGACGAGGCGGACATCGCGGCGGCGGTCAGCCGGGATCCCGTGGCCGCCTACCGCCGGCGCCTGCTGGAGGACGGGACCGTCGACCCGGACTGGCTCGCCGACCTGGAGCGAAGGATCCGTGACCTGCGCGCAGACCTGCTGAAGGAGTACGCACGATGACCCAAACGCTCAGCCCGGGCCTGGCGACCAGCATCAACGCCTCGCTGGCGCGGCTCATGGAGGCCGACGACCGCGTCGTCCTGCTCGGTGAGGACATCGGCCGTCTCGGGGGAGTCTTCCGGGTGACCCGTGGCCTGCAGGCCAGGTTCGGCCCGGAGCGGGTACGGGACACGACGCTGGCCGAGTCCAGCATCGTCGGA
Organism: Micromonospora aridisoli; assembly: GCF_056150025.1. NCBI lineage: Bacteria > Bacillati > Actinomycetota > Actinomycetes > Micromonosporales > Micromonosporaceae > Micromonospora > Micromonospora aridisoli. Next base: position 285,371 of record NZ_JAXCFK010000007.1, on the reverse strand, counting down.
CAGGCCATCGGCATGTCCCTGAGCGGCCTGCTGCCCATCTGCGAGATCCAGTTCGACGGCTTCTGCTTCCCGGCCGCGAACCAGATCGTCACCCAGGCGGCCCGTCTGCACGGCAGATGGGGCGGCACCGACGACCTACACCTGGTGATCCGGATCCCGTCGGGTGGCGGAACCCGGGGCGTGGAACACCACTCGGAGTCCAACGAGAGCATCTTCGCCACGGTTCCCGGGCTCCGGGTGGCCTGCCCGAGCACCGGCGAGGACCATCGTGCGGTGCTCGAGGCGGCGCTCGCCACACCCGGGCCGGTCCTGGTGTACGAGCCCATCCAGCTGTACTGGAAGCGCGTACCGCCGGCTCCTGCCGCCGTGGCACCGAGGCACCCGATGGCGGTGCGGATCGTGCGGCCCGGAACGGACGTGACCCTGGCCACCTACGGCGCGATGACCCTGGCGGCGCTCGCCGCCGCCGAGGAGGTCGCGGGGGAGGTCGACGTCGAGGTCCTGGACCTGCGCTGGATCTCCCCGATCGACCACGACGGCGTACTGGAGTCCGTGCGGCGAACCGGTCGGTTGCTCGTCGTCCAGGAGTCGTGCCTCACCCACGGCGTGGGTGCCGAGGTGGCGGCGACCGTGGCCGAACACGCGTTCGGCTCGCTGAGATCCGCGGTACGGCGGATGGGCGCACCGCACGTGCCGATGCCACCCGCCAACGACGAGTACCAGTACGTCGTGCAGCGCAAGGACATCGTCCAGGCCCTGCTGGAGGTCGCGTCATGAGTGGCGGAGCGGTCGAGATCTGTGTGCCCCCCTTCGGGCAGGGGCTCGAAGAGGTGCTGCTGATCCAGTGGACGGTCGAGCCCGGACAGGAGGTCCGCCGCGGCGACGCGGTGGTCGAGGTCGAGACGGCCAAGGCCACCCAGGAGGTCGTCGCCGAACGTGCGGGAGTCATCCAGTCACTGCTCGCGGAGCCCGGCGCGATGCTCAATGTCGGCGATCCGCTCTACCTGCTGCAACCAACCGAAACCACCGACGAGAGCGGGAAGTCATGAGAAACGCGGTCACCCCCGAACAGGTCCACCAGGTCGTGATCGACGTCGTCACGGAACAGCTGTCCACGTACGACGAGCACGCCGACGAATCGGTCCTGGACGAGCCCATCGCCCAGCTCCCGTTCGACAGCCTCGACACGCTGGAGATCACCCACGAGTTGGAGCGTCGGCTCCAGGTGCAGGCGGACGCGGCGGTGGTCGCCGCCTTCGAGACGCTGCGCGAGTACATCCCGTACCTGCGGTCGTTGGTGGAGCCGTCGTGCCAGCGGGACTGACCGACATCGAGGCCTGGGTACCCCCCGGCCGGATCTCCAACGAGGAGTTCTCCGGGATCTCGCTCACCGATGCCTGGATCACCCGGCGCAGCGGGATCCGTAGCAGATCCTGGTTCGCCGAGGATGCCGACCTCGCGGCCGCCGCGGCCGACGTCGTACGCACCGTCGTCGACCGGGGTGCGGACCGCGAGCGGATCGGCGCCCTGCTCCTGGTGAGCACGTCGAACGACGCGCGGGTACCCGGCCTGGCGCAGGCGGTGGCGACCCGAGCGGGTCTCCCGTCCTCCGTGCTCGGCGTCGACCTGAGCGCCGCGTGTTGCGGCACCGTGTACGGGCTGACCATGGCACTCGGCCTCGTGGCCGCCGGCACGGTGCCGGAGGCCCTGGTGTGTTCCGTCGAGGCGATGTCCCGAATCACCGACAAGCGCGACCGGCAGTCCGCCTTCCTGTTCGGTGACGGGGTCGGCGTGCTGCGGGTGGCGGACCGCGAGGAGTTCGCGCCGCCCCGGTCGGTGGCGGGCTGCGACGCCACCTTCGCCGACCTGATGACGATGGGCCCGAACGGGGTTCAGATCAGGGGCATCCAGGTCTACGAACGGGCGGTGGCGCGGATGGTGAGCGTGCTCGCCGACGTCTCGGCGGACTTCAAGCCGGACGTGGTCGTCGCCCACCAGGCCAACGGCCGGATCCTCGAGGAGGTGCGCCGCAGGCTCCCTGATCCGGCCCCACTGTTCGTCAACCGGATCGCCGAACTGGGCAACACCTCGTCGGCGTCCATTCCTCTCGCGCTCGCCGCGGAACTGACCGATGGCGCCGTTCCCCGGCGGGCCCGGCTCGCCGCGGTGGCGTACGGCGCCGGCGAGTCGTGGGGGGCCGTCTCCGTCGACTACGCCATCGGCCATGAGCTGCCCGTCGGACCGCACCTGTCGACGAAAGGCGGGGTGTGATGGTGAAGACCGAGGCATGGGTCCTGCCCGCGGCGGCCGTGGCCCCGGACTGGGACGGCACCGCGGGCGGTGCCCTCCGGCGGACGGTCATCGAGATCGGCGATCCGGGGCCGGGCGAGGCGCTTGTCGAACCGTTGCTCGGCTCGTGGGAGGCCAACGTCGACCACGCCCTGACCCGCACTCCGATCGACGTCTGCAGCGCCCGGGGAGAGGATTCCGTCGTCCTGGGCAACCTCGGCGTCGTCCGGGTGCTGGAAACCAACCCGGTGCCCGGGGGGCCCGCACTGCCCGCGGGCACCGTCTGCCTGCTCATGCCGTTCGGGCGTCTGGACCGGTACGGCTACGTCGAGCTCGTGCACGCCTACGACTGCCCCGGCACCATGGGACTGCTCGCCCGACGCAGTGTCCTGCCGATGGCCAATCTGCTCCCGCTACCCGAATCGACCCGGCACAGCGTGGAGCAGTGGGCCACCTACGGGCGGTACTTCACGGCCTGGGACAACTGGCGAGCGGCCCTGGGGTGCTGGCGTACCCAACTTCCGGACGCCGATCCCGCCGAGCACCTGGTGCTCGCCTGGGGCGGCGGCGTGGCGCTGGCCGAACTGACGTTGGCCGCTCGCGCCGGCTTCCGGACCGCCATGACCGTCGGTAGCGACGAGCGCCGCGATCTGGTCGAGAAGCTGGGGATCACCGCCCTCGACCGCCGGGAGTGGCCAGGGCTCACCGTGCCGTCCCGGGGGGCCGCTCCCGACGAGGTCGCCCGGCACGAGGCGTCGACGGCCGCCTTCGTCGCCACGGTCCACGAACTCAGCGACGGGCAGGGCGCCTCGATCGTCATCGACAACATCGGCACGCCGCTGTGGAAGCTCACCTCCTCGGTGCTGGCGCGCCAGGGGGTGGTCTCGACCTGCGGATGGAAGGCCGGGATGCGCATCCCGGTGCTGCGCGGTGCCGAGTGCCTGGCCCGGCACCTCCACGTCAACACGCACGTGTGGCGTAGTCAGGACGCGCCGGTGATCAGAGACGTCATGGAGACCACCGACTTCCTGCCGCCGCCGCAGGCGATCGAGGTGTGGGACTTCGAGGACGTCCCGGCCCTCGCACACGCCTACAACCAGGACCGGGTGGCGTCCTACTTCGCGCTCTACCGGGTGAACGACTGATGAGCGCCGAGTCGGCTGCCGGACGAGCCCACGGGCCAGTGACGGGCTCTCGTAACGGCGGCCTCGCGCGCCGCCCACTCATCGACTGACAGGAGTCCCGATGTCCAGCCTGGCGCAGATGTTCCGCGACACCCTCACCGCTCGGGAGGATTCGTCGACGTACCGTTTCCTCGACGATGGCGAAGGGCAGCCCAACGCCCTGCTCGACCGGGAGCTGGACCGGCGGGCTCGCGCGCTGGCTGTCGCCCTGCTCGCGAGGTTCCGGCCCGGGGACCGCGTTATCCTCGCCTGCCCGTCGGGCCCGGACTATCTCACCGCCTTCGTCGGCTGTCTCTACGCCGGGATCGTGGCGGTCCCGGCCTATCCGGTCGAGGGCGGGAACTCGGCACGGTCGTTGGCGAAGCTGCAGGGCATCGCCCGTGACTGCCAGGCCGCGGCGCTCCTGGTACCCCGGACCAGCCCGGAGCAGGACTCGACGTACCGGACGCTCGCCCCGGTGCTCGCCGAGCTGCCGCGGATGGGCATCCAGGAGGTGACGGCCGACCCCGCCGACTGGCGGGAACCCGACCTGAACGAGGACGACATCGCCTTCCTCCAGTACACCTCCGGCTCGACCGGGCAGCCCAAGGGCGTCATGGTCACGCACGGCAACCTCCTGGCCAACCTGGCCTGCATCGACCGCACGTTCTTCCCACCCGAGGTGGAGGGCCGGCACCTGGTGTCGTGGCTGCCGCCGTTTCACGACATGGGCCTCATCGGCGGACTGCTCGAACCGGCCTTCGGGCGATTCCCGGTGACCGTGCTGGATCCGATGTCCTTCCTCAAGCGGCCCGTGCGCTGGCTCAGGGCGGTCAGTGACACGCGGGCGACCTGCAGCGGCGGGCCGAACTTCGCCTACGAGCTGTGCCTGTCGAAGGTCGCGCCCGCCGACCTGGAGCAGCTCGACCTGTCCAACTGGGAGGTGGCGTTCAACGGCGCCGAGCCCGTCCAGGCCGGCACGATCGAGCGTTTCACCAGGTTCTTCGCCCCGGCCGGGTTCCGCCCCTCGGCGTTCTTCCCCTGCTACGGACTGGCGGAGAACACGTTGATGGCCACGGCCACGCGGCGCGGCGAAGGCCCGGTGATCGGCCGCTTCGACCCCTCCACCGTCGAGCAGGGACGAGCCAGCGCCAGCGACGAGGGGCGGGAGTTCGTCAGCTCCGGAGTGGTCGGCTCCGGCGGTGATCTCGCCGTCGTCGACCCGGACACCGCCCGCCGGTGTCCCGACGGGCAGGTCGGCGAGATCTGGCTGCACGGACCGTGTGTGACCCGAGGTTACTGGGGCCGGACGGCGGAGGAGTTCGCCAGCCGGATCGACGGCGACGGCGACGAGAGGGACTGGTTCCGCACCGGCGACCTCGGGTTCGTCCTCGACGGCGAGCTGTTCGTCACCGGACGCATCAAGGACCTGGTCATCGTCGACGGACGCAACGTCCACGCCCACGACATCGAAGGCTCCCTGGCCGGCGTCCACCCGTTGCTCCGGCCCGGGGTCGCCGTCTGCCAGATCGTCGAGGACGGCAGCGGTCGCCTGCTGGTGGTGAACGAGGTGCTGCGGGCGCCTGAGCCGGAACAGGCGGCCGAGATCGTCACCGCGATCCGCCGCGCCGTCTCGCGGGAGCACGACCTGGCGGTCGACGAGATCGTGCTGGTGCGTCGCGGCGGCATCCTCAAGACCTCGAGCGGAAAGACCCGGCGCCGGGCCATCGCGGGAGCCTTCCTGCGAGGTGAGATCGCGGCGGTCCACGCCTGGTCGAAGGGCCACCCGGTCACCTCGACCGATCACGACGAGCCCGCGCCCGATCAGCGGCCGGACCCGCGCGAGCTGACCGCCTGGCTGCGCGAGCAGGTGGCCGCGGCCGCCCGGGTACCCGTGGACCAGGTCGACGTCGCCGCACCGCTGGCCGACCTCGGGCTGGGCTCGCGCGACCTGGTCGGGCTGGCAGGGAGCCTCGAGACCCGGGTCGGCACCGACGTGCCGGCCACCCTGCTGTGGGAGCACCCGAGCATCGAGGCGGTCGTCGGCCACTACTGCGGTGGGTCCTCCTCCACGGTGGCCGAGCCGGTGCCCCGGCCGCCCGGGAACGCGGGCGAGCCCATCGCCATCGTCGGCATGGCCTGCCGCTTCCCGGGCGCGCCCGACCTCGACGCGTACTGGGGACTGCTGACCGCCGGGCGGGACGCGATCAGCGAGGTACCGCCCGACCGGTGGAACGTCGACGAGATCTACGACCCCACCGGGGCCACGCCCGGCACCACGCGGACCAGGTGGGGCGGCTTCGTCGACGGGATCGCGGACTTCGACGCCGAGTTCTTCGGGATCTCCCCGCGTGAGGCGGCGGAGATGGACCCGCAGCAGCGGATGTTCCTCGAGGTCGCCTGGGAGGCGCTGGAGGATGCGGGAATCCGGGCGGACGACCTGGCGGGTTCGCGTACGGGTGTGTTCGTGGGAACGTCGACCAGCGACCATGCCAGGCTGGCCACCCGCGATCTGGCGTCCATCACCGCCTTCACCGGGACCGGGAACGCCGCCAGCATCATCGCCAACCGGCTCTCCTACCTGCTCGATCTGCGCGGACCGAGCATCGCGCTGGACACCGCCTGCTCGTCGTCGCTGGTGGCCCTGCACCAGGCGTGCGAGAGCCTGGCCTCCGGAACGTCGTCGACGGCGGTGGCCGGCGGAATCAACGTCATTCTCGGACCGGAGCTGGCGGTGAACTTCAGCCGTGCCGGTGCGATGGCCGCGGACGGGCGGTGCAAGACCTTCTCGGCCGCGGCCGACGGCTACGTCCGCAGCGAGGGGTGTGGCGTGGTCGTGCTCAAGCCGCTGTCCCAGGCGATCGTGGACGGCGACCGGATCTACGCCACCGTCCTGGGTTCGGCGGTGAACCAGGACGGCCGCACCAACGGGCTCATGGCACCCAGCAGCGCCTCCCAGAAGGCGGTGCTGCGGGACGCGTACGCCTCGGCCGGCGTCGCCCCGGACGCGGTCGAGCTGGTCGAGGCACACGGCACGGGCACCCTGCTCGGAGATCCGATCGAGGTCGCCGCCCTGGCCGATGTCCTGGCCGACGGGCGATCCGCGGACAACCCGCTGCTCATCGGATCGGTCAAGACCAACATCGGGCACCTGGAGGCCGCAGCGGGGGTGGCGGGACTCATCAAGGCCGCCCTGGCCCTGTACCGGGGCAGCATCCCGGCGAGCCTGCACTTCGACGAGCCGAACCAGCACATCCCCTTCGAGACGCTGCACGTCGACGTCGTCACCGAGTTGCGGAAGTGGCCCGGGCCCGGCCCCCGGCATGTGGCCGGGGTCAGCTCGTTCGGGTTCGGCGGCACGAACGCGCACGCCGTGTTGGCGACGCCGCCGGAGCAGGCGGACCGGGATCTGGACCGCGTGACCGGCCCGCTGCTGCTGCCCATGTCGGCCCGGGACGAGGGCGCGTTGCGCCGTCTCGCCGGGCGGTACTCGTCGCTCCTGACGTCGGCCACGGCCGCGCAGGCCCGGGCGATCTGCCGGGCCGCGGCCCGCAGACGCACCGCGCACCCCCACCGGGCGGCCGGCTCGGCCGGGTCCGTACCCGCGCTGGCGGCGATGCTGCGGACCTGGTCCGAGGGGCAGGACGCGGAGGGCGTGTCGGTGCGCCGCGCCCTCGCCGGAGGACCACCGTCGAGCGTCGCCGTCTTCCCGGGGCAGGGCAGCCGGTGGTGGCCGATCGCCGCGGACCTGCTCGACAGCGGTGGCGCGTTCGAGCAGACGCTCCACCGTGCCGAGCGTTGGTGTCGGGAGCACCTCGACTGGTCTCTGCTCGGTGACGTCTCCCGGCCCGACGGTGGGCGCATGGCGGGCAGTCCCCGTCTCGCGCAACCCGCACTGGTGGCCACACAGGTGGCTCTCGCCGCCTGGCTGATGGAGCACGGTGTGGAGTTCGGTCTGGTCGTCGGGCACAGCGTGGGCGAGATCTCGGCAGCCTGTGTGGCTGGTGCCCTCGATCTCGAGGTGGGGCTCAGGATCGCCGCGGCGCGCGGCGAGGCGATCGAGTCGAGCGCGGTCCCGGGTGCCATGGCGATGGTCGCGCTGAGCGCCGAGGAAACCAGGACGCGCCTGGCCCGCCGGCCGACTCCCGACCTGTGGGTCTCGGCCGAGAACGGCCCCGGCGCCACCATCCTCTCGGGAAGTCGGGAGGCCGTGGCCGCGTGGCTCGCCGCCGCCGAGGAGGAGGGCATCTTCTCCCGATCCCTGGCCCAGGTCTCCTTCGCCTCCCACTGCCCGTTGATGGACGATGCGCTGCCCGCCTTCCGCGCGGCCATGGGTGAGGTGCCCACCGGCCGGGCCCGGATTCCGATGCTCTCCACCGTCCACGGCCGTACGGTCGACGGCGACCGGCTCGGCACCGACTACTGGCTCGACAACCTCCGCCGGCCGGTGCTGTTCGACTCGGCGATCCGGGCCGCGCTGGAGCAGGGATGGCAGCGGTTCACCGAGATCGCCATGCATCCGGCGCTGACCCGGTCGATCCAGGACCGGCTCGACGACGATCACGCGGACGCGGCGGTGATCGAGACGGTCCGACGGGACTCGCCCGCGCTCCCCGCGTTGTGGCGGGCCGTGGGTGAGGCGTTCTGCAGCGGTGCCGACGTCGACTGGGGTGCGGTGCACACCGGCCGGCACATGGTCGATCTCCCGACCTATCCGTGGAGCCATGAGCGACACCTCGGCCTGACCGCGGCGCGGGCGGCGCACCTGCCGTCCGGCGGACACCCGCTCGTGCACACCGTGCTGGAGACCGGCGCCGAACCGGGACTGTGGCTGGGCGTCGGCGAGGCAAGCCCCGACCGGCTGCCCTGGCTGGCCGCCCACCGGGTGGCGGGCAGGGCGGTGCTGCCGGCGACCGCCGTCCTCGACGCCGTGCTGGCGACCGCTCGGACGGCCCTCGGCAGGGACGAACTCGAGCTGGCGGACGTCGAACTGTCGTCGATGATTCCGGTCGGCCGGGCGGACGAGCCCTCGACACAGCTGCGGACGGTGCTGCGGGAGCGGTCCGGAATGCCGACCGAGGTGGAGTTGCTCTGGCGTCGAACGGGATCAGCGGCGTGGACGCTGGCGGCGCGCTCCCGGGTCGGAGAGCTCAGCGGCCCGAGGGCGGCTGCCGACGACGTGACGCGGGAACGACGGACGGTCGACCCGGCCAAGCTGTACGCGGCGTTCGCCGCCGCGGGTATCGAGTACGGGGAGGAGTTCCGTGGCATCCGCTCGGCCTGGGCCGCCGACGGTGCGAGCGGTGGCGTGGTGGCGCATGAGGAAGGCTGGCGGTCGGGGCCACACCCGGCCGAGCTGGACGCCTGCCTCCAACTCGCCGCCGCGGGCCTGGTGGACACCGACCACACCGATCCACGGGTGCCCGTCCGGGTCGGCAGATTCGCCTGCGCGCCGGTCAGCGACGGCGACCTCGACGTGGTGTGCGTCGGTTCCCCGGACGACGGTTACCTGGTCGAGGCGCGGGACCGGGCCGGCCGGATGGTGGCCCGGCTGGAGGGCCTCGAACTGTCCTCGCACAGCCCGCGGGTCGAGGGACTGCCGCTGCACCAGGTGAGCTGGGACGAGTACACCGGCAGCGCAGCTCGGACGGACGTCCCCGGGCACTGGGTGGTGATGTCGGCGGCTGACGAGGTCGACGCGACGGTGGCTTCCGTCCTGGCGGGCCGCTCGTCGACCGTGGCCCCGCAGGACCTGGACCGGGAGCGGCTGGCGGCGTTCCTCCGGGGCGAGTCGAACAGGCACGGCTCGGCGGTCGGTGTGGTGCACGCCCTCGCGCTGGCCGAACCGGCGTACGACGACGCGCGCCACGGCCTCGACCTCGTGGAATCCCTGGTCACGGTGGCGCAGGCGATGCGGTCGGCGGGTCCGGCGGCGGCGGCGAACCTGGTCGTGCTGACCGCGGGCGCGCAGGAGGTCCGGGGGGAGGCGCGCCTCGACAGCGGGCCCGCCGCCCTGTGGGGTGCCGCCCGCACCCTCGTACTGGAGGCGCCTGAGCTGGGAGTCCGACTGGTCGATCTGCCCGCCGGGCCCGACGGGTTGACCGGGGCGCGAGTCGACACCTTCCCCTCTGGCACGGAGGCGGCGTGGCGGGAGGACCGGTGGTGGGTGCCCCGCCTGCGACGGTACGACCCGCAGGATCCGGGCGGGTGGCCCGTCCGCGAGCTGGGGCCCGGCCGCGAACGGGACTTCCGACTCCTGGCCAGGGAACCCGGTGACCTCGCGAGCCTGTCGCCGTTCGCCTCCGGTCTGGCGGGTCCGGCACCCGGGGAGGTCGTGATCGACGTGCGGGCGGCGGGACTGAACTTCAACGACGTGCTCAAGGCGCTGGGTTCCTGCCCCGGCGTGGAGCCCGGTCGGGTCCCGCTGGGCGCCGAATGCTCGGGCGTGGTCACGGCGGTGGGGGAAGGGGTGAGCCGGGTCCGCGTCGGGGAGTCGGTGATCGCGGTGGCGTCCGCCAGCTTCGCCGGCCGGGTGGTGGCGCCGGAGGCCCTGGTCGCCCGGATCGGGGAACGGGTCGATCTCACCGAGGCGGCCGGGGTTCCGATCGTCTTCCTGACCGCCTTGTACGCCCTGGAGCACATGGCCCGCCTCGCTCCGGGTGAGACGGTGCTGATCCACTCCGCCGCCGGCGGGGTCGGCCTGGCGGCGATGCAGATCGCCCGGCGTCGAGGGGCGACGATCCTCGCCACGGCCGGCACCCCCGAGAAGCGTGCGCTGCTGGCGTCCCTGGGAGCCGCCCACGTCTACGACTCGCGGACTCTCCAATTCGCCGAACAGGTACGCGAGGACACCCGGGGCCGGGGCGTCGACGTGGTTCTCAACTCGCTGGCCGGGCAGGCGATGAGGGCCAGCCTGGCGCTGCTGGCGGAGAACGGACGGTTCGTCGAGATCGGCAAGCGTGACATCTACGACGACGCCGCGGTGGGCCTGTCCGTGCTCGCCCACAACCGCAGTTTCCTGGCCGTCGACCTGGAGGCGCTGTTCTCCCGACGGCCGGAGGCGGTCACGCCGCTGTTGGATGCCGTCGCATCTGCGCTGGACACCGGCGACCTGGCGCCGGTGCGGACCACCGTCTTTCCCATGGCGCAGGCGGCGGAGGCGTTCACCACCATGGCCAGGGCCAGGCACGTGGGCAAGATCGTCCTCGTTCCGGACGGGATCTCCGAGGTGATCGTGGCGCCGGGATCGGTGCCCGTGCGGCGCGACGCCAGCTATGTGATCACCGGTGGCCTCGGCGACCTCGGGCTGGAGGCGGCACGTTCGCTGGCCGAGCGGGGCGCGGGCCGGGTCGTCCTGGTGTCCCGGAGCGAGCCTGCCGAGGCGGTGCGGACGCGACTGGACCAGATCGCCCGGACGACGGGGGCCGCGCTCATGGTGGCCAGCGCCGATGTCGGTGACGCGGCGGCGGTGGCCACGGTCATCACCCGGGCCGGCGCGGACGGACTGCCCGTCCGGGGCGTCGTCCACGCCGCAGGCGTGCTCGCCGACGCCGCTCTCGACGAGCAGGACGCCGCCGCGCTGCGTCTCGTCTGGACGGCGAAGGCTAGCGGTGTGATCAACCTGGCCAGCGCGTGTGAGCAGCTCGACCTCGACTTCTTCGTGACGTACTCGTCGGCGGCCGGCGTCCTGGGGTCACCCGGACAGCTCAACTACGCCGCGGCCAACGCCTTCGTCGACGCCTGGGGGCGCGGTGCTCGCCGCAGGGGCGTTCCGGTGGTCAACCTGGTGTGGGGCCCGTGGGGGGAGATCGGCCTCGCCTCGCGGCAGGGCAGCGACGTGTCCCTGGCGAGGCTGGGACTCCGACCGATCGACGCCGATCTCGGACGCGCGGTGTTCGACACCGCGACCGATGTTCCGGCCGAAGTCGTCGTGTTGCCGATCGACTCCGCCACCATCGCCCGGATGCCGGCCGACGACCTTCCCGGGCTCCTGTCCGGGTACGCGGCGGCCGGCTCCGGGGACACCGCTCCCGACCCGGCCGGGTCGGGTCTCGCCGACGAGCTTCGACGCCTTCCTCCGGGGCGTGCGCGTCGTGCCGCGGTCGTCGACGCCTGCCGACACGAGGTCGCGGCCGTGCTGCGCAGCTCGCCGGAGGCGGTCGCGTCGGGCCGCCCGTTCTCCGAGATGGGGTTTGACTCGTTGATGTCCCTGGAACTGCGCAAGCGACTTCAGCGCCGGACGGGCGTGTCGCTGCCCAGCACCGTGGTGTGGCGATACCCGAACGTCGACGCGCTCGCCGAGCAACTGGCCGCCTCGATGGGCGTCGATCTGGGCAACCAGCAGCCGCCGCGCACGGGTACCTCCGAACCGGACCCGGCGACCGTCCCGGACGACGGCCTTGCCGACCTGTCCGAAGGCGAACTGGAGACGCTGCTGCGTTCGACCCTGCACGATCTGGAGAACTCGGATGGCTGAGTCGGCAGCGGGGTCTGGTGTGGCCGAGACCCTGCGGCGTGCCCTGCGTACCATCGCGGACCTGCGGCAGCGCCTGGCAGCGGCGGAACAGGCGAGGACGGTGCCCATCGCCGTGACCGGACTCGCCTGCCGGTTTCCCGGTGCCGACGGACCGGCGGCGTACTGGCGGCTGCTGGCCTCGGGTGACAGCGGCATCGTCGACATCCCGGAGGAGCGGTGGCCCGTCGATCGGTACTACGCCGAGCAGCCGGGCAAGCCGGGTCGGACCACCGCCCGCCGGCTCGGCCTGGTGACCGACCTGGAGCGGTTCGACCACGGATTCTTCGGAATCAGTGCGGACGAGGCGTGCGATGTGGACCCGCAGCAACGCCTCGCGCTGGAGCAGGCCTGGCTGGCGCTGGAGGACGCGGGGATCGATCCCACCGGACTCGCCGGTACCCGGACCGGTGTGTTCACCGCGGTGTGCACCTATGACTTCGCCCTGTCCCGGTTCAGGGATCTCTCCGGGATAACGACCCACACGAGCATCGGTACCGCCCACGGTGCCGTGGCGGGTCGGATCAGCTACACGTTGGAGCTCGCGGGCCCGTCGATCTCGGTCGACACCGCCTGTTCCTCGTCGCTGGTGGCGCTCCACCTCGCCTGCCGGAGCCTGCGCGACGGGGAGTGCGACCTGGCGCTGGTGGGCGGAGTCAACGCCCTGGTCTCGCCGTACACGAACATCGCCTTCTCCCAACCGGGGCTGGTCTCGCGCAGCAGCGAGTCCAGACCCTTCGACGAACGGGCGGACGGGCCGGTCATCGGCGAGGGCTGCGGTTTCGTCGTGCTGCAGCGGAAGGCGGAGGCCGAGCGCGACGACCGGCGCGTCCGGGGATGGATTCTCGGCTCCGCGGTCAATCACAACGGCCGCACCGCCTCGCTCACCACGCCGTCGGTGGACGCGCAGCGCCAGGTCGTGACCGCCGCCCTGGACGCCGCCGGCATCACCGCGCCGGATCTGGACTACGTCGAGGCTCACGCGTCCGCGACGCCGTTCGGAGACATCATGGAGGTGGAGGCGCTGGCCGGCCTGACAGCTGATCGGACGAGGCCGCTGCTCCTCGGCAGCTGCAAGGGACAGGTGGGGCACCTTCAGGCGGCGGGTGGCATGGCGGCCCTGCTCAAGGTGCTCCTCGCGATGGAGCACGGACAGATCCCCGCCACCCTCGGGTTGGAACGCCCCAACCGCGGCCTGCCGCCGCCGGAGGAGGCCGGCATCGAGCTGGTCACTGCCGCGCGGGACTGGCGTCCCCGGGCGGAACGCCGGATCGCGGGGGCCAGCGCGTTCGGCTTCACCGGCACCAACTGCCACATCGTCGTCGCCGAGGGGGACCCGCCGCCGTCCCGGGTCGAAACCGGTCCGGACGCGAGTTGCGTGCTCGCCCTGTCCGGCCGCGACGAGCGGGACCTCGATCGAGCCGTGCTGGCGATGCGTGAGTTCCTGGTGGAGAACCCGGCGCTGTCGTGGCCCGACGTGGCACGGTCGTGGAACTGCGGTCGCCCACACTGGCGTTGGCGGGTCGCGGTCGTCGCGTCCGACGTGCTGGAGGCCGCCGAAGCCCTGCGGACGGCACCGGCCCGTGCGCCGGTGCCGTCCGCAGGGATCGCGTTCCACCTGGGCGAATCCCTGATCAACGACGTCGGGTGGGCGGAGACGCTGCGCGGCGTGCCACTTCTCGCGACGCTGGACGCGCAGTGCCGGGCGGCGGCCGACGAGGCGCCCGAGCCGGTGATCCGGCAGTGCGTCGTCGCACGTGCCCTGCTCGCGGTGGGTGTCGTTCCGACCGTCGTCACGGGCGTCGGTGTCGGTGAGTACGCGGCGGCCCACGTCGCGGGCGCCATCGACCTCGCCGGGATGCTCCAGCTGATCTCCGGCGTCGGGCCACCGGTCGCTGGTGCGCGTGCCCCCGAGCTCCCCTGGGCCCCCGCCTCACTCGGACGGCTCTGGCCGTGGCAGGACGTTCCCGGCGCGGCGCAGTGGCTGGCCGCCACTCGGGAACCCGCGCGGTGGTCGGGCTGCTTCGATGCCGCTGACGACCTGGACACCGTCGGATGGCTGGGGATCGGGGCCGACCCGGCCGTCGACGACCCGTTCCGCAGGGCGTGCGGGGAGCGCGGTCATGCCCTGTGGATGGTGGGGGAGACGGCCGGGGGACCCGGTGACTGGTGGTGGCGTACGTTGGCGTGGTGTTACGAGCGCGGCGCGTCGGTCGACTGGGCCACGGCACTGCGCGGAGTGGGTCGCACCGTCGGCGTCCCGACGCACAGCTTCGACCGTGAGGTCACCGTCCCGTTCCGTTGACCGGGACGACCCGGCCGGCCGGGGCCGACCGCAGCCGCGACAGCAGACCGGACGCCACCAGATCCGCGACTGCCTCGGCGTGGTCGAGGATGAAGAAATGACCACCCGGGAACACGTGCTGCGCGAAGGAGCCGTGGGTGACCTCGGCCCACGGCTCGCAGGAGGCGACCGGCACCGACGGGTCCTCCACGCCGTTGAGCACGGTCACCGGGCAGTGGAGCAGCCGGCCCGGGTGGTACCGGTACGAGGCCAGGACCCGGTAGTCGGCCCGGATCACCCGTAACGCGAGCGCACCCATCGCCGGATCGTCGAGGATCCGGCGGTCGGTGCCACCGAGAGCGTGGACGTGCTCGATCAGCTGGGTGTCGCTCATCAGGTGATGGCCGCCCCTGTGCCGCACCGACGGATCACCCCGACCGGACAGGTAGAGGGCCACCGGTTCCCGCCCTTCAGCAGCCAGTACGCGGGCCGTCTCGAGGGCGACGAACGAACCCATGCTGTGGCCGAGAAGCGCGACCGGACCGTCGACACACGTCAGGATCGCCTCGGCGGTGTTCGCCGCGAGCTCACCGATCGAGCCGGGAAAGGGCTCCTGTATCCGGTGCGCCCGCCCCGGATACTGAACGACCATGGTCGCAAGCCACGACGGGCACGCCCGCACGAGCCTCAGGTACGAGGCGGCCGATCCTCCGGCGTGCGGGCAGACGACGAGGCTCGCCCGGGGATCTGCGGGGGCAGGTGTCATCGTGACCAGCCACGGCGACTCGGGCCGGCCGACGCGCGGCTGCTCCTCCATGCTCATCCCTTGGCGAGGTCTCTGCGCCTGAACACGACAAGCGCGAGCCCGGTGAGCACCACGATCACGGCGGCCATTCCGGCCGACGCCGTGGCCGACCACGGATCCACCGGAACCTTGCCGGTCCACTCCACCGGGGAGATGTGCCGCAACCACTCGCTGAGCTGCAGCATGTCCGCCCGCAGAGCCACCACCGCGGACCAGGCGACCAGGGTCCAGGCGACCGCGGGCAGCCGCGCGTCCAGTGATCCGAGGGCCAGGGAGAGCGCCGTGATGAGCAGCGCCGCGGGTAGCTGCTGGGCGTTGGCGCGCAGCGCCTCACCGAACCGGCCCCAGTCGTCGAGGCTGAGACTCAGGCCCAGGCCGGACAGGGAGGCGAGAGCCAGCTGCGTGGTGATCGCGGCCGCGAACGCGATGAGGATGCCGTTGGCCTGCCACCGGGTACGGGTTGGCAGCCCGGCGAGCACGCGTCCGGTCCGCCCGGACAGCTCCTCCCGGGAGAAGGCCATGCTGACCAGCACCCCGGCCGAGGCCGCGATGACGGCGTTGAGCTGGACGAGTAGGACGATCCTGGCGGTCAGCCCCTCGGTGGCCATGTCCTTGGCGAAGAAGCCGAAGGTGAAGGCCACCGCGCCCCCCGCGATGAGCACGGCCAGGGTCGTGCCCCGGACCAGACGGAGAAGCAACGTGCGGGGGCCGACGAGTGCGGCACCCGCCTCACGGGGACCGACGGAAGCGGCGAACATCCCGCCCCCGAGGTCACGTCTGGTGGCGAAGAAGACGCCCAGCAGGGCTTGTCCCGCGATTGCCGCCGCGTAGAAAAGGTAGGGCCAGGCCGGGGGTGTGTCGGCGAACGGCTTGGTCTCCGCGAGCCAGGACAGCGGTGTCGACCAGACCGCATCCCAGGACCGGACGTCGACGGCGCTGCGGAACAGATAGCAGGCAACCACCACGGCGAGGGCGGCGAAGGTGGCCTCGGCGCTGTTGCGGAAGAGCTGACCGGCCAACGCTCCGAGGGAAACCGCCCAGGTGAAGAAGAGCATCAGGGCGAGCGCCCAGAGCGCGGAGCCCACGGTGTCGTACCCGGCGGCCACCAGCGCGCCGAACGACAGGACGGCAGCCAGCAGGCAGGTCAGGGCCCCGCAGCAGAGACCGGCGACGGTGGGAGCCAGCCGACTGATCGTGCCCGCGGTGATGATGTCGAGGTAGTTCTTGTCCTCCAGCCAGCGGGTGAAGCGGACACCCACGTAGACCCCGATCAGGGGAACCAGGAACAGGACCACGACCGCCATCTCCTGGGCGAAGATGCCTCCGATGCTCGTCAGGTCGTAACCACGCCCCTGGAACACCCGGACCGCGACCGAGTCGGTGATCACCGCGGCGTACGCCAGGCGGTGTGTCTCGGTTGGATACATGTCCTGGATGGAGGAGGCGGCCGACCAGACGAGGCCGGCGACGACCACCGCCGGCACGACCACCCACAGCCACATCGTGCGAAGCAGCATCCACGTGGTGCGCCCGAGACCCTTCATCGCGCACTCGCCGCCGATGCGGGCTCAGGCGTGACACCCTCGCGGTAGGCGGAGAGGAAGACCTCGTCGAGGCTGGGCGGGGAAACGGTCAGCGCGGTCAGTCCGGCGCCGACGAGAGTGGACATGACGTCGTTGAGCGCGGCCGGCGGCACCTGGAACGTCGTCCTGGTCCGCCCGCCGACGTTCTCCGAGGCCAGGTTGTGCACGTCGGCGGAGTTCAGCAGCGCTTCGGGGGAACGCTCGGTGGTGGCGAGGACCTGCAGGGTCGTCCGACCGCGCAGCTGCTCCAAGGTGTCAGACTCCACGGTCTGGCCGCGCCGGATGATGGTCAGCCGGTCGCACAGCGCCTCCACCTGGGAGAGGATGTGGCTGGACAGGAGGACCGACTTGCCGCGCTGCTTGAGTTCGCGCACCGTCTGCTGGAAGGCCTCTTCCATCAGCGGGTCGAGACCGGAGGTCGGCTCGTCGAGCAGGTAGAGGTCGGCGTCCTTGGAGAACGCGGCGACGAGTGCGACCTTCTGTCTGTTGCCCTTCGAGTACGAGCGCGTGCGCTTCCGTACGTCGAGATCGAAGCGGTCGATGAGCTCGTCGCGGCGCTGGCGGTCTCCGCCGCCCTGCAGGCGCATGAGCACGTCGATGCACTCGCCGCCGGAGAGCCCGTCCCACAATGCCACGTCCCCGGGCACGTAGGCGACCCGCCGGTGCACGGCGACGGACTCCTGCCAACAATCGTGGCCGAAGATCCGGCATTCTCCACTGTTCAGCTTCAGTTGACCGAGAAGTGCCCTGATTGTGGTTGACTTACCGGCACCGTTCGGACCGAGGAAGCCGTGCACCTCGCCGGGGGCGACCGTCAGCGAGAATCCGTCAAGGGCGCGAGTCGCACCGAACGATTTTCGGAGGTCCTTGGCCTCGATTGCAAAATGCGGGTCGCTCCGTGCGGTGCCTGAGGCTTCCTGCTGCACGCTCAAGTCCTAACGAGATCTGGGAGTGCGCCCTGCCGGCAAACTCCAGGCTGAGAGGGTGGCCGCCGATAGGTGAGCACTCGCAGCATCTGAAGAGCGAGGGCAGACGAAAGAATCTTTCGCCGGTGGTCCATGGCGGCTCGGTCGCGGACGGATGCGGATTGCCCGATCGCGGTAGGCGGTCTTGTGGAGGCGCCGACGACCGCTCCGTTGATCACAGCGTCGGTGCGGGCTCCGGCCGTGCCGCCGGTTGGCGCACACCACGCGGCCGCAGCGCTGTAGACGCAGGTGGCGGCCCATTTCGGTCGGCAGCGGGACGGGTCGGCGAGCACACGTGGCCGCGCCAACCTGCGAGCCGGTGCGACGGATTCCCGCATGATCGCCCGACGTTGAACTTCCCCCGCCGCCAGGCGACCCCCCGGCCGTATCACGTCCGCAAGGCTGCTGCTTGACATTCAAGCTCCTGGGATGTCTTTCGGCATGCCCTCTGACAACGGTCGGCGGTTCGCGGTGCATCGACAGTGTAGGCGACCCGGTGTGGATCTGTCTCTCCGTGTCGACGTCATACCGGATGAAGTCGTTCACCGATTTCGCGCCGCCGTGTCGGTTGGCGTAAGGCAACGGATAGGGCGGTCGGGCGGAACGTTTCACGCTTGACGTGGATGACGTGACCTGGACATTGCGGCGTTTGTCTGCTGCGGAAGATTTCCACGTATTCGAGGATTCCGCGGGCTGTTCGACGGGGCAGGTGGCGGGGTTACGCTGGCCGGGTGCGGTTGGTCATCATGGCGGACACCCACCTGCCCAAACGCGCCCGTGACCTACCGTCCGGGCTGTGGGCCGAGGTCGACGCCGCCGATCTCGTCATCCACGCCGGCGACTGGGTCAGCGTGTCGCTGCTCGACGAGCTGGAGCGCCGTAGCGCCCGGCTGATCGGCGTCCACGGCAACAACGACGGGCCGGAACTGCGGGCACGGCTGCCGGAGGTCGCCCGTGCGGATGTCGCCGGACTACGGATCGCGGTGGTGCACGAGACCGGTCCGGCCGGCGGCCGGGAGCAACGGTGCGCGGCCCGGTTCCCCGACAGCGACCTGCTCGTCTTCGGGCACTCCCACATCCCCTGGGACAGCGAGGCGCCCGGCGGCCTGCGACTGCTCAATCCGGGCTCGCCGACCGACCGGCGTCGGCAGCCGTACGCGACGTACCTCACCGCCGAGCTGACCGGAGGACGGTTGGCCGCCGTCACCCTGCACGAGGTGGCGCGATAGCGGCGGCTGACGGGCGCGATCCGGCCCGGCGGTGCCCTACGCGGAGAGGAGCTGGCGTACCCGGTCCGCCCCGACCGACAGCAGCAGGGTGGGCAGCCGGGGGCCGGTGTCCCGGCCGACCAGCAGGCGGTAGACGAGCGCGAAGAAGTTACGCTGCGCCACCTTCAGCTCCGCGGTCGGCTTGGTGTCCAGCGGCAGCCCGGCGATCATCTTGGGCACGCCGTAGAGCAGCGTGGTGAGGCCCTCCAGCGACCAGTGCTCATCGAGGCCGTCGAGCAGCAGACGCAACGACTTCCGTTGGTCGTCGTCCAGAGCGACCAGCAGCTCCTTGTCCGGCTCCCGCCGTACCCTCGTGCGCTGCTCGGCGGGGAGCTGGGTCTCGACCCAGCGTTGCACCTTGTCGAGCCTCGGCCGCACCTCGTCCAGCGAGGTGACCGGCTGCTCCGGATCCATCGCCTGCAGGATGCGCAGCATCTGGTCGCCCTGGCCGGTGGTGATGTCCACGATCGACACCAGCGTGCGGTAGGACACCGGTCGGGGCGTGCGGGGCAGTTCGGCGGTGGCCGTGCGGATCGCCCGGTCGTAGCTTGCCTGGTCGGCCGGAACCGCGGTGCCCGCGAGGATCTTCCGCTCCAGCGCGTCCCACTCGTCGTAGATCCGGTGGACCTCCTGGTCGAACGCGACCTTGAAGGACTGGTTGGGCCGGCGGCGGGCGTAGAGCCAGCGCAACAGCGGGGCTTCCATGATCTCCAGAGCGTCCGCCGGGGTCGGCACGGCACCCCGGGAACTGCTCATCTTCGCCATGCCGCTGATGCCGACGAAGGCGTACATCGGCCCGATCGGTGGCTGCGCACCGAAGACCTCGCTGACGATCCGCCGACCGACCACGTAGGACGAGCCCGGCGACTGGTGGTCCACACCGGACGGCTCGAAGGCCACTCCCTCGTAGGCCCAGCGCATCGGCCAGTCGACCTTCCAGACCAGCTTGCCCCGGTTGAACTC
Source organism: Micromonospora aridisoli (assembly GCF_056150025.1). Taxonomy (NCBI): domain Bacteria; kingdom Bacillati; phylum Actinomycetota; class Actinomycetes; order Micromonosporales; family Micromonosporaceae; genus Micromonospora; species Micromonospora aridisoli. The sequence continues at coordinate 265,539 of NZ_JAXCFK010000007.1, read as the reverse complement.
GGTCAGCAGGACGGTCTCGGTGTGACCGCACCTGCAGGTGTACGTCAGCGCGGTGGTGCTGTCGTCATAGGCCACGACGGTCGTGAAGTCGGTCCCGCACACGGCGCAGTACGGCTTGTAGGGGTAGTAGCCGGTGGCCGTCTCGCCGTCGTCCTCGCTGGCGGCACCCGAACCGGCCGCCGCGTCGGCGGCCGCGGCGGCGTCCGCCTCGTCGAGGTTGCCGGTCGCCGGGGTGGACGGGATCGCGACCTTCGTCCGGAACTGGCCGAGGATGCCGTCGATCCGGGCGCGCTCGCGCATCGCGAGCAGGATCTGGTCCCGGTACGCGCCGGAGGTGTACATCTGGGTCTGGCTGATCGCCCGGTACTCGACGCCGAGTTCCGCCAGGGACTCGGTCATCGCGGCCTTGAAGTGCTCGGCCCAGTTGGGGTACGAGCTGCCGGGCGGCGCCGGCACCGACGTCAGCGGCTTGCCGATGTGCTCGGCCCAGGACGGGTCGATGCCGGCCGGCACCTTACGGAACCGGTCGTAGTCGTCCCAGGAGATGATGTGAACGACGTCATGGCCGCGCCGCTGGATCTCGTTCGCCACCAGGTGCGGGGTCATGACCTCGCGCAGGTTGCCCAGGTGGATCGGCCCCGACGGGCTGAGCCCGGAGGCGCAGACGATCGGTCTGCCAGGCGCCCGTCGCTCGGCCTCGGCGATGACCTCGCCGGCATACCGATCGACCCAGTCGCGGTCAGTTTCGCTCGCCACGATCTCCACACCTGCTCATATACTTCGCGATCTACCCGTTCCCGGCCAAAGCGGTCTGGCGCGGATCTGCCCAGTCTAGTACCGCGGCTGACCGAGCCAGGGCGGAGGGGCAGGTGCCTACTGCGGATCCTGAGCGCAGATCGTGGCCATCTCGGCGAGGTAGGTGGCCAGCGGCGCGAGTCCGGCTGCGGCTCGCCGCTCTTCGACGCCGGCCTCGTCCCGGATCGGGGTCGCGGGGACTGGGCCGTCGGGACCGCACCGTATCTGCGTCCCGTACCCCTGGGGTACGCCCCGCGCAACGGCGACGCGATCCTCGAGGTACGCGAGATTGCCCGGCGAGGCCTGACCGTGTGCGGCCGCCTCGCGTAGCAGTTCGAGCGCCTCCTGCTGAAAGGCGAGGTCGAAGTCCGAGTGCTGGGCGATCACCCAGGCGGCGTTCTCGCCGTCCCTGCCGACGAGGTCGAAGGTCGGCCAGCCGTGCCTCTTGATGATCTCCTTCAACCGGGCGGTGCGCTGCTCGGCGGTGTCGGTCTGGGGGAGACCGTTCACTGCGGCCTGGTCACGTTCGAGCATCCCGACCAACTCGTCGTGCAGCGCCCGGTCGAACGTGACGTGCGAATTGGACGGTGCCGGCACCGATTCGTGCGGTGCGGTGGGCGACCCGCTCGACGGCCCGGACGCCGACGGCTCGCCGGTGCGGGGCGGGGTGGAGCAACTGGCCAGAGCGGTGAGCACGGCCAGCGGTAGCGTGACTCGCCGCAGCACTCTCACGGGCACCCTCCGGCCGTCGATCGTAGCCCTGTGCCGGCCAGCATGGGGGCCTGGCGACCAGCAGCGGCAGACGGCCTCGGTGCGCGGGGTCGATCGGTCGAACCCGGCGAGCCCGATGACGCGGGGCCGGAGGCGCGGCGATCACCCAGGGTGGGGCGTGACCGCCGTCGCGGCGGCCACGCCCCACCGGCCAGGGGCTCAGGCGGCGGCGGGTTGCTGGAGCGCCTGCCAGGCGCCGTACCCGCCGAGCAGATCCGAGACGTCGGTACGGCCGGCCTCGCGCAACAGGCTGGCGGCGACGGACGAGCGGTAGCCGCCGGCGCAGTGCACGACGACGGGCCGGTCAGCGGGGACCTCACCGAGCCGCCGGGGCAGTTCGGCCAGCGGGATGTGCAGCGAGCCGTCGATGGCACCCTGGTCGCGTTCACCGGCGTTGCGCACGTCGAGCACGCGCGGTGGCTCGGTGCGGTCGAGTGCAGCGCGCAGCTCGGTGGCGGTGACGCGGCTGGCCCTCGCCAACTCCGCGACCATCTCGCGGTAGGCGTTCTCGGGGTCACGCAGGTAGCCGGCGACGTGGTCGAAGCCGATCCGGGCGAGGCGGGTCACGATCTCCTCCTCGCGGTCCTGGTGGGCCACGACGAGGATGGTGCGGTCGGGGGAGACGACGCTGCCGGCGGTCTCGGCGAAGCGGCCGTCGGCGGGGATGTTGATCGCACCGCGCACGTGCCCGGCGGCGTACTCGTGCGGGTCGCGGGTGTCGACCACGACGGCGCCGCCGGCACGGGCGGCGAGGAACTCGGCGGGCCCGAGCGGCCGCGCGGGCCGGGCGTGGTCGAACAGTTCGCGGGCCTTGCGGTTGAGCACGGCGTCGAAGGCGAAGTAGCCCGGTGCCGCCGGCTGTCCGCCGGTGACCAGCGCGACGAACTGCTCCTCGCTCATCGGGGCGCAGGCGTAGTTGGTGCGGCGCTGCTCACCGATGGTGGACTGCCGTTCGGTCGACAGGTTCTTCCCGCAGGCCGAGCCGGCGCCGTGAGCGGGAAAGACCCGCACCTCGTCGGGCAGGGTCATGAGCTTGTGGTGCACGCTGTGGTAGAGCATGCGGCCCAACTCGTCGGCCGTGACGCCGAGCGAGGCGAGCAGGTCGGGCCGGCCCACGTCGCCGATGAACAACGCGTCACCGGTGAGTACGCCGTAGGGGACGCGGTCGTCGGCGTGCTCGTACACCAGCACGCTGATCGACTCCGGGGTGTGACCGGGCGTCTCCATGACCTGCAGGGTCACCTCGCCGAGGCTGATCCGTTCCCCGTCGGTCAGCTTGCGGATCGGGTACTCGGTCTCGGCGCGCCGGCCGTAGCCGATCCAGGCGCCGGTGGCCGCCGCCACCTCGAGGTGGCCGGCGAGGAAGTCGGCGTGGAAGTGGGTGTTGATGACGCCCTCGATGGTCAGCCCACGCGCCCGGGTGTCGGCGAGGTACTCCTCGATGTCGCGGCGCGGGTCGACCAGGACCGCCCGGCCGGTGGTGTCGTCGGCGATCAGGTACGACGCCTGCGAGAGGCAGTCGAGGTAGTACTGGGTGAACAGCACGGTCGGCTCCTTAACAACGATCACAGTCAATGGACTTACTTCCTGTATACCCCGGGGGGTATGCAAACGACAAAGTGCTACGGCCCGGTGGTGGCCGGCGTCACCTCCGCGACGAGTTCGGGCGCCCAGCACCGGTGGCCGCAACGATCCGCGTGTACGGCGAGGATGCGGGTGCCCGGCAGCCGTGCCGCCAGCCGGGCCAGGCCGGCCCGCAGTTGGCGGTGATGCTCGGTGACGCTCACCGGGTTACCGGCGCAGTCGGAGTGGGCGGCGACGACCAGGGTCGCGCTGCCATGGGCCCGCTGGGAGATCCGGATCTTCTCCAGGAGCGTGTCCAGCCGGGTCTCCCCGGTCGAGGCCAGCACCGCCTCCGGCCCGGGCTCGGTGATGGTGTCCAGGTACTCGACGTCGAGGTGCCGTTTGACCCACTCGTCGAGGGGGCGCTGGACGCGGCCGTCGATGCAGCTCAGCAACGTGGCGAAGCGGTCGGGCACGAGCTAGATCACCTCCTGGTGGGCAGCCGGCGTGCGGGTCACCGGCTGTGGCGGCCCGCCGTCGATGGCGGCGAGCGCGGCGGTGAGGTCCGGGTGCACGTGGCCGGCCCCGTGCACCGTGGCCCATACGCCCGCCCGACCGAGCAGGTCACGGACCGGCCCACGGACGGTGGCCAGGTGCAACGCCACGCCGCCGGCTCCGAGACGCTGGTGCAGCTCGGCGATGGCATGCGCACCGTCCCCGTCGACATCGCTGATCGCGCTCGCGTCGAGCACCAGGGCGCGGAGTTCCTCCCGCTGCTCGGCCAGCGCGAGCAGTCGCTGCTGCAGGCGCTGCGCGTTGGCGAAGTACAGCGGCCCGTCCACCCGGACGACCGCGACCCGGGGGTCGGTGACCAGGCCGGCGTAGCGGTCGACGTTGCGATACGTCTGCGTGCCCGGCACCCGACCGAGTTCGGCCAGGTGCGGCCGGGCGGTCCGCCACAGGAAGACCGCGAGACTGAACCCCACGCCGGCGGCGAGTCCCGGCTCGACCCCGAACAGCAGGGTGACCACGAAGGTGAGGCCGAGCGACAGGCCGTCGCCGCGGCGGGTCCGCCACGCGGTCACCGCCGCCCGCCGATCCACCAGGCCGAGCACCGCCACCACCACGATGGCGGCGAGCACGGCCCGGGGCAGGTGGTGGAAGGCCGGGGTCAGGAACAGCGCGGTCAGGGCCACCATCACGGCGGTGACCACACTGGCCATGGGCGTACGTGCCCCGGCCGAGAAGTTCACCGCGCTGCGGGAGAAGCCGCCGGCCACCGGAAACGCCTGGAACAGGCCGGCCGCGAGGTTGGCCGAACCGACCGCCGCGAGTTCCTGGTTGGGGCTGACGTGCTGGCGGGCCTTGGCCGCGAGAGCCTTGGCCACGGCGATGCCCTCCAGGTAGGCGACCAGCGCGATCGCCACCGCGCTGGGTAGCAACGCCGAGACGTCCTGGCTGGTGAGGGTGGGCAGGACCGGGGCCGGAAGGCCGCCGGGGACCTCGGCGAGGATCCGCACGCCGTGCGTGCCGAGGGAGAACGCGGCGCTGGCCACGGTGACTCCGGCCACCACGAGCAGCGCGCCCGGCAGCCTCGGCAGGTAGCGGCGCAGCAGCACCAGACCGGCGACGCTGATCAGCGAGACGAGGACCGTCCAGCCGTGGACGGTGGTCGCCGAGCGCCAGAGCGTGGCGACGATCTCCGGAAACGTCTCCGCGCGTCCGGCGTCCAGCCCGAGCAGATCCTTCACCTGGCTGGCCCCGATGACGATCGCGGCGGCGGACGTGAAGCCGGACAGTACGGAGTGCGACATGAAGCTGACCAGGGCACCGAGGCGCAGCACTCCGAGCAGCACCTGGATCGCGCCGACCAGGAGCGCGAGCAGCCCGGCGAGTGCCGCGTAGCGGGCCGGGTCGCCGTGGGCCAGGGGTGCCAGCGCGGTGCCGGTCATCAGCGCGGTGATGGCGACCGGCCCGACGGCCAGGGATCCCGAACTGCCGAGCAGCGCGTAGACCAGCAGCGGCACGATCGAGGCGTAGAGGCCGGTGACCGGCGGCATACCGGCCAGCGCGGCGTACGCCATGCTCTGTGGGACGAGCATGACCGCCACGGTCAGACCGGCGGTCAGGTCGTGGCGCAGGATGGACCGGTCGTAGCGGCGCAGCCATCCGAGCAGCGGCACCACCCGGGCCACCCCGGAGCGGTCCGGCCGGACACGTCCCGGGCGGTTCACGCCTCCCGCCTCCCGCTGCGCAGTCGCTCAAGCGAACGGTCGACGTCACAGCCGGCGCCCCTGTTGTAGGGCAGCCGGGACAGCAGCGCCCCCATCGCGCACGTGTCGGTCAGGGCGGCGAAGGTCAGGCCGGCGCCGACGAGACCGGCCACGAACCGCGTCGCCGGCACCCACACGCTGGCGACGACGGCGAGCAGCACGATGCCGCCCGCGACCAGGCGGACCTGGCGCTCCAGGCTCCACCGCTGCCGGCCGCGCGCCACCGACCCACCGGCGGTGATCCAGGCGTTCATGCCACCGGCGATGACGGTGGCTCCGGTCAGACCGGCGCTCGCCAGCCGGGTGCAGGCCGCGGTGGCGCGGTTGCCGGACTGACACATCAGCAGGATCCGACCTCCCGCGTCGTTGACGATCCGGCCCAGGTGCGCGTCGACCTGGTCGAGCGGCAGGTTGATCGAGGCGGGAACGTGGGCGGTCTCGAACTCGCCCGGCGTACGCACGTCGACGATCAGCACGTCGGGGTTGTCGGCGATCAGCGCTCGCGCGGTGGGCACGTCGATGGTCGGCGAACTGCTCTCGGCGGTCACGGGACACTCCATCCTCAGTCTCGGTCATATACCCCCGGGGGTATCTGGCTTCGAGTATTGACCACGGATTGGAGAAACCGCAAACCTCCCCTGCGTCGCTCGCGGCAGGCCGGCCGGGCATACCCCCGGGTGTACGGTTGTTCGAGGACGTGGGAAGGGGGCAGGGGATGCAGGTCGACGAGGACGCGGTCGGTGACGTGGTCAAGCGGCTGCGTCGTGCCGAAGGCCAGATTCGTGGCGTCATCGGCATGCTCGAGGACGGCCGGGACTGCGCCGAGGTGGTGACCCAGCTCGCGGCGGTTTCACGCGCGCTGGACCGGGCCGGTTTCAAGATCATCGCGAGCGGCCTGCAACAGTGCGTCAGCGACTCCGCCGGGGAGGACCGAAAGGCCAACCTCGACCAGATGGAGAAGCTCTTCCTGTCGCTGGCCTGAGGCCCCGCCGGCGATCAGCCCCGCCGCCGCGGCCTCAGCGGAAGCCGGCCAGCAGGAACGCGGCCAGACCGGCCAGGGCCAGGGGGAGCGCGGTGGCCAGCGTGAGCGCCCGTTGCCGGTTCGTGCGCCCGACCAGCACCGGGATCAGTACGCCGAGCGTGATCCTGATCAGGGCGTCCCAGATCGCGTCGGCCCCGTAGCTCGGGTCGCCGATGCGGCGGATCTGCAGCCCCGCCTCGGCGAGGAGCACCGCGGCGGGCAGTGCGACGCCCACCGCCTGGCGCCAGCCGGGTCGGTGTGCCCAGGTTCCACCGATGCCGAAGATGACCCCGGCCAGGACGCCGAAGAGCATCCAGAGCAGCGACGTGGGTGCCCACAGGATCGACCAGTCGTCGCCCTGGACGAGCGCTGCCGCCACGTAGTAGCTGGGCACCGCGACCACGAGTCCAACGGCGGCGCCCACCGCCGCGCGCAGCCAACCCGACCGGACCCAGAAGCCGAAGAAGAAGGCGGCGACCGCCCACACCGCGCTGGAGTTCCCCAGGTCGCCGAGGGGGAACGGCACGTACTTGATCCAGAGGAAGTCGAGGACGCCGAGCAGAATGCCACCCAGTACCGCGGTGACCGCCACCTGCCGATGGTGGGGTTGAGATCGCATGACACGCGAGCATACTGGGTATGTAGGCACGCCGGTCGGCTGGGTCACCGGTGGGAACCTCGCCGGTGTGGTGCCCGCGATCAGCGCGGCGCAACACCGTTGCGGTACGCCCACACGACGGTCTGCAACCGGTCCCGTACGCCGATCTTGGCCATGGCGCGCCCGAGGTGCGACTTGACCGTGCTGGTCTCGATGAACAGCTCGTCGGCGATCTCGACGTTCGACAGTCCTCGGGCGAGCAGTTCGATGATCTCGACTTCCCGGGCGGTGAGTTGGTGCGCCACCGCCGCGTCGGTCGTCGGAGCCGGCGTGCGGCGGGCGAACTCGGCGATCACGCGTCGGGTGACGGCCTGGTCGACGAGCCCCTGACCGTCGGCGAGACGTCGGATCGCGTCGATCAACTCCTCCGGCTCGCAGTCCTTGAGGATGAACCCGCTGGCACCGGACTCCAGCGCCCCGAAGACGTACTCGTCGAGGTCGAAGGTGGTGACCACCAGCACGGCCGGCGGCGATCCGACGGCCTCGGCGAGGATCCGGCGGGTCGCGGTGAGCCCGTCGCCACCCGGCATCCGCACGTCCATGCAGATGACCTGCGGTCGCAGCCGACGGGCCAGCTCGACGGCCGAGGACCCGCTCGACGCCTCACCCACCACCTCGATGTCGCCGGCCTGCTCCAGGATGACGCGGAAGCCGGCCCGTACGACGGACTGGTCGTCGACGAGCATCACTGTGATCATCTCTGGTCGTCTCCGTTCCCGATGGCCGTCGCCCGGGTGGCGCGGGCCTCGTCCGCGGCCGTCGGCACCGTCACCGCGACCGACCACCCGCCCGTCGCCGTCGGGCCGGCGCTGAACCGTGCGCCGATCAGCTGTGCCCGCTCGCGCATCCCCACCAGACCGACCCCGCCGGTGGCCGAGGATCGTGGGTCGGGGTGGCGCGTCGGCCGGCCGTTCACCACCTCGAGCGAGACCGTCCGGGGCAGGTAACGCAGTATCACCCGCACCGGTGCGTCCGGGGCGTGCTGGCGGGCGTTGGACAGGGATTCCTGGACCATCCGGTACAGCGCGACGTCGGCGATCGGCGGTATGTCGCGTGGCTGCCCCTCCCGGACCAGCTCGACCGGGCTGCCGAGCTGCCGCGCGCCGCCGACCAGCTCGTCGAGCATGGCCAGCCCGGGCACCGGAGCGCCGCCGTCGCCGTCCCCCGGCCGACCGCGCAGCACGCCCACGACGAGCCGGAGCTTGTCGAGGGTCTCCTTGCCCTGGGCCCGGATCCACGTCACCGCGGCCCTCGCCGCCGACGGGTCGCGGTCGATCAGCCGCTCGGCCGCCGCCGCCTGCACCACCATCCCGGACAGGTGGTGGGCGGCGACGTCGTGCAGCTCCCGCGCCATCCGGGCGCGTTCCGCGCCGATCGCGGCCCGCACGGTGGCCTGCTGCGCCCGCGCCGCCTCGTCCGCCCGGACCCGTACCAGGTGCAGGTAGCGCCGGTAGGTGGCGACGTAACTGCCGACGAACGTGAAGCCGACGTAGATCAGGGTGGCCGCCGTGAGGTGACCGGCGGCGGTGACGAGCGGGCCCGCGGTGCCATCCGCCGCCTGCACCGCCAGCACCGCGGCGGCCGTCTCCACCGCCACCGCCGCGCCGGCCGCCAGTAACGCCGCCCGGACCGGCAGCAGCGTGCCGAGGGTGTACGCCACGACGAACGGCGCGATGCCGCGGACCGTCGCCTCAGGGCAACGAGAGCCCGATGACCGGCACCTGGACGCCGACGACCAGCACGAGGCAGAGCAGCGGGCGGACCCGACGCAGGCACAGCAGCATCGCCTGCCCGCTGCACAGGGCGATGACCAGCCAGGCCCGCGCCGGATCGAAGCTGAGACCCTCCGCCGGCGCCACGAACCGGAACAACAGCGTCAGCGCCAGGAACGTCAGCACGGTGAGGAGCGCCGCGAGCAGGCAGTCCCGCGCGAACCGGCCGGTCAGCCCGATCCGGGTGAGCCGCTCGTCGAGCCGTCCGGTCAGCCGGGGTGGGCCCGGGACGTCGACGGCTTCGGGGGCGGTGCCGCTGTGCTCGGACATGCGTTGGGCATCCTCGCTCCGGACGGTTCCGGTTCGGATCGGTCAGTAGGAGATGCTAGGGGCGAGCAGCATGAACTCGACGGCGAACCAACCCGTGCCGGCCAGTGCCAGCAGGACCGCCAGGCTGCCGGCGATCCGGTGCCAGCCGGTCCGGCGACGAATCTCGTCGACCAGCCGGACGGCCGCCGGCAGCACACCGAGCAGGCCGATCAGCTGCATCAGCTGCACCACCCGCAGACTCGCGGCGGAGACGTCCGTGAGGCTCATGATGGTGGCCACGCTCACCGCCCAGCCGGCGAGGGCGAGCAGCGTGCCGGCGACGGCGACGCGGGTGAGGATTCGCGCGGTCCGGCCGGCCCGGTCGCGTGGTGCCCGGCCGAGCCGCCGTCGCACGACGGCCCGTACCGGCCAGGAGAGGGCGGCGAGCAGCAGGACGATGGTCGACGCGGTGATCACCGTCAGTACCAGTGCGGAGTCGCGCTCGGCCGGCACCGGCAGCAGCGCGAACGCGGAGTCGAAGCTGATCGCCTCGACCCGGCCGTCGGCCACCCGCATCGCGACGGTGCGCTGCCCGCCGACCTCGCGCCACACCCACGGCGAGACCTCCTCGTACACCGCGGGAGAGTCGGACAGCGGAGCCGGCTCGAACAGCAGCCGGTCGCCGTCGGTGACGCTGACCGTGGTACGTCCGACCAGACCGATCACGGTGAGGAAGTTGCTCCGGATCGCCCGCGAACTCTCGTACGTGCCGGCGGCCAGCGCGGCGTGCTCGGCGGTGGTGGTCGCGTCGACACCCCCGGCCGGTGCAGCGCCCTCGGCCGGGAAGTAGCGGTCGGCGAAGCCGTTCAGCACGGCCTGCCGCAGCTCGTGGCTGGCCGGCTCGTCGTTACCGCTGCTGTTCAGCGAGATGAAGATCCCGGCCCGGTCGTCGGGGAAGATCTGCAGGTGCGAGTGGAAGTACAGGGTGTCGCCGCCGTGCCCGAGGACACGGTGCCCGTTGCGGCTCTCGTCGAAGAAGCCGAGCGTCATCCGAGGGCCGTCGGCGAGGGTGCCCAGCGACGTCGCGTCGAGCGCCGGACGCCGCATGAGTTCCCGCGTCGCCGCGTCGAGCAGGGGAGCCTCGCCCACCGGTTCACCCAGCAGGGCGAGCATGAACCGGGCCATGTCCGTCGCCGGGGCGCTGAGCGCGCCGGCCGGGGGAGTACCCACGATCTCGAATGGTGCGGCGGGCGCGCCCGCGCGCTCGTACCCGTTGGACATCCGGTCGCCCAGGTTGGCGGGGAGCGGCTGCTCGAACGTCGACGACGCCATGCCCGCGCGGGCCAGCACGTTGGTGCCGACGTACTCCTCGAAGCGGGTGCCACTGACCCGCTCGACGATGTAGCCGGCCAGCGCGTTGCCGTAGTTGGAGTACGCGGGCACCGTGCCCGGCTCGTAGATCTGCTCCGGCGGGTCGGTCGCCAGGGCCGCCCGCAGGTCGACGCCGGTACCGGCGGTCCCGATGAGACCGGCGATGCGCTCCTCGAACCCGGCGGTGTGGGTCAGCAGGTGTCGCAGCGTGACGGCCTGCGGATAGCGGCGGGGCACCTCGATGTCGAGGTACTCGGCGACGTCGGCGTCCAGGTCGAGCTTGCCGCTCTGCACGAGTTGCAGCACCGCGGTGGCGGTGACCAGCTTGGACACCGACCCGACCCGGAACAGGTGCCGGTCGGGATCGACCGGCACCGGGCCCGCGTCACCGTCGCCGGTGTCGGCGTGCCCGTAACCCCGCGCGGTGAGGATCTCGCCGTCGCGGACCACGGCGACGCTCGCTCCCGCGATACCGGCGCGGGCCAGGGCGGCCGGCAACAGCCCGTCGAGCCAGGCGTTGACGTCCGCGCCGGGGTCGGCCGGTGCGCCCGGCGCGGCCGGAGCGGGCACGGGCGGTGCCGGGTCGGTCCCGGACGTGCCGCATCCGGCGACCGTCGCGGCGACGGCGACCGCCGTGGCCAGGGCCGCGCCGAGTCGTCCGACACGGGACAGGGTTCGGGGTGAGCGAGGTCGGGTCACGGTCTCGTGGATCACGGTCCGCTGCCACCTTCCGGGCCGCGCGGGTGTTCGGAGGGCTTCCGTACGGCGTCACCCGGGGCCTGGAACCAGCCTGGGCGAGCGCCGTCGACGCGACATCTGGCGCAGGATGGCATTCGGCTTACGACCTGAGTAGCAACCGGTGCCGTGCCGCATACCCGCGACGCCTGCCGGGTACGTGGATCTAGCGGACGGCTGTGAGGGAGCGGTGCCCCCGGTCGCCGACCGGAGACGCCGCCGGGACGAGGAGCGAGGGATGTCGATGCGGAACTGGTTCGCCGGAGCAGGGCTGGTGGCGCTCGCCGTCGCGACCGGTGGCTGCGGTGGGACGAGCCCGAACGACGAGGTCTCCGCCTCGCCGACGGTCACCGGCACGCCCGTCACCGACGTGACCACCACCGCATCACCCACGCCCACGGCGTCGGAGCCGGCCAGCCCGTCGCCGACGGCGACCCCGAGGGTGTTGTCGGGCACCCGCCAGGTCACCATCACCCGGGTCGACGGGTTCGAGGCGGGACTGTCGCTGACCGATGACGGTCGCCTGGCCGAGGTGGACGACGACAGTGGTCGGCAGTTGTTCGTGCCGACCCCGCTGTCCGGGCAGGAGTTTCTGATCAGGTCGTACCGCGGCACCGGTGGTGGCCCCGGCACCGGCGAGCCGCTCTGCTGGCAGGTCCGCAACCCGGGCGGTAGCCGCCCGCTGATCGTGGAGGGCGCGGCCTGCCGGGAGGACGAGCCCCGGCAGCGATTCACCATCACCGCCCCCGACGCGGACGAGGGCTTTCTGATCAGCAGCGGCTCGGCGTACCTGCGAAGCTCGCGGGACTCCGGGCTGATCCTGGAGGAACTGGGCGACGCGCCGCCGACGAGCAGCTTCCGGCTCAACGACAACGGGCCGGCGCCCGACCGAGAGTGATCACTGTTCGGGCGGCCGGCGCCGCGCCGTCATGGTTCTTGTCCCTGTTCGGAGGTGACCAGGGTGGTTGACCGGGAGAACGCACCCAGGCTGTGCCAGGTGGTGCTCGACTGCACCGACGCCAGGTCGCTCGCGGAGTTCTACCGCGAGTTGCTGGGCCTGGTCTACCGACCCGGCGACGAGCCACCCGAACCCGGGCAGCCGGACGAGCGAGGCGACGACTGGCTCGTGCTGCGGACCCCGGAGGGCCGCCCGCAACTGGCCTTCCAGCAGGTCGACCAACTGCCGCGCCCGACCTGGCCGGACGGCCGGGTGCCCCAGCAGCTGCACCTGGACCTGAGCGTGACCTCCACCGAGCAGTTGCTGGCGCAGCACGAGCGCGTGCTCGCCCTCGGCGGCCGCCTGCTGGCCGACCAGATCAACGGTCCCGACGAGCCGTTCCGGGCGTACGCCGATCCGGCAGGCCACCCCTTCTGCCTCTTCGTCTCGACGACGGGCTGACGCCGGCGTGCCGTTCAGCCCGACCCGTGGCCGGGCCGCCGGTCGGGCGTACGGCTCTCGAGGTCGGTCCTGAGGGTGGCCAGCATCCCCACCGCGGCGCTCGCGTAGTCGCCGATCCACCGGTCGTGGATGTGCTTGATCGGTAGCGGGTCGAGGTGGTTCCAGCGCTCGCGGCCCTTGCGTTGGGCGATGACGAGCCCCGCCGCCTCCAGCACGCGCAGGTGCTGCATCACCGTGCACCGGTCCAGTTGCGGGAAGCGTTCGCAGAGGTCGCCGGTGGTGCGGGCCTGGTCTTTCAGCGCGTCGAGGATCTGCCGGCGGGTCGCCGACGCCAGCGCCTTGAACACCCGGTCCTCGTCGACCGGATCCTGGCCGGAACGCTCTCCACGACGACTCGACATGTTATAAAGCTATAACATGTCGCGGATGGGAGAGGTGATCGTCGTGGACCTGCGGTTCAAGATCGCCGGACGGATCAGCCGGCCGGTGCACGAGGTGTTCGAGGCGGTGGTCGATCCCGACCAGCTCTCCCGGTACTTCACCACCGGCGGCGCCAAGGGTCGACTGGCCACCGGAGCCACCGTCAGTTGGGACTTCGCCGACTTCCCCGGGGCGTTCCCGGTCGAGGTGGTCGAGGTGGAGCAGGACCGGCGGATCGTGCTGCGCTGGGAGGCGGCCGACGGTGCCCAGTCCACCACCGACGAGCCGGTCGCCGGAGCGTCCTACTTCACCACGGTCACCATGGAGTTCGAGGCCCTGGACGACGACCGGACCCTGGTCACCATCGCCGAGGAGGGGTGGCGACCCACCCCCGAGGGCCAGCGGGCCTCGTACGGCAACTGTGAGGGCTGGACCAACATGCTCTGCTGCCTCAAGGCGTGGCTGGAACACGGCATCAACCTGCGCGCCGGGTTCTTCGCCTGACTCAGCCTCCCGGCCGGCTCGCCGCAGCCCGGTGCTCGGTGACGGCGCGGCCCATCCGGGTCACCGCCTCGGTCAGGATGGCCGGCGAGGTGGCGAAGTTCAGCCGTACGAAGCCGGCACCGCCGGTACCGAAGACGTGCCCGGAGCTGAGGGCGACCCGCGCCCGGTCGAGGAACATTCCCGCCGGACCGCCAAGGTCGGTCACCACGCCCGGCTCGTCGCCGGCCGGTCCGCTGTCGATACCCAGCGCGGTGCAGTCCAGCCAGGCCAGGCAGGTGGCCTCCGGCCGGTGGAACCGGATGGTCGGGAGGTGTCGCGCCAGCAGCGTTCCCAGCAGCTCACGGTTCTCGTCGAGACCGTCGAGCAGGCGGTCCAGCCATTCCCCGCCGCCGCGCAGGGCGGCGGTGTGCGCGATGACGCCCAGATGGCTCGGCCCGTGGCTGACCTCTTCGGGTATCCGCCGCAGGTCGGCCACCGCCCGCGGCCCCGCGACCACCAGCGCCGCCTTCAACCCGGCCAGGTTCCACGCCTTCGAGGCGGACAGGACGGCGAAGGCGTCCTCGGCGCCGCGCACGGTGAGATACGGGGTGAAGCGGGCTCCGGGCAGTACGAGTGGGGCGTGGATCTCGTCGGACACCACCCGCACCCCGTGCCGGTCGGCGAGGTCGGCGACCGCTTCGAGTTCGTCGCGGCGGTGGACGACACCCGTCGGGTTGTGCGGGTTGCTCATCAGGAAGACCGCCCGCCGGCCACCGGCGCGCGCCCGACGGAACGCCTCGTCCAACGCCGACAGGTCCATCCGTCGGTCCGCCCCGAGCGGCGCCTCGATGACCCGCCGACCGTCATGGCTGACGAAGGCGTAGAACGGGGCGTAGACCGGTGCGCAGACCACGACCGCGTCACCGGGAGCGGTCAGCAGTCGGATCACCTCGACGACGCCGTGCATCACGTCCGGCGCCAGGGTGGTGCGCTCGACCGCCAGATCGGACCAGCCCCACCGCTCGGCCGCGAAGGCACCCAACGCCTCGGCGTACGCCGTGCCGTAGGCGTATCCGGTGTCGCCGCGCTCGACCGCGTCGTGCAGCGCCTCGACCACCGACGCCGCCAACGGCACGTCCATCTCGGCCACCCACAGGGGCAGCACGTCCTCGGGGTACAGGCGCCACTTGACGCTGGTGCGTTGCCGCAGCTCGGCCAGTGACAGCTGGGCCAGCGGATTATCCATCTTCAGGATCGTATCCACGGCACGTCCCCTGTCGACGGGGTGGACGGCGCTTGCCGGTGGTTGCCAGGCTGTGCGGTCATGGACGGCATCGCTGCGCAGCTACCAGCACTCCTCGGCGTGCTCGTCGGCACCATCGGCACGATCGTCGCCACCTCGCTGGCCGACCGGTCACGGTGGCGACGCAACCAGACGGTGCGCTGGGACGAGCGACGGCTCGACGCGTACGCCGAGTTCGCCCGGGTGCTCAAGGAGGCACACACCATCGCCAGCCGGCTGATCGGCGGCCACCTCGACCGGGACGCCGAACTCGCCGCGCTCGCGGAGGCCGACTTCCGGCACACGCTGGCCTGGGAGAACGTGCTGCTGCTCGGCGACGAGCCGACCGTGGTCGCGGCTCGCGCGTGGCGGGACACGGTCTGGGAGATCGAACGCGTGGCGCGGGGCGGGCAGGCCGACGCCGACCAGCCCACGTTGCTGCACCGGGCCAACGAGGCACGGGACGAGTTCTACCGGGCCGCCCGTGGTGGGCTCGGCGTCGGCGGCGGATCGGTGGCCCAGGCCGAACTCCTGGTAAGCAGGCTCAGTCCCAGCCCCGGCGCGCACACCGGAGTCCCGGCTGAGCGGTGACAGGACGCCGTTGGGTGGGGGCTGGTGGGAATGGGCGGTGCTGCCCAGGTGGGTTGGCGGCGTCACTCAAGCAAGGTGCGCGCTGTCGAGCTGATGGCACGGACGAATCAGCGGCGGGCCGGGATCGGGGCGTCGCCGGGGTGGCGTGCGCCGTCTCGCCGCGGTGGTGTGCGGGGCGTTGCTGGGCGGTGCGCGGCATCGCTGGGGTGGCGTGTGCGGCTTCGGTCGTTCGGTGTGGTTCAGGCGGGGTGGGCGGGTTGGTCGAGGATGGCGCTGAAGCGCTGCTCGGCCAGGTCGAGCTGGTCCAGGATGTGCCGCTTGACCGGCTCGGACAGGGGAGTGTCGGCCCGGGTGACGAGGTCGCGGTACACCGGCACGAGCGGGCGGTACTTGCGGGCCGACGACTCGACCTTCGGGCCGACTGAATGGATCACCCCGACGCCGTTGTCGGTGAAGTCGGAGACCTTGATGACCCGGGCCCAGGGCTCCCGTTCGAGGCTGGCGGCGACATGCTCCCGGTACTGCTCGTTCCGGTCCCGCCCGGGATCCCACGCCGGGTTGGTGACCGCAGCGACCAGCCGCGCCACCCGTGCCCCGAACCGCTCGGCCAGCACCGCCAACGCCGCGTCGGCGTCAGCGGCATTCCCATCGCCGGCCAGCTCGGCCGGGTGGTCCTCGACGGCGTCGTGCAGCAGCCCGGCGACGATCACGTCGACATCGCGTACCTGGTAGTGGTGCATCATCCGGATCGCCACCCGGAGCAGATGATTGACGTACGGCTCCCGCGACCGCCGATCATCGCGATGCAGCCACGCGGCCAGCTCCAACGCCTCCCCGAGCCGGCGCCGCTCCGCATCGTCGTATCCCTCGACCTCCAGCCGGAACCGCTCCCGCAGCCCGGCCTCGCCGTGCATCTCGGTGATCGCGTGCATCGGCATCGTGGCCAGGTACGGCGGCAACTCCATCCGTCCCTTATATCGGATCACCCCACCCAGCGTGTGTCTCCCGATCCGTGGCAGTTCCGGTGCTCGACACGCCGGCTCCGGCCGACATTTACTGACACAGATCAGGGGTAGCCCGTTCTCCGTAGCGAATCCGGCCGCGAGGCGTGGGTTTTCCACAGTGGGGTGGCTGTCCACAGGTAAGCGCGTGGGCGGTTGCGGGCCCACGGGGTAGGGCGGCACGGTCGATCGCGTGAACGGGGTGCTTCGGGAGCTGGTGGCGCGGGGCGGCGGGCTGGTGAGCCGGGCGTCCGTCGAGCAGGTGGTGCCCCGGTGGGTTCTCCAACAAGCGTGTGGCGCCGGCGACCTGGTGCGGGTCCTGCCGGGCGTGTTCGTGGCGGCGCAGCTGCTGACTCACCGGACGGACGACGCTCCCGCGCTCAACCGACTCGACCCGTCCGTGGCACGCCGCGCGGCGTGCGCCTGGGTACGGGGCCGGGCGGCGTTCAGCCACCTCACCGCGCTCGACCTGTGGGGCCTACGCCGACAGGCGACCGGTGAGCCGCTGCACCTGAGCGCGCCGCTCGGCGGTGGCCTGCGCGGCCAGCCCGGTGCCCGAGTGCACCGACGGCGGGACTTCACCCTCGAACCGCCGCAGGTGGTGGTACGCCGGGGCCTTCCGATGACCCGCGTCGAGCGGACCCTAGTCGACTCCTGGCAGCTGCTGCCACCCGATGAACGGCGGGCACCGGTGATCAGAGCGGTGAATGACCGCCTCACCACACCTGAGCGGCTGGCGTCGGCCCTGCGGGGTGCGCCGAGGCTGCCGGACCGGGCAGCCCTAGGGTCGCTACTGACCAGGCTGGCCGATGGCTGCCGCAGCCCGCTGGAGATCTGGGGGCACGAGCACGTCTTCACCGGCCCCGGAATGCCGGCGTTCCGACGGCAGGCGCGGATCACCATCGGGCGCCGCACCATGTACCTCGACCTCTTCGCCGAGCAGGAACGGGTCAACATCGAACTCGACGGGGCGACGTCCCACGGCGACCCTCGTCAACGTGAGATCGACCTGCGCAGGGACGCGCTACTTGCGACCGTCGGCATCCTGGTGGTCCGCTTCGCCCACCGCCGCCTGACTCACGAGCCCCACGACGTACGGCGGGAGACCCTGGCCATCCTCGCGACCCGCCGGCCCTCGACGGCCCGCGCGGCAGGCGGTGTCGGGTTGACCGTCGACGGCCGCCGGAGTCTCGGAGGTGGCGTGCCACCAGCCGCCCGACCAGCCGTCGGGGGCTCCGGGGCGCGGCAAAGGCCGGTGAGCCGGACGTAGATCTCACGTTTGGCGGTGGCGTCGCCGCCCGCTCTGCCCGCCGCAGCCCCAATCGGCGGTACGACGACAGAGCAGCTTTGTGGGCCGGGGCGGGCACGCGCACCCGTCCCGACCAGGGGGATGAGCCGAACTCGTTGCCACGCGAGGACCCGCCCGAACCGGCGGGATGACTACCTGCTCGCCACCGTGCCTATCGCGTGCCCCCTTTGCTCTGCTTCAACCCACGCATCGGTTCCGGGGTCAACCCGTTGCGTCGGTTGACGCAGAGCAAAGGGGAGACAGGAGTGCAGTGGTGGGAGCCGTCGATGTCCGGCGGCTCCCGCCCTCTGTCCGTGCTGGTGTGTCAGCTGGCGTACGTTTCGAACTCGGCGACCCTCGGCGTGCCGGTCGAGCTGGTGATGTCGAAGGTGATCTTGCGCAGGGACGTTCTGGTGAAGGTGATGACGCCCGCGCCGGTGCCGGTGGCCAGGACCGCGCCGGTGTCGTGGTTGAGTACCCGCCAGTTGCGGATGTTGCCGACCGCGCCGGACGCCTCGCGGATGTTGATCCTGGACACGGCGGTGGCGGTGTCCCACTTGATCGAGATCTGGCCGGTCGCGCCGCTCGGTGACCAGGCGGTGTTCATGTTGCCGTCGCGCACGTCGCCGTAGCTGGTGCCGCTGGCCTTGCTGGAGCCGTCGGAGCCGGCACCGATGCTCAGGTTGGTGCCGCTGGGCTGGCTCGGGGTCGGCGTGGGGTTGCTGGTCGGGGGCGGGGTGGTGTTGGTCGGTCGCGGGGTCGGGCTGGTCGGTCCGGCGGTCGGGCTCTGCGGCGTGCAGCTGCCGTTCGACGTGCGGATGCCCTTGTTAGCGCCGGCGGTCTGGCTGACGACGCTCGGCACGCAGCTCGCCGGGTCGAGGCTGTACGGGTACGGGATGCTGACGCTGGTGTTGGACGTCGGGTTCGGGCCGGCCGGGTTGTTGTCGCCGCTGCGGCTGGACCAGGTCACGTTGTCGAAGGTGTTGCCGCTGACCTGCCAGTAGCCGGCCTGGTTGGTGTAGAAGGTGCCCAGCACGTCCTTGGAGTTCTGGAAGTAGTTGTTGTCCACCTTGGCGCGCGCCCCGGCCCGGGAGTTGATGCCGGACTCGCGGATGTTCACGTAGTGGTTGTTGTAGATGTGCGCGGTGCCGCCGCGCAGCAGGGGAGCGCGGGAGTCGAGGTTCTGGAACAGGTTGTGGTGGAAGGTGATGAAGTCGTTGCTGAGGTCGCTCTCGCTGGACCCGATCAGGCCACCCCGGCCGGAGTTGCGCAGGATGCTGTAGGACAGCGTCACGTACTGGGTGTTGTTCTTCATGTCGAACAGGCCGTCGAAGCCCTCCGACTCGCCGCCGGAGGCCTCCAGCGTGACGTGGTCGACCCAGACGTTGCGGACGGTCGCCTCCATGCCGATGGCGTCACCGCCGTTGGAGGTGGGCGAGCCGGACTTCTTGACGTTGCGGACGGTCACGTTCTGGATGACGATGTTGCTGGCCTCGCGGATGTGGATGCCGATCTGGTCGAAGACAGCGCCGTTGCCGACCCCGAGGATCGTGACGTTGCTGATCTGCTTGAGTTCGATCACGTCGGCGGCGGTGTTGCAGCTGGAACCCGACACCTTGGTGGTGTTGCCGTGGTTGATGGTTCCCTCGACCTGGATGATGATCGGGGTGCTGCTGCTGGCCCGGTTGCAGAGGGCGGCGTGGATCTGGGTTCCGGTGGTGGCGCGTACGGTCTGCCCGCCGGTACCCCCGGTGGTGCCGCCGTTGCGGGTCGCGAAGCCGGTGGCGCTGCCGACCGCGGCCGACGCCTGCGGCGTCGTCAGGGCCACGCAGACCGCGGCTCCCATGGCGGTGGCGGCCAGCCCCGCGAGGAGTCGAAGTGCGACTGGTCGTCTCATCCTCGTCTCACCTTCCTTGGTGGTGGTGGTGTAAGGAAGGGCCCCCTCTTAACGTCTGAGGTAGAGCAGGGGCCCCTTGTTAACAGCCGGGGTTACCGCGGCAGCCGGTCGGCGCCGGCCAACGGGCCGACGACCAGCGGCACCAGCGGGGCCGGCAGCACCGGGCCGTGCCGCAGCGTCGGCGTCCAGCCGGCGTCCGGGTTCAGGTCGGGATCGTGTACGGCGTTGTACGCGGCAACCAGGTCCACCGGGCGGGCCGGGCCGCCGGCCGGGTCGACCCAGTTGCCCCGGGTGGTGATCGCGGTGCCGCCCCAGTCGTAGAGCACGTCGGCGGCGCTGGTACCGGCGCCGAGGGTGAAGTGGTTGTTCTCGGCGTACACGGCGGACTGGACGCCGACGCCGATGGCGTACTCGAAGCCGTCGCCGCCGAGCCGGTAGGCGTTGTTGTAGACGTCGACCTGACCGAAACGGACCCGCGGCAGCCGTTGCAGCGATCCGTCGAACAGGTTGTGGTGCAGGGTGACCTTGAGCCGGTCGACGTCCGGGCCGACCGTGTTGGACGAGCCGATCAGCATCACCTTGTCCCGCCCGTCGAAACGGTTCCAGGAGGCGGTGACCAGGCTGGCGGTGTGGGTGATGTCGAGCGCGCCGTCGTGCACCTGGTACGGCCGTCCGAAGTGGATCGGCTGGGCGCTGTCGGGGTTGTCGCCGTCGGTGAAGGTGTTGCGGTCGATCCAGACGTTCTCACTGCGGCGGATCGAGAGCAGGTCGTACTGCGAGTTCCAGTTGCCGGTGTCGCCGTCGGTGGGGGACCAGGCGGGGAAGCAGTCCCGGGCGTCGTCGAAGGTGATGTTGCGGACGATGACGTTGGAGACCCGGTCGATCATCAGGGTGAGGCCGGTCAGCCGCGCACCGCCGAGCCCGACGATGGTGGTGTTCGAGCCGACGTTGATCTGGGTCTGCCGGGTCTGGTTGGTCACCGACCTTGCCCGCGCCTCCTCCAGCGGCCCGCTCGGCGCCACCCGACCCCACACCGCCGGGTCGTACGCGGCCAGGTAGGCCTCCAGCGTGTACCCGGGATCGGCCAGGTCGGTGCAGTCGAGCAGTCGACCGTCGGCGTCCTCGAAACCGTCGATGCTGCCCCTGACGTACACGATCTTCGGGGTGGCGTTCGTGGCGTTGGTGGCGTTGTCGCCGCCCAGCGCGGCGACCAGTTCCGCCCGGCTGCCGACCACGTGCACCTGGTCGGCCGTGGCGGCGGCGCCTCCGGTGGTGCCAGCCCCGGCGGCGGCCCAGCCGTCACCGGCCGGCAGGACCTGCCGGCCGAGCTGTCGGGCCAGCGCTGGGAGGTCGCCCCGCTGCGCGTGCGAACCCGAGGACGCGCCCGGGTCGTCCGAGGGTCGGGCCGCGGCGGGGGCGCCCGTCAACGTGAGAATGATCGATGCCGCGGCGGCGGCGATTCTGCGCATCGGCTCGTACCGTTTCCTTCGTCGGTGTTTCGTATTTATGGCGAAGGTTACGGTTGCGCTTTTATGAACGTCAATATATGTGACGTGCAGCTTTGTTGCAGTAAATGTTTTCGAGTGGCATCGCCCCGACGTCATTTCGTCGGGAAGTCGCTGTTCGGCGCGTTGTCCGTCGATTCCGTGTGGATCGGGGATTTGCAGTTTGTTGCGGCGACGCCTCCTATTCTTGCCCGATCGGATCGGTTCGCCAAGGGGCGACCGCCCAGGGCACCCCGAGTTCTGACGGAAGTCGACCCTGCTCGGCCACCAGACGTAGCACCTCGTTGACGCCCCGTACCCGCAGCACCCGCTGCGGACCGGCGCCGACGGTCTCCACCAGGGCACCGTCCAGCAGCGTCGGCTCGGGGGCCGCCTGGAGGGCGGTCAGCACGGCGGTGAACGGGGCGGTTCGGGCCAGCGGCGCGATCAGCGGCACCCGCGGATCGGCCCGATGGGCCAGCAGGTTCTCCAGCAACCCGCGCCGCCCGGGCACCTCGCGGGCGGTGGCGTCGCCGGGGAGCAGCAGCCGGTCGGTCGGGTACTCCAGCACCGCCCGCCCACCGTCGCCGGTGACGATCACCTCGCCGGCGATGAAATCCTCACCGGCGAGGGTCACCGCGGCGACGATCGGCGGCCCGTGACGCGGCCGTACCCGCAACACGGCGGTGTCGTCCACCTCGATCGGCCGCACCCGGTAGCGCTCCACCTCGATGCTTGCCGGCTCCGCCGGTGCGCCACCCACGGCCT
This sequence comes from Micromonospora aridisoli, assembly GCF_056150025.1. NCBI lineage: Bacteria > Bacillati > Actinomycetota > Actinomycetes > Micromonosporales > Micromonosporaceae > Micromonospora > Micromonospora aridisoli. Next base: position 243,718 of record NZ_JAXCFK010000007.1, on the reverse strand, counting down.
CGGCGACCGCCAGGCACTGCATCACCGCGTGTGCCAGGGGATTGGCCAGCGCGCCGTCGAGCACCGGCCGTCCGTCGAGCAGTCGGCGTCCGGCCCAGGGCGCGCGGGCGTAGTAGGCGTCCGGGCGTTGCCAGGCGGCCACCGTGGCGATGCGGTCCACCGCACCCACCCGGCCGGCCAGCACCGCGTCGGTCAGCGCGGTCAGCGCCGCCGAGCCGAGCGCCTGGAACCCGACCTGCGCCACCCGGCCGGTGGTGGCCAGCGCCCCGGCCAGCTCCTCGTGTTCGGTGGTGGACAGCACCGGCGGCTTCTCCAACAGCACGTCCGCACCGGCGGTCACCGCGTCCCGGGCGATCCGCAGATGGGTGTGCGGCGGGGTGCAGATGACCACCACGTCCGGTACGACGTCGGCCAGCATCGCGCGGTGGTCGGTGAACACCGGCACGCCGGCCGGCACCGGCGCCGCTGGTTCCGGCTCGATGGGCCGGGTGTCGACCAGGGCGACCAGGCGTACCCGGCCGGCGTCGTGCAGCGGGCTGATCACCCGTCGGTGCCAGCGCCCGTGCCCGTTCGCCCCGACCAGCGCCACGCGCGGAACGTTAAGAGGGGCCCCTTCCTCTACCGCAGGCGTTAACAAGGTGCCCTTCCTTACCGTCACAGCGCACCGGCCAGGGTGGCGGGCACACCGTGGCGGTGCAGGTCGGTGAGCCAGGCCACCACGTCCGCGCGGACCTGGGCGTCGGCGGCCACCTCGGGCGGGACGACCTCGTCGAGGCCGAGCACCGCGTCCACCGCCCCGGACGGGGTCTGCGGCGCGGCGGTCAGGGCCGCGCGGATCCGTTCCGCCAACGGGTCGTCCAGCGGCAGGGTACGGCCGTCGTCGGCGGTGCCCTGGGCGAAGCGGATCCAGGCGGCCACGACGAGCGCCGCCCAACGGGCCGGACGGCCGGCCCCGCGCAGGTCGGCGATCGTGTGCAGGATGCGCTGCGGCAGCTTCTGCGACCCGTCCATCGCCACCTGGAGCGTGCGGTGCCGGATCGCCGGATTGCCGAAACGCTCCAGCACCTGCTCGCCGTAGCCGACCACGTCGATCCCGTCGGGCGGGGCGAAGCTGGCCGCCACGTCCTCGGCGATCAACCGGCGCAGCACGGTGGCCAGGTGCGGCAGCGCGAGGGCGTCGGCGATCGTCTCGCAACCGGCCAGCGCACCGAGGTACGCGGTCGCCGAGTGCACCCCGTTGAGGGCGCGCAGCTTGAGCCGTTCCCACGGCCCCGCGTCCGCGCAGAGCACCGCCCCGGCCCGGTCCCACGCGGGTCGGCCGCCGGGAAAGTCGTCCTCGATGACCCACTGGGTGTACGGCTCGGCCGCCACCGCCGCGAGATCCTCGACGCCGAGTGCCCGGCGGGCGGCGGCCAGGGTCTCCGGGGTACTGGCCGGGACGATGCGGTCCACCATGGTGCCGGGGAAACCGACCTGCTCCTCGACCCAGTCGAGTGCCGGACGCGGGGTGCCCGCGTACGCCAGGGACTGGGTCACCAGGCCGCGTAGCCGGCGGCCGTTGGCGGGCAGGTTGTCGCAGCTGACCAGGGCGATCGGCCCGGCGTCGGCGGCGGCCCGGGCGAGCAGCCCGCGGACCAGCAGCCCCGGCACGGTGGCCGGCGGTCGGTCGATGGTGAGGTCGGCGACCAGGTCGGCGTCGGGGCGCAGCGTTCCGCCGGCCGGGTCCAGCTGGTACGCCTTCTCCGTCACGGTCAGGGTGACCACCCGGATCGCCGGGTCGGCCAGCAGGGCCACCACCGCCTGCGGGTCGGCGGCGGCCAACCGCACCCCGGCCAGCGCACCGACCACCCGGGTGCGTCGGTCGGCGGCGGAGAGCGTGCTCACGCTGAAGAGGTTGTCCTGGGCGGCCAGTGCCGCCACCAGCGCCGCGTTGCGGGGCGCCACGCCGACGATGCCCCAGTCGCCGCCGGCCAGGCCGATCGCCTGCTCGGTGTAGACCGCCTGGTGGGCGCGGTGGAAGGCGCCGAGCCCGAGGTGCACCACGCCCGCCGGCACGGTGCCCGGGCGGACCATTGGGCGGGCGTCGGCGGGCAGCCGGCGCACCACGCCCAGCCCGAGCCGGGACGCGTCCACGGTCACCGCCACGCCGGGCCGTCCGGGAAGCGGAAGGTCGCGATCGACTCCGGGTGCATGGTGGCGCTGTAACCGGGCGCGGTCGGCAGCAGGTAGCGCCCGTCGCGGGTGCGTACCGGGTCGACGAAGTGCTCGTGCAGGTGGTCGACGTACTCCACCATCCGTCCCTCCAGACTCGTGCCCACCCGCAGGTAGTCGAAGATCGCCAGGTGCTGCACGTACTCGCAGAGGCCGACGCCGCCGGCGTGCGGGCAGATCGGCACCCCGAACTTCGCCGCCATCAGGATCTCGGCGAGCACCTCGTTGACCCCGCCGACCCGGCAGGCGTCGATCTGCATCACGCCGATCGCTTCGGCCTGGAGCAGCTGCTTGAAGATGACCTTGTTGGCGGCCACCTCGCCGGTGGCGACCCGGCACCGCCCGCCGGTCAGCTCGCCCATCGCGCGGGCGATCCGGGCGTGGCCGAGGATGTCGTCGGCGTGCGTCGGCTCCTCGATCCAGTACGGGTCGACCTCGGCCAGCGCCGTCATGTTGGTGATCGCCTCGTCGACGTCCCAGACCTGGTTCGCGTCCATCATCAGCAGCGCGTCCGGCCCGATCTCCGACCGGATGATCCGGGCCCGCCGCAGGTCGTCGGCGGGCGGGCCACCGACCTTCATCTTCATCGCCCGCCAGCCCTGCTCGTACGCGGCACGGGTCAGCGCGCGGACCTTGTCGTCGGGGTAGCCGAGCCAGCCCACCGAGGTGGTGTACGAGGGGAAGCCGTCGCGCTCCAGCCCGGCCAGCCGGTCGGCGAGCCCGTCGCGGCCCTTGTCCAGGATGGCGGCGGCCTCGTCCGGCGTGAGCGCGTCGGTGATGTGCTTGAAGTCGACGTTGGCCACCAGCTCGTCGGTGGGCAGCTCGGCCAGGTAGCGCCACATCGGCTTGCCGGACAGCTTGGCCTTCAGGTCCCACACGGCGTTGACCAGCGCACCGGTGGCCATGTGGATGACCCCCTTCTCCGGGCCCAGCCAGCGCAGCTGCACGTCGGCGGCGAGTGACCGCCAGAAAACCACCGGGTCGGCGTCGAGCTCCGCCACGGTCCGGCCCACCACGTGGTGCCGCAGCGCCTGGACAGCGGCACAGGTGATCTCGTTGCCCCGGCCGTTGGTGAAGGTGAATCCGGCGCCGGTCGGGCCGCCGTCGGTGCCCAGCTCCACGTAGGTGGCCGAGTAGTCGCCGCGGTTGATCGCGTCGGAGCCATCGCCGCTGGCGGCGGTGGGAAACCGTACGTCGTGCACGGTGACCTCGGTGATTCTGGTCATGCCCTCTCCCCGAACTTGAAGACCTGCTTCGGCAGCCGGTACGCCAGGTCGACGATGGTCTCGGCGGCCTCGTCCATCGGCAACCGGTGCTCGGCGACCAGCCGGGCCAGGAAGCCGGCGTCGACGCGACGGGCCACGTCGTGGCGGACCGGGATGGAGCAGAACGCCCGGGTGTCGTCGACGAACCCGGCGGTGTTGTAGAAGCCGGCGGTCTCGGTGACCGCCTCCCGGAAACGGCGCAGCACCTCGGGGGAGTCCAGGAACCACCAGGGCGCGCCGAGCAGCAGGGCGGCGTACCCGCCCGCCAGTGGCGCCAGCTCCCGGGTGAAGGTGTCCTCGTCGAGGGTGTAGAGCACCACCCGCAGCCGCGGGTCGTTGCCGTAGGCATCCAGCAGCGGGGCGAGGGCGTGCACGTACTCGGTGACCTGCGGGATGTCACCACCCACGTCGCGGCCGTGCCGGGCGTACAGCCACCGGTTGTGGTTGCGTACCGCGCCCGGGTGCAGCTGCATGACCAGGCCGTCGTCGAGCGACATCCGGGCGAACTCCAACAGCATGTGCGCCCGGAACGCCTCGGCGTCGCCCGGCTCGGCCGCGCCCCGGCGGGCCCGGTCGAACAGCGTCGCCGCGTCCGCACCGAGGTCGAGGGTGCGGGCGGTGGGGTGGCCGTGGTCGGAGGAGGTGGCCCCGGCGGCGATGAAGGCGGCCCGGCGCGCGCGCAGCGCGGCCAGATAGCCGGCGTACGTGCCGGTGTCCTCCCCGGTGATCTCGCCGAGCCGGTCGACGTTGCCCGACCAGTCCTCGAAGTCCAGGTCCACCACGTTGTCCGGGCGGAAAGTGGTGACCACCCGCCCGCCCGGACCACCCCAGCCGTCGGCGGCGAGCTTGGCGTGCCGGCCCAGGTCGTCCAAGGGGGACTCGGTGGTGGCGAGCACCTCGATGTTGAACCGCTCGAACAGTGCCCGGGGCCGGAAGTCGGACTCGGCGAGCCGGGCCGCGAGGGCGTCGTACACCTCGTCGGCGGTGTCCGGCGTGAGCCGGGTGCCGACGCCGAACACCTCGGTGAAGGTCTGCTCCAGCCACAACCGCGAGGGGGTGCCCCGGAACAGGTGCCAGCGGTCGGCGAAGCGACGCCAGATCCTCCGCCCGTCGGTCTCCACCGGGCTGCCGTCACGGCTGGGCACGCCCAGCTCGCCGGGGGAGACGCCCTGGCTGAGCAGCATCCGGGTCACGTAGTGGTCGGGCACGATGAGCAGTTGCGACGGGTCGGGGAACGGCTGGTCCTCGGCCAGCAGCGCCGGGTCGACGTGCCCGTGCGGGGAGATGATGGGCAGCTGCGCCACCAGCGCGTACAGCTCCCGGGCCAGTGCGCGTTGGCCCGGCTCGGCGGGGAGGAGCAGGTCGGGTCTGGTCGAGGTGGGCACGGGGAGCGGCTCCTGTGGTCGAGTCAGTCGAGGCTGAGCAGGTCGGCGACCCGGACGGGGGCGCCGGTGTCGAAGGACCGGTTGGCGGCCAGGCCGGTGAGCAGGGCCAGCGCGCCGTCGCGGGCGGTCGCCGCGCGGTGCAGCGGATCGGGTACGCCGCCGAACAGCACCTGGGTCATCCGAGCGTCCGCCCCGCCGTGCCCGTGCCGGGTGTACCCATCGACCTCGATGCGTTGCGGTGGCGACCAGAAGGGGCGCAGGGTCAGCGTGGCCGCGCCGCCCTCGTCGGCGGCCTGGTCGCCGTGCAGGGCGGCGCCCTTCAGTGCGCCGGCGGCGGCCGGGCTGACGAACTCGCTCTCGGTGACCTCCAGTTCGAGGCGGCCCCGGCTGCCGTTGACCATCACCCGGTAACCCTCCCAGGGCGCGTACGCGGTGAGGTGGTAGGTCATGGTCGCCCCGGTGGAGTAGGTGGCCAGCACCGCCATGTCGTCCTCGATGCTCACCCCGGGAGCGAAGACGTTGCGGTCGCGGTGGTAGCCGTCCTCGGCCTCGGCGTCGAGGTACAGCTCGCGCAGCCGGGGATGCTCGGCAAGGCGCAACGCGAACGGGTCGTCCTCGGCGGCCGGCGCGGCGTGCGCCCGGTCGTAGTCGCGGGCGTAGCCGTGTCGACGACCGGCGTCGCCGTAGAAGAACAGCCGCCCGGCCGCGTACACCTGCACCGGCGTGGCGTCCAGCCACCAGTTGACCAGGTCGAAGTGGTGGCTGGCCTTGTGCACCATCAGCCCGCCGGAGCTGGCCTTGTCGCGGTGCCAGCGGCGGAAGTAGTCGGCGCCGTGGCGCACGTCGAGCAACCACTCGAAGTGCACCGAGCCGATCTCGCCGACCGCGCCGTCGGCCAGCAGCCGGCGCAGCTGCTCGTGCAGCGGGTTGTAGCGGTAGTTGAAGGCCACGGTCACCCGCCGACCGGTGCGCCGTACCGCGTCGAGGATGCGCTGGCAGCGCGGCGCGTCGGTGGTCATCGGTTTCTCGGTGACCACGTCGCAGCCGGCCTCCAGGGCGGCCACCACGTACTCGTCGTGGGTGACGTCGACCGAGGTCACCAGCACCACGTCGACGCGCTCCTTGGCGAGCATCGTGGTGAAGTCGGCCGCGTGGTACGTCGGCACGGGCCGGTGACCCAGCTCGCCGAGCCACCGGTTGTGGGCGTCCATCCGGGCCTGGTTGACGTCGGCGAACGCCACCAGTTCGGCGGTGTCGGCGTGGTCGCGCACCAGCGCCCGGACGAACATCTCGGCGCGGGCGCCGGTGCCGACCACGGCGTGCCGGGCCCGTCCTCCGGATTGGGGTGACACGAACCGATGCTCCTCGATCTCTCTGCAAACCTTTGCATTGAAGTAATCACGATCGATTGCCCCGAGTCAACGACGGCCCGGAAATCGGCGGCTTTTGCCCCGGCTTCGAGGCATTGAGGTGCATGGAGAGCCGACTCCTGAAACACAGCCGCAACCATCGGCCGTTGACACTGGAGCAACCGTTTGCATTAATTGGCGACACCGTGACCGCCGACACATCGATGAAGGGGGCCTGAATGCCAGTCACCATCCGGGACGTCGCACGGGCCTCCGGGGTGCACATCTCCACGGTGTCCCGCACCTTCTCCGCACCCCACCTGGTCAATCCCGAGACCCGGGTACGCGTGCTCGCCTGCGCCGAGGATCTGGGCTACCGGCCCAACCGCGCCGCCCGCGCACTCATCACCGGCCGCACCCACAACATCGGGCTGATCATCGCCGACATCGCCAACCCCTTCTTCCCGCCGCTGATCAAGGCGGCGGAGAGCCAGGCCCGCCACCGCGACTACCACGTCTTCGTGGCCGACACCAACGAGGACGCCGCCGTCGAGGAGGAGCTGGTCCACGCGCTGGCCAAGCAGGTCGACGGGGTGCTGCTGTGCAGCCCTCGGATGAGCAACAGCCTGATCGAGCAGCTCAGCCGGGAGGTGCCCCTGGTGGTGGTGAACCGGCAGCTGGCCGGGCTGCCCTGCGTACTGATGGACGTGGGGCAGGGCGCCCGCTCGGCCATCGAGCATCTCGCCGGGCTGGGCCACCGGGAGATCGCGCTGCTCGGCGGGCCGCGCGGCTCGTGGACCAGCCGGGAGATCCGGCGGGCCGCCAGCGCCGCCGCCCGGACCGCGGGCGCCGACCTGACGGTGCTCGGTCCCAACCCGCCCACCGAGGCCGGCGGTCTCGCCCAGGCGGAGCAGGTGCGCCGGGCCGGCGTCACCGCCGTGCTCGCCTACAACGACCTGATGGCGATCGGCCTGCTCGAAGGGCTCGACGCACTAGGGGTCCGGGTGCCGCAGGAGATCAGTGTCGTCGGGGTCGACGACATCTCCCTGAGCCGGCTCACCCGTCCCCGGCTGACGACGGTGGCCACGCCTACCGCGGCCGCCGGCCGGACGGCCGTCGACATGTTGCTGCAACAGGACACCGACGTCCCGCGCACCGCGCGGGGCAGCGGTGCCGCCGTGGCTGTCGGCGTCCGTCGCACCACCGCACAGGTAATGCTCCAGACCGAGTTGGTCATCCGCGACTCCACCGGACCGGGCCCCTACGCCGGCCGGGAACGTCCCGGAGCCGCTGCCGCTGGCCCGGGCCCGCATCGCCGTGCGGACCCGGGCAACCCGATCGTGGCCGCCGGTGACGTCGTCGCCTCCTAACGCCAAGGAGTGAGCGCACATGCACCCCGCAACGCACCCCACCGCCGACGCGCCCGACGGGCGCACCTACCGTACCCCCCTGCTGCGCCGCCGGCTGCTGCGCGGCCTGCTCGCCGCGGTCGTGGCCCTGCCGATGGTCGGCGCCGCGGCGGCCTGCGGCGACGACGCCGCGTCCGACGGCAAGACCAAGATCTCGATCTTCTGGTGGGGTGGCGACGCCCGGGCCCAGCTCACCGAGCAGGCGCTGGACCTGTACACCCGGAAGAACCCCGACGTCACCTTCGAGAAGACCTGGCAGGCCAACCAGGGCTACTTCGACAAGCTGGCCACCCTCACCGCGGGCGGCAACCCGCCGGACATCTTCCAGATCGACGACAACTTCCTCGCCGAGTACGCGGCCCGCAACACCACCCTGGACCTCAAGCCGTACCAGGACTCCGGTGACCTCGACACCACCAAGTTCCCGCCCAGCCTGCTCCAGTACGGGGTGGTCGACGGCAAGCTCGCCGGCCTGGCCGCCGGGGAGAACACCCAGGGCCTGGTCTACAACAAGACGCTGCTGGACAAGAACGGGCTGCCCGAGCCGACCACCGGGATGAGCTGGGAGGAGCACATCGCCTGGGCCGAGCAGGTCAGCAAGAAGGCCGGCGTACCCGGCACCCAGGACCCCAGCGCCGACTACAAGGCGTTCTGGGTCTGGCTGCGCCAGCAGGGCAAGGACCTCTACTCCGGCAGTGAACTCGGATTCACCGCCGAGGACGTGACCAGGTGGTTCGAGCTGTGGAAGGGTGCCCGGGACCGGGGGGCCACCCCCACGCCGGACGTCATCCACGAGGGCAACGCCACCGACATCACCAAGCAGCTCGTGGTGACCGGTAAGGCCGGCACCAGCTGGGTCTGGGTCAACCAGATGCCCGAGTTGAAAAAGAACACCGCCGACGAGCTGGGCGTCATCGCCTACCCGGGCGACCCCAGCGCGCAGTGGGCCCGAGCCTCGATGTACTGGTCGGTGTTCCGGGGCAGCAAGAACGCCGACATCGCGGTCGACGTGATCAATTTCCTGGCGAACGACCCGGAGGCGGTCAAGCTGCTCGGCACCGACCGTGGCCTGCCGTCCAACATGGACCTGCGTCGGGTGGTCAGCGACGACACCACCGACGAGGCGATGAAGCAGTCCATCGCCGTCGAGACCGAGCTGGCCGAGAAGTTCGGCGAGTCGCCCCAGGTGCCGATCAAGGGTCACAGCAAGGTCCGCGCCGAGCTGATCAAGGCCGCCGAGAACGCGCAGTACGGCCGGGCCACCCCCGCCGAGGCCGCCGCCCAGTTCATCGAGGCCTGCAAGGCGGCAATCGCCTCCTGACCCGCCGCACCACCCGGAGAGGAGCAGTTCGTGGCCTTGACCACGGCGCCCGACCCGACCCGACGCGGCACCGGATCCGTCCGGCCCGACGCCAGCCGGCGCGGGACCGGACGGATCCGGCACGGGGAAGGTCTGGCCGGATACGTATTCCTGTCGCCCTGGCTCATCGGTCTGATGGGCATCACGGCGATACCCATGCTGTTGTCGCTCTACCTCAGCTTCACCAACTACGACATCCTCACGCCGTGGTCCGAGGTGGAGTGGGTCGGGCTGGCCAACTACGAACGGATGTTCACCAGCGACCCCTCGTGGTGGCACTCGGTACGGGTCACGCTCAGCTTCGCCCTGATCGCCGTACCGCTGAAGCTGGCCGCGGCGCTCGGGGTGGCTCTCCTGCTCAACCGGGCCTGGCGCGGAGTCGGGCTGTTCCGTGGCCTGTTCTACCTGCCGTCGCTGCTCGGCGGCAGCGTGGCCCTGGCCATCGTCTGGGTCAACATGTTCAACCGGGAGGGCGCGTTCAACTCGTTCCTCGCCCTCTTCGGCATTCAGGGTAAACCCTGGGTCAACGACCCCGACTGGGCGCTCGAGACGCTGATGGTGCTGGCCATCTGGCAGTTCGGCGCGCCAATGGTGATCTTCCTGGCCGGGCTCAAGCAGGTGCCGACCGAGCTGTACGAGGCGGCCTCGGTCGACGGGGCCGGCAGGTTCCGGCAGTTCGTGAACGTGACCCTGCCGATGCTCTCCCCGGTGATCTTCTTCAACCTGGTGCTGGAGACGATCAACGGCTTCCAGGGCTTCACCGCCGCGTTCGTGCTCAGCAACGGCACCGGCGGGCCGGTCGACTCGACCCTGATGTACACGCTCAACCTCTACATCACCGGCTTCACCGACCTGGAGATGGGCTACGCCTCGGCAATGGCCTGGGTGTTCCTGATCGCCATCGCGATCATCACGGTGATCTTCTTCAGCACCGGGCGGTTCTGGGTGCACTACTCCGACGGGGAGGACCGCTGATGGTGGCGAGCACCGTGGCCCCGCCCGTGGCGACCCGGCCGCAACGTCCGCGCAGCCGCTCCTGGCTGCGACTGATCGTGCTGCTGGGCATCGTCGCGGTCGTGCTCTACCCGCTGATCTGGATGATCGGCACCTCGTTCAAGTCGCAGGAGGAGATCGTCAACAACATCGGTCTGCTGCCGCGGACGTTCACCCCCGGCAACTACACCGACGGGTGGGGCAACTTCGACGTCAGCTTCGGCCGGTTCTTCCTCAACAGCGCCATGGTCAGCCTGCTCACCGTGCTCGGCAACGGCGTGAGCTGCCTGCTGGCCGCGTACGCCTTCGCGCGGTTGAAGTTCCGGCTGCGCGGGCTGTGGTTCGCCGTCATGATCGGCACCCTGCTGCTGCCGGGCCACGTGCTGATCGTGCCGCAGTACATCCTCTTCCGTACCCTCGGCCTGGTCGGCGGGGAGTGGCCGTACCTGCCGCTGCTGATTCCGCAGTTCCTGGCCACGGAGGCGTTCTTCGTCTTCCTGATGGTGCAGTTCATGCGCGGCATCCCACGCGAGCTGGACGAGGCGGCGCGGATCGACGGCGCGAACGCCTTCGGCATCTTCCGGCACGTGATCCTGCCGCTGAGCCGGCCCGCGCTGGTCACCACCGCGATCTTCTCGTTCATCTGGACCTGGAACGACTTCTTCCGGCAACTTGTCTTCCTGTCCAACCTGAGCGACTACACGGTTCCGGTGGCGCTGACCCTGTTCATCGACTCGACCAGCCAGAGCGCCGTCGGGCCGATGTTCGCCATGGCGGTGTTGTCCCTGCTGCCGGTATTCCTGTTCTTCGTGGCCTTCCAGCGGATGCTCGTCGAGGGGATCAACACCAGTGGACTCAAGGGCTGACGAACCGGGCGAACCGCGCCGCGACTGGCGCGACACCGTCCGCGACGGTGCCGACCTGGCGTTGCTGGGCATCCTGACCGTGCTCGCCTCGGCGCCGGTGCTGACCGCCGGGGCCGCGGTCGGCACCGCCAGCGCGGCCGTGCACGACTGGCTCACCACCGGCAGTTGGCCACCCGCTCGCCGTACGCTGTCCCGCTTCGGCCGGGCCCTGCTGCCGGGCGTGCCGGCGGTCCTGCTCGGGCTGGCCGCGACCGGGCTGCTCGTCGCCGACCTGGCCGCGTTGGCCACCGGCCGGGTGCCGGGCGGTACGGTGGCGCTGATTCTCACCACCGTCGTCGGGTCGGCCCTGCTCGGCTACGCCGCCGCGATCGTGGTCGAGGTGGGGCGTACCGGCGGCACCGGGTGGCGGTCGGCGGTCACCCGCGCCGCCCGCGCCTGCCTCGACCACCCGGCGAACTGGGCCGCGCTGGCCGGCACCACCCTGGTCACGGCCCTGCTGGGCGTGCTGGTCACCCCGGTGGCGGTGCCGATCCTCGTCGGGTACGCGCTGGCCGCCGTGCACGCCGTCGCCCGCCGCCGGCCGGTCACCCGCGTGGAGCTGTCGTGACCGCCGGGACCGATCCTGCCGTTCCAGCCGCTGCCGCCGCGCAGGTCTCCGACGAGGAACTGCTCGTCGCGGGCACGCCGGTCGCCCGGTACGTGCTCGATCCCGACCTGGACGTCCGGCACGGGCCCCGGCCGTACCTGCACCCGGTCCGCACCCTGGCCGGCACCGTGGTCACCGACGCGCTCCCCGCCGACCACGTCTGGCATCTCGGAGCGTCCCTGGCGGTGCAGGACGTCGACGGCACCAACCTGTGGGGCGGGCGGACGTACGTGCGGGACACCGGGTACACCTGGCGCGCCGATCACGGCCGCATCGTGCACACCGGCTGGGAGCACCGGTCGGCCGAGCGGCTCGACCACCGGTTGCACTGGTGCGACCCGTCCGGCGAGGTGCTGCTCACCGAGCGACGCGCGCTGGCCGCCTCGGCGGTACCCGGGCACGGCGGTGTGTGGCGGCTGGAGGTGAGCAGCACGCTCACCGCTCCCGCCGACCGGGACATCGTGCTGGGCAGCCCGGCCACCAACGGTCGCCCCGGCGGAGCCGGCTACGGCGGGTTCTTCTGGCGGGCGGTGGCCGCCGAGCCACCCGAGGTCTTCACCGCTCGGCTGGCCGGCGAGGAGCAGGTCAACGGGTGCGCGGAACCGTGGGTGGCGATGCGGGCGCGGGCACCGGAGGGCGGGGCGTACACCCTGGTCTTCACTGGTCTCGGCGCGGGGGACCGGTGGTTCGTGCGGACCACGATGTACCCGGGGGTCTGCGTGGCCTTCGCCTTCGAGCAGACCCTGACCATTCCGGCCGGAGCGAGCCGGACGGGCCACTACGGTGTGCTGGTCGCCGACGGCCTGCTCGACCAGCGCACCGCGGCCGCTCTCGCCGGTCACTGACCACCGAGCGCCGGTCGCCAGATGCGGCCTGTCGGGGTTTCCCGCGCTCGGGACGCCGCGAGACGCCGCATCTCGGAAGCGCCGAGAGCTTAGGCGTCGACCGGGTCGAGGGCGCGGCAGGAGGCACGGACGACCAGCTCGGTGGGCAACCGGATGTGGATGTCCCGGTCGACCCCGGCGATCAGGTCGACGAGCAGGCGCAGAGCCTCGGCACCCATTCGTTGCAACGGTTGCATTATCGTCGTCAGCGGCGGGTTGACCAGCGCCGATTCCGGGATGTTGTCGAAGCCGATCACGGACAGGTCGTCGGGAACCGACAGGCCCATGCTGCGGGCGACGTCGATCGTGGAGATCGCGGAGAGGTCGTTACCCGCGAAGACCGCGGTCGGTCGATCGGGCAGTGCGAGCAGTTCGGCGGCGGTATTGGCGGCACTCTCGATGCGGAATCCGCCGACCCGGACCAGACGCTCGTCCACCGTCACGCCCGCGTCGGCCATCGCCTGCCGGAAGCCCGCCTCGCGCAGGCGGGACGATTCGAGGTCCGAGCGTCCACTGATGTGCCCGATGCGGCGATGACCGAGTGACAGCAGATAGTTGGTCGCGAGCACGGCGCCGGCGAAGTTGTCGGAGTCGACGGTCGGCAGCCCTGAGGGGCCGGTGTGCGGGTCGACGGCCACGACGTGGAAGCCCTGCTTGGTCTCGACCACGGTCGGCGTGACGATCACGGCGCCGTCGATGAGCGTGCCCGACAACCGGGCCAGCGAACGGCGTTCCCAGCCGACGGCCGTCCCGGCGCCGTCGCCACCCGAGTAGGCAAGCAGTTGGTAGCCGGTGCCGGCGACCTCGACGGAGGCGCCCTTGAGCAGTTCGGTCGAGAACGGCTCGAACTCGGCCACCAGGATGCCCAGCACATTGGTGCGGTGGCTACGCAGACTCTGCGCCCCCAGGCTCGCCTCATAACCGAGTTGGCGGATGACCTGCTGGACCCGCTCCACGGTCGCCTGTGCCACTCCGTAACGGCCGTTTACAACCTTGGATACAGTCGCCACGGAGACGCCGGCCGTGCGGGCTACGTCCGACATCTTGACACGCTGGGGAAACACCACGCCGATGATGATAGAGGGCCGGCGGGCCCTGGTCGCAGGCGAGTCGAAAACGTTATCGACACCGATTGACACAGGGTTACGTGGCTGTAAAACTCGCCGTCAGGCCGAGCACCCGACTGACTGGTCGAGGAGAAATCGATGGCTATAAAGCGCCGTGCAACCACCTTTCTAGCGCTGTCCATGACTACCGCACTACTCGTCGCCGGCTGCGGCGGCGGCGGTGAGAGCGAGGAACCCGCCGAGAGCGAGCTGTTCAAGAACCCGGTCACGCTGACCTGGTGGCACAACGCCTCCCAGGACGGTCCCGGTAAGACCTACTGGGAGAAGGTCGCCAAGGACTTCTCCGACAAGCACCCGACGGTCACGATCGAGATCGAGGGCATCGAGACCAACCAGCTCCAGCGCACCCGGCTCCCTGCCGCGCTGCTGAGCAACGACCCGCCGGACATCTTCCAGGCGTGGGGTGGCGGCGAGCTCCGTGAGCAGGTGGAGGCCGACTACCTCAAGGACATCACCGAGCAGGTCAAGGACGAGGTCGCCAACATCGGCAGCGCGGCTGAGATCTGGGCGGTGGACGGCAAGCAGTACGGCCTGCCGTACCGGATGGGCATCGAGGGCATCTGGTACAACAAGGAAATGTTCGAGCGGGCCGGCATCGCCGCTCCGCCGACCACCTTCAGTGAGCTGAACGACGCCGTCACCAAGCTCAAGGCCATCAACGTCATCCCGATCGCCGTCGGCGCCGGCGACAAGTGGCCGGCCGCCCACTGGTGGTACAACTTCGCGCTGCGGGCCTGCTCGGTCGACACGTTGCGGAAGGCGTCCCTCGAGAACAACTTCGACGACCAGTGCTTCGTCAAGGCCGGCCAGGACCTGAAGGCGTTCATCGACACCGAGCCGTTCCAGCCCAACTTCATCGCCACCCCGGGTCAGAACGACCCGACCAGCGCCAACGGTCTGCTGGCCAACGGCAAGGCCGCGATGGAGCTGATGGGTGACTGGAACAAGGGCACCCTGGACAACGTGACCACGGACCAGGAGGCGCTGAACAGGTTCATCGGCTGGTTCCCGGTCCCGGCCATCGAGGGTTCCGCGGGTGACCCGAAGGCGGCCCTCGGCGGTGGCGACGGGTTCGCCTGCGCCAAGAACGCACCGGCCGAGTGCGTCGAGTTCCTCAAGTACATCGTGAGCCCCGAGGTGCAGAAGGGCTACGCCGAGACCGGTACCGGCCTGCCCGTGGCCAAGGGCGCCGAGGACGGCGTGCAGGACCCGGCACTGAAGTCGATCCTGGAGGCCACCACCAGCGCCACCTACGTGCAGCTCTGGCTGGACACGGCCTTCGGCAGCACCGTCGGCAACGCGATGAACGACGCGATCGTCGCCATCTTCGCCGGCAACGGCACCCCCGAGCAGGTTGTCGAGGCCATGAAGGCGGCCGCGCGCAAGTGACCTCGACCAACCCGACCCTGGACCTCGCCGGCGGCGCATCCGCGCCGCCGGCGGGCTCCCGGTCTGCCCGGCGCTCGTCCACTCGAGCCGCGCAGACCCGACGCAAGTGGTACGAGATCATCGGGCTCACGACGCCAGCCGTGATCGTCTACGTGATGTTCGTGCTAGTCCCGATGGGCTTCGCCTTCTACTACAGCCTGTTCCGTTGGCGTGGCGTCGGGCCGCCCACCGACTTCGTCGGCTTCGACAACTACGTCCTGGCGTTCCAGGACCCGATCTTCCTCGACGCGCTGCGCAACAACGCGATCGTCGTGTTCGGGTCGCTGCTGATCCAGGGGCCCATCGCCCTGGGTGTGGCGTTGCTGCTCAACCGCAACTTCCGTGGGCGCACCGTGTTCCGCCTGCTGGCCTTCGTGCCGTACGTGCTCGCCGAGGTCACCGTCGGCATCATGTGGAAGCTGCTGCTGGCCGACGCCGGCACGGTCAACGCGATGCTGGAGTCGATCGGGCTGGGCAGCCTGGTGCAGGCGTGGCTCGCCGACCTCGATATCGTTATCTGGACGCTGCTCGCCATCCTCACCTGGAAGTATGTCGGCTTCGCCATCATCCTGCTGCTCGCCGGTCTGTCCAATGTGCCGCAGGAGTTGAACGAGGCCGCGGCCATCGACGGCGCGAGCTGGTGGCAGATCCAGCGGCATGTCACGCTGCCGCTGCTGGGTCCGACGATCCGCATCTGGATGTTCCTGTCGATGATCGGTTCGCTGCAGGTCTTCGACGTGATCTGGGTGACTTCCGTACCGGCGGTGCGGTCGCTGGGCGCCTCGGCCACCATGGCCACGTACATGGTGGACAACGGGTTCTTCGCCCGGCTGTGGGGCTACGGCAACGCGGTGGCGGTCATCCTGTTCGCCATCTCGTTCGTCGCGGCGTTGCTGTTCCAGCGCTTCCTCCTGCGTCGTGACATCGAGGGCGCCATCACCAGAAGGGCAAACTGACCGTGGCAGCGAACGCCGTCCTGTCCCGACCCGCCAAGCGCCGCCCGGTGTCGTGGGGCAATCCGCTGACGTACGCGCTGGCGCTCGCGGTCGCGGCCGTGTCGATCACTCCGGTGATCTACGTGATCATCGGTGGCTTCCGCACCACGCCGCAGATCGTCGCGAACCCGGCCGGGCTGCCCGACCCGTGGGTCTGGGACAATTACGCCCGGGTGCTGACCCAGAGCAACTTCTGGCGGCAGGTGTTCAACAGCGGAGTGGTCGCGTTGGGCACCACCATCGGCGTCGTGGTGCTGGGGGTCTGCGCCGCGTTCGTGCTGGCCCGCTACACGTTCCGCGGCCGTGAGGTGCTCTACACCTTCTTCACCCTCGGCCTGCTGTTCCCGGCCGGCGCGGCGATCCTGCCGCTGTACCTGATGCTGCGCGACCTCAACCTGATCAACTCCTACTACGCGGTGATCCTGCCGCAGGTCGCCTTCTCACTGCCGCTGACGATCGTGATCCTGCGACCGTTCCTCACCGCCATCCCGCGTGAGTTGGAGGACGCGGCCGCCATCGACGGCACCGGCCGGCTCGGCTTCCTGTGGCGGATCCTGCTGCCCCTGTCGCGGCCCGCGCTGGTCACCGTCGGGATCCTCGCGTTCGTCACCAGCTGGAACGCGTTCCTCCTGCCGCTGCTCGTGCTCGGCGACGCGAGCCTGCACACCCTGCCGCTGGGCGTGCAGAACTTCTCCAGCCAGTACACCTCCGACACGGCGGGAATCCTCGCCTTCACCTCGCTGGCGATGTTGCCGGCACTTATTTTCTTCACGTTCGCCGAGAAGCAGATCGTCGGTGGCCTACAGGGCGCGGTCAAGGGCTGAGCGGCAGCGGCACGAACACAAGAGGGGTAGCACAGCATGACTGAGGTCCGCGAGGTCGTGGGCGGGCCGGCACCGGTGCCGGCCCAGACAACAGGATCGGGCCACGACCGGCCCGACCGGTACGGGCCCGATGGCGAGACGCGCGTGCGTGAACTGCTCGGTCGGATGACGATCGAGGAGAAAATCGCACAGCTCGTCGGCTTCTGGGAGAAGGCGGAGGGCGAGGCCGTAGCCCCGTTGCAGGGCGAGTTCGGCGACATCGGCAGGCTCGAGGACTTCTCCCGGCACGGTCTCGGTCACCTCACCCGCGCCTACGGCACCCGTCCCGTCGACGCCGTGTCGCGGGCGTCATGGCTGTGGAAGTTCCAGTCCGACCTGGTGACCGGCACCAGGCTGGGCATCCCGGCGATCGTGCACGAGGAGTGCCTGACCGGGCTCTCGGCGTGGAAGGCGGCGACCTTCCCCACCCCGCTGGCGTGGGGCGCCGCCTTCGATCCCGAGCTGGTCACCGAGATGGCCGCGGCGATCGGGGCGTCCATGCGGGCGCTCGGCGTCCACCAGGGCCTCGCCCCGGTGCTCGACGTGATCCGTGACCCCCGCTGGGGCCGGGTCGACGAGTGCATCGCCGAGGACCCGTACCTGGTCGGCACCCTCGGCACGTCGTACGTGCGCGGCCTGCAGTCGCAGGGCGTGCACGCCACGCTCAAGCACTTCGTCGGATACTCCGCCTCTCGCGCCGGGCGCAACTTCGCCCCGGTGCACGCCGGCCCGCGCGAGCTGGCCGACGTGCTGCTCGTGCCCTTCGAGATGGCAATCCTCGACGGTGACGCGCGCTCCGTCATGCACTCGTACGCCGAGATCGACGGCGTACCCGTGGCCGCCGATCCGACGTTGCTGACCGGTCTGCTGCGGGACCGGTGGGGTTTCGACGGCACGGTGGTCGCCGACTACTACGGTGTGGCGTTCCTGAACCTGCTGCACCAGGTCGCCGGTGACCACGCGGAGGCGGCCGTCCAGGCACTCACCGCCGGGGTCGACATCGAGCTGCCGACCGGCGACGCGTACCTCACCCTGGCGGACTCGGTACGTGCCGGCCGACTCGACGAGTCGGTCATCGACCAGGCGGTGCTGCGGGTGCTGCGCCAGAAGCTCGAACTCGGCCTGCTCGACGCCACCTTCACCGACGAGCCGGTCCAGGCGGTCGACCTCGACTCGCCCGAGCACCGGGACATCGCCCGCCGTCTCGCGGAGAAGTCGGTCGTCCTGGTCGCCAACCAGGGTGCGCTGCCGCTGCCGGCGGGCCGACGGATCGCGGTCATCGGTCCGAACGCCGACCGGCAGAGTGCGCTCTTCGGCTGCTACTCCTTCCTCAACCACGTGCTCGTGCAGCATCCCGACGTGGAGACCGGCTTCGAGGTCCCCACGGTTCTCGACACGCTGCGCGCCGAGTTCGGCGCCGACCTGGTCACCTCGGCCCGCGGCTGCGAGGTGGACGACGACGACCGTTCCGGCTTCGACGAGGCGGTCGCCACGGCCGCCGCGGCGGACGTCGCCGTGCTGGTCGTCGGCGACCACGCGGGCCTCTTCGGGCGCGGCACGGTCGGCGAGGGCTGCGACCGGGACGACCTGGAGCTGCCCGGTGTGCAGCGGGAGCTGGTCGAGGCGGTGCTGGCGACCGGCCGGCCCGTCGTCCTGGTCCTGCTCACCGGCCGGCCGTACGCGATCGACTGGGCGTTGACCCGCTGCGTGGCGGTGGTGCAGACGTTCTTCCCCGGTGAGGAGGGTGCCGGTGCGATCGCCGGTGTGCTCTCCGGGCGGGTCAACCCGTCGGGCCGGCTGCCGGTCAGCCTGCCCCGGTCGGCGGGGGCGCAGCCGTACTCGTACCTGCATCCCACCCTCGGCGACGGCAACGAGGTCACCAACCTGCTGGCCACGCCCGCCGCGCCGTTCGGCCACGGCCTGTCCTACACCACGTTCGAGTACGCGGACCTGACGGTGCCGGCCACGGTGCCGACCGACGGGCCGGTGACGGTGAGCGTGCGCGTCACCAACACCGGCGCGGTGGCCGGCGACGAGGTGGTCCAGCTCTACGGCCGTGACCTGGTGGCCTCGGTGACCCGGCCGGTGGCGCAGCTGCTCGGCTACCAGCGGGTCCACCTGGCACCGGGCCAGTCGGCCACGGTCACGCTGACGGTACCCACCACCCGGCTGGCCTTCTCCGACCGCACGCTCACCCGCGTGGTGGAGCCCGGCGACGTCGAGCTCTGGGTCGGTACGAGCGCCCGGCGCGACGCCGAGGCATCGACCACCCTGGTCGGCGACGTCACGCCCGTCACGAACGCCTCCGCCCGCTGGACGACCGCCGAGATCAGCTGACCCCGGGGTGCCGGCCACCGCCGCGGTGGTGGCCGGCACCGCTGATTCGGAGCAGTTCTCAGGTGGTACGCCGGCGACGGGCGTTGGTCGGCTTCGCCCCGACCTTCGGTGCCGGTGCGGCCCGACGGCCAGGTTCGTCCCCGGCGCGGGTCGGAACCGCCTTCGGCTTGCTGGCCCGCGTGTCCGGGCCGGTCGCACCGCTCGTGGGTGACGGATACCTGCGCAGCATCCAGGTCTGCTGGCCGAGCGAGAACAGGTTCGTGGTCACCCAGTAGAGGATCACGCCGATGGGGAAGATGAACCCCGAGACGAGCAGCGAGGCGGGGATGCCGTAGAGCATCAGCCGCTGCATCATCCGCTGCTGCGGATCCTCGGCCCGTCCGCTGCGCAGGATCATCTGCCGGCTGGTCAGGTAGGTGGTGACGATCATGATGAGGATCAGCACGGCGGCAACGATCCTGACCGTCGCGCCGTCGGCGCCGAGCAGGGCGAGTTCCTGCGCCGAGGATCTGAAGCTGGCCGCGATGGGCGCGCCGAACAGCGTCGCGGACGACGCGCTGTCGAACTGGGCGACCGACCATCCGTAGAGCGTCTTCAGGTGTTCCGGCATTGTCGGCTTCACGTGTCGCAGCACGTGGAACAGACCGAGGAAGACGGGAATCTGCACCAGCATCGGCAGACAGCCCATCAGCGGGTTGGCCTTCTCCGACCGGTACAGCTCGAACACTTCCCGCTGCATCGCCTCCCGGTCGTCCTGGTGCTTCTCCTGCAGCTCCCTGATCCTGGGCTGCAACGCCTGCATCGCCCGCTGCGACCTGATCTGCTTGACGAAG
Source organism: Micromonospora aridisoli (assembly GCF_056150025.1). NCBI lineage: Bacteria > Bacillati > Actinomycetota > Actinomycetes > Micromonosporales > Micromonosporaceae > Micromonospora > Micromonospora aridisoli. Next base: position 223,767 of record NZ_JAXCFK010000007.1, on the reverse strand, counting down.
ATCGGAAACAGGATCGTCCGGACGGTGAGCACCAGGAAGACGATGCCCAGCACCCAGGACCAGTTGGTGCCCAGCTCGGCACCGTCACCGAACAGCCGCTGCCAGGCGGCGTGCCAGAACAGCAGGATCGCGGAGATGGTGTGGTAGATCACCGCCATCAGTGGACTGACGAGCGTACTCATCGAGCCACCTCCGCCCCGAGTGGCTGACGGACGGTGGACAGGAAGAACGAACTGGACATGGAGCACCCCTCGAACTGCGACCTACGACTGGACGGTGGACAGCACCTCAGCAGCGGTCGCCGACGAGCGGCGGTGGGACGGGTGGGTGAGGCTCAGGCGACCGCGAGGGTCGCGGCGGTGGGTGCCCGGGGGCGGGCGCGGCCGGCCGCGTCCGGATCACGGTGGCGGGGTACGCCCGCGCGAGCGGAACGCTCGCGGAGCACCCGGTGAGCGGTCCGAACGTCGGCCTCGACACGCACGCCGCAGATCTGGATCGCGGCGGAGAGCACGGCGGCAAGCAGGACCCCGGTGACGGCGGCCGTGCCGGAGAGCATGCTGTCGGCACCGACGTCGGCCAGCACGCCGGCGAGGTACCAGAGCAGGCCGAGCCCCATCACACGACAACCATAGCCCTCGGTGGCCAGGTCTAGTCGGGCTCGGCCCGGAGGGCGGCGGTGGCCCGTACCGCCTTGACGATCGCCGGGATCGCGCCGATCAGCAGCACCAGCGCCCAGATGATCGCGATGACCGCGAAGACCAGCGCACCTACCCCGTCGAGGATGCTGACCAGGATCACCGGCACCAGGTGGTGCAGGAACTCCAGCACCACCGTGCAGAGCAGGCTGGTCAGGATCAGCAGGACCAGCCCCTTGTTCTGCAGGAACTTCGGCTGGGCCAGGATCAGCAGCCCGGCCCAGGCCAGCTTGAGCAGCAGCACCAGGCCGAGCAGCACCGCGGCGTCGCCGACCGGGAAGAACCCCCACAGCGCGAGGTAGGCCAGCAGGCCGAACGGCGGGGCCAGGAACAACGACACCATGATCATCAGCTCGATGAAGGCGAACACCAGCGCCAGCAGCGCCACGATGATCAGGACGATGGAGAAGATCAGGGTGGCCACGCCCTGGATCCGGCCGTGCAGCCGTTCCGGCAGGACCAGGCCCAGACAGAACAACCCGGTCGTCCAGAGCGCCACCGCGTCGATCAGCGCCAGGTAGCCGGTGCCGCGTCCCGACGGCTCGCTGACCTCCCGCACGTCACCGACCTCGACACCGAGATCGCCGGCGGTGCCGACCAGCGCCGCGCCGGCGTCACCGCCCCCCAGCAGCAGCCCGGCACCCACCTCCACGCCGACCGCCAGCACCAGCGCCAGCATGGCCAGCAGCAGGAACGGCTTGCGCAACGCGTCCATCCCGACCTCCCGGCCTCAGTCCCGCGCGATCGTGACGAGGCACCCGAGCGGACAACTCACCAGCACCGTGGTGGCCCGATCGACGGCGACGCGGGCCACGGCACCACTGCCGTCGTCGGCCGGCTTCACCTCGTCGGTGACGGTGAAGTCGGCGTCGCCCGGGGCCGCAGCCCGCACGGTGAACGCGTCCGGGCTGCGCAACACCAGCGTGCGCAGCCCGCCCGGGTCGGCGACCCGCAGCTCGCAGCGACCGATGATCGCCAGCCGCCCGATCTGCTCGGCGCAGTCCGCGTCGACACCGGCCGGGTCCACGGCGCCGCGCCCGCCGCCGGCCCGACCCAGCAGGTCGACCAGCGGGTACCGGGCCGTCGGGTCGCCCCGGTCGCCGCCACCCACGCCCACCGCGACCACGAACAACACCACCAGCAGTACGCCCAGCGCCGCCAGCAGCGCCTTCTGCTGCCCGCTCATGCCGTCCTCCGTCCACCCTCGCGCCCTATCGCCGGTCCTCCGGTGCGACCTCGGTGAACCGGAGCATGTCGATGCCGGCGAAGTAGCGGTCGGTGCTCTGCGTCTTACCGATCGCGACCAGGGTGATCTGGTGCGTCCCGGGGCCGAGTCGCGCCCGACCCACGTCGACCCAGTCGGTGACCTGCACCTTCGGGGTGAACCCGATGAACGCGTCGCCGACCTGCCGCCCGTCGATCAGGAAGACCGTGTTGGCGTAGTCGAACGAGGTGGTCAGCACGGCGGAGAACTGCCAGGTCGCCTCGACGGGCAACTCCACCGTCACGGTCACCCGGTCGTTGACCGCCCGACCGAGGAAGAACAGTTGAGCGTCCTGCGACCAGGTCACCTCGCAGCAGTTCTGCTGCGCCGCCACCGTCGCACCGGAACCCGACGGTGACTCGACCCGGGCTCCGGCCACCAGGGTCTCCGCCTCGACGGTCACCACCCGGGCCTGCGGCGGCGGCGCGTCGTCGCGGGCCACCAGGAACACCACCACCGCCGAGACCACCAGCACCAGCGCCGCCGCCGCGGCGATCCAGGGCCAGGGCGTACGCTTCGGCGGCGCCACCGCGCGCACCTCGTAGGTGACCCGGCCGCTGGAACGGGAACTCTCCTCCGGCGCGGTGTTGGCCGAGTACGCGAACCCGGTCATGTCGTAGCGCCGCGGCGGCGTGCCCGGCGGCACGGCCAGACGCACCAGGAACGACACCGAGCCCTGGCCGGGCACCACCCGCTGTGGCTCGGTGACGGTGAACCACGACCGTTGGGTGCCCTCGCCGGGTGCCACGTCGAACACCACGGTGTCCGGCGCGACCCCCGGGTTGGAGACGGTGAAGGTCAGTTCACCGGCGTTGCGGGCGTCCAGGGTGAACTGCTCGGCGGCGGCGACGACGGTCCATTCGGTGGTCATGACGGCTCCTCGGGAGCGGGAACGGGGGAGGCGGGAGGTGGCGGGACGGTGGTGGGGGAGGGCACGCTGGCCCGGCCGACCGCCCGCTCGGACGGGGCATCGTCGACCGTGATCTCGGCGGTGACGGCGGCCGGCTTCTCCGCCTCGACGATGCGGCCGACCAGGGTCAGTTGGTCGGCGGCCTCCGGGGGCACCCGGACGACCAGGTGGAAGGGGCGCTCGGCCGGTTCGTCGAGGACGAATCCGGTGACGCCGGTGGCCAGTTCCAGGGCGGTTCGCAGGCCGTCCGGGGTACCCCGCCAGGCGGCCAGCGACGCGCCGTGCGCCACCAGGTCGCGTAGCCGGTTCAGCGGCAGCGGCAGCGGGCCGCCCGGTCGGGGCGCGGCGACCAGATGGTCCATCGCCACCCACCGGGCCAGGTACGCCACCATCGGAGCCGGTGCCTGGTACGGCGCGAACAACGCGTCGACCTCGGCCAGCACCGCCTCGTCCGGGGCGTGCAACGCCTCCATCACGTCCAGCAGCGCCCACAGCACGCTGCCCGGCACGCACGCCCGCTGGTAGGCGGCGGGCAGCAGCCGCTCAATGGCCGCTCGTCGCATCCTGCCGCACCACCTCGATGTCGTGCTCGCCGGAGCAGAGCAGCCAGGTGTCGGGGACCGTCACCACGTCGGCGGTGGCCTGGTTGGCGCTGGCCGACCAGTCCACCGCCTGGTCGCTGCGGTGCACGCCGCGATCCCCGCCGGCCAGCACCAGACGGTCAGACGCGCCGGTGGCGGCGACCGCGTCCACCGGCATGAACCGGGTGCGGTCGCGCAGCGGCAGCCCACAGTTGACCGACACCGCCGTCCACTGTGGTTTGGCGGCGACCGTGTCCAGCCGCAGCACTCCGCCGCTCTGCGTCGCCGCCAGCGCGAGTGAGCCGCTGAACGCGAGGCCGCGGCAGGTGCCGCCGAGCCAGCCCGCCGACAGCGCCTGCCATTTCACGTCGGACTCGAACAGCCGGGCGCGGAAACAGCCCTGACCGGGCTTGTTCGGGTCCGGCTCACCGGCACCGCTCCACAGCACGGTGGCCGGCCCGTCGTACTGCACGGCGAGGACCCGGTTGTCGACGTTGGCCAGCCCGACGTGGGTGAAGCTGCCGGGGCGACCGGCGTTGCCGGACAGGTACACCCCGAAACCGGCCTGGGCCGCCACCGCCACCCCCGCGGCACCCCGCTCGGAGACGAACGCCCGCACCGCGTAGAAGCCCCGGTCCGCGTCGGCGGGATCGACCAGGATCTGCAACGGCACCGCCCCCGGCAGCAGGGACACCTCGTACAGGCCGGTGTCGGTGGCGACCAGCAGCGACCCCGCGCCGTCCCGGTCGATCCAGGCCAGGTCGCCGATCCGCGAGTCCAGGTCCGCCAGCAGCGACCAGGTCTCACCCAGGTCGGTGCTCAGGTGCACGCGCGACCCGCCGCCAGCCCGTACGGTGGCCACCGCCACCGATCCCGGCCGGGGCACGATGCCCGGTCGCACCGGCGCGGGCGCCGGCACCACCCGCTGCACGGTCTCCCCGTCGAAGCGTCCCGCCGGCTCCCAACCGGCCCCCGCGTTGGTGGAGCGGAACAGCACCGCGCCGCTGCCGGCGTACCAGGTGCGGGGCTGGTACTCGTCGGCGGCGAGCGTACGCACCTGGTGATCGGGTGCCTCGTCGACCTCGAACCGCACCGACTCGACGTAACGCACCCCCGGCTCGGCGTGCTCCAGCAGTCGGTACACGTTGGACGCCCGCAGCGGCTCGCCGAACGCCCAGCCGGTGGGGTTGAGCGCGGTCGGCAGCGGGCTGAGCGTCTGGTGCAGCCGGTCGTGGATGCGCCGACGTACCGCGTCGACGTCCTCCTCCCGGCGGACCACCACCCGGGCCCGGATCGACACCGCCTTGTACCGTGCCCAGGTGGCCCGGCAGGTGGCCCCCAGTGAACGGCGGCGCTCCAGGTCCGCCTCGACCCGCAACCGGACCTCCTCCACCTCGTGCTCACGGAGCACCTCCACCGGCAGTTGGCCGCCGGGGCGTGCCTCGGCCGGCACGTGCGGCACCAGCACCACCTCCACCTCGCCGGGTCGGGCGAAGCTGTAGACCGCGGCCCGGGTGAAGGCCCGGGCCCGGCTCACCCCGCCGGAGACGGTGGCCAGCACCTCGAAGTCCCGGGCGGTGACCGCGCGCTGCTGGGCGAAGAACGCGTACGGCCCGCGCAGCAACACCGACTCCATGGCCTCCATCTCCCGCCCACCGGCCGCCGGCAGCGGGTTGACCACCTTCACTCCCGGCAGCGGGTCACGCAGGTTGGTCAGGGTGCCGGCGGCCACGTTGCCGGCCGGTCCGCCGCCCGCGCGGTACCACAGCCGAACCTGCCGCCCGGCCGGCGGCACCGCCGCGACCGCGCCGTCGCCGAAGGTCAGCGACCCGGCGGCCGCGCCGTCGGCGGCCCGCAGGTCCAGCGCCGGGGCGAAGGTCACCGTGCCCGAGCAGCGGTCCACCAGGTACGCCTTGTCCTGTGGGCCGAGGCCGGCGAAGCTGTCCACCGCCCGCCAGATCTCGAAGGTGCGTCCGTCGTGCTCCCGGGCCGCCGCGCCCAGTTCCACCGACCCGGCCGGCACCTCGACACCGAGCAGCAGGTCCAGCGGCTCGGCGGTACGCGCCAGTGGCGCCCGGCCGGCCCGCAGAATCTGGCCCGGTTGGCCGGTGCCGGTGCCCAGCAGTTCCGCCTCGACCGGCTCGCAGTGGTGCATCCGGACGGTCACCTCGTGCTGCCCGGCGGCGAGCAGCGCCGGTTCGCAGGTGACGAAGACGACCGGTCGCGGATCGGCGCCCCGGGCCGCGGCCACCCGGGTGCCGGCCGGGATCCGCAGCGGGGCCTCGTCCGTGCCGGTGCGGGTGAACCGGACGTCGACCCAGGCCGCCGCCGGTGGGTGCCGGGTCACTCCGAGCAGATTGAGGAAGGAGACGTACGCCTTCTCCGGCAACTGGTTCAGCCGGTAGATCATCACCTCGGTGAGATGGGCGAACGCCTCCAGCAGCGCGACGCCGGGGTCGTGCGCGGACAGGTCGGTCCATCCCGGACAGGACTGCCGGATCCGGTCCCGAGCCTCGGTGACCAGGTCGAGGAAGGTCCGATCGTCCAGGTGCGGCACGGGCAGCGTCATCGCGCCTCCTCTGGCTCGGCGCCGGGCTCGGTCGTCGGCCCGGCGGGCGGGTCCTCGTCGACGGGCAGCAGGTCGACCGAGAAGACCAGCTGACCGGGGCTGAGGCTGGCCCGGATGCGGTAGTCCAGCCGGATCACCAGCCGCCACGGGTCGTCCGGATCCGGTCCGGCGTCGACGTCGAGCACGTCGACGCGGGGCTCCCAGCGCGCGATGGCCGCCCGCACGTAGTGGATGGCCAGCCCGGCGGTGGTGTCGTCGTTCGGCGCGAAGACCAACCGGTGCAGTCGCGAGCCGTACCCGGGTCGCATCAGCCGCTCGCCCGGCGTGGTGGACAGCAGCAGGAACAGCGCCTGGCGTACCGTCTCGTCGCCGTCGGTCATCGCCAGGCCGCCGGCGGCGGTCAACCCGAGCCCACCACCCTGACCCGGGTCGAAGCCGGCACCGACGAACCGGATGGCCCTCATCGGTCGGCCCCCACGAAACGCTGCCGGGCATCGCGCACCCGGTAGGTGAACTGGCCCGGCGGGCTGCCGTTGGTGAACCCGGACAGGTGGGACAGCACAATCCGCCGGCCGCCGACGCGTACCCAGTCGCTGTAGCCGACCCGCACCGGTTCGGTGCTGGTGCACGGCTTGACGGTGGTGCCGTAGTTCGGGCAGGCGACGATGTCCCGGCCCTGCGGGTCGTCGGCCACCAGCACCGGAACGCCGGCCACCGTGACCCACTCCTGGGACGCCTGGTTGCGGACCCGGCCGTCGTGGCTGCACCTGATCACCGAGTCGCGGTGGATCCAGCGCATCAGCTGCCTCCTTCGTGGTGGGCGCGGGCGAGGGCGCGGGCCCGTTCGGCCGCGGTCTCCGGGTCCTCGACTGTGTCGGCGTGCAGGAAGTCCACGCTGCGGGCCCGCACGACCATCGCCCGACCCGGCGCGGACAGCACCAGGTCGGTGGCGGCGTGCAGGGTGGCCAGGTGCGGGGTCAGCTCCAGCCAGCTCCCGGCGTCGGTGCTCAGCCGCAGGCTCCGTGCCACGTCGTCGACCACCACCTGCTGTCCGCCGGCGGTGCGCAGCGACCAGCGTCGGGCCCGCCCGTCGTCCACCCCGGTGTCGTACGGCTCGACGGTGCCGAACAGCGAGCCGAGCACCACGCCGGAGGCCGGCTCACCACCGGGCAGCGCCACCAGCACGCTGTCCTGCGGATCGGGCAGCGCGACCAGGCCCTTGCCCCGGCCCGCCCCCGGGCAGAGCACCGCCAGCCAGCCGGCGTCCGCCCCGCCGTACGCGGGCAACTCCACCCGTACCCGCCCCAGGCCGTCCGGATCGGTCACATCGGTGACGGTGCCGAGGGTGACCACCGCCGGTGCCGGCGATCCGGCGCGCGGTGCCGGGGGCGGCGTGGTGGAGAAGCGGCTCAGATGGCCGTTCGCGTCGACGGTGTGCACCACCTCCGTCAACACGTACGTGCCGGCCACCGGCTCGGCCACCCCGGTCAGGCGGATCCGGCGGCCGGGCCGCAGCGCGGGGTCGCCCTCGGCCGTCCCGTCTGCGGTGACCAGGGCGGCGGTCCGCGTGTCGAGCCGGGCCTGGGCCAGCGCGGCGATCTCGTCGTCGCTGCGTCCCGGCTGGTCCAGCGCGGTACGGGTGCCGTCCGCGCCGATGTCGGCCGGGTCCGGGTCGGCCGGGGTGCGTCGACCGCAGCGGGGGGTGCCGGTGCTCTGGGCGATCGCCTCGGCCCGCTGGGGGTGCCAGCCCAGCGCCGCGCTCTCCCCGGCGGCGGTGTCGGCGTTGACCGACAACCGCAGGCCGTGCACGTCGCGGCCCAACCCCATCGGGATCGCCTCGCCGTGACCGTCCAGGGTGAGCAGCCGCAGCACGTCCCCGTCGACGGCCAGGTACAGCCCGGCCCGCCCGGCCACCTCCACCAGCAGGTCCAGGTCGCTGGGTCGGTGGTGCGGCAGGCGGTCGAGCCGCGGGCCGTCGACCTCCGCCTCGACCCGAAGCCCCAGGTCGGCGCAGAGCTCGGCGGCCAGGTCGGCGGCGGTGACCGACTCGAAGACCCGGATCCGTTGTCGCTTGCGCAGCCGGTGCAGCAGGTCGTACCCGCGCACCCGCAGCGTGGCCGTGCCGTCGGCGGCGTACTCGACCTCGACGGCGGTCACCTCGCCGGTGAACAGCGCCTCCGGCCGCCCGTCGAGTCGGACGTCGAGGCGCGCACCGACGCGCACCGGCCCGGTCAGCGCGGCGGGCCCGGGGCCGCTGGGCAGCGTCACCTCGCACTGGGTGGGCCGGTTCAGGCGGGCGGCGATCCGCACCGAGGCGACCCGACCGGCCGTCGCGTCGGGCAGCGGGCCGCCGTCCAGCAGCACGGTCAGCGCCCGGGGCGCGGCGGCGGTCACGGCCCGGTCCCGGGGGCGCTGGACGACCCGGTGGCGACCGGTGCACCGCCCGGCAGCGGCGGCACGGCCAGGGCGGTGCCGGCCGGCACGGCCAACGGATCCGTGATCCGGTTGTGCTCGGCCAGCAGCCGCCACCGCAACGGGGAGCCCAACGCGTCGTGGGCGAGCAGGTCGAAGCGTACGCCCGAGGAGTCCGCGGCGGCGGTGCCGTCGCCGGCGGCCACCACCGCCGAGCCGGGCGCGACGGTCGGGGTCTGCGCGGTGGACAGTTCGTCGGCGAAACCCTCCTGGGCGCGGCGGGCGTCCTCCGCCACCCGGACGAGCTTGAGCCGCAGCCAGGAGCGGCGTGGGGAGCCGGTGGCGGTGAACGCGTCGAAGCGCTCCGCGACGGCGACGATCACGCCGGGCACGTTCCAGGTCTTACCCCACACCAGTCGCACCAGCGGAGGTCGCAGCCAGCCGTGTTCGACGGCCGAGTTCTCCGCCAGCATCCAGAGCGGGCGGGTGAGTGTCCGTACGTCGGTGGGGCGGACCTGACCCTCGGCGAAGTCGGTGTCGAAGAGCAGGTCCAGCACCAGTTCGGTGCGTCCACCGCCGGTGAACAGCAGCGGGTCGTCGGCCAACCCCGCGCCGGTGAGTTGGCCGTCCACGCCGCCCCGGTGGCGGACCCCGGCCAGCCGGGTCACCTGCACCGTCTCCGGGTTGAGCAGGCAGTCGATCCGTTCGCCGGTGGTGTCGATGAGGAAGGCCACGCGTTCCATCAGCCACCCGCCTGTTCGCCGTCGAGCCGGCGTACCCGTTCGGCGTCGACCCCGCTCGGCTCGGGCACCGACCACAGTGCCCGGTCGTCGGGGAGGGCCGGCCACGGATCGGCGTCGGGATGCCCACCGCGCGGCGGCGACTCCAGAGCCGGCCAGCGAACGTGCCCGCCGACGGGCCAGCGTCCGTCGCCGGTGGGAAGCCCGCTGCCGGGCCAGCCCCCGTCGCCCGTGGCGGGCCTGTCGAGGAGCCCGCTTCCGTCGCCGGGTCGGGTCCGGTGTCCGGTCCAGCGGCTCCCGGGATCGGCGGTCGGCTGGGGTGCGGGCACCAACCGGAGCGCCGGTACACCTCTGGTGAGGTGCGGCTCCGGATCCCCCGGCGGCCCGGCCTCCGGCCGGTCCGGTCCGGCAGCACGCGGGCGGATCAGGTCGGCCGGCCGGCCCGCTGGACCGGTGGGCTGGCCCGCCGCGTCTGTGCGCGGGCTGGCCGGGCCGGTGTGCGCGGATGTCGGGGCGTGCGGCAGCGGGGGCCCTGCCGTGGTCGGAGCTGTTCCCGGTCGCTCCGGGGCGACGCGGAACCGTGCCCCCGTGGTCGTGCCCCGGTCCCTCACCGCCGACCACCCCGCCGGCTCGGCCGGGCGGCTACCCGGCGCTGACGCCGCGGCTCCGTCGTGGGCATCCGGTGTGGCGGTTGCCACTGCCGGCACCGTTCCGCCGCTCCACCGGCGGCGCAGGCCGCCCCGCCCGCCCCGCCCCGCCGACCCCGCGCCGGGTCGCGACCTCCCCGTGTGCTCCCTTCGCTCTGCTTCAGCCGGCGCACAGGTCGATGTCCGGTCATCGGACGTCGGGTGATGCGTGGGTTGAAGCAGAGCAAAGGGCGTGGGGGAGGGGATGGTCGTGGCCGGACCGGACGTGGGGGAGTGCGCCGTCGACCTCGGGTCCGCGGCGGCGGTCGGTCCGGGGTCGGCCGTCGCGCCGGGTCGGTGGGCGTGCCCGCCGGTTTCGCCGACCGACGGTCCGGGTCGACGTCCCGGGCCGTCCGCACCGCTCCCGCCCGCCGGGGTGACGGAAGACGCGTCCGGCCGGTCGTCGCCGTCCGGTTCGCGAGGATCCGGCTCGGGGTGGTACGCCCCGGCGGGTGCGGACCCGGCGGCTGCCGGCAGGTCGAGGGCCAGGCCCCGCAGCAGGCCCGGGGCGTGGGCGGCGACCACGCGCAACCAGTGCTCGGGCGGCTGCCCCGGTCGCCGGGGCCGGTCATCGCGTTCGTCACCGAGGGTCGCCACGCCCCGATCGCCGGTGCCCGACGTCTCGCCCCGTCCCGCGGGCGATCCGACCGGCGGCCCCGGGGCGGGGGAGTCGACCGCGCCGGCCAGGCGGTCCACGGCAGCGGCCGCGGATCGGAGACGGTCGGCCAGCCAGCTACGCGGGCGTCGGCGCGGCACCACCGGCCTCCAGTTCCAGGCTCTCGTAGCGCAGCGTCAGCGCCGCGATGGCGATCTCCTGGCCGAGCGTGTTGAGGTGGGCACCGCGCCAGTTGGTCGGCCATGCGTTGATCAGGTTCCAGCGCAGCACCTCCGCGGTGCCGGCCGCGTCGAGCAGCACCACGGAGACGTTGCGGCGGCTGACCGTGCCTCGGGCGACCGCGTGCACCCAGTCCCACAACTCCCGTGACGCGGTCAGACCGAAGTGCAGCGTGACCGGCCCGTACTCCACCTGGCCGGGGACCATCCGGATCCGGTCGTTGCCCTGCTCCCGGTACGGCACCGCCGGAATGTTCACCTCCAGTCCGCTGACCTCGGTGAAGTGGCCGTTGGTCACGCCGTTGATCAGCAACTTGAAGTTGTACGCCCGGTACGGGTCGACCGGGGCGCCCGGCTGCGGAGTGGCCGTGGTCGTCATGTCAGCCTCCGATCGTCTCGGTCTCGGTGCCGCCGGCCCACTGGCTCAGCTTGAACACCACGAACTCCGCGGGCTTGACCACGGCGATGCCGATGTGGGCGACCACCATGCCGGCGTCCCGGACGTCCACCGGGTTGGTCTCCTCGTCGCACTTGACGAAGAACGCCTCCTCGGGTGTGCGTCCCAGCAGCGCCCCGTCGCGCCACACCCGGGTCAGGAAGGCGCCGATGTCCCGGCGGATGGACCGCCACAACGTGTAGTCGTTGGGCTCGAACACCATCCAGCGGGTGCCGTTGGCGATGGCCTGCTCGATGGCGATGGAGAGCCGCCGGACGTTGAGGTAGCGCCACTCGCTGGCCTCGGCGGCGAGGGTGCGGGCGCCCCAGACCCGGATGCCCTCGCCGGGGAAGTAGCGGATGACGTTGACCCCCTTGGGGTTGAGCACGTCGTGCTCGGCCCGGGTGACCAGGTGGGCCAGATCGACGGCACCCCGGACCGGCTCGTTGGCCGGCGCCTTGTGCACCCCGCGCAGAGCGTCGGTGCGCGCCCAGATGCCGGCGACGTGCCCGCTCGGCGGGGTGAGGGTCAGCTCGCCGCTGAGCGGGTCGCGGACCCGCAGCCACGGGTAGTAGAGGGCGCCGAAGTCCGACTGCCGGGGCCGGTACGCCACCGGACCACCGCCACCGCCATCACCGCCGGGACCGGCGGGGGAATCCGGGTCGGCGGTGTCGCTCGGCTTCGCCGGGCGGCCCGACCCGGGTGTGGCGACCCGGGTGAGAGTGGAGACGTCGTCGATGTCGGGCGCCGGGTCACAGATGGCGACCATGGTCCGGGTGCGCTCGGCCATGCTCAGCAGCGCCTCGTGGGAGACCGGGTCGTGGAAACCGGGCGCGGCCAGGATGGAGATCTCGTCGACCGCCTCCAGCAGGTCCAGACCGGCACGCTTGCGGCCGGTGCCGGAGATGGCGCCACCCTCGCCGACGTTGACCACCCAGCAGCGGGTGCCACCGTTGTCGAGGAAGCCGAAGACGGCCCGGGCCAGCGGCGTGCTCTCCAACTGGTCACCGTCGGCGTACAGCCGGAGGAAGTCGGTCCAGTTGTTCACCGCCAGGGCCTCGCCGAGATGGGCGCCGCGGTCGGGTGCGACGCCGACGAACGCCGCCGTGCTGGTACCGACCGGTCCGATCGGTCGGGCACCGCTGGGCACCTCCTCGACGTAGATGCCGGGCGAGAAGTAGGTGGGCATCGGTCCTCCCGTGCTGGTCGGGTCGGGTCAGTGGGTCGGCGGCGCGCAGACGATGACGATGTCGGGTTCGGTCGGGTCGACCTCGGCGGTGAGCACCTGCCCCCGTCCGGTGAGCCGGAGCCGCACCGGTGCCGGATGTTCCGGGTCGTGGGGCACGCCGACGACCCGGAAGCGACCCGCCGGGTCGGTCCGCGTCGCGTACGGCTGGCCGACGACCTCGACCCGCATCGCCGCGAGGGGCTGCTCGGCCGGGCCGACGACCCGCCCGTCGAAGGTCAGCATCTCCAGCTGCCGCAGCCGCAGCGGTCGCAGCACCGGTGCCGCCGGCTCGACCGGGTGGGTGACCTGCACCGGCACGTCGATGAGCAACGCCGGTCGGGGCGGTGTCCCGAACGCCGCCCACAGGGTCGGGTCGCCGGCTTCCAGCACCAGCGTGCGGCTGGCCGTGGCGGTCGCCGCGACGAGCACCCGGTCCAGGACGGCAAGGGCCTCCGGACCGCCGGCTGCCAGCAGGTAACGCACGGTCAGCCGGTACGGCTCGGGGCCGCCGCTGCCCCGGGTCTGCCGGGCCGGCCGTAGTTCCAGTGGCCACAGGGTCAACCGGCCCGGATCGGCGTTGGAGCTGGGCGGACCGACCGGGACGGCGTCACCCGCCGCCCCGGCCAGCCATGCCACCAGCTCGGCGGTGGCGGTGGCGATCGGACCGGTGTCGGTCATCGCGGCGGTGTCCCCTGGATCCGGTACGCGATGGCCTCGTTCCACACGTGCGGGTAGACACCGATCTCGAAGTACCGGGTGAAGCGGTTGATCGGCGCACCGGCGTGGTCGTGGTACAGCAGCCAGACCGGCGCGATGGTGAACAGCACGTAGTTGGCCACGACCAGCGGGATGTACAGCGGACCGAGCAGCCGGGCCTGGAAGATGTGCACGTCCTCGTGCCGCTGGATGCCGGGACCGGAGCCGGCGCAGACCGTGCCGAGGGTGGTGGCGTAGCGGGGGGAGACTCCCTCGACCACGTTCACCCGGCAGCTGTGCCGGGAGGTGGCCCGGTCCAGCGAGTGACCGCCGACCAGGTGCAGCGCCAGGTAGATCGCGCCCACGAGGGTGTTCAGCAGGCTCCAGGTGTGGTCGACGACGAAGAGGAACACACCCCGGGGGCTGGCCGCGTACACCTCGGCGGCGGCCACGGCCCAGCCGAAGACCGCACCGACCAGCAGACCGATGCCCGCGCCGATGAGCAGCCCGACGCTGCCGCCGACGAGCTGGCCGAGCACGGCGCCCGCGGCGACGTGGACGGCGGCGCTGAGAATTCCGAAGACCATGACCGGCTCCTCTCAGGCCCAGGAGCGGATGAACCGGGGCTCGTTGCCCTGGGCCAGCTGGATCGGCGTCGCCTGCCGGTTGCCGGGAGGCAACTGGTTGATGCCCAGCGCGGCGGAGAAGATGACCAGACCGTTGAAGAACGCGATGATCCACTTCTCGGCGCCCGCGTCGGTGGCGAACGCCGCGGTGAGGTACGACAGCGCGAGCGCGATGCCCAGCGCGATCCACTTGCGGGCCTTGTCGGCGCTCGGGCCGATGAGTCCCCCGATGACATTGGTGGTGAGCAGCGTCGCGGCGCTGGCGCCGGTGAGGCTGCCCAGAGCCGCCCAGGTGAAGAGATCGTTCATCGCCGATCTCCCTTCGGTGTTGCGGTGCTGCGGGGTGGGGTGAGGTGAGATGCCGTTCGCGGAGGCGGGCGGCATGCCGGCTGTCAGCCGGCGCCCGGCGGACCGGGATTCGTGGCGGCCGACGTGGGGCCGGCTGCCGGCGTGGGGCCAATGCCCGGCGGCGCCGGCGTGGGGCCGGCGGTCTCCGGCGTCGAACCCTCGGTGCGGGAGCGGCGGAGCAGGATCGCGACCAGCACCACGACGAGCAGTAGGGCGACCGTGCCGGCGACCACCAGCAGCCAGGGAAACCCGCCCCCGGAGTCCGTTCCGGCGGCCGTGGACGGTCGGGGGGGAGCCTCGGCGACGGCGCGCAGCTCGGCGGGCTTCTGCTCGTTGCGCTTGACCCGCCAGGTGACCGTCCGGTCGTTGACCTGACCGCCGGTGCTCGCGTCCAGGACCCGTCCGGGGAACGTCACGGCGATCTCGAACGACATCAGCAACATGAATCGTTCTTGATTCTGTGGATCCTGCTCGGCCACTTTTCCGCCGTACTTCTTCGGATCCAGCGGAAGGGTGAACACGTAGCGGTCGCCGTCGCGGACGATGCTCAGGCTCTCGCTGTCGAATTGGTTCAGTGGAACGTTTCGGTAGTTGATCAGAGAACCGAAGTGGGTGTCGTCCTCGTATCGGGTCTCGGAGCCGGCGGGCAGCGCCGGGATGTTCTGCCGGAGTTCGGCGAAGCCCGTCTCGACCGGCCTGTTGTTCAAGGTCAACACGTTCCGCTCGGCCGTCAGCAGGAGTTGGCCGCTGACCGTGTCGTCGGCGTTGACGGTCAGCCCGGCGTTGAGTTGCATGCAGCCGGAAAGGGCCGCCGCCAGCACGAGGCACACCGCGCCGCGGAGTGTCCTCATGCGCCCGAGACCCGAATTCATGGGCTCAGTGTGTGCTCTTGCCGTCCGAGCCATCAGTCAGCGATCAGTCACATGCCAGTCGCCGATCTTACCGGGAGTCCGTCACATTCGGCCGAGGTCGCGAAGGGAGGAAATCGATAATCTAAAAGGTTGACCGCAATTTGTCCGAGAACGGAGCACGGCGCGCCCGTACACTCCCGGCACCGCGGAGGTCCTGGCCCGCTTCCTGGCCTCGCCGGAGTACTCCCGACTCACCGCGCTGGCCGCGACCGGATGACGGCCCTCGTCGGGGAGACGTCAGACGGGCCGTGGTGGGTGCCAGTCGGCGTGGCGGGCCATTCCCCGCAGCGCCGTCCCGCTCGGCGTCAGGCGCAGCACCGTGTTGCGTAGCGCGATGGCCGCCGGGTGTCGCAACTCCTGCCCGAACCGGGCGGTGCGGGCGGCCGCGCGGGCGATGGCCCGGGTGCGTGGCCGGCGCAGTCGGTCGTACGCCTGTAGTGCCGCCGGGATGTCGGCGGCCGGACCGGCGAGAGCACCCAGGGTGACGGCGTCCTCGATCGCCTGGCAGGCACCCTGCCCGAGGTGGGGAGTCATGGCGTGCGCCGCGTCGCCGAGCAGGACCACCCGGCCCCGTGCGTGGTGGGGAGGCGGGCTGGCCAGGTGGTACAGGTCGTTGCGGAGCACGTCCTCGGGTCGGGTGGCGGCGAGCAGCGCCGGTACGGGGTCGTGCCAGTGGCCGAAGCGCTCGCGCACCTCGGCCAGTTCGTCGTCGGCGTGTCCGCCGGCCGGGGCGACGGTCGCCGCGTACCAGTAGACCTGTCCGTCGCCGAGCGGGACCATGCCGAACTCGCTGCCCGGCCCCCAGCTGACCGCCGCGGGGACCGGCTCGTCGAAGGCGATCGCCGCGCGCCAGGCCGTCGAACCGGTGTACGCCGGCGGTGGGGTGTCCGGCCAGAGCCGGGTACGCAGCGCGCTGCGCAGCCCGTCGGCGCCGACCACCAGGTCGGCGCGCATCTCGGCCGGCTCGCCGTCGTGGTGGTAGTGCACTACGCCGCTGGTCGGATCCGCGTCCCGCACGGTGCAACCGGTCCACAGCACGTCGGCCGGCAGCGCCTCGCGTAGCGTCCGGTGCAGGGTGCCCCGGTGTACGCCCAGCGCCGTGGTGCCGAGCCTGCGTTCCAGTTCCGCGGCGTCCACCCGCGACAGCCAGCGGCCGTTCCAGCTGCGCAGCCCGCCGGTGGCCCCGTCGCGTCCCGACCGGCGTACCTCGGCACCGAGGCCGAGCGCGTCCAGCCCGCGCACCGCGTTCGCCATCAGGGTGATGCCGGCACCGACCTCGCGCGGCTCGGGGGCCCGTTCCAGCACCGTGACCCGCCAGCCCCGCCGGTGCAGTGCGAGGGCGGCGGCCAGTCCGCCGATGCCCGCCCCGGCCACAACCGCATGACTCTCCGCCACGGTGATCCGCCTCTCCTGCGTGTCCTCGTCGACCCGGCGCCGACCCCTGACGGCTCAGGCGCTGGCGCGCAGGACCAGTGTCGAGGGGAAGACCGTCGGTGTCGCCGCCGGTCGCTGTTCGAGCACCAGGGTCGCCGCCGCCGTGGCGATGCGCCGCACCGGGTGGCTGGCCGTGGTCAGGGCGGCGGTCGAGGCCAACGGGATGTCGTCGAAACCGGTCACGGCCACGTCGTCGGGAACCCGGACCCCGTCAGCGCGCAGCCGGCCGATCACCCCCAGCGCGGTCGCGTCGCTGATCCCGACGATCGCGTCGGTGTCCGGCCAGTGCCGCAGCACCTCCCCGGCGGCCGCGCGTCCCCGGGCCGCGCTGAAGTCACCGACCACCTCCCGGGCCGGTAGGCCGGCCTCGCGCAGCAGGCTGCGGTACGCCTCCACGGAGCGGTTGGCGCAGGGCAGCCAGCGGGGACCGGTCACCATGGCGATCCGCCGCCGGCCGGTCGCGAGCAGGTGGCGGACGATGGCGGAGGTGCCGCCACCGTTGTCGATGTCCACCGACGGCACCGCCGCCGAGCCGATCCCGATCGACACGACCCGACCGCGCAGCCGGCGTGGCACCAGGTCCAGCAGTGCCGTGGTGGTGTTGAGCAGGACGAGACCGGCCACGCCCCGGTCGTCGGTCAGCCTGGTCAGGTGCTCCGGCGCGTCCAGGGGCAGCCACTGCACCGCGACCCCCATGCTGTACGGCGCGCAGACCCTCGCCACGGCGGCCACGAACTGGTCGACGTAGCTGTCTTCCAGCACGTCCGGGCTGGCTCCGGCCACCGCCACCAGCAGCCGTACGCCGGAACCGTGCACCAGCGCGCGGGCCGCCGGGTTGGGTACGTAGCCGAGGAGGTCGGCGGCGGTGCGGACCCGTTCCCGTGCCATCGGTGACGCGAAGCCGGTACCCGCGATGACCCGCGACGCTGTCGAGCGGGACACGCCAGCGAGCCGGGCCACGTCGTCCAGGGTCGCCGGTCGGTGTGGTGCCGTAGTCATGATCTTCTCCCCGTTCCTGTCGCCCGCCCCGGCTGCCCGGGCGCCACCTGCATCATGCCCCGCCCGAGGGCTGGCGGTAAGGACCGGTGATGGATTGTGGTGGTAGCGCTTCCAGGTGTGTGATGTGCCAGCGCCCGAGGAGAGGACCGGAACGTACGTGGACCCCGTCGTCACCACCCCCGTAACACCGCCGGCCCGGCCCGGCCCGTCCCGCGCCGTGTTGGCCGCCCGCAACGGGGTGGCGGTCGTGTTCGCGCTCAACGGACTGGCCGTCGCCAGCTGGTTCGCCAGAGTGCCGGCGGTTCGTGACGGCCTCGGCCTCAGCCCGGGCCGGCTGGGCCTGCTCCTGCTTGCCATGTCGCTCGGGGCGATCCTCGCCATGCCGACCGCCGGCCTGGTCGCCCAGCGCCTGGGTGCCGCCCGCACGGTGGCGCTGTCCACCCTGGTGGTCGCGCTCGGGTTGACCATCACCGGGGTCTCGGCCGGCGTCGCCGGGTGGTTGCCCGGGGTCGCGCTGGGCCTGTTCGCGCTCGGCTACGGCTCCGGCAGCTGCGACGTCGCGATGAACATCGAGGGTGCGGCCGTCGAGCGGCGGCTCGGCTGGACCGTGATGCCGCGCTTCCACGCCGCCTGGAGCCTCGGCTCGGTGGCCGGTGCCGGCCTCGGCGCGGGGGCCGCCCGACTGGGGGTCCCGGTCGCCGGGCACCTGGGTGTGATGGCGGCCCTGGTGCTCGGTGGCACGCTGCTCGGGGCGCGGGCGTTCCTGTCGGCCGAGCCGGAGGCCGACGGTGCGCCGGCCGGGCACCGCAGTCGGCTGCTGGCCGCCTGGCGGGAGCCGCGTACCCTGCTCATCGGCCTCTTGGTGCTGGCGGCAGCCTTCGCCGAGGGCAGCGCCAACGACTGGCTCGCGGTGGCCTTCATCGACGGCTACGGCTTCACCGAGGCGGCCGGCGCGGCGGTCTTCGGCGTCTTCGTGGTGGGCATGACGCTGGGCCGCACCGTCGGCACGCTGGCCCTGGACCGCTGGGGACGCGGGCCGGTGCTGACCACGACCATCCTGCTCGCCGTGGTCGGCGCCGGTCTGGCGGTGCTCGCCGGCTCGGGACCGGTGGCGGTGGTCGGCGTCGCGTTGTGGGGGATCGGCGCCTCGCTCGGCTTCCCGGTCGGGATGAGCGCCGCCGCCGACGAGGAGGAGCACGCCCACGTACGGGTCAGCGTGGTCGCGGTGATCGGCTACACGGCGTTTCTCGCCGGGCCGCCGCTGCTCGGCCTGCTCGGTGACCACGTGGGCACGCTGCGGGCGCTGCTGGTGGTGCCGCTGCTCCTGCTGCCGACCCTCCTGCTGGTCCCCGCGGCCCGTCCGCCCGCCACGGCGACGGGGCCGGCGGGATCAACGAACCCAGACGCGTAACGGGCCGATGCTCCGGAAGCCGTGACGTAGCGCCGGCGCGAGATCGGCATCCTGCTCGTAGCCGACGAGATGCCGATCCGCGCCGGCCGCGCACACCGCGGCCCACACCTGCTCCGGTGGGACGCCGCGCGCGAAGACGTTGCTGACGCCCACCACCTCGCCCCGGTCGTGCAACACCGCACCGCCGGCCCAGCCGCCGTGACCGTCGGCCAGACCGAGGATCCGCACCCGGGGGTCGGCCAACAGGGCGGGACGGAAGATCGCACCGCCGCCCTGGGCCCGCGCCCAGCCGGTCAGGCCGTCGGCGGTGACGACGGTCACCAGGGGCCCACCATCGACCGGTCCGCCCGGCGGCCGGTGCAGCCACCGCGCCTCGAACAGCACCCGAAAGCCGTGCCCGGTGAGATCCAGGTCGGCGTAGCTGTCCTTGACCGACGCCCCCGGTCCGGCGTCGATGCGGCGCAGCAGGTCCGTACCGACGCCGGGCCGCAGGGTCACCGCATCCGGGTGGAACGGGGGCGGACGGCGTGGCACCGACCAGCCGTCGGCGTCGCGGGACCCGCGTAGGCCGTGCGTGGCGCAGATCAGGTCACACCAGGCGGCGTTCTCCTGGACCGCCGAGTGGATCATTGGGAGAGCGTACCGCGCAGGGGTCTCCCACCTGGCTCACAGGGTTCTGCCAGGTGACGGTGCTGCACTGGGAGGCACGCCGAGGAGAGGAGCCGGGCATGGGCTGGTTCAGCCGGCGGCCAAAAGCCGCGCAGGGCACCCCGACGAAACTCGACCGCGAGGCGACTCCGGAGGACCTCGCCGCGCTTGAGCAGTTCGCCACCAGCCGGCAGGGGGTGGAGTTCTACCTGGAGCCGGAGACCACCGCCACCGACACCACGGTGATGGCCATCGCCCACGACGGCGAGTGGATTCGCCGCCGCACCGGCACCCCACGTGCCGCCGGCGCCATGGCCCGCAAGCACGCGATCCCGCTCTACGAGGCCGCCAAGGTCGGATACCCGGAACGGATGCGGGCCTGGAACCGGGCCCATCCGGAGCGCCGCGCCCGCTGAGCCGTCGGGCTGCGCCGGCTCAGCCGGCTACCGCCTCCCGCGCCTCGGCGAGGGTCAGCGGCGGGCTGTGGCTGGACACGTACCAGCCGATGTCGTCGTCGAGCAGTCTGCGGACCAGTGCGAGATCCGGTTCGTCCGCCGGGGTACGCAGGTGCGCCGGCGGCGGGTACCAGCTGTCACCGAGCAGCATGACCCCGGAGTCGGGCACCACTATCACCGTCGAGTCCGGAGCGTGCCGGCCGCCGACGTGGCGGGCCAGCACGCCGGTGGGCAACTCCACCTCGTCGGTGAAGACACGGGTGGGCGGCAGGACCGTCAGCTCCTCCCACGAGTCGACGGCGAGCGCGCGGGCCCGGAAGCTCGGCCCGAGCCGCGGGTTCCGTCGCACCTCCTCGCGCAGGTATCGGACGCTCCACGGCCGGGCGGCCTCCGCGCGTAGCAGTTCCGCACCGCGGGCGTGCCCGACGATCTCGACGTCGGGCCAGGCGCAGGCGCCCCAGACGTGGTCCCAGTGGTGGTGGGTGTAGACCAGCCAGCGCGGCGCCGGCAGGCCGGCGGTGAGCAACGCGTCCTGGATCTCGCGGGCGTGCGACGGGCTCTGCCCGGCGTCGACCAGCACACTGCCCCGCTCGTCGGCGATGACCGCGACGCCGGCCTGCACCAGCTCCGGATCGGAGTCGCCCGGACAGAGCCAGACCCGCCCCGCGAGGTGTTCGAGCTGAACCACCACAGCACCCTAGCGAAGGATCAGCGGACGGCGACGACCGCGGCGTCGGCGCCGCCGCGCCACAGGGTGCCGGTCTCGGCGAAGCCGGCGTCGGTGAGGGCGGCGAGATGCCAGGAGATCGGGGGTGTCCATTCCGGGCTGTGCCCGGACGGGTAGATGGCGTGACGTTGCCGCACGAGCGGAGCCAGCGTCGGGTCCTGCTCCGCCTGTTGCCACCACTGCGACCAGGACAGGGCGGCGCCGGCGGCGTACCGGGCCGTCCGTTGCTCCTCGGCGCGGGCGAGCAGGCGCTTGGTCAACTCGGGCAGGCCATCGTCGGGCATGTGGTCGGCGTTGACGAACAGGCCGCCCGGCCGCAGCAGGTCGCGGATCTCCGTGTACAGGGTGGCCAGCCGGTCGGCCGGCAGCCAGTGCAACGCGGTGGCGGTGAGCACCGCGTCGTAGCGCCGGTGCGGCAGGGTGGTCGACCAGTCCGGCCGGCTGAGATCGGCGGTCACGATGGTGGCCCGGTCGGCGAGCGAGGCCGTGGCGAGGGCGAGCAGCGCGGGGTCGAGGTCGACCAGCGTGACCTCGGCGTCGGGGAAGCGGCGCAACGCGCGCAGCGAGATGGTGCCGGTGCCGCCGGCCAGGTCGAGCAGCCGAAGGGGTGCCGCCTCGTGGACGGCGTGGACCGCGTCGAGCATGGCGGCGAAGCGGTGTTCCCGGTCCGGCAGGTACGCCTCCTGCTGACGGTCCCAGCTCTCCTGCCACGCCCCGGCGTTATTCAGGTAAGGACTCATGGCGAGCACGCTAGTTACTGTCCGGCCCGCGTGTCCAGCCCTTGTTGCAAGTCTTTTGCAACTGCGAGAGAATTGCGGGGCGATGATCGGGTCGGGGCGGACCGGGAAGCCGGTCCGCCCCGGTCGCGTACCGGTTCGTCCGAGCCGGACTCGCCTGTGGCGAGCCTGGCCGGTCCGCCGTCGAGCGGCGATGCCATGATGTCCGTGGCGAGGGGCGAGGCACCCGGCCGGAACGGACTGGAAGCACGTGGAACCGCAGCGCACCGCCGCGCACGAGATGTTCGACGCCGATGTGGCGTCCAACCGGCTCGGCATCGAACTGGTCAGCGCCGTCGACGGCAGCGCGGTGGCCCGGATGCGGATCACCGACGGCATGGTCAACGGGCACCGCATCGCCCATGGCGGATTCGTGTTCCTGCTGGCCGACACGGCCTTCGCGCTGGCCTGCAACAGTCACGGTCCGGTCACCGTCGCCGCCGGTGCCGACATCACCTTCATCCGCCCGGCCCGCGAGGGAGACGTGCTGGTGGCCCGGGCCAGCGAGCGCACCCGGTACGGCCGCAGCGGAATCTACGACGTCACCGTGAGCCGCGACGGTGGGGAGGTGGTCGCGGAGTTCCGTGGACAGAGCCGGGTGCTGCGGTCGGCACCCGCGTCGGGCGACCACCCACCGCGGGCGGGGGGACCGGCCGGACCGCCGTCCGCCTCCGGGCAGGGCTGACGTCGCCGGCCCGAACGAGGGCCGTGCGCGCCGAGCCGGAATCGTCGTGGCGTTCGGGCACCATGTTCCGATGGGACACGTCGTGCTCTTCCATTCCGTGTACGGGCGGCGACCGGCCGTGCTGGAGGCCGCCGATCGGCTGCGCGCCGCCGGGCATCAGGTGCACGCGCCCGACCTGTACGGTGTGCCCGCCGTCGACTCCGTGGCGGACGGGTTCGCCCTGCTGGAGCGCATCGGCCAGCAGACCGTCCTGGACCGGGCCCGCGCGGCGCTCGACGGCCTGCCGCCCGACACCGTGCTCGCCGGCTTCTCGATGGGGGCGGGGGTGGCGGGTGCGATGCTGGGCGAGCGCCCCGACACCGCCGGTCTGTTGCTGCTGCACGGCACCGGCGGATCCGCCGGTGCCGTCCGTCCCGGTCTCCGGGTGCAGCTGCACCTGGCCGATCCCGACAGCTACGACCCGCCCGAGGAGGTCGAGCAGTGGCGGAGGGAGATGACCCGGGCCGGAGCGGCACTCGTGGTGCACCGCTATTCCGGCGCGGGGCACCTCTTCACCGATCCGACCGTCGCCGACCACGACCCGGTCGCCGCTGAGTTGGCGTGGGACCGGGTCCTGGCCTTTCTGGCGCACCGTTGACCCGGCCGTCGGTCGCGCGACTGCGGCGCAGGCCGGGCGGTCCGGTACCAGTCGGTCCGGGCGCGTACCGGTTGTCCGGGTGACGGGATCGGCCCGCCCGATGAAGACGGCGCGCACCGACCGCGGCAGCCGGGCACCGGCGACCTGCCGCACCACCGGGTCGGCGACGTCGTAGCCGCCGGTAGGCAGCGCCACCAGCAGACCGGTGCCGGTCAGGGTGGCCAATTCCGTCGCCGCCCGCGCCCGCGGCCAGCCCAGGACGCGGGCCAGCTCCGCGACGGTGCGGCCCGGCGCGAGCGCGGCCGCCATCAGCACGGCCCTCGCGCCACCGTCGAGACGGTCCAGCCGGGCCTCGATGATCCGGCGGACACTCTCCGGCACGGGCAGCTGTCCAAGCTCGCCCGCGGTGAGCGCACGCACGTAGGCCACGGCCCGTCCGGGGTTGCCACCGGCCAGCGGAATCAGCCGCGCCGCCAGCCCGCTGGGCTGTCCGGCCCGACGCAGCAGCCGGCGCAGCAGTCGGCCGGTGGTGATCGCGTCCAGCGGAGGCAGCCGCAGCCGGGCCACCCGCTGGCCGGGGTCGCTCGGGTCCCGGGTGCCGGTGGCGACCAGCACCAACGGCAGACCACGCCGGTCGGCCAGCTCGACGAGGGCTTCCAGGTGACGGCGCAGCTCCGGGGCGGCACGATCGAGATCGTCAATGGCCACCACCACCGGCTGCCGCCGCGCCAGGCTCAGCAGCACCTCCCGCCAGTAGGTCACCGCGCCGACCTGAGCCGGGTCGGCGGCCACCCCGAGCAGCGCGTCCACCGTGCTCAGAGCGGGTGCCAGCCGGTCGGCGGGTACCCGTCCCGCCAGGGCGTCGGCGAGCTGGCGGCGTACCGTCTCGGGATCGTCGGTGACGCGGGCCCGGGCCAGCCCGCGGACCAGGTCCGCGAAGGGCGCCAACGGCCCCTCCGGGTACGGCGGGCAGGCCGCCGGGCACCAACGCACCGGGACGCCGTCCACCGTACGGGTGGTCCGGAGCAGCTCGCGCAGCAGCCGACTGCGCCCGCTGCCGGGCGGACCGAGGAGCAGCACCCGGCGCTCACCGCGTCCGCGTACCGCCTCGGCGAGGTGCTCCCGGGCGGCGGCCAGCTCCCGTCGACGGCCGACCAGCGGGAGGTCGTGCCGCCGCGGTCGGGTCCGCACGGTTCCGGTGGCGTGCCAGACGTCGACCGGCAGCGCCTTGCCGGCCACCGTCACCGCCGGTACCGGGTGCTGCGCGATCAGCCCGAGGACGGCCCGGTGCGTGGCCGGGCAGAGCGCCACCCCGCCGGGCGGGGCATGCTCCTGGAGACGGGCGGCGAGGGTGATGACGGCACCGCTGGCTACGCCGTGCCCGCCGTCGTGGGCGACCGCGAGGTCCACCACAGCCTCCCCGGTGGCGACGCCGACCCGGACCTGCAGCCCGGGTGCCGGGCCGAGCGGGTGGCGGTCCAGCGCCCGCTGGATCTCCAGCCCGGCGCGTACCGCACGGTACGCCTCCCACCCGTCGGCGCGGCGCGCTCCGAACAGGGCCATCACGGCATCGCCGATGTACTTCTCCACCGCGCCGCCCCACTGTCGCAGCACCCGCGCGACCGTGCCGAAGTACGCCCGTTGCAGGTCGCGGACATCCTCCGGGTCGAGCTGGTCGACCAGCCGGGTCGACCCGACGATGTCGACGAAGAGGACCGTGACGGTCCGCCGCTCCTCCGACACGGGCCAACGCGTCCGCCATTCGGCTACATGACCAGCGACAACAGACATGGGCATGGAGATCGCACCTGCCTCTCCCCCCGTGCGTGCCGACGATGTCCGGAGCCTGTCACCGCCGGTCCGACGGCGGATCGGCAGAACGACGTATGTCGGCCGGACGCAACCTTTGGTCGCAATGTCGACGCGATGAGTAGGAGAGGGGCGAGGTGGCTGTAGAACGCGGACGGACCCTGTGACTAGGCTGCGAGCCATGGCCAGCGACGTGGACACCACACCGCTCGTGGGTCGGGACGACCTGGTGGCGACGGTACGTTCCGCGCTGCTCGACGACGTCACGTCGGGGCACACGGCGGCGGTGTTCCTGACCGGTGAGAGCGGGGTCGGCAAGACCCGCCTGCTGCGCGAGGTCGGCGACCGGCTGGGCGACGGGGGTGCTCTGGTACTCACCGGGTCCTGTCTGGACATCGGCGACGCCTCGCCGCTGCACCCGCTGCGGCAGGCGCTGCGCCGCCTGGACGCCGACCTCGCCCCGCCGGCCGCGGCGTCGGTCCGCTCGTTGCTCGGGGTGTTCGCCGAGGACCGGGCCGGCCCCGACGGCGCGGGCGCGTTGCTGGAGCGCGTCTCCCGTGGGCTGAGTGTGATCGCCGGTGGCCGCCCGCTGGTGCTGGTGCTGGACGATCTGCAGTGGGTCGACCGGACCACCCGCCAACTGCTGCTCTATCTGCTCGCCGGGCTCGGCGATCTGCAACTGTCGGTGCTGGCGGCGGTGCGGTCGGAGTCGTTGCAGGGGGCGCATCCGCTGCGTCGGGTGCTCACGGAGCTGCGCCGGCTGCGCTCGGTGCGGGTGCTCGACCTGGCCCCGCTGGACCGGGCCGGCACCGAGGCGTTGGCCGCCGCCGTGATGCGTCGACCGCTGGCTGCCGAGGCGGCCGAGCAGCTGTGGCAGCGCAGCGGCGGCAACCCGTTCGTGGTGGAGGAACTCTCCCGGGACCTACGCGACGGCCGCGACGGGCTCTCCGACACCCTCCGCGAGGTCTTCCTGGCCCGGGTGGACGCGCTGCCCCAGCCGGCCCACCGCGCCGTGCACGCGGTCGCCGCCGGAGTGGAACCGGTGGAGCACTGGCTGCTCGCTCAGGTGGTCGGCCTGCCGGAGCACGATCTGCTCGACGCGGTCCGGGCGGCGGTGGCCCATCGGCTGCTGGTCGGCTCCGACGACGGCTACCGGCTACGCCACCGCCTCGTGGCCGAGGTGCTTGAGGACGAGCTGCTGCCGGCCGAACGGGCGGTGCTGCACCGCCGCTACGCCGAGGCGTTGACCTCGGCGCCGGGCGAGTTGCAGCAGGCCCGGTTGGCCCACCACTGGCGCCTGGCCGGGGAGCCGGAGCGGGCGCTGCCGGCGGCGGTGGCCGCCGCCGAGGAGGCGGAGCGGCTGTACGGCTACGCCGAGGCGCACCGGCACTGGTCGGTGGCGGTGCAGTCGGCCGAGGGGCTGCCCGGTGTCGACCGGGCCTCGCTGCTCGGGCGCGCGGCCGAGGCGGCCCACCACTGTGGTGAGTACGCCCGGGCGTTGACCCTGTTGGAGGAACTGGCCGGCACCGACACCGCCCCTCCGGCCTGTGAGCTGCACATCCGGCGGGCCCGCTACCTGGCCGCCGCCGGCCGTTCGGCGCTGGCCGAGGTGGAGTACGAGCAGGCGCTCGCCGCCGCCGACTGCACACCCGTGCAGCGGGCCACCGCCGCCGCCCGGCTGGCGGAACTGCTGCTGCAGCTCGGCCGGTACGCCGAGGCGGGCCAGCGTGCGCGGGAGGCGCTGGCCCTGGCCGAGCAGGTGGACGGGGCGACCACCGAGGTGGTGCTGGCCAGCGCCGCGCTCGGCTTCTCCGAGGCATGCCTGGAGGATCCGGACACGGGCCTGACGGTGCTGCGCCGGGCGCTGGCCACCGCCGAGCGGGCCGGCCGTCCGGAGGACGTCGCGCTGGCCTACCTGCATCTGGCCGAGTTGCTGACCGGGCCGCTGAACATTCTCGAGGAGGGGGTGGTGGTCGCCCGCCGAGGCGCCGAGCGGGTCGCCGAGCTCGGGTTGGGCCGTTCCTACGAGACCCGGCTGCTGGCCATCGCCACCAATGGACTGTTCCGGGTGGGGCAGTGGGCCGAGGCGGAAAAGGTGGTCGCGACGGCGCTGCGGCACCGGCCCTCCGGCGCCGACGCCGTCGAGCTGCTGCTGGCCCGCTGCCGGTTGTCGGTCGGCTACGGCGACATCGAGGCGGCCGATCGGGACCTGGACGCGGTGGCGACCATTCTGGCCGGTGGCGGTGCCCGGCACGTCATTCCGCTGCTCACCCTGCGCGCCGGGCTGGCCATGTGGCAGGGGCGGCACGACGTGGCCCGGCACGCCGTACAGCGTGGTCTGACCGAGACCCGCTCCGACGACCTGGTCATTCTCGCGGTGCTGGTCTGGCACGGTCTGCGCGCCGAGGCGGAGGCCCACGCCAGCCGTACCGTCGCCGTCGACGACAACGCGGTGCGCCGGCTGCGCGAGATCGCCGACCGGGTGGCGTCGCGCAGCGAGCGGGCTGCCCGGCCGGTGCGCTACGTGGTCGACGGGTACCTGGCGTTGTGCGCCGCCGAGGTGAGCCGACTCGACGGGGCGGACCCGGAGTTGTGGGCGCGGGCGGCGGCGGAGTGGGATCACCGCAACCATCCGTACCCGGCGGCGTACTCGCGGTTGCGTCAGGCCGAGGCGTTGCTGGCCAGCCGTCGCAAGGCCGCCACCGCCGGGAAGCTGCTGCGCCAGGCGTACCAGATGGCGCAGGCGCTCGGCGCGGTGCCGTTGACCGACGAGATCCGTACGCTCGCCGGGCGGGCCCGGGTCGCGCTGGAGGAGCGCGGTCCGGTGGGGGTGCCGACGCCCGACGGATCCGGCGAGGAACTGGCCGCACTGACCGCCCGGGAGCGCGAGGTGCTGGCCGCGGTGGCCGAAGGGTTGACCAACAAGGAGATCGGCCAGCGGCTGTTCATCAGCGAGCGGACCATCGGCGTCCACGTGTCGCACATCTTCGACAAGCTCCAGGTGCGTACCCGGGTCCAGGCCAGCGCCATCTTCCTGCGTAGTCGGGCGTAGGTGTCGGATACGTCGTTCTACTGATGTCCACGGGGGTGGACCCCTGAAAGGCTGTGCCCGGCGTCGCAACGGCACGACGACGCCGACGAACTGCCTGGAGGGGACATGAGCGAGCACCGCGAGCGGATCATCGGGTTCAACGCTGTGGTGCCTCATGCCGGCACGTGGCGCGGCGGAGTTTCGGCATGAGCGGGTGTGACGACCTGGTCTGGGGGCCGGTCCACCGGGACATCGTCGACCTGCTCGCCGATCACCCGACCGACGTGCCCGCCGTCGTCGACCACCTGACCAAGCTGCAGGACATGCTGGTCCGCCTGCCTCCGCTGCTGGACAGTTGCCCGCTGGCCGACTTCAACAAGCTCTACCTGACCATCACCACCAGCGTGCTCGACGGGCTGTACGCCGACCGGTTCGTCGACCCGGTCTTCCTGTCCCGGCTGGACGTCGAGTTCGCGGCCCGCTACTTCGACGCGTTGCGGATGTGGAGCGACTCCAGCCCGAGCACGCCGCGGGCCTGGGCGTGCCTGTTCGAGCGGATGCGGGGGCCGGACGCCCGCCCACTGCCCTCGGCGGCGGCCGGGGTCAACGCGCACATCAACTTCGACCTGCCGTTCGCGCTGGTCACCACGTTCGACCACCTGGAGTCCGAGCCGGTCGACGGCAGCGACCAGCACCGGGACTATCTGGAGATCAACAAGATCTTCGCCGACAAGATCCCCGGCCTGCGCCGGGGTTACCTGGAGCAGTGGCAACTGCTCATCGACATGCTCAACGGCGACATCGACGACTGGTACCAGGGCGAGCTGATCGGTTACACGCGCGATGTCGCCTGGCGCAACGCGCAGCGGATCTGGCGGTGCCGGCACGACCCGCACCAGCATGAGCGCGAGCGCAGGCGGCTCGACGACACGGCCGCCGCGCTCGGTCGGTTGCTGCTGTCGCCCCTCGGGGCGTTCCTGCAGTAGCCGGGACGGGGGGTCCCCGCGCTCCGTCACCGCGGGGCGCGGGGGCATCCGACCCGCCCGGGCGGAATCCGCCCGGATCATGGCCACGGGGGACCACGGGGAGCAGGGGGGACCACGGGGATCACGGGGGGACCACGGGGGACTGGTGGGGGACCACGGGGGGAAGCAGGGGCCGGCCGGCCCGGGGGGTGTCGGCCGGCCCCTGCGGGGTACGCCGCGGCCATGACCGCTGTGTCCCGGCGCCGTCCTGCCGCCCGGCCGCGACCGCGCCCTGCCGCGCCACCCCGCCCCGCGCGCCCGGGAGACCGCGCCGGCCGGGGAGCCCGGGGATGACCGGCCAGGTTTTCCAGTTCCGCTTCGATCCGCGGTTCCGCCGGCCGCTGGCGCTGATCGGCGTCCGGCCCTCCACCGCCTGGGCCCGGGTCGACGCCCACGATCTCGTGGTCCGCTTCGGGCCGTGGTGCCTGCGTACCGAGCGGGACAACGTGGCCGGCGTGGAGACCGGGGGTCCGTACCGCTGGTGGCGGGCGATCGGCCCGCATCTGTCGGGTGCCGACATGGGGGTCACCTTCGGCACCACCACGACCGCCGGGCTCTGCGTCCGATTCACTCGACCGGTGCCCGCCCTGCTACCCGGCGGGTGGCCGCGCCATCCCGGGATGACGGTCACCGTGGCCGATCCCGCCGCCCTGGCCCGGGTGCTGACCGCACCGGACGGCGGCTGACCGGGACGAGCTTCCAGGCCAGCACCGACGGCCTGTTCGACGACGGCGAGGCGGGGCATGGGGGACGGGACGAGAGCGCGACGGGGTCGGGAACGCCGCCGCCCGGCATCCGGGACACCGGAGCCGGCGCTGCGCGCCGCGCGGGATCCGACGCGCAAGGGCGAACGCGCGGGACGGGTGGTCACCGTGCCCGAACGGGTGGCGGTCCCGACCGGGCCGGTGGCACCGGAGAGCCGACTGCGTCGGTGGCTGTTCCTCCACCGGGTCCAACCGGTGGGACCGGAGACCGCCGAGGGACAGGCCCGGTCGCACGCCTGGTGGCGGGTGATGTGCCTGACCGGCGTCGACTACTTCTCCACCCTGTCCTACCTGCCGGGCATCGCCGCCCTGGCCGCAGGTGCGTTGTCTCCGGTGGCGACGCTGCTGATCGTGGCGTTGACCCTGTTCGGGATGTTGCCCATGTACCGGCGGGTGGCCCGGGACAGCCCGCACGGCCAGGGATCGGTGGCCATGCTGGAGCGGCTCCTGCCGTTCTGGCGCGGCAAGATCTTCGTGCTGATCCTGCTCGGTTTCGTCGCCACGTCGTGGATCGTCACGATCACCCTGTCCTCGGCCGACGCCACCGTGCACGTGTTGCAGAACCCGTACCTGCCGGAGGCGTTCGCCGGCACCGGCGTCGCGGTCGCGGTGACCGTGGTGCTGCTGCTGATCCTGGGTGGGGTGTTCCTGCTCGGCTTCCGGGAGGCGGTGGCGGTGGCCGTGCCGCTGGTGGTCGCCTTCCTCGGGCTGAACGCGGTGATCGTGGGCGTGTCGCTGGTGGAACTGGCCGGTGACTCCCGTCCGCTGGCGGACTGGACCACGGCGCTGACCGCGGGTGGCGGGCCGGGGCAGGTGGCGCTGACCGCAGCGCTGGCGTTTCCGCTGCTGGTGCTGGGACTGTCCGGCTTCGAGACCGGGGTCAGCATGATGCCTCTGGTGGCGGGGGAGGGACCGGACACGCAGGCCCGGCTGGCCGCACGGATCCGCAACACCCGGCGGCTGCTCACCG
This sequence comes from Micromonospora aridisoli, assembly GCF_056150025.1. NCBI lineage: Bacteria > Bacillati > Actinomycetota > Actinomycetes > Micromonosporales > Micromonosporaceae > Micromonospora > Micromonospora aridisoli. Next base: position 193,460 of record NZ_JAXCFK010000007.1, on the reverse strand, counting down.
CCGCCGCGTCGATCATGTCGGTCTACCTGCTCTCGACCACCTTCGTCACCGCGGTGCTCATTCCGCCCGAGGCGTTCGCCCCGGGCGGGCCCGCCAACGGGCGGGCGCTGGCGTATCTCGCCCACGAGCACGTCGGCGAGGCGTTCGGCACCGCGTACGACGTGAGCAGCGTGCTGATCCTCTGGTTCGCCGGTGCGTCGGCGATGGCCGGGCTGATCAACATCGTGCCGCGCTACCTGCCGTCGTACGGCATGGCACCGGAATGGGCGCGGGCGGTGCGCCCGGTCGTGATCGTCTACACGCTGGTCTGCATCGTGCTGACCGTCGTGTTCCGCGCCGACGTCGACGCGCAGGCGGGGGCGTACGCCACCGGGATCCTGGCGATGATGGTCTCGGCGGCGATCGCGGTGGCCATCGCCGCCGCCGGCCGCCGGCAACGCGGTGTCGCCGCCGGGTTCACGGTGCTCACCCTGGTGCTGCTGTACGCCCTGGTGGAGAACGTCATCGCGAAACCGGACGGGATCGCCATCTCCGGGCTGTTCATCCTCGGCATCATCGCCGTCTCACTGGTGTCCCGGGTGACCCGGACCACGGAGCTGCGGGCGGAGCGGGTCGAGTTCGACGAGACGGCGCGGCGGTTCGTCGCCGATTCGGTGGCCCACGACGGCCGGTTGCATCTGATCGCCAACAAACGGCACAGCGGCGCGGTCAAGGAGTACACCATCAAGGAACGCGCGCAGCGGGGCCTGAACCCGGTTCCGGGAGCGACGGACGTGCTCTTCCTGGAGATCGAGGTGGTCGATCCGTCCGGGTTCCGCCACGTGCTGCGGGTACGCGGAGTCGAGGTGGGTGGGTACCGGGTGTTGCGGGCCAGCAGCCCGGCGGCACCGAACGCGATCGCGGCGATCCTGCTGGCGTTGCGGGACGCCACCGGCGTCCGCCCGCACGCCCACTTCGAGTGGTCGGAGGGGAATCCGATCGCCCACCTGCTGCGCTACCTCATTCTCGGGCGCGGGGACACCCCACCGGTGGTGCGGGAGATCCTGCGCAAGTCCGAGCCCGATCCCGCGCGCCGGCCCGGCATCCACGTCGGCGGCTGAGTGCCGCAGGCGCGGTCTCGCCCCTCGTGAGTAGATGTGAAGCCGAAAGACTTACTCGTTCACTTATGCCGGATTTGCGTCATGTGTCGCCGTACGGTGGCCTCTGGTGGCTGAGGTGATGTCAGCCACTCCGCGCCCGATTTCCGGGTGCGGCCGTGTTTCCCCATGCACGAGAGGCAGGAACGCTGATGTCCACGTACCAAGGGAGCCGTGGGTCGGGCCGACCCGGTCGGCGGTCCCGGTGGTTGCTGGCCGGTGGCCTGGTGGCGGGCAGCCTGGTGGCCGGGGCGGCCGGCCTGACCGCCGTCACCGCCTCGGCCGCCGACCGTGACCCCGCGGCACCGCAACCGGGCCAGCCCGCCGCGATGTATCAGGATGACGTGCCCGGGATCGACGAGACGCCGCAACACCGGGGGAAGGACCGGAAACGGCCCGAATGGCGGCACGACGCCGACGCGTCCGGCGACGCGGCCGGTCACCGTGGACGACCGTCGAACCCGCCCGACGATGCGGCCGGTCGCCGTGGGCGGCCGTCGACGGCCAAGGTCCTTCCCGTGCCCTGCGACTCGGGCGGGCTGATCGCGGCGCTGGTGCGGGCGAACGCCGAGGGCGGTGCCACCCTGCGGCTGGCGGAGAAGTGCACCTACACCCTGACCCACGCCTTCCAGCAGCCCGACGACTACGACGGCGGTATCCGTGACGCCCGGGACGCCAACGACGCCGCCGAGAACCCCGGCGACGCCGAGGCGCCCCCGCGCAACCCCGCCGACGACAAGGCCGGACTGCCGGTGATCTATCACGGGATCACCATCGAGGGCTCCGGCGCGAGCATCGTCCGGGGTCTCGACACCCCTGACTTCCGCTTCTTCACCGTCCGCGACGGTGGCGAGCTGACCCTGCGCGACGTCACCCTGCGCAACGGCCGCTCGACCGGCGAGGGCGGCAGCATCCACGTCGTCCACGGCGCGACGGCGGTCGTCGAACGGGTCACCGTCATCGGCAGCACCTCGACCTCGGTGGAGGGCGGCGGCGGCATCTTCAACGACGGCAACCTCCAGATCAGCGACAGCAAGCTGATCGGCAACCGGGCCGCCGGCACCCAGGGCAAGGGCGGGGGCCTGCTCAACGGTGGCGTCATGACCATGCACCGCACCGAGTTCCGGCACAACAGCGCCGTCGCCTACGGCGGTGGTCTGGCCAACTTCCGGGCCGCCGGAGACGTCTACTCCTCCACCTTCGTACGCAACAACGCGGCACAGGGTGGCGGGCTGGCCAGCTTCTCCGCGCGTACCAAGGTCTTCGACACCGCCGTGGTCGGCAACAGCGCGGAGACCGGCGGCGGCCTGGCCGTCTCCGACGCGGTGATGGTGCTGCGGCAGATGACCGTCCGGGACAACGTGGCCACCGTCAAGGGTGGCGGCATCTCCACCTTCCAGGGCCTGCTGCCGCTGGACGACAGCGTGGTCAGCGGCAACACCACGCGTGGCAACGGCGGCGGCATCTACGCGGAGAAGTCCAACCTGCTGGTGCGGGGCAGCGACGTCGGGGGCAACGCCGCCGTCGGCAAGCGGTCGCAGGGTGCCGGGCTGTTCGTGACGGCCGGCTCGGCCTCGCTCTACCGCAGCCGGGTGGCCGACAACCAGTCCACCGTCAAGGCCGGCGGGATCCACGCCGAGCGGGCCCGGGTCAAGATCGACGATGAGACCGCCGTCATCGAGAACAACCCGACCAACTGCGAGGGAAGCAAGGTGCCGGTGGCGCACTGCTTCCGCTGACCGCCTCGACCGTGGCCCGAGCCCGAAGCCGGCACGGGCCACGGTCGTGCGTCACCGGGGTCACTGGGAGGGCTGCGGCAGCTCGCAGTCGACCTTCGGGTTGGCGCCCACGTAGTTCAGCGGTCCGGCGGCGATGGTCACCAGGATCGTGCCGACCTCAGCGCAGTTGGTCTCCTCGTCGCTGTAGTAGCCGCGCTGACCGGCGGCGATAGCACCGATGACCAGCCAGATGACGACGAGGACTCCGAATATCGACGTGCCACGCATGGCTTCCTCCACGGTTCGGGGGTGGGTTGCAAGGTTTGGGGCCTTGTACCCAACCGTGTCCAACGGCTAACGGCGGCCGACGCGGACCTACGGCGGCGCGGGTGCCTCCGGCGGTCGGTTGCGGCTGCGGCGGAAGTCGTCGAGCGCCACTGCGGTGAGGACCAGCAGGGCGGCGAGCGACGCGGTCAGCGGCGGAAGGAACAGCACCGCGGGCGCCGCGGTCAGCAGGGCCACCACGCCGCCGGGTCGCGACGGCGAGACCCGGTTGAACACCTCGCGCTCGAAGATGGCGCGGCCGACCAGGAACAGGGCGGGGCCGCCCAGGATGACCGCCGCCCAGGCGGGCGGGGTACGCCGGGGCAGTTCGTGCAGCACCAGCTCGAAGCCGGCCGCGGTGGTGACCACCCCGGCGACCATCAGCAGGTGGAGATACGGGGCAGTCCTGACAAAGCGGTTCGGTTCCTTGGAGACCTGGATGGCCAGGGGTAGCAGTTCCCCGGACCTGTGCACGTAGATCCGCCACAGCAGCAGGGTCGTGGCGAAGGCCAGTACCATGCCGACGGCGTGCTCCGCCTCCGAGTGTTCCTGGCTGTAGGCCATGCCGGTGACCAGGATCGCATCACCCAGGGCGATGGTGTAGAACTGCTGGTACCGCTCGGCGAGGTGCTCTGCGGTCACCCGCAACAGGGCGGGCGGGACGGTGCCGAGCCCGGGCACCGGGTAGGCCAGCCGGAGCCCGAGATAGTCGATCCCCAGGGCGAGCAGCCACAGCACCATCCGGGCGTCGTCGGAGACGAACGCGCCGACGAGCCAGGGCACCGACGAGACGGAGAACCAGCAGAAGACGCGCGCCGCGCGGCGCTGGATCTGTCGGTCGCCGCGGACCAGCGGGATGAGGAACAGCCCGCGTCCGAGATGGATGGCGACGTAAGCGCCGGCGAAGACCAGTCCCCGGTCGCCGAAGGCCTTGGGGATGGCGGTGGTCATCAGCAGCACACCGAACATCACCGTGACGATCAGGGCCTTGATCTCGGTGCGCGCGGGGTCGTACAGATCGGTGATGAGGGACGTGATGACCCAGGTCCACCACACGGCGGCCAGCAGGATCAGCGCCTGCCCCGCCTGGTGCCAGGTGATGTCCTCGGCCAGGCCGCGCGAGATGAGCGCCAGCGCGACGACGTAGACCAGATCGAAGAACAGCTCCAGCAGGGTGACCCGACGGGGCGAGGCCGCGCTGCGGGTCGGTGGCTGCCGTGGGCGTTCCGGCTCCGACTGGGCGAACGGCACGGACGGCTCCCGGCTGCCGGCGACGGTTCGGTGGACCGGCGTGGCCGACCCAGTGCGGTGTCCAGGAACGTTGGCGGTGTCCCGCCTGGGCCCGGCGCGGCACGGTGAACGTTTCTGGCCACCCACCAGCGACCGTAACCGGGTCGCCGGGCCGGCTCGGGCCGTTGCCGACGCCGGTCACCGGAACGGTGTACACCGGACCGGTGTGCACCGGTGGCCGCCGGCGCGGGGCCGTTGGGTGTCCCGCGGCCGGCGGCCCTGGTTTGTCAGGCCTCGCTGTCGGCCTGGCCGGCCAACACCTTCGCCTGCTGGGGCCAGGTCACCAGGCTGGCCGTGGCACGCAGCCCGGCGCTCTTGATGGTCTCCCGCAGCGTGGCCTCGTCCAGCTCGGCCAACTGCCGGTAGGTGCGGATGCCCGCGCTGTGCAACGCCGCGGCCATCTTCGGCCCGACCCCCTGAATACGCCGGAAGTCGTCGGTGGCGGCGGCCACCGGCTCGGTGGCCGCGACCGGCTCCGGCGCCGCGACCGGCTCCGGCGCCGCGACCGGCTCCGGCGCCGCGACCGGCTCCGGCGCCGCGACCGGCTCGGGTGCGGCGTCGGCGTTCGGGCGAACCGGCGGGGTGGCGACCGCCGGACGCGGCGCCGCGGTCGCGTCCGCCGCCGGTCCGTCGAGGACGGTGGCCGGCTCGACGTCAGCCGCGACCGGTTCGGCGGGCAGCGTCGCCGCGACTGGGGCAGCGGTCACCGGCTCCTCGCCGGTGACGGGGGTCGACTCGACATCGGCGGCCGGCTCGGTCACCGCCGGTGCGGTGTCATTGTCCGTCGGTGCGGCGGTGACTTCGGCGGCCGTCGGTTCGGACGCCACGGTCGCCGGCTCGGCCGGGGCGGTGGCCGTCTCGGTCACGGTGGTCGCCGGGGCCGAATCGTTCGCCTCGGTGGTCACGCCGCTCACCGGGCCGGCCGTCGGCGGTTCCTCCCGCCGGCCGCGCAGCAGCATCCAGCCCACCGCCAGCCCTGCCAGCAGCGCCACGAGCAGTATCAGCCAGTTCCCGAAGGACTCGCCCACGGTAACCCTCCCTGAGGTTCACGTCCGGATCGTCGCGAGAAAAACTCGCCGCAGCTTCGCACACGCGCGGCCGGGACGACAGGCAGCCCAGGTAACAGTCCGTACGCGACGGGCGGAGGCTACGGCAGGTGTCCGTCACGGGACGGACGGTGCGGTACGAGTGGACGCGCCGCGACCCCGGCGCCGGGTCGGCCGCCGGGGTCGCGTCGAGCCTGGATCAGTCCTGCTCACCTCGGTAGGTGTAGAAGTCGTCGACGAACTTTCGCCGCAGGCGCGGAACCCGGCTGGTGACCCGGAAGTATCCCCGGGCACCGAGCAGCGCGAGGCGTCCGAAGACCGGCTGGTACATGCGGTCGTCGCCGTTGGTGCCGCTGCGTCCCAGCGAGTCGGCGACCCGGGCGAAGCCGTACGGCACCATGGCCGCCTCGTAGTCGGCGACCGCCTGCACCAGGGTCTTCTCGCCGGCGTCGGCGAGGATCAGCTGTCGCCGCAGCAGGTTCGCGTCGCGCAGCGCGGTGTTGGCCCCCACGCCCCGTCCCGGTGTCATGGTGTGGATCGCGTCGCCGAGGAGGGTGACCGTGCTGCTCTTCCAGGGCGGTACCGGCTCCGAGGTGGACACCCGGATCGGCAGGGCGCTGTCCGGGTCCGCGAGGCTGAGTAGTTCCCGCAGGTGAGGATGCCAGTTCGCGGTCAGCTCCAAGGCCACCTGGATCAGCTCGGTACCCCGGCGTCGCATCACGTCCGAGGGGAACCGGCGCGCGGTGCTCCACACCACCAGGTTGATGTTGTCGCGGGTGGGGTCGTGACGCAGCCCCGGCCAGTTGCCGAGCAGCGCCGCGTCGACCGAGCTGGTCTCCGGTTTCAGGCGGCCGTCGCGGTCCCACTTGAACTCCATCACGTGCAGCACGCCCATCACCCCGCCGGTGCCGAAGATCAGCGAGATGCCCCGCTGCACGCTCTCCGGCAGCAGCGACCGGGTGTGCTCGGTGAGCGGTACCCGGGTGGCGATGTTGACGGTGCCGGCGTCCCGGATGACGGCGTGCGGCAGGTACTGGCGGCGGACCGCCGAATGCGTGCCGTCCGCCGCCACGAGCAGGTCACCGGTGGCGGTGCCGCCGTCGGCGAAGTGGGCGGTGACCGTGCCGTCGTCGTGTTGCTCGTACCGGGTGAAGGTCCGGTCGAAGTGAACCACGTCCTCGAGACCGGTCAGCAGCACCTGGCGCAGCGTCATCCGGGCCACGGACCGTTCCGTGTCGACCGGGTGGGTGTCCGGCCGCAGTGGGAAGGAGGCGGTGTGGCGCATCTTCTCGCTGAGCACGTTGAAGTAGCGGGGCGAGCGGGCGCAGGTGGCCAGATAGATCTCGAAGAGCTCCGGCGGCAGACAGTCACGCAGGGCCCGACTGCCGGTGGGGCCGATGCCCACCCGGTAGCCGAGCAGCCCTTCGCCCCTGGCGCGGTGCCGTTCGTAGACCGCCACGCTGATTCCGGCCCGACGTAGCCCCTGCGCCAGGCAGAGGCCGCCGGTGCCAGCGCCGATGACCAGGACATGCGGTGCTCGGGTCGCCACGGTCCCGCCCGGTCAGCCGGCCACGCGGGGCGTCGGAACCTCCGCGCCGTCCCAGTGGTAGAAGCAGTTGGCGATCGCGTCACGCGGCGAGCGCCAGGTCGGCAGGTACGGCGAGGTGTGCGCGGACAGTCGCTCGTTGACCTGCTGGTAGAGCGGGTGGTTGCGGGCCGCCGCGAGGGCGTCCGCGCCGACGTCGTCGGTCTCCATGAGGTGTACGAACAGGTCGTGCAGGCAGTACAGGGACCGGTGCCGAACCCCGGTCAGGCTGGGCAGTTCGGTCTCGTCGGACTCGGCGAAGATCTGCGCGACGCGACCCTCCGCGCCCGGGATGATCCTGCTGACGATCACTAGACGGCTCATCGGACCCCTCTCACCGGTGGTCCGGCCCGGACGGACACCAGGCTTCGGACCGCTGTCGCCCCAGCCTGTCGCCCGCGCAGTCACCTGCCCGTCAACGTCCGGGATCGGTGCGGTGACGCACCGCCATCGGGTGCGGGAAGGCGGCGCGCGTGACCAGGTGCCGACGGGGGCCGTTGGTCGGGCGACTGGCCCGGCGGATGGGTTCGAGAGTCTCCGCCAGCAGCGCGCTCATCGCCGGCGAGGGTTCCAGCCGCAGCTCCCGGAGCAACAGGTCCCGGTAGACGTAGAAGGCGTGTACCGCCTCGAAGGCGTTGCCCTCGGCGAGGTGGATGCGGACGACCAGCCGATGGGGCGTCTCGCGTAGCGGCTCGGCGGCCATCGCCTCCAGCGCCGCCTCCAGTGCCTCGCCGTGTCGCCCGGCGGCCAGGTGTTGACCGGCCACCTGTTCCAGCATGTGCAGCCGGAGCTGGCGCAGCCGCTCCCGGTCGGCCAGCACCCAGTCGTCGTACCAGCCGGGGAGCAGGTCGTGCCGACCGGCGGCGAGGGCCTCCGCGGCGTCGCCCGGGGGATGGCCGTCGCGTACCCGGCCGGCGGTGTCGACGAGCTGGTCCACGTCGACGCGGACCAGCGGATCGAGGCGCACGGTGTCGGCGGCGGTGGTCAGCGGGCAGTAGGGGTCCTGACGTAGCCGCCACAGTGCGGTCCGCAGGGAGGACAGGGCCCGTTCCTCGCAGGCCTCGGGCCAGAGCAGGCCGGCGAGGTGGGTGCGGGTGGCACCGGGCCGCAGCCCGATCAACGCGATGACCCGTTGCAGGCCGCGGGGCACCGCCACCGGGGTGTCGCCGTGCGTCAGGCGGAAACCGCCGAGCAGATGCAGGTGTACGGCCACGTCGCGGCGCTGGCCGGTGGTGGGCGCGGGCGGAACGGCGGCCACGGCGGCACCCCCTGCGGAACGCGTCGGTTGCGGGTCTCGGCCGGGTCCCGGCGTGGCCGCCGTGACGCCACTGTCGACTCGCTGGGGCCGTCGCACACGGGATGTGCGGTGCCGGGTCTGACCGCCGCGAAGATTATCAACAGCGATTACTCTGAGTCAACAATGCTGTCGGCAATGTAACGAATGCTGTTCTGTGAGACCGCCTCTGAACTGCTAAATCCTCCCGATCATGGCGATGGTGGTCGCTCAGCCGAACCACAGCTTGCGTCAACGCAGCGTCACCAAACGCCGCCCGTTCCCGGGGTGGCGGTGACGCCCGGGTGACGCGCCGCTGAGCATCGTGGCGGCAGCCGTCCGGGCACACCCGGTGGCGTCACCACCGGGCCCATGGGGGGAGGACCAGCATGGACCGAACGCTGATCGTCGCGAAGGTGGTCCCGACCGCCGAATCGTCGGTCGCCGAGATCTTCGCCGAGTCCGACACGACCGATCTGCCCCGCCTGGTGGGCGTTCGGCATCGTTCGCTGTACCGCCTGCACGACCTGTACGTGCACCTCATGGAGACCGAGTCGGCCGGAGACGGCGCGGTGGAGGCCGCCCGGGCGCATCCCGAGTTCGCCAGGGTCAGTACCCGGTTGCAGCCGTACGTCTCGCCGTACCTGCCGGACTGGCGCTCGCCGCGGGACGCCATGGCGCGCTGCTTCTACCGCTTCGACGGGGGGCGGTCGTGACCGCCACCGTGCCCTCGGGCGAGACCCTGTGGTCCCGGTGCGGCGGCTGCGCGGCCCTGCTCTACCGCAAGCGGCTGCGCCGCAACCTCGACGTCTGCCCGGAGTGCGGCCTGCATTCCCGGCTCGCCGCCCCCGAACGGGTCGGTCAACTGGTCGATCACGGGTCGTTCCGGCCGTTGCCGGATCGCGCGGTCGAGGTGGATCCGATCGGCTTCGTCGACGTCCTGCCCTACCCGCACCGGCTCACCGCCGCCCGCGCCGACACCGGGTTGCCGGAGGCGGTGCTCTGCGGCACCGCCACGGTCGGCGGCTCGCGCTGCGCGCTCGCGGTGATGGACTTCCGGTTTCTCGGCGGCAGTCTGGGCTGCGCCGTCGGCGAGCTGATCACCCGTACCGCCGAGCAGGCGCTGGAGGTGGGCGTCCCGCTGGTCCTGGTCACCGCCTCCGGGGGCGCCCGGATGCAGGAGGGGGCCCTGTCGTTGATGCAGATGGCCACGGTCAGCCAGGCCATGGCCGCGCTGCGCGAGGCCGGGCTGCTCACCGTCAGCGTGCTGACCGACCCCACCTACGGCGGAGTGGCGGCCTCCTTCGCCACCAGCGCGGACCTGGTGCTCGCCGAGAGCGGTGCCCGGATGGGCTTCGCCGGTCCTCGGGTGATCCGTCAGGTGACCGGGCGCAGCCTGCCGGAGGGGTTCCAGACCGCCGAGTTCCTGCTGCGGCACGGCCAGGTCGACATGGTGGTGCCCCGGCACGCGCTGCGCGCCCGGCTGGCCACCCTGCTCGCAGTGGCGGGCGTCGGCCGGCGGGACACGAACCGGTCCGCAGTCTCCGCCCCGGCGGCCGAGGCGGCCCGTCCGGGCGACCCGGCGGGGGCGCCGGCCCGCGACGCCTGGGAGACGGTACGCCTGGCCCGGCATCCCGGTCGTCCGACCACGCTGGACTACCTGGAAACCACCTTCGACGGCTTCACGGAACTGCACGGCGACCGGCTCGGTGGCGACTGCCCGGCGGTCGTTGGCGGGCTGGCGCGGCTCGACGGCCGTCACCTGATGGTGATCGGACACCAGAAGGGGCACACCACCGCCGAGCTGGCCGCCCGCAACTTCGGGATGGCCACCCCGGCGGGCCACCGCAAGGCGTTGCGGCTGATGCGACTCGCGGCCCGGCTCGGGCTGCCGGTGGTGACCCTGGTCGACACCCCGGGGGCCGACCCGGGCGTCGACGCTGAGGAGCACGGCCAGGCGGCGGCCATCGCGGAGAACATCCTGACCCTGACCATGCTGCCCACGCCGGTGGTGACCGTGGTGACCGGCGAGGGCGGCAGCGGCGGGGCGCTCGCCCTCGCGGTGGCCGACCGGGTGCTGATGCTCCAGCACGCGGTGTACTCGGTGATCAGCCCGGAGGGCTGCGCCGCGATCCTCTGGCCGGGCCGTACCGCCGCGCCGCAGGCGGCCCGGGCGCTGCGCCTGACCGCGCCGGACCTGTGCCGACTCGGGGTCGTCGACGAGGTCGTCCCCGAGCCGGCGGGCTCGGCCGCCGAGGATCCGGAGGCGACGGCCCGGACCGTCCGCCAGGCGCTGCTGGCCAACCTGCTGCCGCTGCTGGACGTGCCCGCGGCGACCCTCGTCCAACGGCGCCGAGGGCGCTTCCGCCGTTTCGGCGCGGCCCGTGCCGGCACCAGGGCGGGTGCCCGATGAGCGGCGCGGCCGGCGGCGTACCCACGGTCGCCGGTCACCCGGTGGTGGACGTCGGCGGCTCCGCACCCTCGACCACCGCGCCGGAATCCGGAGCGGACGAGGCGCGCGACCGGCAGGTCGGCGTCGATGGCGGACCACCGGCGGGGACCGCTCCGACCGACGCGGCCGGCGCGGAGAACGGGCGCCCCTCGGACGGCACCGCTGCCCGGCCCGGCCGCTACGCGGAGGCGGACGCCACCCTGGCCGAACTGCGTCGACACGCCCGGCAGTTCGTCGCCGAACTGGCCGCACCGGTACGCCGCCTGCGGCTGCGCTGCGGGGACGTGGAACTGGAGGTGGAGTGGGAGCGCCCGACCGGCTCCGGTCCGGGCGCGCCGGAGGCCGCCGGCACCTCCGCCCCCGCCCCCCGGTCGCCGGTCGCACCGCCCACGGCCGCGCCGGCGGCGGACCCCGCGACCCGCACCACCGTCCGCTCGCCGATGGTCGGCACCTTCTACCGGTCGCCGCAGCCGGGTGCCGCGCCCTTTGTCGCCGTCGGCGACCTGGTCCGGCCCGGGCAGGTCGTCGGCATCGTCGAGGCGATGAAGCTGATGAACGAGGTCGCCGCCGACCGGCCCGGTCGGGTCGTCGAGGTGCTGGTGACCGACGGGCAGCCGGTGGAGTACGACCAGCCGCTGGTCGCCCTGGACCCGGCCGGAGGGTGAGGTGCCGATGTTCTCCAAGGTGCTCATCGCCAACCGGGGCGAGATCGCGCTGCGCATCCTGCGCGCCTGCCGGGAACTGGGCATCCGTACCGCCGTGGTCTACTCCACCGCGGACGCCGACTCGGCGGCGGTGCGACTGGCCGACGAGGCGGTCCGGATCGGCCCCTCGGCCAGCCGCCGCAGCTACCTCAACGCCGCCGCGGTGGTGGAGGCCGCCCGCAAGGTCGGCGCGCAGGCGGTGCATCCGGGCTACGGCTTCCTCTCCGAGGACGCCGACTTCGCGGAGATCTGCGCGGACAACGGGCTGACCTTCGTCGGTCCGCCGCCGCACGTGATGTCGGTGCTGGCCGACAAGTCCTCCGCGCGGGCGTTGATGAGCCGCGCCGGGCTGCCGCTGGCGCCGGGCGCGGTGCGGCCGGTGCCGACGGCCGCCGAGGCCGCGGCCGTCGCCGCCGAGGTGGGCTACCCGGTCATCATCAAGGCCGCCGCCGGGGGAGGGGGCCGGGGGATGACCGTGGTCCGGACCCCGGCGGACCTGCCCCGGGCGTACGCACGCACCCGGGCGGCCGCGCAGGCCGCCTTCGGCGACGACCGGGTGTACGTGGAGCGTTACCTGACCGATGCCCGGCACGTCGAGGTCCAGCTGCTCTGCGACGCGCACGGCAACGGCGTGCACCTGGGCACCCGGGACTGCTCGGTGCAGCGTCGGCACCAGAAGCTGGTCGAGGAGGCACCCGCCCCGGCGCTGTCCGCGGCGACGCTGGACGCCATCGCCAGCGCCGCCCTGCGCGGCGCGCTCGATGTCGGGTTCACCGGCGCCGGAACGGTGGAGTTCCTGGTCGACGCCGAGGAGCGGTTCCACTTCCTGGAAATCAACTGCCGAATCCAGGTGGAACACCCGGTCACCGAGATGATCACGGGGATCGACCTGGTGCACGAGCAGTTCCACGTCGCGGCCGGAACTCCGCTGCGCTGGCGGCAGCAGGACATCCGGTTCACCGGGGTGGGCATCGAATGCCGGGTCAATGTGGAGGATCCGGACCACGGATTCGCGCCCACGCCCGGCCGGCTGGACCGGTTCGTACCGCCCGGCGGCCCGTTCACCCGGGTCGACACCCACGGCCACGCCGGTTACCTGGTGGGGCCCTACTACGACTCGCTGCTGGCGAAGGTCGCGGTGTGGGCACCGGATCGCGACCTGGCGTTGAGCCGGCTGGACCGCGCTCTCGGCGAGTTCGAGATCTCCGGGCCCGGGATGCGGACCACCATCCCGTTCGTCCGCAGGGTGCTCGACGACCCCGAGTTCCGCAAGGGACGTCACTCCACCGGCCTGGTGGACCGACTTCTCGCCGCACCGAAACCCGCACACCCGAGGAGGAAACGATGACCGTCACCGACGGCCGTGCGCCGCTGACCGCGGAGATAACCGACATCCTGGTGACCAACTGCGGGCTGGACCCGGACGCCGCCGCCCGCGCGCCGGCGGCCTCGCTGGAGGAGTTGGGGATGGACTCCCTAGCCCTGCTCGAACTCTCCGCCGTGGTCGCCGACCGGTGGCAGGTCAGCATTCCGGAGCAGGCGGCCCAGCTGAGCATCCCCGCCGTGGCCGACCTGGTCGCCCGGCGCGCCGACCCGCCCGGGCACACCGAGAACAGCATCGTCGTCGCCGCGCCGCTGGAACTGGTCTGGTCGGTGACGAACGACGTGGCGAACTGGCCCGACCTGTTCACCGAGTACGCGCGGGCCGAGATCCTGCACCGGGACGGAGACACCGTCCGGTTCCGGCTCACCATGCATCCGGACGAGAACGGAGTCGCCTGGAGCTGGGTCAGCGAGCGCACCGCGGACCCGGCCACCCGCCAGGTGCGGGCGCGCCGGGTGGAGACCGGACCGTTCGAGTACATGCGGATCCACTGGACCTACACCGAGGAGCCCGACGGCGTCCGGATGACCTGGGTGCAGGACTTCGCGATGAAGCCGACCGCGCCGGTGGACAACGCCGGGATGACCGAGCGGATCAACACCAACAGCGCCGTGCAACTGGCCGTGATCAAGGAGCGGGTCGAACGGCTGGCCCGGCAACGAGCGACCTCGCCGCCCGCGAGCCCCGGCCCGACGAGCGCGGCACCGGTGGCCGCGTCGACCGGCACCGGCGCGACGGGATCCGACGATGAGTGACCTCGCGCTGGTGGCCGCCCGGGACGTACCCGCCGACCGGCGTCGCGGCGGCGAACTCCGGGTGCTGCTCGGTCCGCGCACCGTCGGCAGCACCTCGGGTTTCATGGGCGTGGCCACCATGGCGCCGGGCGAGCGGATCGCCGAGCACTACCACCCGTACAGCGAGGAGTTCCTCTACGTCGCCCGGGGCGCCATCACCGTCGACCTGGACGACGAACCGGTGCCGCTGGCGGCCGGTGAGGCGCTCTTCGTGGCCCGCAACGTCCGGCACCGGCTGCGCAACACCGGGCACGTACCGGCGGAGGTGGTCTTCCACCTCGGACCGCTGGCCCCGCGACCGGAACTCGGCCACGTCGACACCGAGGTGGTCGAACAGCGGGACGGATCGTGACCACCCGCCGCGCCGTGGTCACCGGGGTGGGGGTGGTGGCCCCCGGCGGGGTGACCCGGGACCGGTTCTGGAAGAGCATCACCGAGGGACGCACGGCGACGCGGCGGATCAGCTTCTTCGACCCGTCGCCGTTCCGCTCGCAGATCGCCGCCGAGTGCGACTTCGACCCGGACGCCGCCGGGCTGACCCCCGCCCAGCGGCAGCGCGCCGACCGGTACGTGCAGTTCGCGCTGGCCTGCGCCGCCGAGGCGGTCGCCGACAGCGGACTGGAACTCACCGACGCCGAACGCGACCGCGCCGGTGTCGTGCTCGGCACCGCCGTCGGCGGCACCATGGCGCTGGAGCAGGAGTACGTGACGGTCAGCGACAGCGGCCGACGCTGGCTGGTCGACGCGGCACTCGGCGGGCCGTACCTCTATCCGGCGCTGATGCCCAGCAGCCTGGCCGCCGACGTGGCCTGCCGACACGGCCTGCACGGTCCGGCGCAGGTGGTCTCCACCGGCTGCACCTCCGGTATCGACGCCATCGGATACGCCCACCAGCTGGTCGTCGACGGCGAGGCCGACATCGTGCTGGCCGGCGCCGCCGACTCACCCATCTCCCCGGTGACCGTGGCCTCCTTCGACGCCATCAAGGCCACCAGCCCGGACAACGACGACCCGGCGCACGCCTCCCGCCCCTTCGACGCCGACCGGCACGGCTTCGTGTTGGCCGAGGGGGCGGCGGTGCTGGTGCTGGAGGAGGCCGCACACGCCGCGCGGCGCGGCGCGCACGTCTACTGCGAGGTGGCCGGCTACGCCAGCCGCAGCAACGGCTACCACATGACCGGGCTGCGACCCGACGGCGTGGAGATGGGGCTGGCCATCACCGACGCCCTGCGGCAGGCCAGGGTGCGGCCCGAGGACGTCTCCTACATCAGCGCCCACGGCTCCGGCACCCGGCAGAACGACCGGCACGAGACGGCCGCGTTCAAACGGTCCCTCGGGTCGGCGGCGTACCGGGTGCCGATCAGCTCGATCAAGTCGATGGTCGGGCACTCGCTCGGTGCCATCGGTGCCATCGAGATGGCCGCCTGCGCACTGGCCATCGAGTTCGGGGTGGTGCCACCGACCGCCAACTGGGCCACCCGGGATCCGGAGTGCGATCTCGACTACGTGCCGAACGAGGCCCGGGAGGTGCCGGTCGACGTCGCCCTCTCGGTGGGCAGCGGGTTCGGCGGGTTCCAGTCGGCGATGCTGTTCCGCCGGCCGGCCCGGGACGTGACGTCGTGAGCGGGCCGGGTGTCCGGCGAGGTGACGCCATGACCGCCGGGCGGGCCGTGGTCACCGGCGTCGGGGTGGTCGCGCCCAGCGGCGTCGGCGCGGACGCGCACTGGCGTACGGTCCTGGCCGGCAGCCGCCGTACCGGGCCGATCACGCTGTTCGACGCCTCCGGTTACCCGACCCGGCTCGGCGGTGAGGTGGCGGACTTCGATCCGGCCCGGTACGCCGACAACCGCGCCCTGGTGCAGACGGACCGGTGGACCCACCTCGGTTTCGCCGCCACCGCCCTGGCGCTCAGCGACGCCGGCCTGCCCGAGCGGGCCACCGACCCGTACCGGTGGGCGGTGACCCTGGCCAGCGCCTCCGGTGGCAACCTGTTCGGTCAGCGGGAGCTGCAACGTCTCTGGTCGTCACCGACGCGGACCGTCGGCGCGTACCAGTCGATCGCCTGGTTCTACGCGGCCAGCGTGGGCCAGCTCTCCATCCGACACCAGGCGAAGGGGCCGTGCGGGGTGCTGGTGGCCGAGTCCGCTGGCGGCCTGGACAGCCTCGCGCACGCGGTGCGGACCGTGCGGCGCGGCGCGTCGGTGGTCCTCGCCGGGGCGACCGAGTGCCCGCTGAGCCCGTACGCGCTGGCCTGCCAACTGCGCTCCGGCCTGCTCAGCGAGGTGACCGACCCGGAACGGGCCTACCGGCCGTTCGACGCCACCGCCAGTGGTTACCTGCCCGCCGAGGGGGGCGCGGTGTTCGTGGTGGAGGAGTTGGGCCACGCGCGGGCGCGGGGCGCGCGCATCTACGGCGAGGTGACCGGTTGGGGTGCCACCCATGACGCGGCGCACACCACGGCGGACAGCGCCGGTGACCCGCACCAGTACGCCCGCGCCATGCGGCTGGCGTTGGGCCGGGCCGGCGTCGAACCGGGGGAGGTGGACGTGGTGGTTCCCGACGCCCTCGGGGTGCCCCGCTACGACCGGGCCGAGGCGAGCGCGCTGCGCGCCGTCTTCGGCGGCCGCACACCACCGGTGAGCACCCACAAGGCACTGACCGGGCGGGCGCACCAGGGCGGATCGGCACTGGACGTGGCCACCGCCCTGCTCGCCTTCGCGCACGACACGCTGCCCGCCTCGGCCGGCCCGGACGTCGTCGCCGACGGCTGCGAGCTGGACTTCCTGCGGGCCGCCCGCCGCCCGCGTACCCGGGTGGCGTTGATCTGCGCCCGGGGCTTCGACGGATTCAACAGTGCGCTGGTGCTGCGCGGTGCGCCACCGGACGGACAGGAGGGGTGACCATGCGAGCACGAGTGGTCTTCCTGGTGCGGGTGCCCGACGACCGCACCGAGGACTTTCTCCGCGCCTACGAGGCGGTACGCCACCTGGTCGCCGACGGCGTGCCGGGGCATCTGGTGGACCAGGTGTGCCGTTCGTCGACCGACCCGGAGCAGTGGCTCATCACCAGTGAGTGGGCCGACCTGGCCGACTTCGAGGCGTGGGAACGCAGCCCCGAGCATCGCGAGCTGGTCCGGCCGATGCGGGAGTGCTTCACCGACGCCCGGTCGCTGCGCTTCCACATCCACGCTCAGACCCCGGTCCCGGCCTGACCGCTCCGCACCACAATTCGCACGTTCGGTGTTGATGCCGTCACTTACGGCTGACACACGGAATCGATCATCCTCGCCGATCGGCCCGGCGGCAATCCTGCCGGTCGCCCTTCTCGTGCATCCATTTGCATGACGCAATGCGCATCGGGCCTGCCGTAGGGTTCCGGCAGTGCTCCGAGGGCGCTACCTGCGGACTCGTCGGGTGCTGGAGGGTGGGGACGTCATGACCGGACCGCTGTTCTCGCTGAGCGGGGCCGACCGGCGGCCCCCGGCGGACCTGCCGCCCCGCGTCGCCGAGGCGGCCGCGGGTGCTCTGCCGGCGCCGCGGACGGCATGCTCAGCGCGGCCCGAGGCCGACCTCGGCCAGGTAGACGCAGCTGCGCCCCTCGTGGGAGGAGTAGTAGCTGACGTGCAGCCGCTCGTCGTGCCAGGCCAGGCCGGGATAGCTGGAGTCGCCGCCGGAGGGTAGCGTCACCAGCTCCCGCAGCCGGCCCCGTGCCACGTCGACGGCGCAGATCGCGGTCCGCACCACACCGTCGTGCAGGCGTCCGGCCGCCACGAGGGTGCCGTCGGGCAGCCGGCACAGTGCCGGACCGCCCACCCGTACGCCCAGGTCCGTCCAGGTCCACTCGCGGTACGGCGGGCGGGCGCGGCCGAGCTGCGCGGTGGCCGGGCCGCCGTCGCGGCGCAGCAGACAGGTGGCGGTGCCGTCGGGGTCGAAGACCAGTCCGGACTCGTTCGGATACCCGTCGGAGAACAGCGTCCGCACCACCGGGCGCAGGTCGAAGCCGTCCTCGCTGCGGTACAGCCGGACGAACCGGGGTTCCCGGGTGGCGTAGCCGACGCCGTACATCACGTCGCCTCGCCACGCGGCCTGCCAAACCCAGACGTCCGGTTCCCCGATCGGTCTCGGCTCGTCCCACCGGTGACCGTCGTCGCTGAGTGCGGTGACCGTCCGGAACCGCTTCGGCGTGCCGGCCGCGGCGGCGGCGAGCAGTTGCAGCCGTCCGTCGGGCCGCGGCACGAGGCGCGGATCGCGCAGGTCGGCGCCGGCCTGAACGAGGACGGCCGCGGTCTCCCACGACTCGCCGTCGGAGGAGGTCAACACCCGCAGGACGCCGTCGTCGGACAGGTGCGAGCGGCCCTCCCGGAACGCGCAGAACCAGGCTCCCGCGTGCCGGACCAGGTCGGTGAAGGCGCTGTGCGGGGCGGTGTCACCGATACGGCGTAGCGCGCGCACCTCGGTGGTCGCCGGACGGATGATCACGGGCGTCGACGGTACGCGGAGCAGGCGACGCCGACGTGGCGGACGGACGAACGGGCGACGAACCCGCGGTCGTCGTCCGGAGCCGCTGTGCCGGCGGCGATGTCGCCGCCGGGTGGGGCCGTTCGCTCACCTCGCGGTGCGGGTGCGTCGCGTGGCGACGTAGCGTCGAGCCTTCTCGGCGGTCCCGCAGTCGTCCATGCTGCACCAGCGGCGGCTGCGGTTCTTGCTCTCGTCGTGGAAGAGGAAGCGGCAGCCGCCGCAGCCTTTGATCCGCTCCAGCGTGCCGGTGGTGAGCAGTTGGACTGCCGCGTGGACCACCGGCCGTAGCGGGCGGTCCGCCGTCTGGTCGTCCCGCCAGGTCCAGGCGAAGCTGCCGGCCCGGTCGAGCCGCGCGTGGGCGAGCGCGTCCGCCTCCTCGTCGCGCAGGTGGGCCAGGGCTGCAGCGCTCGGGTCGCGGCCGGTGGCCAGTGCCCGAAACACCTCGTCGAGACGATCGCGGGCGTGCAGGGCACGTACGAAGGCCGCCTGCGCGGCTTCCGGTTCGTCGCGGGAACGGCGGTGCAGCCTGGCCACCTCGGCCTCGGTGAGGTCGCCCGTGTGCCGGGCCCAGGCGACCAGCTCGGCGTAGCCGGTGAGCGCGTCGCCGTCGGGAGGCCCGACGGGTGGGCCGGTGCGGGTGTTGACGAAGTCCAGCGCGAGGTTGCCGCCCACCAGGCGCAGCCCCCGGAAACCCTCGTATGTTTCCATCAAAACCGACTTTACCAGTTGACCCTGGTCGCGGCGCTCCCTACTGTTACCCCCATAACCTGATTAGACGGTAACGCTGGAGGGCGAATGGGACGCGGGCGGGCGACGGCGGTACTGATCGGTCTGTCGGGCGGGACGTTCCTCTACACCACCGCCGAGGCGCTGCCCATCGGGCTGCTGCTGCCGATGGCCCGGGACCTGGACGTCTCACCCGCGGACGTGGGCATGCTGGTCACCGCGTACGGCGCGGTGGTGATGGTCGCCTCCGTTCCGTTGACGGCGCTGGTCCGCCGGGTTCCTCGCCGGCGGCTGCTGGCGGGCCTGCTGGCCGGCTTCGTGGTCAGCAACGTGTTGACGGTCTTCGCCAGCACCTTCGCGTTGCTGATGGCGGCACGGATGGCGACCGCGGCGACCCACTCGTTGTTCTGGGCGGTGGTGGTGCCGGCGGCCGCGGAGCTGTTCCGACCGGGTCTACGAGGGCGGGTGGTCGCGGTCGTGTTCGCCGGTGGCACCATCGCCCTGGCCCTGGGCGTGCCAGCGGGCACCTGGCTCGGCGAGCACGCCGGCTGGCGGGCCTCGTTCCTGGCGGTGGCCGGGCTGGGCGCGATCGTCCTCGTCGTGGTCGCCTCGCTGCTGCCCTCGACGCGGCCGGATCAGGGACACGCCGCCCGAGGTGCGACCCCCGACGCCCGCCGCTTCTGGCTGCTGGTGACCGTGGCGGTGCTGGCGACCGCCGGCGCGATCGCCGCGTACACCTATGTGGCCCTCTTCGTGACGGAGGTCAGCGCGATGCCCGCCGCCTCGGTCGGAGCCGTTCTGCTGGCCCGCGGCGTCGCCAGCGTGCTCGGCATCCTCGCCATCGGCGTGGTGGTGGATCGCAGCCCCTGGCTAGCCCTGGTCACGACCGTCGCACTCCAGTCGCTGGCACTGGTCGGGCTGGCCGCGCTGGGCCGCCGGCCCACCGTGGCCGTCGGCCTGATCGCGCTGGCCGGCCTGGCCTTCGCCGCGTTCACCGCGACCCTCGGTGGTCTCGTGCTGCAGGTGGCACCGGGGCGCTCGGACCTCGCCGCCGCCACGGTCTCCGCCGCCGTCAACGTCGGCATCACCGGTGGTGCCTTCGCCGGCGGCCTCGCCCTGCCGAGCCACGGCGCGCACGGCACGGTGCTGATCGGCGCCCTGCTCAGCGTCGTGGCTCTGGTGCTGTCGCTCGGCGAGCGGCTCATCCGGCCCGCCGCCCACGGACGACAGACTCAGCGTTTCCCGAGCCGGCCCGCCGATCCGACGGCGACGCCGCCGGTCGTCCGGGCCGCGCCGTCCGGTCGTGCCCGGTGACCGCTACTGTCCCGCCGTCTCCGCCCGGTACGCGGCGGCGAGCCGCTTCGGGGCGCGGACGTACCAGGCCTCCACGATCAGCTCGGTCAGCTCCGGGATGCCGATCCGGTCCAGTCGGACCAGCACGGACGGGTACCCGTCGAAGTGCGGCGTGGTGAAGAAGAGAGCGGGGTCGTCGGCGAGCAACGCCTCCTTGACGCCCAGGTCCGCGACCCGGATCCCGAGGATGGGTCCGTCCGGCGCGGCCGGGCCGAGCGCGTCGAGTTCCTTGCCGCGCAGGGGGCGTTCCCAGACGAACGACTTGTCCTTGACCCGCCAGGCGGCCACCCCGTCGTAGGAGGGTCGCTCGCTGGTCTCCGGCAGGTTCAGCGCGATCCGGCGTACGTCGTCCCAACTGGCCACCTCCCGACGGTACGCCAGGTGGCGCGCCCCGTGTGCCCGCCGTCGGACCGGCGTAGCGCGGGTGCGCCTGGCGCGGCGGGCGGCGGGTCGGGGATGGTGGACGGCATGGAGATCATGCCGGGTCCACCGCCGGTCTGCCTGGCCGACTTCGCCGCCCTGGCCCGCCGGGTGCTGCCGCCGCAGGTCTGGGACTACCTGGACGGTGGCAGCGGTGCCGAGGTGACCCTCGGAGGCAACCGCGCCGCCCTGGACCGGGTCGGCGTGCTGCCGAGGGTGCTGACCGGGGTGACCACTCCGAGTCTGCGTACCCGGCTGCTCGGCCGGGAACACGCGATGCCGGTGGGGGTGGCACCGATGGCGTACCAGCGGCTGGTGCATCCCGACGGCGAGCCCGCGTTGGCCGCCGCGGCCCGGGCCGCCGGCGTGCCGTACCTGGCCAGCATCCTGGGCAGCACACCGATCGAGCAGGTCACCGCCACCGGCGCCGAGGTGTGGTTCCAGTTGTACTGGCTGCGGGACCGAAGCCTGGTGGCCGATCTGCTGGCGCGGGTCCGGGCCGCCGGCTGTCGGGCGCTGGTGGTCACGGTGGACGTGCCGGTGCTCGGCCGGCGCCTCCGGGACCTGCGTAACGCCTTCCGGCTGCCGCCGGACCTGCTCCCGGCGAACCTGCCCGGCGGCCGGGACGACCTCGCCCACGGCGGTACGCCGGGCGTCACCGAGGTGTCCGCGGACCGTGGTGCGGCCTCCGCTCCGGCGTTGAGCTGGGCGGATCTGCGGTGGCTGGGGGAGCGGAGCGACCTGCCGCTGGTCGTCAAGGGTGTCCTCGACCCGGCCGACGCGGTACGGGCCGTGGAGGCGGGAGCGCGGGCGGTGGTCGTGTCCAATCACGGAGGTCGGCAGCTCGACGGGGCACCGGCCAGCGCCACCATGCTTCCCGAGGTGGTGGCCGCCGTCGGTGACCGTTGCCAGGTGCTGCTCGACAGCGGGATCCGCAGCGGTGTCGACGTGCTGCGTGCCCTGGCCATGGGTGCCCACGGTGTCCTGCTCGGTCGACCGATGCTCTGGGCCCTTGCGGTGGGTGGGCGACCGGCGGCGAGCACCGCGCTGGCCCTGCTCGCCGACGAGTTGCGGCACGCGTTGGCCCTCGCCGGTTGCGCCGACCCGGCGGCCGCCCGCGAGCTGCGCACCGTGCCGGTGGGCTGACCGGGTGCCCGAGCCACGCGACCCACCGCGTTCACCGCTTCGCAACCTGTGACCGCCGCCCTGCCATCGTCCGGGGTGGACGGTCATAATGGGCGACATGGTTGCCTGGGAGTACGCCCTGCTGGTCCGCCGCTACCAGGGGCAGGGCCGCAATTTCCACGTCTCGTTCGTCTGGTACGGCCCGGATGGTTCCCGAAAGGACATCACCGCGTACGGCGACACCGCGATCGCGCACCTCAACCGGGCCGGACGCGACGGTTGGGAACTCGTCTCCGCCGCCGAGGACGTGAACAACGTGCAGGGCAGCACCGAGGTGCACCGCTACCACCTCAAGCGGCCGCTCGCCTGAGCCGCCCGCCACTGCTCGGGATCGCGTTGACCGCCCGTGCCGAGCGTCACCATCCTGTTACCAGTTGTCGATGCAACGGCATCGACGAGGTCTGGCATTGGGGGTACCCATGGTGCGGAGCAGGGTGGTGGCGCCGCTGGCGGCGCTCGCCGCGGTAGGCGCGACGGTGGTCGCCGGGGCGGCGCCGGCGCAGGCGGATCCGGCGGGCGGGACGCTGCGCGGCGTCTACTACAGCTACGACTTCTGCCGGTCGTACGGCGCCTCCGGCGCCAGCCAGGGCCTCTGGGACTGGTGGTACTGCGAGCAGAGCTACGCGCCGGTGAGCACCCAGTGGTTCCTCTGGACGTTCAACTACTGACCGGTGCCGGGGGCGCGCCGGGCCGGGATGTCCCGGCCCGGCGCGTCCATGGTCAGCCCAGGTCGACGTCCGGGTAGAGCGGGAAGCCGGCGAGCAACTCGCCGGCCTGGCGGCCGACCTTGTCCGCGAGCGCCGGGTCGAGGACGTACTTCGCCTTGGACGCCGTGCCGTCCGGGTTCGCCCCGGCGGTGGTCTGGCTGAGCACGGTGTGGATCAGCTCGGCGGTGGTGTCCATCTCCGCGGTGCCGAGACCCCGGGTGGTCAGCGCCGGCGTACCGACGCGGATGCCGGAGGTGTACCAGGCGCCGTTGGGGTCCTGCGGCACCGCGTTGCGGTTGGTGACGATGCCCGAGTCCAGCAGCGCCTGTTCGGCCTGCCGGCCGGTCAGCCCGTAGCCGGTCACGTCGATCAGCACCAGGTGGTTGTCGGTGCCGCCGGTGACGAGCGTGGCACCCCGGCGCAGCAGGCCCTCGGCCAGCGCCTGCGCGTTGGCCACGATCCGCTGGGCGTAGTCGGCGAAGTCGGGCCGGCGGGCCTCGGCCAGGGCGACCGCCTTGGCGGCCATCACGTGCGGTAGCGGACCGCCGAGCACCATCGGGCAGCCCCGGTCGACCTGGTCGGCCAGCTCCGGGCCACACAGCACCAGGCCGCCGCGCGGGCCGCGCAGCGACTTGTGGGTCGTGGTGGTGACGATGTGCGCGTGCGGCACCGGGTCGAAGTCGCCGGTGAAGACCTTGCCGGCGACCAGGCCCGCGAAGTGCGCCATGTCCACCATGAAGGTGGCGCCGACGGAGTCGGCGATCTCCCGCATGATCCGGAAGTTGACCTTCCGGGGGTACGCCGAGTAGCCGGCGACCAGCACCAGCGGGCGGAACTCGCGGGCCGCCTCGGCGACCCGGTCGTAGTCGACCAGGCCGGTGGCCGGGTCGGTGCCGTAGCTGCGCTGGTCGAACATCTTGCCGGAGATGTTCGGCCGGAAGCCGTGGGTGAGGTGCCCACCGGCGTCCAGTGACATGCCAAGCATCCGCTGGTCACCCAACTCACGCCGGAGCGCGAACCAGTCCGCCTCGGTCAGGTCGTTGACGTGGCGCGCCTGCGCCCGCTTCAGTGCCGGCGCCTCGACACGGTCGGCCAGGATCGCCCAGAAGGCCACCAGGTTGGCGTCGATGCCCGAGTGCGGCTGCACGTACGCGTGCGCCGCGCCGAACAGCTCCCGGGCGTGTTCGGCGGCGAGCGCCTCCACGGTGTCCACGTTCTGGCAGCCGGCGTAGAAGCGGCGTCCGACGGTGCCCTCGGCGTACTTGTCGCTGAACCAGTTGCCCATGGCCAGCAACGTGGCCGGGGAGGCGTAGTTCTCGCTGGCGATCAGCTTGAGCGACTCACGCTGGTCGGCCAGTTCCGCCCCGATCGCGTCGGCGACCCGCGGCTCGACACCACGGATCACCTCAAGGGCGCTGCGGAAGGCGGTGGATTCGACGTTGCGCGGCATGTGACCTCCAGGTGACGTGCGGAAGGCCCAGGCGCTCGGCATGCGTCCTCGTGACGGGGCCGCTCCCCGATGGTTCTCCATCTCCAATGCGCCAGTCACGGCCCGAGGGGATCCTACCGGGTACGCCGTCGCGGTGGCCGCAGCGCCGTCGGGGCCGCCGCGCCGACGGCGTCGACGCGGCGGCGACCCGGACCGGTCCCGACCGGCCGACGCCCCGGGGATCGGGGGCGGCCGGCGAAGGTTAGCCCGCCCCGGTCGGGGCACAGCAGAACCGGGGCCGCACGGTGACGGTCGGCCCGGCAGCCGAGGAGAGTGAGGAAGCAGATGACCACTCCGAGCACCGAACGGCCGCTGGCGGTGGTGACCGGTGCCTCCAGCGGCATCGGGTACGAGCTGGCCGCGCAGTTCGCCGAGCACGGGTTCGACCTGGTGATCGCCGCCGAGGACGAGGGCGTCACGGCGGCGGCGGAGAAGCTGCGCCGCGACGGCGGTCCACGGGTGGAGCCCGTCCGGGCGGACCTGGCCCGGGCCGAGGGCGTGGCGGAACTCGCGGCGGCGGTGCGGGCCACCGGCCGCGCGGTGGACGCGCTGGCGCTCAACGCCGGCCGGGGCGCCGGCGGCGAGTTCGTCGGGGGCACCGACCTCGCCGACGAACTGAACGTCGTCGACCTCAACGTGCGCTCGACCGTGCACCTGGCGAAGCTGCTGCTGCCGGAGATGGTCGCCCGGGGATCCGGCCGGGTGCTGTTCACGTCGTCGATCGCCTCGACCATGCCCGGACCGTTCCAGGCCGTCTACAACGCCTCCAAGTCGTTCGTGCAGTCCTTCGCCGAAGCGCTGCGCAACGAGTTGAAGGACACCGGGGTCACCGTGACGTCGCTGATGCCCGGACCCACCGACACCGGCTTCTTCGCCCGGGCGGACATGGAGGACACCCGGGTCGGCTCCGGGCGCAAGGACGACCCGCGTCAGGTCGCCGAGGAGGGATTCAAGGCCCTGATGAAGGGTGACCAGACGGTGTCGGCCGGATCCCTGCTCAACCGGGTGCAGACCGCCGCCGGCAAGATCGTGCCGGATCGGCTCAAGGCGGAGCAGCATCGCAGGATGGCCGAGCCCGGGTCCGGCTCCTGACTGCGGGTCGCCGGTCTCTCTAGAATCGCCGCATGGCGGGGACGGGCGGCGGGGGCAGTCTCCTGGCCATCAGTGACCTGCACGTGCGGTACCCGGAGAACCGGTCGGTCGTGGAAGGGCTGCGGCCCCGGACGCCGGCGGACTGGCTGCTGGTCGCCGGCGACGTGGGCGACACCGTCGCCGAGGTGGATTGGGCGCTGCGACTGCTGGCCGGACGGTTCGCCCGGGTGGTCTGGTCGCCGGGCAACCACGAGCTGTGGACCCCGCCCGGCGACCCGGTGACGTTGCAGGGCGCGGCGCGCTACGCGCACCTGGTCGAGTTGTGCCGTGCTCTCGGCGTGATCACCCCCGAGGACCCCTATCCGGTGTGGGAGGGGCCCGGCGGCCCGGTGACCGTGGCACCGCTATTCCTGCTCTACGACTACAGCTGGCGGCCCGACGGCCTCGACACCCCCGAGGCGGCACTGGCCGAGGCGTACCGGACGGGGATCGTCTGCACCGACGAGTTCCTGCTGCATCCGGAGCCGTACGACAGCCGGTCGGCGTGGTGCGCGGCCCGGGTGGCCGAGACCGCCCGCAGGCTCGCCGAGCGTGATCCGGCGCTGCCGACCGTGCTGATGAACCACTGGCCGCTGGTCCGGCAGGTGACCCGGGTGCTGCGGTATCCGATCTTCGCCCAGTGGTGCGGCACCGAGGCCACCGCCGACTGGCACGTACGCTTCGCCGCCGCCACGGTGGTCTACGGCCATCTGCACATCCCACGCACCAGTTGGCACGACGGGGTGCGGTTCGAGGAGGTCTCGGTGGGCTATCCGCGGGAGTGGCAGCGGCGGGGCGTACCGCCGGGCCGGCTGCGATAGATCCTGCCGCCACCGGAGGGGGTGCCGCCGATGGCCTGGTGAACGCCTCCGCCGCCACTCCCGCGACCAGGCCTCAGGCGCGCATCGCGTCCAGCGACTTCTTGAGCGCCTTGGGCGCGGCCGGGCTCCGCGGTGCCTCGGGCCGCAGATCGATCATGCGCTGACCCAGTTCCCGCAACTCATTGCGCCCCATCGACTCGCGCACCTTCGGGAACCACTCCTGCTCCTCCTCCTCGACGTGGTGCAGGACGTTCTCGATCAGCACCGTCGTCTTGGCGTTGAAGTGCTCGTCGTCGGGCTTCATGGCGAACAGCTCGAAGCAGAGCACGTCCGCGACGTGGTGCTCCTCGTACGACTCCAGGATGTGGTCCTCCAGCTCCGGCAGCCGCTTGCGGACCTCCGGGTACATCACCTCGTTCTCCAGGTAGGTGTGCACGGTGAGCGCCTCGAGGATCTGCTTCACCAGCTTGCCGCGCTTGCTGGCCGGAGCGTCCTCGCTGGCCTGGAACTCCTTGAACAGGCGGCGCATCTCCTTGTGGTCCTCTTTCAGCAGGACGATGGCATCGGTGGACACTGGCTGACCTCCTCGGCTCGCTTCGAGGTCTGCTCTCCTACCCGGGTGCGAAGTGCGGAAACGGCCGGTGTCCCCGGGCCGGTGAGTGTGCCACCGCCGGCCGGGGGTATGCGGCCGGGACCTACGAGTGGGAGGTGGGCCGTGGCCACGACGATGCAGCGACCGGCCAGTCCGGTGAAGGACAAGAACTACGACCTGATCCACGCGCTGCAGATGTCCCTGGAGAACATCTGGCACCTGGAGACCTACATCGCCGACGCGGACGCGAGAGGCGACGAGGAACTCGCCAGCTGGTTCCGCAAGATCCAGGAGAACAACCGTAAAGCGGGCGAGCAGGGCAAGCAGATGCTGGCCATGCGCCTGCAGAACGAGAACGGCTGAGCTGCGCGGCGACGGTGGGGCGGGTGGACGTCCGCCCGACCCACCGGTGCGCCCCCGGCGGTCCGGCGGACGGGGGTGGCCGGACATCGTCCGTGACCGGGAGCCCGGCGGTGGCCGGCCGGGCCGGGTGCCGCGTCGTACCCTCTGAGGTGTGGCAGCGGCGGCGGAGGAGATCCAGGTGGGACGGCGGATCGTCCGCGTCTCCAACCCGGACAAGCCGTACTTCCCGGAGCGTGGGCTGACGAAGCTCGACGTGGTGCGCTACTTCCTCGCCGTCGGGGACGGCATCCTGCGCGCGTTGCGGGACCGGCCGACGATGCTGGAACGGTGGCCCCGCGGCGTGTTCGAGGGGGCGACCATCGCCACCCGTCAGGACAACCGGGGTGACGCGTTCTACCAGAAACGGGTACCGGCGGGCGCGCCCGACTGGGTGGGCACCGCCCACATCACCTTTCCCAGCGGACGCACCGCCGACGAGGTGGCGCCGGGAGAGCTCGCCGTGGTGGCCTGGGCGGTCAACCTGGGTACGCTGCGCTTTCATCCGTGGCCGGTGACCAGGGCGGACGTCGAGCGGCCGGATCAGCTGCGCATCGACCTGGACCCGCAGCCCGGGGTCGGGTTCGACCAGGTGGTGCCCGTGGCGCAGCAGGTACGTGGCTTCCTCGACGAGTTGGGCCTGGTCGGCTACCCGAAGACGACCGGCGGACGCGGCCTGCACGTCTACGTCTCCATCGAGCCACGGTGGAGCTTCGGTGACTGCCGCCGCGCGGTGCTGGCGCTCGGGCGGGAGATGCAGCGGCGTCGACCGGACCTGGTCACCACCACGTGGTGGCGGGAGCAGCGGGACCGGCCGGTCTTCGTCGACTACAACCAGATGGCCCGGGACCACACGATGACCTCGGCGTACTCGATCCGGCCGACGCCCGCCGCGCTGGTCTCCGCGCCGCTGGACTGGGCGGAGCTCGACGACGCCCGACCGGAGGACTTCGACGTGACCACCATGCCGGACCGCTTCGCCGAGCGGGGTGACCCGCACGCGGGCCTCGACGAGCGGCGTTTCTCGCTGGAGCCCCTGCTGGAGCTGGCCGACCGCGAGGGTCTGGAGTCGCCCCCCGAGCGGTGAACGGTCACGCCCACGGGCTGCGTACCCCGTCGTACTCCTCGAAGACCAGCCAGCTGCGGGTGGCGAGCACCCCGGCGATGCGCTGCACCCGGTCCAGCACCACGTCCCGCAGGGTGGCGTTGTCCGGCGCGCGGACCAGCGCGAGCACGTCGTGCTCACCGCTGAGCAGTGCCACGTGTTCGACGTAGCGCACCCGGGCCAGCTCCGCCGACACCTCCCGCCAGGTGTTCTGTCTGATGGTCAACGCGATGTAGGCCGAGGTGCCCAGGCCGGCCGGTTCCGGGGCGACCCGCGCGGCGAACCCGGTGATCACCCCCTCCCGCAGCAGCCGCTCCACCCGGGCGTACGCGTTGGTCCGCGAGACGTGCACCCGTTCCGCGAGAGTCCGGATGGAGAGCCGGCCGTCGCGGGTCAGTTCGTCGAGGATGCGCCGGTCCACCTCGTCGAGGGCGACGGCCGAACGTCCCGCTGCGACCCGCCGGTCCGCATCCTCGGCGGCCTCCTGGCTCATCCTGGCCTCCTCTGGGTGCCATTCATCCCGCGTTCCCGGGCCATCTTGAGTCAATCATCCGACAGCAGGAGCATAGGGCCACCACACGTCCAGGAGGTTCCGCCGTGACCACCACCCCCCAGGCGGCCCGCAGGGCATCCCCGCGCAAGCGCCGGCCGGCCACCCCGACCGCGTCCGATCCCGCCGCCGGCCTGCTGCCCGAGGCCGAGCCGGTCCGGCTGCTGAACCCGGACGGCACCCTGCTGCCGTCCCGCGCCGACTATCCCGAGCCGCCCCTGGCGGCGCTGCGCGAGATGTACCGGCGGATGGTCGTCGGCCGGCGCTTCGACGCGCAGGCCACCGCGTTGACCAAGCAGGGCCGGCTCGCCGTCTACCCGTCGTCCCGGGGCCAGGAGGCCTGCCAGGTCGGCGGTGTCCTGGCGCTGCGTGCGGACGACTGGGTCTTCCCGACCTACCGCGAGTCGATGGCGCTGACCGCCCGCGGCATCGACCCGGTCGAGGTGCTCACCCTGCTGCGCGGCGACTGGCACTGCGGGTACGACCCGGCCGCGCGGCGCACCGCGCCGCAGTGCACCCCGCTGGCCACCCAGTGCGTGCACGCGGCGGGCCTGGCCTACGGCGAGTCGTACCAGGGACGCGACACCGTGGCACTGGTGTACATCGGTGACGGTGCCACCAGCGAGGGCGACTTCCACGAGGGTGTCAACTTCGCCGCCGTGTTCAAAGCGCCCGTCGTCTACTTCGTGCAGAACAACCGCTACGCCATCAGCGTCCCGCTGTCCCGGCAGACCGCCGCCCCGTCGCTGGCCTACAAGGGCGTCGGCTACGGCGTACCGAGCGAGCAGGTCGACGGCAACGACCCGGTGGCCGTGCTCGCCGTGCTCACCCGAGCGGTGGCGCACGCCCGCGCCGGGAAGGGACCGTTCCTGGTCGAGGCGCACACCTACCGGATGGAGCCGCACACCAACGCCGACGACGCCTCGCGTTACCGCGACGCCGACGAGGTCGAGGCATGGCGCGACCGCGACCCGATCGCCCGGCTGGAGACCTACCTGCGCGGCCGCGACGCGCTCGACGACGCCGCCGTCGCCGAGATCGCCGAGCAGGCCGAGACGTACGCGGCGGAGCTGCGCGAGCGGATGAACAGCCACCCCACGGTCGACCCGCTCAGCCTCTTCGACCACGTCTACGCCGAGCCCACCGCTCAGCTGGTGGAGCAGCGTGAGCAGGTACGCGCAGAACTGGCCGCGGCAACGGAGGAGGACGCCTGATGGCCACCATGACCATGGCGAAGGCGCTCAACGCCGCGCTCGCCGACGCGATGCTCGACGACGAGCGGGTGCTTGTCTTCGGCGAGGACGTCGGCCAGCTCGGCGGGGTCTTCCGGATCACGGACGGATTGCAGGCCCGCTTCGGCGACAAGCGGTGCTTCGACACCCCGCTGGCCGAGGCCGGCATCGTCGGCTTCGCCGTCGGGCTCGCCATGTCCGGGCTGCGCCCGGTGGTCGAGATGCAGTTCGACGCGTTCGCGTACCCGGCCTTCGAGCAGATCGCCTCGCACGTGGCGAAGCTACGCAACCGCACCCGGGGCGCGCTGAGCGTGCCGATGGTGATCCGGGTGCCCTACGCCGGCGGCATCGGCGGGGTGGAGCACCACTGCGACTCGTCGGAGGCGTACTACGCACACACCCCGGGTCTGAAGGTGGTCACCCCGGCGACCGTCGATGACGCGTACTCGCTGCTGCGGGAGGCGATCGACGACCCCGACCCGGTGGTCTTCATGGAGCCGAAGAAGCTCTACTTCGCCGGCGCCGAGACCGCGCTGCCGAAGCGGACCGAGCCCTTCGGCCGAGCGGTCGTACGCCGCGCCGGACGCGACGCCACCCTGGTCGCGTACGGGCCGGCGGTCCCGGTCGCGCTGGAGGCCGCCGAGGCCGCCCGCGAGGAGGGTTGGGACCTGGAGGTGGTCGACGTACGCACCATCGTGCCGTTCGACGACGCCACGATCGCCGCCTCGGTGCGGCGTACCGGGCGGTGCGTGGTGGTGCAGGAGGCGCAGGGCTTCGCCGGAGTGGGCGCGGAGATCGCCGCCCGGGTGCAGGAGCGGTGCTTCCACGCGCTGCACGCCCCGGTGCTGCGGGTCTCCGGGCTGGACATCCCGTACCCGGCGCCGATGTTGGAGCACACCCACCTGCCCTCGGTCGACCGCGTGTTGGACGCGGTCGCCCGGTTGCAGTGGGACGACCAGCCCGACCCGCGCTGGCTGACCGAAGGCAGCGCGGCATGACCGAGAAGGTTTTCCTCCTGCCCGACCTCGGTGAAGGGCTCGCCGAGGCGGAGATCGTGCAGTGGCGCGTCGCCGTCGGTGACACCGTCACCGTGGACCAGACCGTGGTGGAGGTCGAGACCGCCAAGGCGGTCGTCGACGTGCCCTGCCCGTACGCCGGTCGGGTCGTCGCCCTGCACGGCGCCGAGGGTGAGGTGCGCCCGGTCGGCCAGCCTCTGATCACGGTCGCCGAGTCGGTCGCCGGCCGGCCCGACGACGCCGAGCCGACCGGGCACGCGGTCTACCGCGAGGAGGAGCGGGCCGGCTCCGGCAACGTGCTGATCGGCTACGGCACCGGACACGGCGACCCCCGGCGGCGGCGCCGGTCCCGGCTGGCGGCCCACGCCCCGACGAACGGCGCGGCGACGCCACCGCCGGTCGGGACGCGTCCGACGCAGACGCCGATGGCCGCCCAACCGGCCGGTCACGCCGCCGTCGCGGCACCGACCACGCCGGATCCGGCAGCTCCGGCGCTGGTGATCTCGCCGATCGTGCGGCGGCTCGCCCGCGAACACGGGGTGGACCTGCGTACGCTGCGCGGCAGCGGCCCCGGCGGCGTCATCCGACGCGCCGACGTGCAGGCGGCGGCGAACAGCACCGCCGACGCGGACCGAACCGTCGCGCAGCGGTCGGTGACGGACCCGCCGGTGGGCGGGGCGCAACCCGGCAACGCGGGACCGGCGGTCGGCGCGCAGGACGTGATCATCCCGTTGACCGGCATCCGCCGGACCATCGCCGACAAGCTCTCCCGCAGCCGCCGGGAGATCCCCGAGGTGACCATCTGGGTCGACGCCGACGCCACCGCCCTGCTGGAGACCCGGGCCGCGATCAACGCCGCTCGCCCGGACCGCCCGGTGAGCATCCTGGCCCTGCTCGCGCGGATCTGCCTGTCCGGGCTGCGCCGCTACCCGCAGCTCAACGCCCGGGTGGACACGGAGGGACAGCGGATCGTCCAGTCCGCGGCGGTGCACCTCGGGATCGCCGCCCAGACCGACCGCGGGCTGGTGGTGCCGGTGCTGCGCGACGCCGAGCGCCTCACCACCACGGAACTGGCGGCCGAGCTGGCGGCCACCACCGCGGCCGCCCGCGCCGGCGAACTCCCACCGACCCGGCTCACCGGGGGAACCTTCACGTTGAACAACTACGGCGTGTTCGGTGTCGACGGCTCGACGCCGATCATCAATCACCCCGAGGCGGCGTTGCTCGGCGTCGGTCGCATCGTGGACAAGCCGTGGGTCGTCGACGGCCAGCTCGCGGTGCGGAAGGTGACGCAGCTCAGCCTCACCTTCGACCACCGGGTCTGCGACGGCGGCGTGGCCGGTGGATTCCTCCGGCATGTGGCGGACTGCGTCGAGCAGCCCGCGCTGCTGATCGCCACCGTCTGACGGACCGCGTCGGCGGCGGAACCGGCGTCCTGGTGCCAGGTCGGGCCGCCGCCGTCGTCCCTCGTCGACGACCGGCCGTGCCTGGCACGGCGAGCGCGGTACCACCGGGCCCGGTGGTACCGCGCCGGACATGGGACACACCCGGCCGGCTGGCCCTCTCCGGCATTTTCCGTTCGTCCCGGTGCGATTACGGAAATGTTCCTCTGCCATCTCCCACCTTCTGATGGAAACCGCGAAAACGTCGGCCCCGAACTGGGGAGAATGTGGCGGAGGAAGCGGCGATAAACGGGGGGACGCATCATGATGTTGAGGCGCCGACTGACGCTGTTGGCGGTGAGCGTCGCAGCGGCACCGCTGGCGCTGGGCGCGTGCACCAGCGACCGCAAGCCGGGGCAGCCCGCCGAGGCGCGAGCCAACCCGGAACTGGCCGTCACGCCGGCCGAGGGCACCCGGGACGTGCCGGTCAGCGGGGAGATTGGCACGCTGGTCAAGCACGGGCGGGTCACTGCCGTGCGGATCACCGACGACAAGGGCGGGACGGTTCCGGCGGAGCCGCGAGAGGACGGCACCGGCTGGGTGCCGAGCCGGACGCTGGAGCCGAAGCGGACGTACACCGCGGAGGTCACCGCCACCGGCGACTCCGGAATGACGGTGACCCGCAGGACGACCTTCACGACCCAGCCGAAATCCTCCAAACCGGAGATCACCAGCACCTTGTATTTCGCCGGTGATCGGACGTATGGCACGGCCATGCCGGTAACCGTCGCCTTCGACCCGCCAATTCCCAAAGAGGCCCGGGCGGATGTCCAGCGCCGTTTGTTCGTCCGAACGGATCCGCCGCAGCCCGGTGCCTGGTCCTGGGTGTCCGACGGCAGCCAGGTCTACTACCGGGCGCCCGACTTCTGGCGGCCGGGCACGACGATCAGCGTCCGCTCCGCGCTCGAAGGGCTGCCGATCGGCAAGGAGAGCGTCGGCGACGCGGACCGCCGGGCCACCTCGAAGATCGGTCGGCAGGTCGAGTTGGAGATCGACAACGCGACCAAGCAGATGTCGGTGATCCGCGACGGCAAGCTGGTGCGCAAGCTGCCGGTCAGCCTCGGCAAGCCGAGCACGCCGACGTCCAGCGGCAAGATGGTGATCATGGAGAAGCACGAGTTCACCACCTTCGACACCCGAGGTTCGGCCGATCCTTACGTGGTCGACGTGGAGGACGCGCAGCGGCTCACCTGGGGCGGCGAGTTCATCCACGGCGCGCCCTGGTCCGAGGGGGACCAGGGGTACACCAACGTCTCGCACGGGTGCACCAACCTGTCGGCGGCCAACGCGGACTGGCTGATGGGCGTCACCCAGGTCGGTGACCTGGTCACCGTCAAGGGCACCGAGGTCCAGCTCAACGAGGGCAACGGCTGGACGGCCTGGAACGTGAGTTGGGAACAGTTCGCCAAGGGCAGCGCGCTCCCGGTACCCGCCGGTTTGCGGCCCACCCCGACCCAGGCGCCGGACCCCGGGGCGGTGGCCGGGGGCTCACCCGAACCGCAGCCGTCGGCGAGCGGCGGGTAGGCCGCGCCTCGCCGGACCTCCGCCTCGGCTCGCTCGGCGAGCCCGGTGAAACGCAGCTGGCCGTACCGGCCGGGGCGGGGGATCGTCCCTAGGGCGGAGGCGACACGCCTGCGGGTCATGCCCTGGGCTTACCCGGAACCGCCTTTCGGCAGGGTGGAAGTGTCGGTGGCGGGAGATAGGTTCGTCGCATGCGAGAGCGCGAGGAGCGGTTTGCCGTCGAGACCAGGGTGTCCGACGACGCGGTGTGCGTTCACGCGGTCGGTGTCATCGACATCGCCACGGTGGCGGTGTTCCGCGCCGCTCTCTGGGCGGCTCCCGCCCGCCGGGAGCTCCGGGTCGATCTGTCCGGGGTCCGGCTGCTCTCCGCTGCCGGGGTGCGCACGCTGGTCGCGGCCCGGCTGTGGGTGCGATCCCAGGGCGGGGACCTGGTGCTGGTCGACCCGCCGCCGGTGGTGGAGCGGGTGCTGTCGGCCACCGGCCTGCGACGGGTCATCCCGGTCGTCGACACCGCGCCGGAGCGGGTGCTCGCCGGGGTGTGACCGGTCGACCCCGGTCGCGTCACCGGCGTGGGGGCCGAGAACGTGTCCGGCGCCGGGCACGGGGCCGGCGCCGGACACGCGAGGTCAGCGGACGCCGAGCAGGTCGACGACGAAGACCAGGGTCTCGTTGGGCTTGATGACGCCACCGGCGCCCCGGCTGCCGTACCCGAGGTGCGGCGGGATGGTCAGGCGGCGCCGACCGCCGACCCGCATCCCCACCACGCCCTGGTCCCAGCCGGCGATGACCCGCCCGCCGCCGAGCGGGAACTCGAAGGGCTCGCCCCGGTTCCAGGAGGCGTCGAACTCGGCGCCGGTGGAGTGCGAGACCCCGACGTAGTGCACGCGGGCCACCTGTCCGGGCTGGGCCTCCGGGCCCTCGCCCACGCTGATGTCCTCGATCACGAGGTCAGCCGGTGGGGCGCCCTCGATCGCACCGATCTCGGGCTTGCTCGCTGCCTGGCTCATACGGGTTCTCCTGGTACGTCGGTTCCGGTCAGCACGTATCCTGCCGGATGCTACGTGCCTGCGCGGCCGATGGGCTGACGCGGGCCACCGACGCCGGGGCGGGCGGACGCGGTGCGGCGGGCGTCACCGGTAGGTGACGCCCGCCGCGCGGGGGGAGGTGATCCGGGTCAGCGGAGCCAGCCGAACCGCTGGACGATCGGCAGCCGCGCCCAGGTGCGGCCCAGGCCCCAGGTGTCACCGGCGTTGGTCACCGCGAGCAGGGCCAGCACACCGGCGTACACGAGGTGGTCGTCCATGAAGGGGTTGTTCGCCGGAGGCAGGACGGCCGTCCACATGAGCACCAGCAGCAGACCGCCGGCCGCGGCGGCGACCCGCACCCCGATGCCGACCAGCAGTGCCGTACCGATGGCGGCCAGACCGATCATGAAGAGCCAGTCGGCCCAGGCGGCTCCGGCGATGCCGTTGTAGAAGCCCTGGAACGGGCCGGCGGCACCGTAGGTGAGGAAGCCCTTGGTCGGGCTGCCCCCGTTGATCCAGGCGTTCTTCGCCTCGGTGGCGAAGCCCAGGCCGAACATCTTGTCCAGGAAGGCCCAGAGGAAGACCCAGCCCAGCGCCAGGCGGAGCCCGGCGAGCAGGTAGCGGGTCGCCCGCGTCCGGAGGGTCTGGTCCCGGTTGGTCTCGGTCACCGGGGTCTTGGCGGCGGCGGTGTTCCGCTCCATCATCGCGGTCATAACGTCCACGTCCCTTCTCTGCTTCGCACCGCGTGTCCCGGTGGCACTTCTATTGGACGCCTGCGGACCAGGTGTCGATCAGGGCCGGCGGGCAGGTACCGGGCGGGACCTTGGACCCGTGTTCGTCGGGACCACCGACCACCCGGGGCCCTGACGCCGAGACACGAGCCCCGGGCAGGCCTCAGCGGGCGACGACCGGGTCGGCGAGCTGGGCGGTCAGCAGCGCGGGAGCTTCGGCCAGCGACGGGCCGTACCAGGTCAGGTGCCGGCCGGACACCAGGGCGCACGGAACTCCGGGGAACGCCTCGGGACCGTCGTCGGGAGTGAAGCGGTACGGCTCGTCCGGCAGCACGACCAGGTCCGGTGCCTGGTCCCGCAGGTGTTGGAGGCTGGGCCGCGGATACCGCTCCGGCTGCTCGGCGTAGAGGTTGGCGACACCCAGCCGGCGCAGCAGGTCCCCGGCGAAGGTGTCGGTGCCGAGCACCACCCAGGGCCGGCGCCAGACCGGCACCACCGCCCGCCGGGGAGCTGGCGGGTCCGCCAGCGTGGCCCAGGCCCGCCGGGCCGCCGTCAGCCAGTGCGGTTCGGCCGCCGCGCCCAGGTCGCGGAGCAGGTCGGCAAGCTCGGTCAGCGCACCGTCCACGGTGCGCGGGTAGGTCAGCCGGACGGGTATGCCCATGGCGGCCAGGGCGCTGGCGTCCGCGCGCCGGTTCTCCTCGACGTTGAGCAGGACCAGATCGGGCCGGAGCGCGCGGATCCGGTCCAGGTCCGGGTACTTGGTGCCGCCCACCCTCGGCACGTCCAGGTCCGTCGGGTGGGTGCACCAGTCGGTGGCTCCGACCAGCAGCTCGGGAAGGGTGACCGCCACCGCCTCGGTCAGCGACGGCACCAGCGACACGACCCGCACCCGTCCACCTCCTCGGTCCGGCCGGTACCCACGGTCCGTCACCGGCGACCCGCCGGCATGATCGTCATCCTAGACTCGGCCGTTGGGCGGGCGGAGCCTCGTCGACCGGCGCCGTACGGCGCCCGCGGCGTCGTCCGGCCTGCGGCGCCGGGACCCGCGGGAGAGTGTGAAGAGGTGCGGTGGATACGACGATGAGCGGTGAGCACGACCGCTGGCTGTCGCCGGTGCCGGAGGGCGCCGGGCGCGGTCCCGTGCTGGTCCGTGGGGAGCAGCGGGTGCACGTCGGGCTGCGCCTGGGCGAACTCGTCCGCCGTCGTCCACCCGGTCTCACCGCCAGCCAGTGGAACACGGCCAGCCGGACCATGCTGGACCATGTGGTCTGCTCCGTGCCGACCGGACGGCCCGAGTTCGCCGTCGAATTCCGGCCCCCGTCGGCCGACGCCGCCGCCCGGCGGGCCGAGCGGACCACGGAGGCCGTCGCCGCCGCGATCGGTCTACCCCTGCTGCGCCTCGTCTCCGCCACCTTGGACGCCGCCGGGCACGGGCCGCGGGTCGTCGGGTACGTCCTCGACGCCCGCCGGTACGCCGCCGGTGCCGCCGCCGAGCTGGACGAGACGACCGTCGGGTTCCGCGACATCGTCGGCCGGCTGCCCGACGGCCGCGAGGGCGCGGTCAACGACCTCGGCGCACTCGCCCGGACCGAGGCCGTCGAGGCTTACGTGGCGGGTCGGCTGGCCGACCCGATCCTGCGCGGGCTGCACGTGCGCTGGACGCGAGGACCGGCCGAGGGGTGGAGCTGGGCGGAGGTGCGACCGGGCGACGTCCTGGTGGAACGCGTGCTCGTGCAGACGCACGGCCTCTCCTGCGGCATCGACCCGGCCCGGCTCGCCGAGGACCTGGCCGTCGTCGCGGTCGGCGAACGGCTGCGGACGATCGGGGCCGGCGTGCCGTCGCTGGTGCCGCGCCGCGAACTGCTCGCCGGCATTCGGCGGCTACGGGACCGACGCGGCGAACTCACCGACGGCTTCGCCTACGACCACCTCTGCGCGGAGTGACCGGGTCCTGAGCAACCGCCGAGGGCGGACGGTGACCGGCCGCGCGCGGAAAGAAACATCGAAAAAAAGTTCGCGGCCTTTGAACCGCCGCCGAAGCGCGCCCGTACCTCACCGGGAATGGACAGGATCTCCCCAACCCGCACCGGCAGGCGCGGGAGACGGTGCGGAAAGGGCATCGTCGTTCGTCGACGTGCCACCGGCGCGTTCAGGCGGTCCCCGTCGAGCGTGCCACCACGATTCCGTTCGGTCCGTCGAGTCACGAATCAGGTACCGGATCGAGAAGGAGAGCAATTCGATGCGCAGGTCAACCCGGTCGCGCCGACCATCCGGTAACGCGCGGACCAAGCGACTTCTGGCCGCTGGCGCCACGCTCGCTGTCTTCGGCGGCGTCGTCGCCGTGACCCAGATCTCGTCGGCCGGTGACCGACGGCCGAACCAGCAGACGCGGCCGGTGGCGGCCGAATGTGTCGCCCCGAGCCCCGGTGCCACCGCGCCGACCGCTCGCGGTGCGACCACCACCCGCACCTGGCAGAACGGCCGCTGGGTGGTCAATCACTGGGGTGACGGGCAGCAGACCGTGGAGGAGTGCCAGGAGACCCGCAACGGCACCGACGGTGCGACCACCGGGACCCTCGCAGTGGCCTGTCCGGACGTGGTGAGTCGGCTCCCGCAGGTGCCCGACCGAGCCCGGGCCGAGGTGGACCGCAACCTCAACGCCCTGCAGACCCAGATCACCCAGGCGGACCAGCGGCTCGCCGCGGAGGGCAACCAGGGCCAGGAGTTCATCCGTAACGCCATCCTCGCCCCGCTGGCCAGCCAGCGTCGCGCGACCCTCAACCGGATCACGATCGCCATCGACCGGTTCGGCCCTCGGCCGCGCGGTCTCGCCAACCTCGCCACCTGCCAGGTGCAGCCGGTCGACAACACCAACGATGGCGACGACGACGGCAACGACGGTGGTAACAACGGCGGTAACAACGGCGGTAACAACGGCGGTAACAACGGCGGCAACAACGGCCTCGACGTGCTGGCGAACAACTGCAACAACAGCCAGCTGCAGGCGCACGACGGCTTCCAGAACGGCAACCGCTGCATCAGCACCGCGTTCGGCGAGGTCGGCTCGGCCGCCAACAACCCGTCGCTACTCATCACCGACTTCCCGCAGCAGATCAACCGCAACGAGGGCTTCTCGATCCGGGTCAGCACCCGCAACCTGGTCCGGGACCGGTTCCTGCCGGCCGGTCAGGGCGGCTACTACCTGGAGAGCTCGCTGCTCAACGAGCAGGGCCTGACGCGCGGCCACTTCCACACCGCCTGCCGGATGCTGAACAACACGAACGAGGCACCGGCGCCGGAGCCGGTGCCGGCCTTCTTCGTCGCCACCGAGGACGGCGGCGGCGGCTCGCAGCCGGACGAGGTGACCATTCAGATCCCGGGTCTGCCGGACTCCGGTATCGCGCAGTGCGCGGTCTGGGCCGGTGACGGATCGCACCGTATCCCGATGTCGGAGCGGGCCAACCAGACCCCCGCGTTCGACGCGGTGCGGATCCAGGTCAACTGACGACGCGGAGGGCTGAGGCCGAGAGCTGACGTCCAGGCACGCGGGGCCGTCCGGGAATTGTCCGGACGGCCCCGCAGCACGTTGGGAAGTCGGTGTATGCCGTGACCTATCCGCGCCAGAGTGCCATTCCCGCTGCTCAGCGGTTCTTGTACGCCTCGACCACCTCGACCGGGATGCGGCCCCGCTCAGAAATCTTGTAGCCGTTCCGGACGGCCCATTCGCGGACGGCGCGGTTCTGCTCCCGGTTCATTCCCGGAGTGCCCGAACCGCTGCCGCGACGCGGACTACGGCCAGTGTCGGGGCCACCACGGCCGAGTCGCCGGCCGGCATCGATAAAAGGGTCCAGCGCCTTGCGCAGGACGCCCGCGTTCTCGTCGGAAACGTCGATGGTGTACGCCACGCCATCCAGGCTGAACTCGACCGTCCGGTCGGCCTTTCCGCCGTCGAGGTCGTCAGTCAGCACCGTGATTACTTTTTTGGCCATCGTCGATTACTCCCTGTGTCTGGCGGGGTGTGCTCAAAGTTTGACTGATCGTCCGGCAATTGCGCAACAATAGTGCGCCCTGCGGCGACTCGCGTTTTGCGTGTCGTCGAAATCCCCGATTCTGGATCTGCCGGGTGTGGGCGCGAGCCGATTCGGCTCCACCGCGCCGGGTCGGCCGTGTGCTGGGTCACACCGAGGAACAACCGGCGGCCGCTCCGACTTGAGCCAGACACGCTCAACTCGATGCGATAGCAGGTGTTCGATGGCAACTCTTCCGGTACTTCCACTGGCCGACGCCGTACTGCTGCCCGGCATGGTCATCCCGGTGACCCTCGACCCGACCACCCAGGCCGCGGTCGACGCGGCCCGAGCCACCGGCGACCGCAAGCTGCTCGCCGTGCCGCGCCTGGACGGCGAGTACGGCTCCGTCGGCGCGATCGCCACGATCGAGAAGGTCGGGCGGCTGCCCAGCGGCGAGCCCGCGGCCGTCATCCGTGGCCTGAACCGGGCCCGGATCGGCTCCGGTGTGCCCGGTCCCGGCGCGGCCCTCTGGGTCGAGGCGACCGAGATCGATGAACCCGCCCCGGCCGGCCGGGCCCGTGAACTCGCCCGCGAGTACCGCGCGTTGATGACCTCGGTGCTCCAGCAACGTGGTGCCTGGCAGGTCATCGACGCGATGGAACGGATGACCGACCTCTCCGAGCTGGCCGACTCGGCCGGCTACGCGCCCTGGCTCAGCCTGGCGCAGAAGACCGAACTACTGGCCGCGCCGGACGTCACGGCCCGGCTGGAACTGCTCGTCGGCTGGGTGCGTGACCACCTGGCCGAGCAGGAGGTCACCGAGCAGATCAACTCCGACGTCCGCGAAGGGCTGGAGAAGTCGCAGCGGGAGTTCCTGCTGCGTCAGCAACTCGCCGCGATCCGCAAGGAACTCGGTGAGGACGCCCCGGACGGCTCGGCCGACTACCGGGCCCGCGTGGAGGGCGCCGACCTGCCCGAGAAGGTGCGCGAGGCGGCGCTGCGCGAGGTCGGCAAGCTGGAGCGGGCCAGCGACGCCTCCCCGGAGGCGGGCTGGATCCGTACCTGGCTCGACACGGTGCTGGAGATGCCGTGGAGCACGCGTACCGAGGACAACACCGACCTGGCCGCGGCGCGGGCCGTGCTCGACGCCGACCACGCCGGTCTGGCCGACGTCAAGGACCGCATCCTGGAGTACCTGGCGGTGCGCAACCGACGCGCCGAGCGTGACCTCGGTGTGGTCGGTGGTCGCGGCTCCGGTGCCGTACTGGCCCTCGCCGGACCGCCCGGCGTCGGCAAGACCAGCCTCGGCGAGTCGGTCGCCCGGGCACTCGGCCGGACGTTCGTCCGGGTCTCCCTCGGCGGCATCCGGGACGAGGCCGAGATCCGGGGACACCGCCGCACCTACGTGGGCGCGCTGCCCGGTCGCATCGTCCGGGCGCTGCGCGAGGCGGGCTCGATGAACCCGGTGGTGCTGCTCGACGAGGTGGACAAGGTCTCCGTGGGGTACGCCGGCGACCCGGCCGCCGCCCTGCTGGAGGTGCTCGACCCGGCCCAGAACCACACCTTCCGGGACCATTACCTGGAGGTCGACCTGGACCTGTCCGACGTGCTGTTCCTGGCCACCGCCAACGTGGTGGAAGCCATCCCCGGCCCGTTGCTGGACCGGATGGAACTGGTCACCCTGGACGGGTACACCGAGGACGAGAAGGTGGCCATCGCCCGTGACCACCTGCTGCCCCGCCAGCGGGAGCGGGCCGGGCTGACCGTCGACGAGGTCGACGTGGACGCCGCGGCGCTGGCCCGCATCGC
Organism: Micromonospora aridisoli; assembly: GCF_056150025.1. Lineage (NCBI taxonomy): Bacteria > Bacillati > Actinomycetota > Actinomycetes > Micromonosporales > Micromonosporaceae > Micromonospora > Micromonospora aridisoli. The sequence continues at coordinate 151,973 of NZ_JAXCFK010000007.1, read as the reverse complement.
CGGGGAGTACACCCGTGAGGCCGGCGTACGGCAGCTGGAGCGTGCTCTCGCGAAGATCATGCGGAAGGTGGCCGTGGCCCTGGCCGACGACCCGACGCCGGTCCGCGTCGGCGCCGACGACCTGGTCCGCTACCTCGGCCGGCCCAAGCACACGCCCGAGTCGGCGGAGCGTACCGCGACGCCGGGCGTGGCCACCGGGCTGGCGGTCACCGGGGCCGGGGGAGACGTGCTGTTCATCGAGGCGACCAGCATGGAGGGCGAGCCGGGGCTGACCCTCACCGGTCAGCTCGGCGACGTGATGAAGGAGTCGGCGCACATCGCGCTCTCCTACCTGCGCGCCAACGGCCGCCGACTCGGCCTGGACCCGAACGCCCTCGCCGGGCGGCGGATCCACCTGCACGTGCCGGCGGGCGCGGTGCCGAAGGACGGGCCCAGTGCCGGCATCACCATGGTCACCGCCCTGGCGTCGCTGGCCAGCGGTCGACCGGTGCGCCCCGAGTTCGGGATGACCGGCGAGGTGACCCTCTCCGGTCGGGTGCTGCCCATCGGCGGGGTGAAGCAGAAGCTCCTCGCCGCCCACCGGGCCGGTCTGACCGAGGTGATCATCCCGGCCCGCAACGAGCCGGACCTGGACGACCTGCCGACCGAGGTCCGCGAGGCGCTGACCGTGCACACCCTCGCCGACGTCGCCGACGTACTCGCCCTGGCCCTGCGTCCGGCCGAGATCGACCCGGCGTCGCTGGGCGACCAGCGCCTCACCGCCGCGTGAGGTGCAAGGAAGGGCCCCTTGTTAACGCCTCCGGTAGAGCAGGGGCCCCTTCTTAACAGACCCGTCCGGCAACTGGCGCTGCCCTTGAGGGGTGGCGCCAGTTGCCGTATTTCTGGTCGCTGTGTAGAGAAGGGCACCCTTCTCTACACCACGCGTTAACAAGGGGCCCTTCCTTACCCGAACTCAGCGTCGGTCGCGGCGATCGCGACGGTCGCCGCCGTCGAAGCGGCCCTCGCCGGGACGCACCTCACGGTCGCGTCGGACGGTGGCCTTGCGGCCCTTGATGGTGCTGCCGCGCAGTCCGGCGATGACCTCGTCGGCGACGGCGACGGGCACCTCGACCAGGGAGAACCGATCGGCGATCTCGATCGAGCCGATGTCGCGGCCGCGGATCCCGGTCTCCCCGGTGATCGCGCCGACCAGGTCCTGCGGACGTACCCCGGCCCGCCGGCCCACGCCGATGAAGACCTGGGTGGTGCCAGCGGTACGGGGACGCGCCGGTCGGCGCTCGCCCCGGCCCTCGTACCCCGGCCGGGAATCCCGGGGTGGGCGGACCGCGACCTGCGGAATCTCCTCCTCGGCCTCGTCGGAACCCGGCAGCGTCGCCTCGTGGGCCAGCTTCACCGCGGCGAGCGCCACCTCCATCAGGTCGAACTCGTCGCTGAGCGTCTCGACGATCACCCGGAACGGATCCAGGTCGTCCTCCAGCAGGCTCTCCCGCAGCGCCGCCTGGGTCAGCTCCAGCCGTCGGGTCCGCAGATCGGCGACCGTGGGGATCTTGTCGATCGTGATCCGCTGCCCGGTGACCCGTTCGATGGTCTTCAGCATCCGGTGCTCCCGGGGCTCCGCCAGGGTGATCGCCACCCCCTCCCGGCCGGCCCGACCCACCCGCCCGATGCGGTGCACGTACGACTCCGGGGCCGACGGCACGTCGAAGTTGACCACGTGGCTGAGCTGCTCGACGTCGAGGCCACGGGCCGCCACGTCGGTGGCGACCAGCAGGTCCGCGGTGCCGGCGCGGAGCCGCCCCATCACCCGGTCCCGCTGCTCCTGACTCATCCCGCCGTGCAGCGCCTCGGCCCGGTAGCCGCGGCCGTTCATGGTCTCGGTGAGCCGGTCGACCTCCTCCCGGCTACGGCAGAACACGATCGCCGCCGTGGGCGACTCGACATCCAGCACCCGGCCCAGGGCCGCCGGCTTGTGCGCCCGCGCCACCAGGTACGCGCTCTGCCGCACCCGGGGCGCCTCGCCGGCCACCGGCTGCTCGCGGGCGATCAGGATGCGCACCGGATCGGTCAGGTGCGCCCGCGCCATCCCGTCGATCCGCGCCGGCATGGTGGCGGAGAAGAGCAACGTCTGCCGCTGCTCGGGGGCGTGTTCCAGGATCGCCTCGATGTCCTCGGCGAACCCCATGTCGAGCATCTCGTCGGCCTCGTCGAGCACCACGCTGGCGAGGTTGCCCAGCCGCAGCGTGCCCCGGGCGATGTGGTCCAGGGCGCGGCCGGGGGTGGCCACCACGACGTCGACCCCGGCGTCCAGTGCCCGCAGCTGCCGACCGATCGGCTGCCCTCCGTAGATCGGCAGCACCCGGGCACCGAGATCCTTGCCGTAGCGGTGGAACGCCTCGGAGACCTGCACCGCGAGTTCCCGGGTCGGCACCAGCACCAGCGCCAGCGGGTCGGCTCCCGCCCGGTCGTCCGGCATGCGCTGCAACAGCGGCAAGGCGAACGCCGCCGTCTTGCCCGTACCCGTCGCCGCCTGTCCGAGCAGGTCCCGCCCGGCCAGCAGCGGCGGGATCGCCTCCCGCTGGATCGGCGTGGGTTCCTCGTAACCGAGCGCGGCGAGCGCGGCGAGCAGTTCGGGCCGCAGCCCGAGATCCGTGAAGGCGGGCGGCTCGGTGGACGGGTCGGGCGGTACGGGCGTGGAACTCATGGGTCAAGCCTTTCATCACGCCCGTCCACCCGCTGCGGCGACCACCGGAACATGTGCGTGGGGCCATCCCACGCACATGATTTCGGCCCGTTCACCCGGCGAGCAACGCCAGGATGATGGTGATCCCCAGCACGGCGTCGATGACCGCGCAAAACTCGGCGTAGGCGCGGGGCACCACCCGGCGGGTGCGGTGGAACAGGTCCCAACCGGCGTGGGTCAGCCAGCCGAGCGCCACCAGCCACTGCCCGGCGGCGCCGCCGAGCAGCGCGGCGAGCAGGGCCAGCGCCGACCATCCGACCAGGCCGCCGAGCTGCAGCCGAAGATTGCCCGGTACGCCCCACTGCCGGCGGACGGTCCCGATCACCAGGTAGCCCGCCGGCAGGACCAACAGGGTGTACGCCCCCAGTGTCATCGGCGCGGTCCAGTTGTCGGCAGTCATCAGCAGCGCCAGCCCGGCGGGCCAGCGGTGCGCCAGCGCCAGCGCCAACGGATGCCGAGCAGCGGGCGGGGCACCCGGATGCCGGGTGTACTCGGCTCGACGACGTAGCATCGCCGCCCCCATCGCCGGCACCATCAGGAGGTGGGCGCCGACCATCATGAGGTCCGCGTCGAGCAGCCCGGCGCGGTGACCGACCACCAGGAGCAGGACCGGAGCGTACATGGCCAGCACCATCTCGCCGATCGCGGCGACCGAGTGGCGGCGGTACGCCATCCAGCCCGCCATGCCGATGCTCATGTCGGTGGCCATCAGGATCGCGCCGAGCCCGGGCGACGCCGGGGCCAGCCCGAGCGCGGTGCCCAGGGCGGCCCGCGCCGGTCCGAGGACCAGCATGCCGGCCACCATGGCCAGCACCATCTCCAGCGCATGCCGGGCCAGCGGCCTGAACCGGCCGGTACGCCGCGACCCGGCCGGTCGGCTGCACGTCGTGGGATCGGAGGGGGCGGGAATCGGTGCGGTCGACGTCACCGTCGGTCTCAGCTCTGCCATGTGACCGAGCCTCGTGGGAACCCGGCGCGGCAACCATCCGCCCACCGTCACCGGTCGGTCGGGTGAAACGCCCGGTCGGGTCGGGCAGACCGGTGGGTCCACCGGTGCGGTACCACGCTCTACCCTGGCGTCCGTGGTGACCGACACGGCGGTGCCGGGCAGCGGGCGGCCCCTGTCCCGTGCCCGGGCCGCGACCCTCGTATCCCTCGCCCTGGGGATGGCCGCCACCCTGCTCCTACCGGCGGTCGGGCTGACCCGGGAACCGGACGTCTGGCGGGCGGCGGCGGGCGCGCTCGGGCTGGGCGCGTTCGCGCTCGTACTGGCGGTCGCGCTGTACGTCGCGGTCACCCCGGCGCCGCCCGCCGGGCTACGCCGGTGGATGACGATCGGGTACGCCGGGACGGCGGTGCTCAGCGTGCCGCTCGTCGCGCCGGTCGCCGGTGCGGCGTGGCCCACCTGGGCGTGGCTCGGCGCGGCGCTCGTCGGCGGGATCGCGTTGCTCGCACCGTTACGACTGGTGCTGCCGGCGGCGCTCGTCACCGTCGCGGTGTCCGGGGCGGTGGCCGGGCTCACCGGCGGGTCCGTCGGTCGATCGGTGCTGATCACCGGCACCGTCGGCCCCGGCGTCGCGCTGGTCAACGGCTTCCAGGTGTGGTTCTGGCGGCTGCTGGTGCAGGCCGACCAGGGGCGGGAGGCGCAGGCTCGGCTGGTCGCCGCGCAGGAGCGGCTGCGCTTCGCCGGTGACGTGCACGATCTGCTCGGGCATCACCTGACCGTCATCGCCCTCAAGTCCGAGCTGGCTGCCCGGCTCGCGGCGAACGACCCGGGACGGGCCGGCCGGGAGGCGGGGGAGGCGCAACGGCTGGCCGCCACCGCCCTGACCGAGCTGCGCCGCACCGTGCACGGCTACCGCCGGATCAACCTGGCCGAGCAGCTCACCGCGGTGGGGGAGGTGCTGCGGTCGGCCGGGGTGCGATGCACGGTCGTACCACCCGGCGACGAACTGCCGCCGGAGCTGTCGACCCAGCTCGCGGCGGTGCTCCGCGAGGCCGGCACCAATGTGCTGCGGCACAGCCGGGCCGGCTGGTGCCGGATCGAGTTCACCCGGGAGGACGACATGGCGCGGATGACCGTGACCAACGACGGGGCGCCCGTTGCCGTGGAGCCCGACCGGCACAGCCACGGGCTGCGCGGTCTGGCCGACCGCCTGGCCGAGGCCGGTGGACAGCTACGCACCCGGTGCGCCGACGGTGTCTTCACCGTCGAGGCGACGGTACCGGTCGCCGCATGATCCGTGTCCTGCTCGCCGACGACGAGGAGCTGATCCGCACCGCCCTGGCCGCGCTGCTCGATCTCGAGGAGGACCTGTCGGTCGTCGCCCAGGCCGCCGACGGGGAGGCGGCGGTGAGCGCCGCTCTCGCCCACCGGCCGGACGTGGCGGTGGTCGACCTGGCCATGCCCCGCCGCGACGGCTTTCAGGTCGCCGCCGAACTGGCCCGATCGTTACCGGCGTGCGCGGTGGTCATCCTCACCGGTCAGGGACGTCCGCCGCACCTGGCCCGAGCGCTGTCCGCCGGGGCGCGGGGCTTCCTGCCCAAGGGCGCACCGGGCGGCGCGTTGGCCGATGTCATCCGCCGGGTGCACGTCGGCGGCCGGTACGTGGATCCGGCCCTGGCGGCGGACGCGCTCAGCATCCCGCCCTGCCCACTGACTCCCCGGGAACTGGAGACGCTCCGGCTGGCCGAGGAGGGCTCGTCGGTCGCCTCGATTGCCCGCCGGGCGCACCTGTCGACCGGCACGGTCCGCAACTACCTGGCCCTCGCCGTGCAGAAGCTGGCCGTGGACAGCCGCGCCGAGGCGGTCCGCGTCGCCCGCGAGTACGGCTGGCTGTGAGGTACCTACCGCGACGCTCCGGGGCGGATGCGCGGGGTGGCCCGTAGCATTCGTGGCGTGACGATCGCCGGGCCGGTCAGCGGGCCGCGGGAGGCGCTCCTGCGGCGGGTGATCGCGTACTTCGCGGCCCACGGGGTCGGCGACACCAGCCTGCGTACGCTCGCCGCGGAGATCGGGACGAGCCACCGGATGCTGATCTACCACTTCGGCTCCCGGGAGGGGCTGCTCACCGCCATGGTCGACGCGGTCTGGCGGTCCCAGCAGGAGTTGCTCGAATCGCTGCTGCACGAGGCGGTCGACGACCCGTACGACGGTGCGTGGCGGTTCTGGGTACGGCTGGCCGACGACCGGGCGTTCGCCCCGCTGTTCTTCGAGATGTCGGCGGCCGCGATGCAGGGGCACGCGTGGGCGGATGCGCTGCGTACCTGGATCGCGGTCTGGACCGATCGCCTCGGCCGGTTCTTCGAGGGCGTGGGCCATCCGCCCGCGCAGGCCAGGATTCAGGCGCGGATGGCGCTGGCGATGACCCGGGGCGTGCTGTTCGAGTTGGCGTTGACCGGTGACCGTGCGACGGCCGACGCCACCATGGCGGCCTTCCTGGCCTCCACGCGGCCCGCGACCCGGACCGTGTGACTGTCCCTCAAGGGCGGGGGGCGACCTCGGTCGTGACGAACCGGGCCAGTTCGGCCGCGAGCCGGTGTGGCTGGTCCTCGGGCACCAGCGTGTAGCTGTCGTCGATCTCGACCAGCCTGCCGTGGGGAAACAACGCGGCCAGCCGGGGCCCGTGCGAGCGGGGCATCAGCTTGTCCTCGCGGGCCCAGACCACGAGTACCGGACGGTCGAACGAGGCCAGCCGGGTCGTCAGCGCCCGCAGGTCGTCCTTTGCCGGGGTGGAGAGCGCGAAGGTGCGCAGGTCCCGCCGGATCGCCGGGTCCTGCTGTGCGGGTCGGAACCAGGCGTCCATGATCTCCCGGGGGATGGGGCGTTTGCTCATCCAGCCCCAGGCGCCGGGTGCTCGGCGGAACCAGCCGAACCGCTGAAACTGCATCGACAGCCACAGCATTCCGGGGATCCGCGCGCTTCTCGCCACCGCCTTGCCCGGCTTTCCGGGCGGAAAGTTGTCGAACGCCTCGCAGGCGACCAGCGCCAGAGCGGCGATCCGGTCGGTCGGACCGTCGGCGACGAGGAACTGGACGCCACCCCAGTCATTGGCTACCAGGGTCACCTCGCGCAGGTCCAGTGCGTCGAGCAACTCCCCGACGAGTGCTGCGACGCCCCGGTGGGTGACCAGTTCCGGCCGGTCCATCGGACGTCGGTGACTGCCGAGCGGCAGGGTCGGGCACACGCAACGAACGGTCGGGCCGAGTTCGGCGACCACCTGCCGCCAGAGGCTCGCGTCCATGTTCACGCCGTGCAGCAGCACCAGCACCGGACCGTCGCCACCGCTGTCGGTGTAGTCGATCGTGCCGGCGGTCAGGGTGATGGTGGGCATCGACCGTCCTCCTGCCGAGAGACCATGTCTGTACCGGATGGTACATCGGCGACTGGGTGGGGCGTCCGGGTCCGGACGCCCGTGTGCCGGCGTTCGACCGTTCACGCGGTCTGCCATGCCTTAGGGGGATACGGGAGTATTACTCGCACTAATCCGAATCGGTGTGGTTACGTTCTGTCACAGGCGATCATCGCGGCGGCAGAGAGGACCGATCATGCGAGTGCCCAGCCGAAGCCCCGGCCAGCGGCCCGGTCCGCCCGTCACTCCGGCGCGTCGGCGCCCGCGAGGCGTCGTACGCCCGATCGCCGCGGCCCCGCCCGACCTGGACGCCTACCGCGACGCGGTGGCCGACCTGCTGGTCGAGGTGGGCGCGCTGGCCGGAGCCGGCAGCGCCAAGGGCCGCCAGGTGCTGATCGACCAGCGGTTGCGGGAACCGGCCATCGTGCGGGTACTCGACGCCACCTCGCAGGGGCTGATCGGAGCCCGCGAGACGCTGCTGCTGGAGATGGCCCGCTACCAGCCGAACGAGCGCAGTTCCGCCAGCGACCTGGCCGCCCTCGTACGGATCTACCTGCTCTCGCGCATCGACGTGATGTGGTGGCGCGACGCTGCCACGTTCCTCACCGACACCCAGGTGAACCACAGCGCCGAGCTGGTCGACCTCGAATGGCTGCGGCGCCGGGACCTGCTGCGGTTCCAGTACACCGAGCAGCCCCGCACGGTCGTCGGCCGGGGCGTGCGGGCGCTGCGCCGGCGGGTGCTGCCCGACGCCACCCCGCGTACCGCCGGGTTGCTGTTCCGCCGGGCCCGCCGTGAGGTCGTCGCGCTGCTCAACGACATCGGTCGTGAGTTCGCCGCCGCCACCCCGGCGGGCACCCCGCCACTGTGGGTGACCAGCCTCGTCCGCAGTGCGGAGCACCAGTACCGGTTGCGACGTCTCGGGTACGCCGCGATGGTGCCCAGCGGCCACTGCCTGGGCTGGGCGGCGGACGTGGAGATGGCCTGGTTCGACCGCTTCGGAGTGCGCGAGACCCTGGCCGGGCTGCTGCTGAACCGGCAGCGGGCGGGCGAGATCAACGTGGTCGACGAGGGCCAGGCCTGGCACATCTGCCTCGCCCCGGCCGCGGCCCTTCGGCTCCGTCGGGCGTACGAAGCCGAGATGGGAATCTGATCATGTGCGGGATCATGCTCAGCATCGGCCCGGAGGCCGACCCGGCGATCTTCCGACGGATGCTCGGCGCGCTCGACCCACGGGGTGAGGTCACCGAGACCAGGCATGAGACCGGGCTGCTCGCCGGGACCCGGCGGCTGCGGGTGGTGGACCGTGAGCGCGCCGTGCAGCCCTGGGCCTCCACCGACGAGCGCTGGTTGCTCTGCTACAACGGCGAGGTCTTCAACCACCACGAGCTGCGGGCCGAGTTGACCGCCCTCGGCCACCGGTTCCGCAGCGTCAGCGACACCGAGGTGGTGCTCGCTGCCTTCGAGCACTGGGGTGAGCAGGTGGTGACCCGGCTGCGCGGCGAGTACGCCTTCGTCGTGGTGGAACGCGCCACCGGCCGCGCGTACCTGGTCCGGGATCCGCTCGGGGTGAAGCCGCTGTACTGGGCGCGGACGCCGGGCTGCCTGCACCTCGCCAGCGAGGTGAAGGCGTTGGTCCGGCTGGGCGCGCCGGTCAACGAGGTGCCGCCGGGGCATCACGGCTGGGCCGACGCCGACGGCCGGGTCCAGTTGCGACCGTACGTGGATCTGCTCGCCCTCGGCGCGGGCCGGCCGGTGGTGGCGGACCCGGACGAGGCCGCCCTGCTCGTCCGTGCCGCCCTCACCGACAGCCTCCGGGTGCGGATGGACACCGACCTCACGGTCGGTGTGGTGCTCTCCGGGGGTCTGGACAGCTCCCTGGCGCTGCTGCATGCGGCGCAACTGCACCCGGACTGCGTCGCGGTCACCGTCGGGGTGCCGGAGAGCCCGGACCTGGCGTACGCCCGGCGGCTGGCGAAGGATCTCGGCGTCGCGCACGAGGTGGTGGAGCTGCGCCCGCGCGACATCCGGCTGGCCGACGTGCGGGAGGCGATCCGGATCTCCGAGCTGACCGAGTACGGCGACATCATCAACGCGGTGGTCTCGGTGCCGATCTTCCGCCGGCTGCGGGAGCTGGGCGTCAAGGTGGTGCTGACCGGTGACGGCTCGGACGAGCTGTTCGGTGGCTATCCCATGTACCACGAGGTCGGCCCGGAGGCGTCCCGGCGACTCTTCCTGCACAAGATCCGCAACCTGTGCCGGACCGAGTTGCAGCGGGTCGACCGGACCAGCATGGCCTTCGGCGTCGAGGCCCGGGTGCCCTTCCTCGACCTCGCCCTGGTCGAGCTGGCGATGCGGTTGCCGATCGAGTTGAAGATGCGTGACGGCCAGGAGAAGTGGATCGTCCGGCGGGCCTTCGCCGACGTGCTGCCCGACTACATCCGGCGCCGGCCGAAGAACCCGATGTCGTACTCCTCGGGACTGCACGAGCGGGCCCGGTTGTACAAGCCGCTCTTCGCCCGGCTGCACCGCTCGTTCGGGTACCACCTCCTGGAGCCGGTCCGCCGCGACTTCGACAGCGTGCTGATGCGCTGTGGCAACGACCTGGACGCCGCGCTCGCCGCCGGCCGGGCGAGGCCCGACTACACGGTGCTCGAACATGCCCGCGACCTGGTCGGCGCGGCGAAGTGGAACGCCACCCCGATCGTGCGCCGGCTGGTGTCCCCGCGCCGCAACCGCGGCGACGAGGCGCCGCTGCCCGGCTGATCCGTTGCCCGACCCGATGGCCCACGGTTGACTCTGACACGGTGTCAGCGCCGACCGTGGAGGGACCATGTTCACCATCGGAGACTTCGCCAGCCTCGGTCGGGTGTCGGTACGGATGCTGCGCCACTACGACAGCATCGGCCTGCTTCCGCCCGCCGCCGTCGACCCGCACAGCGGCTACCGCTACTACACCGCCGCCCAGTTGGGCCGGCTCAACCGGGTGATCGCCCTCAAGGACCTGGGACTCACCCTGGCTCAGGTGCGGGCGATCCTCGACGACGCCGTCGACCTGGTCGAGCTGCGGGGCATGCTGCGGCTGCGCCGTGCCCAACTGGAGGCGCAGTTGGCGGCGGACACCGCCCGACTGTCCAGCGTCGAGGCGAGGCTCCACATGATCGAAACGGAGGGTCGGATGACCAGCCAGGATGTTGTGATCAAGCAGATCCCGCTGATCCGGGTGGCGGAGCTGAGCGATGTCGCCCGAAGCTACGACGGTGCGGACATCGGCCCGGTGTTGACCCCGCTCTACCCGGAGCTGTTCCGCCGGCTGGAGGCCACCGGGGTCACTCCGGCCGGGCCGGCGCTGGCCTGGTACGACCGGGCGGAGGACGGCGACGGTGTCGTCGTGCACGCGGGCGTGGGGGTCGAGGGGAGTTTGAAGACTGCCGGTGACGTCGCGGTGGTGGAGCTGCCGGCGATCACGGCGGCGACGACGATCCACCACGGCTCGATGGACACGGCCGACCGGAGCCTGCAGGTGCTGGCCCGCTGGATCGAGGAGAACGACTGGCGGCCGGCCGGCTACGCCCGCGAGCTCTACGTGCAGTACTGGCCCGAAGAGGCCGACAAGGGCGTCACCGAGTTGCAGCTACCGGTGCGCCGGGCCTGAAGCCGACGGTTGGTCGCCGTCACCGGCCCCCCACGAGCGAGGGCGCCGTGGCGTCCGGCCGGGGTCAGCCGGTGAGCAGCAGGGCACCGACCGCCGCGAGGGTGCCGAGCACCGCCACGACGGCGCTGGTCACGAGGAACCGGGCCACCGGCACCCGGACCCGCGCCGCCCGGCAGCGTTCCAGCCAGAGCAGCGTCGCCAGGGACGCCCACGGCAGCGCCAGCGGCCCCACGTTGGTACCGATCAGCAGCGCGAGCAGCCGCTGTCGCTCCCCGGTGGGCAGCACCGCCTCACCGGCCAGATAGGCGGGCAGGTTGTTCACCAGATTGGCCAGCAGCGCTCCGGTGCCGCCCGCCCGTAGGACGCCCGGCACCCCGCCGTCGCGCCCGGCGAGCCCCGCCACGAGGTCGTTCAACCCGTGCCGGCCGATGGTCTGGACCACCAGGAACAGCCCGGTGACGAAGATCAGCAGCCGCCAGGGCAGCAGCGCGGGACGCAGCGTGGCGGGGGAGCGGACCGCGAAACCGAGCACCAGCAGACCAGTGGCGACCGTCGAGGCGAGACCCACCGGCGCGCCGGCCAGGATCCCGCCGACGAACAGCAGGCAGGCGGTGAACGCGGTGCGGTACAGCACCGGGTCGGCGGGGCGGTGCGGCTCCGGTGTCGGGAACCGGTCGTCGGCCGGCCGGTCCCGACGCCACCAGCAGAACCAGAGCAGGAGCGTGGTGACCGTGAGGACGGCCAGCTGCGGCAGCCACATCAGGCCCGCGTACGCGAGCGGATCGAGCCCGATCCGGTCCGCGGCGAGCAGGTTCGTCAGGTTGGACACCGGCAGCAGCAGGCTGGCCGTGTTCGCCAGCCAGACGGTGGTGACAGCCAGCGGCGCCACCGCCGTGCGCAGGCTGACGGCCAGGGCGAGCATCACCGGCGTCAGCAACACCGCCGTGGTGTCCAGGTTGAGCACGATGGTGGTTGCCGTGGCCAGGGCGACGCAGAGTACGAACAGCGCCGGCCAGCTACCCCCGGCGGCGACGGCCAGGCGGTTGGCGAGCACGTGGAAGACGCCGGCCGCGGCGGTCAGCTCGGCGAGGATCACCACGGTGCCGAGGAAGAGCAGCAGCGGCAGCACCCGGCCGAGGGTGGCGGCGGCTTCGGGGCGGGGCAGCAGCCCGGTCGCGACGCAGCCGGCCCCGATGACGGCGAGCGCGACGGCGACCGCGTCGAGCGGGTGGGGTCGACGCCGGGCCGGCTGGAGCGGGGCGGGCGGGGCAGCCCCGGCGGAGGTCACGGTCGGCCATCCTGGCACGGTCGGCGTCCGCCGTCGGTCCGGGTGTCGGCGCAGGTGACGGCGGGCACGAGCGTCGGTGCCGGCGCTCCCGCGACGGCGGCCTGCCGACAGCACCCGGGGCGGATGGTGTCGGCAGGCCGCCGCTGGTGTGGCCGGTTCAGCCGGCGGGCGGGTACGGGTCGTCCCGGTACGTGTACTCGGTCTCGATCTTCCCGTCGGCGGTGTGCACCACGAGCTGGCTGGGCTCGTTGCCGTGGGCCGCCTCGCGTCCCGCCTCGACCGCCCGCTGCTTGGTGTCGTACGTGCCGACCACGCTGCTGCCCTGCTCGACCTTCCAACCGCCGCCGTCGGGCACCACGTGGTACTCGTTGCGCTTCATCTCGTACCCCTTTCCTGCGTGACGGACGGGATACCCGGGACGGGCGGGAGGAAACGCGGCCACTGGTGCCGCCGGTACGCGGCCGGGCCCGACCACTCCCGTAGGGGAGGGCCGGGCCCGGTTGCGGGTGCGCTGCTCCTTACCAGCTCAGGTAACTGGGCTGGGTCTGGACGTTCAACTCGCGGAAGTGGACCAGCTTGGCCGTCCACGTCCGCCAGTCGTCGAGCTCGAGCACGTCGAGCCCCTTCTGGATGTCGGAGGAGTAGATGTGGCCGTTGTAGTAGTAGGCCGACCAGGAGCCGCCCACGATCAGCTGGCTGTCCGACAGGGGGCCGCGCTCCCAGAAGCCGATCTCCTTGGGCTTGCGGGAGTCGGTGAAGTCCCACACCGAGATGCCGCCCTGATACCACGCCTGGACCATGATGTCCTTGCCGAGCACCGGGATCAGCGAGCCGTTGTGCGCCACGCAGTTCTCGGTGTCGCCGTTGGTGCGGGGGATCTTGTAGTAGCTGCGGAACTCCAGCGCGCGCTTGTCGCCTCGCCCGGTGATGTCGTAGATCGCGTTGGCGCCGCGCTCCGGGCCGATGGTCTCGTTGCAGGTGGGGCCACCGCCACCACCCAGCTCGTCGGTGAAGACGACCTTGGTGCCGCGGTTGTTGAAGGTGGCCGAGTGCCAGAACGCGAAGTTGGTCGTGTCCCGCACCGTGTGGATCACCCGAGGCGCCTCCCGCTTGCTGATGTCCAGCAGCACTCCGTCGCCCATGCAGGCGCCGGCGGCGAGGTCCTTCGCCGGGTAGGCGGTGATGTCGTGGCAGCCGGTGGTCGCCGAGCCGCCCGTGCGGCCCTCGTACCCACCGTCCGGGAAGAGGTTCGGCGTGGCGACGACCGCCGCGTCGGTCGGCTTCTTCAGCGGCACCTTGACGATGCTGATCGAGTCGTGCGGCGGCTGGCAGTCCGGGAAGGTGGCGTTCGGGCTGTACGAGGAGACGTACAGGTAGACGGACTTCTTGTCCTTCGCCGGGACCAGGGTGTGCGTGTGTGAGCCGCAGGCCGTCTCGACCGACTTGATGTAGCGGGGACTGGTCTTGTTCCTGACGTCGAAGATCTTGATGCCCTCCCACGACTCCTTGATCGTGGCGGACTGGGCGACGCTGCTGCAGGAGTCGTCGTTGCGGGACGAGTCGGTGGACAGGAAGAGCAGGTCACCGTAGATGGAGATGTCGTTCTGCGCGCCCGGGCAGAGCACCTGCGAGACGATCTTCGGCTTGCTCGGCCTTGAGACGTCGTAGATGACGAAGCCGTCGTAGTTGCCGACGAACGCGTACTTGCCCTGGAAGGCGATGTCGGTGCCGAGCGCCGCGGTGGTGTCGAACGGCGCCTGCTTCGGCAGGTTGGCGATCAGCTTGAGGTTGGGGCTGCTGGCAATCTCGTCGACACCGAGTGGTGCCTCGACGGCTGCGGCGGACTCGGTTGCCGCCTGGGAGACCGTCTGCGCGTTGCCGGGTGAGGCAACGGCGATGCTGGCGAGGAGGAGCCCGGTGGCGGCCACACTGACGATACGCAGTTGCCGCCCCCGTGGCAGGGTCGATCCGACCATCGGCGACGCCCTTCGGAAGGAGAGTGACGTTGGCCGTACCCTACTCGCCGATGAGAGGCATCGATGTGACCCGGGTCACATTGGGCGTCCATTGTGAATCGGCGCGATCGCGGCGACCTCGACCTTGAGGCGGCGCGGCATGACCGCTCGGCGCGGACGGCCGCTCGTCGTCGTCACATCGCTCGCTGCGGCAGTCCACATCTGTCCGCCCACGGGGAAACACCACGAAGGCGCCTCGTACGCTGGGTGCACGATGCGTGCGACGATCTTCGGCCGACGGCTGCCCGCCGTCGCCTTCGACGTGCTCCTCGCCGGTCTGGTGGCCCTGGTGAGCGTGGGCGGTGGGCCCGTGCAGCCCGGTGGCTGGTGGTCCACCGCGATCGGGGTGGGCATGGCGCTGGCCCTGCTGTTCCGCCGCGTCCGACCGGTGGCGGCGACCGCCGTGGTGGCGGCGTTGGCCTTCTTCCAGGTCGCCCTCGGCTGGGCCCCGACGATCTACGACGTGGCGGTCCTGATCGCCCTCTACAGCGTGGTCAAGTACGCCGAGCGGCTGCGTGACGGCGCGATCGCCGGGGCGGTGGCGTTGATCGGGGCGGTGTTCGCCGCCGCGCGGGATCCGCTGCCGGCCTCCTGGTACTACGCCGCCATCTACTACACCCTGCTCACCGGGGCCGTCTGGCTGGTGGCGCTGAACGTGCGCACCCGCCGGCAGTATGTGCTCAGCCTGGAGGAGCGGGCGGCGACCCTGGAGCGGGAACGGGAGGCCGAGGCGCGGGCGGCGGTGGCGGAGGAGCGCACCCGCATCGCCCGCGAACTGCACGACGTGGTCGCGCACAGCATGGCGGTGATGATCGTCCAGGCGGACGGGGCCCGCTACATGATCGACCAGGATCCGGTGACCTCCCGGGACGCACTCAAGATCGTGGCGGACACCGGCCGGCAGGCCCTGGAGGACATGCGCCGGCTGGTGGGCGTGCTGCGGGAGCCCAGCCCGCCCGACCCGGCCGCCGTACCGCCCGTACGGCCCGCGCCCGACCTGGTCGAACCCGCCCACCGGCGGCCCTCCATGGCCGAACTGCCCGCGCTGCTGGACCGGTTCCGTGAGGCCGGGCTGCGGGTGCGGCACACGGTCACCGGCGTGCCCGTCCCGCTGCCGCCGGCGCTGGAGCTGACCGTGCACCGGCTGGCGCAGGAGGCCCTGACCAACGTGCTCAAGCACGCCGGGGTGGGTGCGTGCGTGGAGATCACCCTGGACCACCGCGCCGACGGCGTCGCGCTGGTGGTGGTCGACGACGGTCGCGGTCACGGACCGCTCACACCGACGCCGACGGGCGGTCACGGCCTGGTCGGCATGCGCGAGCGGGTCTCGGTGTACGACGGCAGCCTCACCGCCGGCACCCGACCGGCCGGCGGTTGGCGGGTACGGGCCTGGCTGCCGCTGCCGTCGTCGCCGGGCGCGGAGGTGATCGCGGCATGACGATCCGGGTGGTGATCGTGGACGACCAGGCGCTCGTCCGCGCCGGGTTCCGGATGGTGCTGGACTCACAGCCCGATCTGGAGGTGGTCGGCGAGGCGATCGACGGCGCGGACGCGCTGCGGGTGCTCGACCGTGTGGTGGCGGACGTGGTGGTGATGGACATCCGGATGCCGACCATGGACGGGGTGGAGGCCACCCGTCGGCTCTGCGCCGCCCGGCCGGCGGGACCACCGAGGGTGCTGGTGCTCACCACGTTCGACACCGAGGCGGATGCGTTCGCCGCGTTGCGCGCGGGTGCGAGCGGCTTCCTGCTCAAGAACGTTCCGCCGGAGGAACTGCTCGCCGCGATCCGGGTCGTCGCGAACGGCGACTCGGTGGTCGCCCCGTCGATCACCCGGCGGCTGCTCGACCGGTTCGCCGACCAGCTCGGCGCCGGCCCCACCGAGGATCCCCGGCTGGCCCAGCTCACCGACCGGGAACGCGAGATCCTGCTGCTGGTCGCGCAGGGTCTGGCCAACGGGGAGATCGCCGCCCGGATACACGTCGCCGAGGCGACGGTGAAGACCCACGTGGGCCGGATCCTGGCCAAGCTCCGGCTCCGCGACCGGGTGCAGGCGGTGGTGCTGGCGTACGAGAGCGGCCTGGTCACTCCCGGCGCGGAGGGTCGGCGTACGACCTGAGGCGTACGGGTGTACCCGGTGCGGGGCGACCTGAGGCGTACCGAGGTCGAGCGTCCGGGTTGATCTCGACGGGGCGGCGGTCTCCATAGCGTCAGGGACGTCCGAGACCCACCGTCCCACGGAGCAGCACGTGTCGATCGCACCACCCCTCCACGCCACCGCCGGTGTCGCCGTCACCGCCCGGGGCCTGCGTAAGCAGTACGGCACCGGCCCGGCGGCCGTCGTCGCCCTCGACGATGTCGACGTCGACTTCGCCGCCGGTCGCTTCACCGCCATCATGGGCCCCTCAGGCTCCGGCAAGTCGACCCTGATGCACTGCCTGGCGGGCCTGGACCGACCCACCGCCGGGGTGGTCCGCGTCGGCGACGCCGAGCTGGGCAGCCTCGACGACCGTCGGCTGACCCTGCTGCGCCGCGATCGGATCGGCTTCGTGTTCCAGAGGTTCAACCTGCTGCCGGCGCTGCGCGCGGAGGAGAACGTCACCCTGCCGCTGGACATCGCCGGACGGCGGCCGGATCCGGCCTGGCTGCGTCAGGTGGTATCGGCGGTGGGACTCACCGACCGGCTGCGACACCGCCCGGCCGAACTCTCCGGCGGCCAGCAGCAGCGCGTCGCGGTGGCCCGCGCGCTGATCACCAAACCGTGGGTGGTCTTCGCCGACGAGCCGACCGGCAACCTGGACTCCCGCGCCGGTGGAGAGGTGCTGCGGCTGCTGCGCGAGGCGGTCGACACCCTCGGGCAGACGGTGGTGATGGTGACCCACGACCCGGTCGCCGCCGCCCACGCCGACCGGGTGGTCTTCCTCGCCGACGGCCGGCTGGTCCGGGAACTGACCGAACCGACCGCCGAGGGAGTCCTCGACGTGCTCGCCCACCTGGACCTCGACGCCGCTACCCAGGCGCCGGCCGGAGGGCGCTGACGTGATCCGGCTGACCTTGCGCTCGCTGCGTGCCGAGGCGGCGCGCATGCTGCTGTCCACCCTCTCCGTCGTCCTGGGCGTGGCCTTCATCGCCGGCACGCTGATCTTCGTGGACGGTATGCGGGCCGGCACCTACGACCGGGCGGCCACCTTCGACCGGCACACCGACGTCGGCGTGTACCGGGACGAGGCCATCGACGCCTCCCTGGTCGAGCGGGTGCGGACGGTCGACGGGGTACGCGCCGCCGAGGGCGAACTGACCGGCACCGCCGGGGTGGTTGGCTCCGACGGCCGTCCGGTGCTCGGGTACGGGGTTCTCGCCGCGATCCCCACCGACGTCGCCCTCCAGTCGTACGACGTGGTGGCCGGACGTCTGCCCGCCCACCCCGGCGAACTGGTGCTCGACGAGCGGACCGTCGCGGACCAGGGCTTCGTGCTGGGCACACCGGTACGCGTCGGTGGCGCCAGCGGCGCGGCCCGCCCGTACACCCTGGTGGGCACCGTCGACGTGGCCAGTACCGCGCGCGACATCGGCGGGCCGTTCGTCGGCCTGGTGGGCGCCGACGCCCTCGCCGTCACCGGACGGCGGGGCTACGACCGGATCATGGTGGCGGCCGCGCCGGGCATCTCCGACCAGCTGCTCGCCGAGCGGGTCGCCGCGGTGGCCGGCGCGGACACGACCGTACGTACCCGGCAGGAGATCCTGGACGCCGCCGTCGGCGACGCGGTCCGCGACCTGCGCCAGTTCAACCTGGTGCTGCTCACGTTCGCCGCGGTGGCCGTGGTGGTGGCCGCCTTCGTCATCGCCAACACGTTCACCATCGTGCTCGCCCAGCGCACCCGGCGGACCGCGCTGCTGCGCCTGGTCGGGGCCACCCGGGGCCAGGTGTTCCGGGCCACGCTGCTGGAGTCGGCCGCGGTCGGGCTGGTCGCCTCGGCCCTCGGTGTGCTCCTCGGCGTCGGACTGGCGGGCGGGCTGACCGCCCTGATGACGCGGCTGGCCGCACCGCTGCACGGCGAGCTGACCCTCACCGTCGGCACCGTGCTGGGCTGCCTCGTCGCCGGCACCGCGCTCACCGTCGGCGCGGCCCTCGTACCGGCCTGGCAGGGCACCCGGGTCGCCCCGGTTGCCGCGTTGACCGAAGCCGCTGTCCAGGTCGCCCGGCCCGCCGGTCGGGTGCGCCTGGCGCTCGGTGCGGTCGTCCTCACCGGTGGGGTGGCGGCCCTGGTGGGCGCGGCCTCGCTGGGGCAGGTCGCGCTGGTCGCCCTGGGCGGGGTGCTCAGCTTCCTCGGACTGGTTCTGTTCGGTCCGGTGCTGGTGCCGGCTCTGATGCGGATGTTCGGCGTGCCGGCCCGAAGGATCTTCGGCATGACCTGCTCGCTCGCGGTCGCCAATGCGGTCCGCAACCCCCGGCGGGTCGCCGCGACCGCCACCGCCCTGGTGATCGGGATCGGCCTGGTCTCGTCCTTCGTGGTGGGCGCGCAGAGCACCAAGGCGGCCATCGAACGCAGCGTCGACGCCCAGGTCGGGGTGGACTTCCTGGTGACCGGGATCGGCGTCGACCTGCCCGCCGGGGTGGTCGAGGCGCTGGCCGCCCGCCCCGAGCTGGGCACGGTGCACGAACCACGTACGAAGGTCGCCGACGACGTCGAGTTCCGCGCCGCCGCCCCGGCGCTGGTCGGACACCGGATCCAACAGGTGGTGAGCGGGCAGCTCGACCGGTTCGGGCCGGGCCGGGTGCTGGCGCACCGGGAACTGGCGGAGCGGCACGGCTGGTCGGCGGGGGAGACGGTGACCCTGCACGGCACGTCGTTCGAGCTGGCGGCGGTGGTCGTCGGCACCGGCTCCGAAACCGCCGACGGCTGGGTTCCGGCCGGTCACGTCGTCGAGCTGGACGACGGCGACTTCGCCCGGCTCTTCCCCGCCGAACGGGGCTACCTGGCGGAGATCGATCCGGCGGCGGGAACGTCGGCCGCCTCGGCCCGGGCCGCGATCGAGGCCGTCCTGGTCGACTACCCGACGGTGAACCTGATGGACCAGGCGGCGTACAAGCGGATGCTCACCGGCACCGTGGACATGTTGTTGACGTTCGTGGTGGCGCTGCTCGGCCTGGCGGTGGTGATCGCGCTGGTCGGGGTGGCGAACACCCTGAGCCTGTCGGTGGTGGAGCGCACCCGGGAGAACGCGTTGCTGCGGGCGGTGGGTCTGACCCGCGGCCGGATGCGGGGCATGCTGGCCGTCGAGGCGGTGCTCACCGCGCTGGTCGGCGCGGTGCTCGGCGTCGCCCTGGGCACCGGGGTGGCCGCGGCGGGGATGGCCATGCTGTCCCGGATCGCGGGTGAGTTCACCCTGGTCGTGCCGTGGGGGCAGCTCGGCGGGATCCTCGGGATCGCGGCGCTGGCGGCGCTGGCCGCCTCGGTGCTGCCGGCCCGTCGGGCCCTGGCGCTGCCGGTGGTGGAGGCTCTCGCGGACCGCTGATCAGAGGCGTTCCACGGTGGGGCCGGAGCAGCGGTTGCGGGCGTCGAAGACGTAACGAGCGTGCTTGACCACGAGGTCGTAGTCGAACACGTCGTGGTCGGTGACCACCACCACGCCGTCGGCCTCGCGCAGCTCGCGTTCGGTCAGGTCCACGGTCAGCACCCCGTCGGGAAGGTGGTGGGCCTCGGCGTACGGCTCGACCGCCCGGACCTCGGCGCCGAGTTCCCGCAGCCGCCGGGCGACGTCGACGGCCGGCGAGTCACGCATGTCGCCGGTGTTGCGCTTGTACGCCAGGCCGAGCAGCAGCAGCCGGGCGTCCTTGACCGCCCGTCCGGAACGGTTCAGTCCGGCCATCACCCGCTGCGCCACGTGTTCGGGCATCTCGTGGTTGACGTCGTTGGCCAGCTCGATGAACCGGAACTGCCGGCCGAGGCGGCGCTTGACCTGCCAGGAGAGGTAGCAGGGGTCGATCGGCAGGCAGTGCCCGCCGACACCGGGACCGGGCCGGAACGGCATGAACCCGAACGGCTTGGTCTCGGCCGCCTCGATGGCCTGCCAGACGTCGATGTCCAACTGGTGCGAAAGCATCGTCAGCTCGTTGACCAGGGCGATGTTGACCTGACGGAACGTGTTCTCGATGAGCTTGGTCAGCTCGGCCACCCGGGTCGAGTCCACCGGCACCGTACGCTCCACCAGACGCCGGTAGAACGAGTCGACCCGGGCCAGAGCGGCCGCGTCCACCCCGGAGACCACCTTCGGGGTGTTCGCCAACCGCCAGGTCGGGTTACCCGGGTCGATGCGCTCGGGGCTGTACCCGAGGTGGAAGTCCCCGGGGCTGCGCAGCCCGCTGATCGACTCCAGCAGCGGGCCGAGCAGCTCCTCGGTGGTGCCGGGGTAGGTGGTGGACTCCAGGACCACCGTGCAGCCGGGGCGCAGGTACGGCCCGATGCCCGTGCCGGCCTGCTCCACGAAGCTCAGGTCGGGGGTGCCGTCGCGCAGCGGCGTGGGCACGGTGATGACGCAGATGTCGAAGTCCTCGGCATCGGCGTACTCGGTGCTCGGGCGGTACCTCCCACTGGCCAGTGCGCGGCCGAGCCGGTCGGCGGGGACGTCCGACACGAACGACTCCCCGGAGGTGAGCCGTTTGATCCGGTCGGCGTCGACGTCGAGGCCGACCACGTCCAGGCCGGCTTCGACGGCCTGCATGGCCAGCGGCAGACCGACGTAACCCTGGCCGACGACGACCAACTTCTCCACGCTCACCCGGACTCCCGAACAGTAGGGATAACTGCTGGTGAGGAGCCTAGAGCGCGGTGTGACGCCGTACGTCCGTTTCGGGAAATCCGGGGAGGTTGGGGCCGGTGTGACGCTCAGCCCTCGCCGTCGCCACCGCCCGGCGGATCCCCAGCGGGCGGCGTGCTGGGGGTGGACGACGGGGTGGGTGTCGGCGGGGTGGGGCTCGGGGTCGACGGCTCCGGGTCGGGGCTGGGTGTGGTCGGCTCCGGCGAGCCGGGACTGCTCGACTCGCTGGGTTGCGGCGAGGTCGGAGTGGGCGACGCGGACCCCGTCGGCCGGCCCGTCGAGCCGGCCGGTCGCAGCGGGGGCACCCGCGCCGGCTCGCTCTCCTGCGGGCTCGGCACCGTCGCCTCCTCGTCGGTGGTGGATTCGGTGGTCGGTGCGGTGGTGGGCAGCTTCACCGCCGGGGTGTTGGCCTCCTGCACCACGCCGAGCGCCGCGCCGAGCGCCGTCAACCCGACCAGCGCGGCGGTGAGCGCGCCGACCAGGGCGCCGCGTCGCCGTCGGCGCGGTGGCGGCCCGTCGATCACCGGCACCCCGGTGCGGGTGATCGGACCGGCGTCGCGCAGCGCCGTGGCCGCCGGCACCATCGCGGTAGGCAGGGAGCTTTCCGACACGGCCGCCCGGGCCGCCTCCGCCATCGCCGCGCCGCTGCTGAACCGGTCGGCCGGATCCTTGGCCAGAGCCCGGTCGACCAGCACCCGCACCGCTTCCGGGATGTCGTGCGGCAGCTCCGGCGGGGGGTCGTCGAGATGCCGGACGGCCACCTGGAGCGGGTTGTCGCCGGTGAACGGCGGGCTGCCGGTCAGGCAGCAGTAGGCGACCGCGCCGAGGGCGTACAGGTCGGTCGCTCCCGAGACCGGTCGTCCGGCGGCCTGTTCGGGGGCCATGTAGAGGGCGGTGCCCGGCACCGCGTTCGTGCTGGTGATGCTGGTCACGTTCGTCGAGCGCGCCACGCCGAAGTCGACCAGAACGACCGTGCCGTCCTCCTGCATCAGCAGGTTGCTCGGCTTGACGTCGCGGTGCACGATTCCGCCGACGTGCGCGGCGTGCAACGCCTGAGCGGCCTGTGCGACCACCGACATGGCCACGCCCACGTCCAGGCGGCCCTCGGCCTCGATCCGCTTGGACAGCGGCTGGCCGGTGACGAACTCCATGACCAGGTAGTCGGCCCGGCCACCGCCGGGCAGGTCGTCCTCGCCGCAGTCGAAGACCTGCACGATGCCCGGGTGGCGCAGCGCCGCCATGATTCGAGCCTCGGCCCGGAACCGGGCGATGAAATCGGGGTCGGAGACGAGCGACGGCAGCAGCACCTTGACCGCGACCTGTCGGCCGAGGACCAAATCGGTCGCCCGCCAGACGTCGCCCATGCCGCCGGTGGCGACCCGCTCGTCCAGGCGGTACCGGCCGCTGAGTACGACCTCCGAAGACAACACGGCACCACCGTACCCATCGCGGGCACGATCGGCGCGTCGGCGGTCCGGCCGCCCCGTTCCTCGCCCCCGGTGCTCGCCGGGCTCGGAACCGCCGACCGCCGGCTGCGGACGCCTAGCGGTGACATCGTCGGCGCGGAGTGTAACGTGGCCGCCCTCACCGGCCCCGTTTCCCGCGACTCCGGCGGGTCCGTAGCGTCGCAGCTGCTGGGCACGTTACGGCGAACCGCGGCGTGACCGGTAGACATTTGTCACTGCTCGTGCGGCTCGGCACTTCTGGTGGAGGCCCGATCCGGCCGAGATGGTGGCGGGCGTTCAGTTGTGGTCCGTGGCGTTGTCGGCGAGAATCCGCTACCGGGCCGCACGGCCCGATCCGGTCAGGCCAACGGGGGTGGGGTGCAGGAGCAGGTCCGCCGCGCGGAACGGCCCGGGAGCGGGCGTGCCCGCCCGGTGCATGATCCCGCGGCGGCCGGTGGCCGGAAGCGGTGCGACCGTGACCGGTGAGCTGAACCAGCTGGTGGAGGCCGCTCAGGCCGGTGACGAGGATGCCTTCCGTCACCTGTACCGCAGCCTCCAGCCCGGGCTGCTGCGCTATCTGACCGCGCTGGTCGGCGCGGACGCCGAGGACGTAGCCTCGGAGACCTGGTTGCAGGTCGCCCGCGACCTGCCCTCTTTCACCGGTGGGGAGTTCCGTGCCTGGGCCGTCACCATCGCCCGGAACCGGGCCATGGACCATCTGCGCCGGCAGCGTCGTCGCCCCGCGCTGTCAGTGCCCGTGCAGGAACTCAGCGAGCTGGCCGGCGACGCCGACACCGCCGAGCGGGCCGGGGAGAGTCTCGGTACCGAGGCGGCGCTCGCGATGATCGCCAGCCTGCCGCCCCGGGAGGCCGAGGCGGTGCTGCTGCGTGCCGTGGTCGGCCTCGACGCCGAGACCGCCGGACGGGTGCTCGGTCGACGGGCCGGTGCGGTACGCACCGCCGCACATCGTGGCCTGCGCCGGCTGGCACTGCTCCTGGACCAGCGGAACGAGGCCAGCGCCCGGGTCGACGCCGCGACCCCGCCGCAGGACGATCTGCCGGCCGCGCCGCAGACCGACACCCCGCGGCGCCAGCGAGCCGGTCTGCCGCCCCGGACCGAACCGGTGGACGGCTGACGTGCGCGGACTGCGGAAGATGCTGCGCCGTTCGGTGCGCGCCGACCACGACCGGCTGCTGGACGCCGCGCACGAGGCCCGGCCCACCGGGCCGGTGGCCGGTCCGCCGGACCCGCTCGCCGATCTGCTTCGGGCCGCCGCCGCCCCGGCCCGGGAGCGCGAGCTCGCGGGCGAGGAGGCGGCCGTCGCCGCTTTCCGTGACGCCCGACGGTCCGGCGCCCCGGTGCCGGCACCGCGGCGTCGCCGGCACCGGTTCACCGCCGGCGCGGTGGCCTGGATCGTCGGTGTGGGAGCGGCCGCCACTGCGGGCGCCGCCCTCGCTGCGGTCGGTCTGGACCGTTCCGGTCCGGCTGCGCCGCCGCCCGTCGTGACCAGCCCGGCCGCACCGGCACCAACCACCGGTCAGGACGACCCCGCCGGTGAACCGTCGGCCGGTCCGACCGATCCGGCGGCAGCCCCGGCCGGCAGCCCCACCGCCACCGCGAACGCGGCCGGGCTGCCCTCGGTTCCGGCGACGCCGTCGCCCGGCCCCTCGGTGGAACCGGATCCCGGTGCCACCGTCGCCGCCGGTCCGGGCAACTCCACCAACACCAGTGACCACCGGGGCCTCTGCCGGGCCTACCTGGCCAAGTCGGAGCGGCAACGGGAACGGGCGTTGCGCACCCCCGCCTTCAACGAGCTGGTGGTCGCGGCCGGTGGCGCGGAGCACGTCGAGGCGTACTGCCGGGGCCTGCTGGGCGAGGCCGAGGCGGAGCCGTCCACGAGTCCCGCCGGCTGAGCCCGGGGCGTTCCGTTCGGCGCGGGGGCGGACCGCCCGCGCGGAATTCGACCGGATCGTGAAATCCGTTCGACGCCCCGTCGCCCACTGCTAGACAGGTGGTGGCGGGGTCGTCCGTGCCGGCGCTCGACGAGATGCCACATTGACCTCCCGTTGTGTCCGACCGGGCGGCGTCCGGAGGTGGTGCACCGGCATTCCGCGGTTCAGGTTCACCCGGATTCGATGTCACCGGGTTGGGTTACCGTGACGACGGTCCGGTCGGAAGGGAGCCGCGCATGGTGACGTCACCGGAGGTGGACCACGTTCCGGTGCTACGGGACCGCGCCGCCGCCGCCCGGCATCTCGCCCGGATCTGCTTCAAGACCGGTCCACCCACGTTCACCGGGGTCGAGCTGGAATGGACGGTCCACGACGCCGTCGATCCGGCCCGCCCCGTCGAGGCCGCGCGGCTGCGCGCCGCGCTGGGGCCGTACGGCCCCGCCACGCTGGACCCGACCAGCCCCGCCCTGCGCCTGCTGCGGGGCAGCGCACTGACCGTCGAGCCCGGTGGTCAGCTGGAGATCTCCACCCCGCCGAGAGCCCGCATCGCCGCACTGATCGAGGCCACCCAGTCCGACGTCGAACAGGCCGCCCGGCTGTTGGGTGCCGCCGGCCTGACCCTCGGCCGGGCCGGCATGGATCCGTACCGGCCACCCCGGCCCGTGATCGAGACCCCGCGCTACCGCGCCATGCGCCAGGTCTTCGACCGTCGGGGGCCGGACGGGCGGACAATGATGTACAGCACCGCCGGCCTGCAGATCTGCCTCGACGCGGGGCACCCCGAGCACCTGCTGGCCCGTTGGCAGCTGGTCCACGCGGCCGGGCCCCCGCTGCTCGCCGCCTTCGCCACCGCCGGCCGGCACGCCGGCCGCGACACCGGCTGGGCCTCGGCCCGGATGGGCGCCTGGTGGCGCATCGACCCCGCCCGGACGGCCCCGGTCTGGACGCCGGGGCGGGCCGGCACCGACCCGGTCGCCGCCTGGACGGCGTACGTGCTGGCCGCGCCGCTGCTCTGTGTCCGTGGCGACGGCCCGGACTGGGCGGCGCCACCGGACGTGACGTTCGCCGACTGGATCGACGGGGCGCTGCACCGGCCGCCCCACGTCGACGACCTCGAATACCACGTCAGCACGCTGTTCCCGCCGGTACGTCCGCGCGGCTACCTGGAGATCCGCTACCTCGACGCGCAGCCGGGTCGGGGCTGGATCCTGCCGTTGGCGGTGCTCAGCGCACTGCTCAGCGGCCCGGACACGATCACCGCGGCGATGGCGGTCGCCGCGCCGGTGGCCGACCGGTGGCACCACGCCGCGCGGTGGGGCCTGCGTGACGCGACCCTCGCCCGGGCGGCCGCGGGTCTGTTCGACCTGGCCCGGGCGGCGCTGCCGCGGCTGGACCTGCCGCCCGGCCTGCACCGGGAGATCGACCAGGGACTACGACGGCGGCGTGAGGCCGCGGAAAGGAGTCAGCGGTGACCGGCACCAGCACCGAACGCGGTACCGAGGAGTTACGCGACCTGATCGCGGCCGAACTGGCACGCACCCGCGTGCGTACCGCCCTGCTGACCGAGGCGGTGGACGACGCCGACCTGATGCGTCAGCACTCACCGTTGATGTCCCCGCTGGTGTGGGACCTGGCGCACGTGGGCAACCAGGAGGAGCTCTGGCTGGTCCGCGACGTCGGCGGGCGGGAGCCGGTCCGACGCGACATCGACGACCTCTACGACGCGTTCAAGCAGCCGCGCCGGGACCGTCCGTCGCTGCCGCTACTGCCCCCGACGGAGGCCCGGGCGTACGTGACCACGGTCCGGGAGAAGGTGTACGACCTGCTGGACCGGGTGACCTTCGACAGCGGACGACTGGTCACCGACGGCTTCGCCTTCGGCATGATCGTGCAGCACGAGCAGCAGCACGACGAGACCATGCTCGCCACCCACCAGCTGCGTTCCGGCCCCGCCGTGCTGCACGCCCCGCCGCCACCCGAGCCCACGGTGCGGGTGGCCGCCGAGGTGCTGGTGCCCGCCGGCCCGTTCGTGATGGGCACCGACGCCGACCCGTGGGCGCTGGACAACGAGCGCCCGGCCCACCGGGTGGAGTTGCCCGCGTACGTCATCGATGCCGCACCGGTCACCAACGGCGCGTACCGTGCGTTCATCGCCGACGGGGGATACGACGATCCCCGCTGGTGGAGCGAGGCCGGCTGGCGGCACCGCCAGCAGGCCGGGCTCAGCGCGCCGATGCACTGGCGACGCGACGGGGACGGCTGGGCGTACCAGCGTTTCGGCCGGTGGGACCGGGTACGTGACGACGAGCCGGTGGTGCACGTCTGCTTCCACGAGGCGCAGGCGTACGCCGCCTGGGCGGGCAAGCGACTACCCACCGAGGCGGAGTGGGAGAAGGCCGCCCGGTGGGACCCGACGACCGGCCGCTCCCGCCGTTACCCGTGGGGCGACGCCGACCCGACCTCGACGCACGCCAACCTGGGGCAGCGGCACCTGTCGCCGGCACCGGTGGGCGCGTACCCCGATGGTGCCTCCCCGCTCGGCGTGCACCAGCTCATCGGCGACGTATGGGAGTGGACCTCGACCCCCTTCCGGGGCTATCCAGGCTTCACCGCCTTCCCCTACCGGGAATACTCCGAGGTCTTCTTCGGCGACGACTACCAGGTCCTGCGGGGCGGTTCGTTCGGCACCGACCGGGCTGCCTGCCGCGGCACGTTCCGCAACTGGGACTATCCCATCCGCCGACAGATCTTCAGCGGCTTCCGCTGCGCCCGCGACCCCCGGCCGGACGAGGCACTCCGGTGAGGGCCTGGGAGCCGGTCGCCTGATGTGTCGACACCTGGCCTACCTCGGACCGCCGCTGACCCTGCGCGAGCTGCTGTTCGATCCGCCGTACTCGTTGCTGCGCCAGTCCTGGGCGCCACGCGACATGCGCGGCGGCGGAACGATCAACGCCGACGGCTTCGGCGTCGGGTGGTACCCGGACGGCGGCGGCGCGCCGGTGCGGTACCGCCGCGCCCAACCGATCTGGAGCGACCCGACCATCGCCGAGCTCGCGGCGGCCACCTCGACCGGCGCGGTGCTGGCCGCCGTCCGCTCGGCCACCGTCGGCATGGCGGTCATCGACGCCGCCGCCGCGCCGTTCGTCGCGGGACGGTGGCTGTTCAGTCACAACGGCGTGGTGCGGGGCTGGCCGGACTCGGTGGTCCCGCTCGCCGCCGAGCTGCCGGTGCGTGACCTGCTCACCCTCGACGCGACAACGGACTCGGCACTGCTGTGGGCGCTGGTCCGCCACCGGTTGCGCGCGGGGGTCGGGCCAGCTCGGGCGGTCGCCGAGACGGTGGCGTCGGTCGCGGCGGCGGCTCCCGGCTCCCGGCTCAACCTGATGCTCACCGACGGGCTCACGGTGGTCGCCAGCGCGGCCGGGCACGCCCTGTCACTGCGTGCCACGCCGACGTCGGTGTTGCTGGTGTCCGAGCCGCACGACGACGAACCGGGCTGGCGCGAGGTGCCCGAAGGCCAGCTCGTGGAGGCCACGGCGACCGAGGTGCGCCAGCAGCCGCTGGCGGCGTGGTGCGGGGCGTGACCGACCTCGCCGACTCCGGACCAGGCACGCACCGCCAGATACGACGGAAGGGGACAGCAGATGGGCGCTGAGCCGCTCGAGATCCACCTGGACGACCAGGATGTCGGCCGCAGCCTGCGAAGGGACGTACGGGTGGGGCTGACCGCGGCGGAGAAGTGGCTGCCGCCGAAGTGGTTCTACGACTCCCGGGGCAGCGAGCTCTTCGACGAGATCACCCGCCTGCCGGAGTACTACCCGACCCGGACCGAGCGGGCCGTCCTGGCCGAGGCGGCGGCGGAGATCGCCGAGTTGGCCGGCGCGAAGACCCTGATCGAGCTGGGTTCCGGCTCCTCGGAGAAGACCCGCCTGCTGTTGGACGCCTTCACCCGGCACGGTGGCCTCGGGTCGTTCGTGCCGCTGGACGTCTCGGTCAGCGCGCTGGCCGGGTCCACCGCCGCACTCGCCGCCGACTACCCGGGGCTGCGGGTACGTGGCATCGTCGGCGACTTCACCCGTCACCTGCACCATCTGCCCACCGGCGGGCGGCGTCTGGTCATCTTCCTCGGTGGCACCATCGGCAACCTGCTGCCGGTCGAACGGGCGGACTTCCTCGCCACCATGCGGGCCGCGCTGGAGGCGGGCGACTGGCTGCTGGTCGGTACCGACCTGGTCAAGGATCCGGCGGTGATCGTGCCCGCGTACGACGACGCGGCCGGGGTGACCGCGGAGTTCAACCGCAACGTGCTGTGGGTGCTCAACCGGGAACTCGGCGCCGACTTCGACCCGGCGGCGTTCGCCCATGTCGCGCTCTGGAACCCGGACCAGGAGTGGATCGAGATGCGGCTGCGGGCGGAACGACCCGTGCGGGTGCGGGTGCTCGATCTGGACGTCGATTTCGCCGCCGGTGAGGATCTGCGTACCGAGGTGTCGGCGAAGTTCCGCCCGGAGGGGATCGCGGGCGAACTGGCCGCGGCGGGATTTCGCACCGAGCGGTTCTGGACCGATCCGGGCGGCCTGTTCGGGGTGACCCTCGCCCGCGCCGAGTGAGCGGCGATCACCGTCCCGGCTGACCACCGACCGCCGGCCCGGGGTGCGACACGTCCCACCCCGGGCCCCGAGGGCCCGTCCGAGGACGATCGGCTAGGCTGGGCGCAGCGAAGGGGAGTAGCCCCCAACGTCGTGGTCGACATACTGGTGCGTCCCGCATCCGGCCCGACGGCCTCGCTTCCGGCGAGGCGGGCGAGACCTTCGACCCAGGCTGTTGCAGCCGGGTCGAGGGCGTCCCCACACCTCTTCCCGGCCTGATTCGGGAAGGACGTCATGGACGGGTTCCTCGCCGCGCTGGTTGTCAGCTTCGGCGTCATCTTCGTCGCCGAGCTGGGAGACAAGTCCCAGCTCATGGCCCTGGCCTTCGCCACCAGATACCGCACGGTGCCGGTGCTGGTCGGCATCACCGTCGCCACGGCCGTGGTGCACCTGGCCTCGGTGGCGATCGGCCACGGCCTCGGTGCCACCCTGCCGACCGGCTGGATCTCGCTGCTGGCGGGGGTGGCCTTCCTCGGCTTCGGCGCGTGGACGTTGCGCGGGGACACGCTCACCGAGGAGGAGAAACGACGGGCCGCCCGGGGCGGCAGATCAGCCGTGATCACCGTCGGCGTCGCGTTCTTCCTCGCCGAGCTGGGCGACAAGACGATGCTCGCGACGATCACGCTGGCCACCCAGTACGGCTGGTTCGGGACCTGGATCGGCTCGACGGTCGGCATGGTCGCCGCCGACGCGCTGGCCATCATCGCCGGCCGGCTGCTCGGTCGGAAACTACCGGAACGCACCATCAGGTACGGCGCCGCCACGCTCTTCGCCATCAGCGGCATCTGGTTGATCGTCGACGCGGTGCTGCAGTTGCGCTGAGCACCGCGCCCGTGCGTAGGCCCCCGGCGCCGACTACCCGGACACAGGCGGGGTAAGGCGCCGGGGTGGACGTCGAGGTGGTCCTCCGCCACGGCCACCACCTGCTGGTGACCGCGGTGGAACTCGTCGGCGCATTCGTCATCGTCGTCGGCGCGACGCTGTCCGCGTTGCGTTTCGTGGTGGACGGGCTGCGGCACCGCGACGCCGCCGTGTTCACCCGGATCCGGCTGTCCCTGGGACGCTTTCTCACCCTGGGCCTGGAGTTCCAACTTGCGGCGGACATCCTGCGTACCGCGTTGTCGCCGACCTTCACGCAGATCGGTCAACTCGCCGCCATCGCCGCCATCCGGACGGTTCTCAACTACGTGCTGGGCCGGGAGATCGAGCAGGAGCGGCAGCAGGTCGGCGAGCGGGGTGGGGACCGGTGAGGCAGGTCCTGTCGGCCGCCCTCACCCTGCTCGGCGTACTCGCGGCGGCGGTGGCGTTGCTGACCACCGGCTCCCGGTCGACGGCTCTGCGGGTGTTGCTGGACATGTTGCTCGCGGCCGGACTGCTGCGGCTGACCGGCGGGCAGTCCTGGACGGAGATCGCGGCCGTCGCGGCGATCGTGGCGTTGCGGCTGCTGCTGCGCGCCGCGCTGATCCACGACTTCCGGCGGCGGTCACCGCACGCCGGACGCCCGGCCGAGCGGGTCGGCCGGGCGTCCGGGTCGTGAGCGGCGCGGCGGTCAGCCGCCGGGCTTCTGGTAGACGTCCGGCACGCCGTCCTGGTTGAGGTCGACCTGCTCCTTGAGCGCGATGGCCCGGTAGACCTTGTTGCGCTGGCGCAACACCACCGTGGCCAGCAGCGCGGAGATCAGCGAACCGGCGAGCACGGCCGCCTTGACGTTGTCGCCCTCGATGGCGTCGGAGCCGAAGGCCAGCTCGCCGATGAGCAGCGACACGGTGAAGCCGATACCGGCCAGGAACGACACACCGACCAGATCCGACCAGGTGATGTCCTCGTCCAGGCTGGCCCGGGTGAACCGGGCCAGCAGCCAGGTCGAGCCGACGATGCCGACACACTTGCCGACGACGAGACCCAGCACGACACCGAGGACGATCGGGTCGGTCACCACCGCGCCCAGGTCGGCCCCGCGCAGCGAGACACCGGCGGCGAAGAACGCGAACACGGGTACGGCGAAGCCGGCCGAGATCGGCCGCCACACGTGCTCCAGGTGCTCGGCCAGGCCGGGCATCGGGCGACGGCCGTCGCCGCCCCCCTTGCCGGCGAGCACCGGCACGGTGAAGCCCAGCAGCACGCCGGCGACGGTGGCGTGCACCCCGGAGGAGTGCACCAGCGTCCAGGCGACCACCGCGAGCGGGATGAGCGCCCACCACCAGGTGCGGCGGCGCTGCACCAGCAGCCCGAACAGGGCGATCGGGACCAGAGCGCCGAGCAGCGGCAGCAGGTTGAAGTCGTCGGTGTAGAAGACGGCGATGATGGTGATGGCGAGCAGGTCGTCGACCACGGCCAGGGTGAGCAGGAAGGCACGCAGCCCCTGCGGCAGGTAGGCCCCGATCACGGCCAGCACCGCCAGCGCGAACGCGATGTCGGTGGCCGTGGGGATGGCCCAGCCGCGCAGCCCGTCGCCGCCGCCGACGACGTTGACCGCCACGTAGATCAGTGCCGGAAGCACCATGCCGCCGATCGCCGCGACCACCGGCAGCGCGGCCCGTCGTGGATCCCGCAGCTCACCGGCGACGAACTCGCGCTTCAGCTCCAGCCCGACCACGAAGAAGAAGATGGCCAGCAGGCCGTCGGCCGCCCAGTGGGCGAGGTCGAGGTCGAGGTGCCACGCCGCGCCGCCGGACCAGGGCACCCAGCGCCCCAGCTCGGCGTAGGCGTCGCCCCAGGGCGAGTTCGCCCAGACCAGCGCGATCACGGCGCCGAAGAGCAGCAGGCCACCGCCGACGGTCTCCATCCGGAGCACGTCGGCCACGAAGCGTGCCTCGGGCCAGGAGGTACGCGCGAAGAGGCGGCGCACGCCGCGGCGCTCAGGGCGTGGGGGCTGGTCGGTCATACGTGAGGTCCACCTCGTCGGTCTGAGGGCAGCACGGCATCATCGCCGACCAGGCTTCCCGGCACACCCGTGCAAGACCCTATCCAGTGCCGACGGCCGCCGCGAGCGGGGCGAACGCGACTCTTCCCACATCGGCGCGACGAGTCGCCCGAACCGCTCGACGAAGACATCGCATTTTTTCCGGGCCGAAGCGATTCCGACGGACCGCCGGTCCGGTTGGTCACTGCGGGCCCAAATCCCCACCAGGAAAATACCTAACTCCGGACATAAGCCGCATGAGCCGCTTTAATGGTTTCACGAGATTGAGTCGACCTTGGGGGTTTTCGTGAAGTTCTTTGGCGTTACCGGCCCGGTACGGAGGCCCGCCTGATGGACCTGTACCGCCAACTACGCCTCGTGCGCCGGCACTGGTGGATCGTCCTGGTCACCCTCATGGTGGCCCTGGGCGTGACCGCGCTGGTCACCGTGCGGGCCCAGCCCCGCTACGTCGCCTCGGTCACCTTCTTCGTCACCACGCCGAGCCAGGGTGTCACGGACGCCTACCAGGGCGGACTCTTCCTCCAGCAGCGGGTGAAGTCCTATGCCGAGCTGCTGACCAGTGACCGGTTGGCGCAGGCCGCGGTGGCCGACAGCCAGCTCGGGCTGACGGCCGAGGAGGTCCAGCGCCGGGTCAGCACCTCCACCGAGACCGGCACGGTGCTGCTGCGGGCGTCGGTGACCGACACCGACCAGACCCGGGCGTTGCGGGTGACCGAGGCACTCTCGGCGAAGTTCGTCGAGCTCGTGCAGAAGGTCGAGACCCGCCCGGACGGAAGCCCCGGGCCGATCAAGATCGAGATTGTCAGCGGGCCGCGGGTCACCCCGACGCCGGTGTCGCCGCAACCGGTCCGGAACACCGCCATCGGCGCCCTGCTGGGCCTGCTGGCCGGCGTCGGCCTGGCGATTCTGCGTGGCATGGCCGACGTGCGGCTGCGCGACGCGGCCGGTCTGCAGCGGGTGACCGGCAGTCCGCTGCTCGGCGAGATCCCGATCGACCCCAGCGCGCGCTCGGCCCCGCTGATCGTCGGTGACGCCGCCACCTCGGCGCGAGCCGAGGCGGTCCGCAAGCTCCGGACCAACCTGCGCTTCGTCGACGTGCACGAGCCGGCCCGGGTCATCGCGGTGACCAGCGCGCTCCAGGGGGAAGGCAAGACGACTCTGTCCTGCAACCTGGCGATCGCCCTGGCCGAGGCGGGGTGGCGGGTCCTGCTCGTCGATGCGGACCTGCGCCGCCCGAAGGTCGGGGACTACCTCGGTATCGACTCGGGGGTCGGGCTGACCGACGTGCTGGTCGGTGACGTGCAGGTGGGCGACGTGGTCCAGCGCTGGGGCGACAAGTCCCTGCTCGTGCTGCCCAGCGGTTCGGCCCCGCCCAACCCGAGCGAGCTGCTCGGTTCGAAGGCCATGTCGGATCTGCTGCTGGCCCTGCGCGAATCCGCCGACATCGTCGTCATCGACACCGCCCCGCTGCTCGCGGTCACCGACGGTGTGGTCGTCGCCGTGCAGGCCGACGGTGCGCTGCTGGTCACCCAGCAGGGCCGTACCTCCCGGGCCCAGGTGGCCGCGGCGGCCCGGGCCCTGCACTCGGTGTCGGTGCGACTGCTGGGCTGCGTGCTGAACATGGCCCGGGTGCCCAAGGCGGAGGCTTACCAGTACGAGGCCTACCGGGTGGTCGCCGCCGCGGCGGGTGGTCAGTCGGTGCCGACGGAGCGCGGCAGGACCGGCCGGCACGCCGAGCGGGCCCGCGTCGGCGAGGTGAGCGACCACACCCAGGAACTCACCCGGCTGTCCCGATGAGCGTGGCCAGGGGACGCAGTGCCCGGTCGATCTCCTCCGCGCAGCGGCGGAAGTCCTCCGGCGTGCCCCGCACGGGGTCGCCCAGGTCGTCTGCGTCCCCGGGGGCGGGCTGCAACCGTCCCCGGGCCAGGGCGGCGGCGGCCACCGCGGCCCGCACCGGATCGTCCTGCTCGTCCAGAGGCGGCTCGACGGCCGCGGCGAGCCGGCCGAACTGGCGCAGGGTGAACGTCCGGTGCAGCGCCGCCGGTGCCAGCGCGGTGCAGATGGAGCGCTGGCGCCGAGTGGCGGTCAGCACCAGCACCGCATCCGTGAGGTGTTCCGGCAGCAGCCGTCGGCTGCGGAACGACGTCGGGTCCGCGCCGGTCTCGGCGGCGATCTCCGCTGCGTACGGATGCATGGCCAGGCCGTCGAGGGCGTCGGTGCCGGCACTGGCGACCGTCACCGGTCGCCCGGCGAGCAGGCGACGCGCGGCGTATTCGGCCATCGGTGACCGGCACAGGTTGGCGTGGCAGACGAACAACACCCCGCTGAGCATGTGGCACCCCCTGGACGACGCGGTCGCGGGCGGTGGCACCGCGACGAGGAGCGGGCGCCGGTGGCGTCCGCCCGGTGAGGGGATGTCGAGATCGTACGCAGGCGTGACGCCCATGGCCCCCGGCGGCGCGCCGAACCGGGGCTCGGGGACGGTGGTGTGACGGTGCGAATCGGCATGCTGACGTACCACTTTCCGCCGGAGCCGGCGTTCATTCCCGGCAGTCTCGCCGAGGAACTGGCCGCGCGGGGTCACGAGGTGCGGGTGCTCACCGGCTTCCCCGACTATCCGGGCGGGCACGTCTACCCGGGCTGGCGGCAGCGCTGGCACCACGAGACCCGCAGCCGGGGGCTGACCGTACGCCGGGTGCCCAGGTACAGCACCGGCGACGCCACCGTGCGCGGCCGGATGGCCTCGTGGCTCTCGTTCGCCGGTAGCGCGGCACTGGTCGGGCGGCGGTTCCTGGCGGGTGTGGACGTGCTGTACGTGCATCAGCCGCCGGCCGCCGCGTTCGCGTCGGCGGCCCTGCTGCGCCTGCTCGGCCCCGTTCCACTGGTGTTGCACGTGCCCGACGTCTGGACCGAACAGGTGCCCGACGCCGTCGACGACGGTCGGTGGGCGGCCCGGGTCCGGGCGGCCACGCTGCGGACCTACCGGGCCGCCGGCCGGGTCGCGGTGACCACACCCTCGCTGCGGGACGCCGTCGTGACGGCCGGCGTCGAGCAGGCGCGGGTCCGGGTGGTGCTCAACTGGACCGACGAGCGGATCTTCCGCCCGGCCGAGGCCAGCCCGGCGGCGCGGCGGCTGATCCGCCGCGACGAGCGGTGCGTCGTGATGCACGCCGGCACCATCGGGGCGCGCCAAGGGCTGGACACGGCGGTACGGGCGGCGGCCGCGCTGGGCGAGACCGTGGACCTGGTCCTGGTGGGTTCGGGCTCCGAGGAGCGGCGGGTTCGGGGGCTCGCCGCCGAGCTGCGGGCCGACAACGTCCGGTTCGTGGACCGACGGTCTCCGCTGGACATGCCCGAGTTGTACGCCGCCGCCGACTACCAGTTGGTGATGGCGCGTGACCTACCGGAGTTGCGCAGCAGCGTGCCGGACAAGCTCCAGGCGGCCCTGTCCTGCGGTGCGCCGGTGGTCGCCTCGGCCGGTGAGGACACCGCCGCCCTGGTCGAACGGGCCAGGGCGGGGCTCTCCTGCCCTCCTGAGGACTGGGCCAGCCTGGCGGACCGGTTCTGGCTGGCGGCGCAGATACCCCCACCGGCCCGGGTCGAGATGGGCCGGCGTGGCCGGGAGGCGTACCTGCGGGAGATGTCTCTGCCGGCGGGCGTGGATCGAATCGAGGAACTGCTGCGCGAGGCGGCGAGCGCGGACACGCGGCGCAACGCGAATGCCGAGCGAACTTCTCATATCGCCTGATCGCGTCATTAGCACACCCATTTCACCGTTAGGTGTTAAGAACATTATGACCTTCTGTCCGTTTTCGGAATGGAGTTGATGTGACGGAGAGCGAGAGCCCACGCCGGCGGCGCAGCCGTTCCCGCCGTCGTCGGCGCGCCCGACTGCGTCGCATCCTGCTCACCACGCTGGTGATCGGCTCGCTGGTGCTGGGCCTCGTCGGCTGGGTCGGCTTCCGGGGGTGGCAGGCCCGTGCCCACCTGGTCAACGCCGCCGGCCTGGCCAGCGAACTGAGCGCCCATCTGGTCGGCGGTGACACCGCACGCGCCCAACGCACCCTCTCGGCGTTGCAGGAGCAGGCCCGGGCGGCGCGGCGAGCCACCGGTGATCCCGGTTGGTGGCTCGGCCGGCAGGCGCCGGTGGCCGGAGCGAACCTCACCGCGATCCGGCAGATCGCCGTCACCATCGACGACCTCGCCCGTCAGGCGTTCCCGGCGCTGCTCCGCGTCGACCTGGGCGGCCTGGTGCCGCAGGAGGGGCGCCTCGACCTGACCGGCCTGCGCGCCGTCACCGACGACCTGGTCGCGGTGGACGCGACGGTGCAGCGCACCCGCGCGGAGTTGGCCGAGGTCCCCGACGACCGGCTGGTGGGACAGGTCCGGCGGGCCCTGGAAGACCTGCGCGGCGAGATCGACCGGCTTGCCGCGATGACGTCGGCGGCCGACCGGGCCAGCCGCCTGCTGCCGCCGCTGCTCGGCGTCGACGGGGCGCGGAAGTACCTGCTGGTGTCACAGAACCCGGCGGAGCTGCGGTCGACCGGCGGCATGTTCGGCGCGTACGCCGTCATCGAGGCGAACAAGGGCCGGGTGAAGATGGGCGCGCAGGGCAGCAGTTCCAGCCTCGGCCGGTTCGTCGAGCCGCTGAAGATTCCGGCCGAGTGGCGCTCTCTCTGGGGAGAACTGCCCGGCATCTACCCGGCGGACGTCAACCTCAGCCCGCACTTCCCGACCGCCGCCGCGCTGTACCGGGAGATGTACCGGCGGCGCAGTGGGGTGACCGTTGACGGTGTCCTCGCCGTCGACCCCGTGGTGTTGTCGTACCTGCTCAAAGCCACCGGCCCGGTCCGGGTGCCGGGCGGGGTGTCGCTCAGTGCCGAGAACGCGGTGCGGACCCTGCTCAACGACACCTACCAGCGGATGGATCCGCGCGAGCAGGACGCCTTCTTCGCGGCCGCGGCTGCAACGGTGTTCGACACCCTTTTCGCGAGGAACGTCCACCCGAATGGGTTGTTGTCCGCATTTGACCGCTCTATACGGGAACGTCGGATACTGTTCTGGAGTGCCCGACCGGAGGAACAGCGGACGTTCGGCGACAGCCGGATGGCCGGGACGCTTCCGGAACAGGACAGCGTGCCGACGGTCGGCGTGTTCCTCAACGACGGCAGCGGCGCGAAGCTCGGCTACTACCTCCGGCAGACCGCCGATCTGACGGTCGGCGACTGCCACGCTGACGGCCGCCGCGAGCTGAACCTCCGGGTGACGCTCCGGTCCACCGCACCAGCCTCAGGGCTCAGCGAGTCCGTCCTCGGCCTGGGCCGGGCCGGGGATCCGTACACCGTCCGCACGCTGGTGTCGGTGTACGGGCCGACCGGCGGGGCGGTGCTCGACACCCGCGTCGACGGTGCCGAGACCTCGGTGGGCAACGGCACCGAACGGCGGCGGCAGGTCGCCACCGTCAACGTCGAGATCGGCCCGGGCGGGACCCGCACGTTGGAGGTCTCGCTGCTGACCGGCAAGACGGACAGCGGAGCGGCCGAGCTGTGGCTGACCCCGACCGCCACCCCATGGACCACCCAAGTTGTTACCGCACCAAGCTGTTCTCAGTAGGAGGGAACGAACCATGCGGCTATCCCGCATCATCATGGCGCTCACGGTCGGTCTGGCCGTGGTGGCCGTGCCGGCTGCGGCGGGGGCGGCGCAACCGCAGCCGCAGCCGTCGCCAACAGTCACCGATCCGCCCCAGCCACCGCCCTATACGCCGGTGCTGGCGTCGCTGACGGTGAACCGACCCACCATCTTCCTCGGAGAGACGGTCATCCTCACCGGCCGCAACTTCGGGCCGAACGAGACGGTGGACATCGTGGTCTCGGTGACGCCGCTGGCCGCTCCGGCCGCCGGCACGGCCCGCCGTGGCGACGGCAGCGTCGTCGCCATGACGCCGGTGGCCTTCCAGGCCAGCGCGCCGTTGAGCTTCACCGCCCGGACCAACTCGGAGGGCGTCTTCACCCGGCGGTACACGCCGTCGGTGACCGGGCTGCTCACCTTCACCGCGACCGGCCGGGAGTCCGGTCGGACCGCGTCGACCCAGTTGCGGGTGCTACCCAAGAAGAAGCCGCACCTGCCGGTCACCGGTAGCAGCCTGGGCACGCCGATGAAGGTCGGTGGCGGGCTCGTCGCGACCGGTGCCGTCCTGCTGCTCGGCACGGTGCTGTGGCGGCGTCGCGGCCGCTTCGGTGCGGGTGGCGCGCACTGATCCAGCACTCCGGGCAGGGCCCGGAACAGAACCGCGGTACCGGTGCTCGCCGTTCCCTCCGGCGGGCACCGGTACCCGTTTCCTACACCAGGCCGTGCGCCAGCATCGCCTCGGCGACCCGGCGGAACCCGTTGATGTTCGCCCCGGCCACGTAGTCACCGGGCAGGCCGTACTCCTCCGCGGTGGCCCAGCAGCGCGCGTGGATGTCCCGGATGGTCTCCCGCAGCCGCTGCTCCGACTCCGCGAACGTCCACGACTCGCGGCTGGCGTTCTGCTGCATCTCCAGGGCGCTGACCGCCACGCCGCCGGCGTTGGCCGCCTTGCCGGGCGCGAACCGCACGCCGGCCCGGCCGAGGATGCGCACCGCCTCCGGCGTGGTGGGCATGTTCGCCCCCTCCACCACCACGGCGCAGCCGCCGGCCACCAGCTGCGCGGCCTCGGCGCCGCCGATCTCATTCTGGGTGGCGCACGGCAGGGCCAGGTCGCACGGCACCTCCCAGGGCGTACGGCCGGCCACGGTGACCGCGTGCGGCACCTCCAGCACGTAGTCGGCGAGCCGGCCGCGACGGCGCTCCTTCAGCTCCCGCACCACGTCCAGGTCGATGCCCTTCTCGTCGAGCACGTAGCCGGTCGAGTCGGAGCAGGCGACAACCGTGCCACCGAGCTGGT
Organism: Micromonospora aridisoli; assembly: GCF_056150025.1. NCBI lineage: Bacteria > Bacillati > Actinomycetota > Actinomycetes > Micromonosporales > Micromonosporaceae > Micromonospora > Micromonospora aridisoli. Next base: position 113,208 of record NZ_JAXCFK010000007.1, on the reverse strand, counting down.
GGACCTTCTCGATGGCGTGGATCGCCACGTTGCCGGAGCCGGAGACCACCACCCGCTTGCCGTCCAGGCCGTCCCCGGTCTGCCTCAGCATCTCCTCGGCGAAGAACACCGCCCCGTAGCCGGTGGCCTCGGTGCGCGCCTGCGCGCCGCCGTACGACAGGCCCTTGCCGGTCAGTACGCCCGACTCGTACCGATTGGTGATCCGCTTGTACTGGCCGAACAGGTAGCCGATCTCCCGGCCGCCCACCCCGATGTCGCCGGCCGGCACGTCCGTCTGCGCCCCGATGTGCCGGTGCAGCTCGGTCATGAAGCTCTGGCAGAAGCGCATCACCTCGCGGTCCGTACGCCCCTTGGGGTCGAAGTCGGCGCCGCCCTTGCCGGCGCCGATCGGCAGCCCGGTGAGCGCGTTCTTGAAGATCTGCTCGAAACCGAGGAACTTGACGATGCCCAGGTACACCGAGGGGTGGAAGCGCAAGCCACCCTTGAACGGGCCGAGGGCACTGTTGAACTCCACCCGGAAACCACGGTTCACCCGGATCCGACCCCGGTCGTCCTCCCAGGGCACCCGGAAGATGATCTGCCGTTCCGGCTCGCAGATCCGCTCGATGATCCGGGCCTCCGCGTACTCGGGATGACGGGCCAGCGCCGGGCCGATGCTCTCCAACACCTCCCGTACGGCCTGGTGGAACTCGGGCTCACCCGGGTTACGGGCGACCACACTGGCGAACACCGACTCGACCGTCTCCGGCATCACCGACACGTCCCTTCCGGTCCAGACCCGGCGCCGTTGCCGGACCTCGGCGGCGCGGTGCGCCGACCGCCCCCGAATACGGTTCGTCACCGCCGTCCGGTTCACCGGCGGTTCGTGGAGCAGCTCAGCGGCGGTTCGACGCCGGGTCGGGTGATCCGTCCCGCCCGCTGGTGCGTACCCCTGAGCAGGGGACCGTGAAAGGGGAGACCGATGGCCGGATCGGGGCAGGACGAACAGGGTCGAACACGCTCCGGGCCGGCACCGGTGCCGCCGACCTCGGCGCCACCGACGACGCCCGACGGTGCCGGGGAAGCAGCGCCGGACCAACCGCCCTGGTCGCCGGGGGCCCGGTTGCTGGTGGCCGCCGCGGTGCTGGTGCTGGGCCTCGGGGCCGTCGCCGTCGTGGTGATCCTCTCCGACCCCCACCGGCTCGGCCGGGTCTTCTCCGGCGGCGCACCGGACCCGATGGCCACCGCGACGGCACTGCCGGATGGCGCCAGCGGTCTGGGCGGCGCGGCACGGGCTGCGCAGGAGAGCCCCGAGGAGGTGGAGACCGCACCGTTGGACGGCCGGCGACGTGCCGCCTTCGAACTGGTCGATGGGGTGGCCCGCTACGACCTGCGGGTGACCGAGCTGGGGGAGGAGCTGTACCGCATCATCAGCCCTGCCGGGTCGGTCGTGCGGCCACGTCCCGAACTGGTCGGCGACGAGGTGTCGCTGCGGCTGGATCGGAGCGGCGAGGAACCGGGCACGGTCGAGGTGTTGCTGAACGCCCGGGTCGCCTGGGACGTACGCCTCACCGGCGGGGCCGCCGAGCGGCGGATCGACCTCACCGCCGCCCGACTGTCCGGTCTGGAACTGGCCGGTGGGGCGACCCGGACCGATCTCAGGTTGCCCAACGTCGACGGACCGCTCGTGGTGCGGGTGACCGGTGGCGTCAACCAGTTCGACGTCACGGTCGCCGGCAGCGTGCCGGTACGCGTCCGGGCCGGCTCCGGTGCCGGGGCCGTCGAGGTGTACGGCGAGCGCCGCGACGGCCTCGCCCCGGGTACGGTGCTCGGCTCACCGGGCTGGGACCGGGCCGCCGAACGGATCTTCCTGGACCTGGTCGCGGGCGCGAACGTGGTGACCGTACGCGGCGGCTGAGCGGCCCTCGGGGGGTCCACCTGCCGCCGGCCGGGCGCGGACGGCCGGCGGGCGTAGAGTCGGATCGTGGAGCGTACCGAGGCGATGCCCGCCGAGACCCGACCGCCCGGCGTGGCGACGGTCGATCCCGGCAGTGTCCTGCTGCCCGGGCACGACGTGCCGCTGGGCCGTTACACCACCGTGCGGCGGCTGCTGCCGCAGCGCAGCCGCCGGCTGGTCGGTGCGTGGTGCTTCGTCGACCATTTCGGCCCCGACGACGTGGCGCACCGACCCGGCATGGAGGTGCCGCCGCATCCGCACACCGGTCTGCAGACCGTGACCTGGCTGCTCGACGGCGAGATCCTGCACCGCGACAGCCTCGGCAACGCGCAGCCGATCCGGCCCGGCCAACTCAACGTGATGACCTCGGGCCACGGCATCGCGCACTCCGAACGTTCACCGGCCGAGCACCCGCCCCTGATGCACGGGGTGCAGTTGTGGGTCGCGCTGCCGGACGAGGCCCGGTCCGGCGCGCCGGACTTCACCCACCATGCCGAGCTGCCCCGATGGCGCGACGGCGACCTGGACGTCACCCTGCTGGTCGGGGAACTTGCCGGCGAACGCTCACCGGCCCGGGTACACACCCCGCTGCTCGGCGCGCAACTGGAGTTGGCCGGCGCGGCGACGGTCGGGCTGCCGCTGCGCCGCGACTTCGAGTACGCACTGCTCGCCCTCGACGGCTCCGGCGAGGTCGACGGCGTGCCGTTGGCGCCCGGGGCGCTGCTCTGGCTGGGCGCCGGGCGGGACGCGGTGCGCCTGCGCGGCGAGCCGGGCAGCCGGTTGATGCTGCTCGGCGGCACGCCCTTCGAGGAGCCGCTGGTGATGTGGTGGAACTTCGTCGGCCGCAGCCACGAGGAGATCGTCGACGCCCGGGAGGACTGGATGGCCGGGCGACGGTTCGGGGTCGTCGCCGACGACCCGGACCCGCCGCTGCCCGCCCCGGCGCTGCCCACCGTCCGGCTCAAGGCCCGCGACCGCTCCGGCGGCTTCCACGACTAGTGAGCGGGGGCACGGGTAACAGCCGCCCATGCCCACCATGGTCTCCACCATCGAGGACAGGAAGCGGATGGCGCGCCGGCTGGTCGGCGGCGGCCGCGGCTTCGCCGAGCAGTACGGGTTCCGGGTCACCAACAACCCGTCCAGCCTGTTCCAGTTGCTCTGCCTCGCGGTCCTGCTGGCCCGTCGGGGCGATTTCCGGCGCGCCCTGGACGGCGCGCACGCGCTCTCCGACGCGGGCTGGGACAGCGCCGCCCGGCTGTCCGGGTCGGCGCGCCCGGACCGGGTCAAAACACTGCGTGACAGCGGCCAGCGTGGTGACGTCGACGCGCTGGCCGACCTGCTGGGTGAACTGGCCCGCACGGTCGTCGAACGGTACCGGGGTGACCTGCGACGGCTGCGCTCGGCGGGGCACCGCGACCCGGTCCGTGAGCGGGAACTGCTCACCGCCCTGCCGGGGGTCGACAACCAGGTCGCGGACCTGTTCCTGCGTGAGGTGCAGGCGCTGTGGCGGGAGGTTGCCCCGGTGGCCGACCGGCGGGCGCTGACGGCGGCGCGCCGGCTCGGGTTGGGTCGGTCGGCCGAGGATCTCGCCGGGCTGGCCGGCGGTCGCGAGTCGGAGCGGCTCGCCTGGCTGGTCGGTGCGCTCGCCCGGGTCGACCTGGAGGGGCGATACGCGGAGCTGGCGCGATGAAGCCCTTTGTCGGTGCCCACTGTCCGTTCGGCTGATGGCGTGCGGTATGCTGACCGCAGTAACAGCAGCCCACCCGGTTCGGGTGGCTGTCGTCGCCTGGTGGTCGCGCTCCGGTTCGGGCGCACCGCTGCCAGCGCAGGCGGTTACGCAGGGGCGCTCCCGGCCGCGGTTCGTGGCCGGGGCGCCCCCCTGTTTCAGCAGCCGGCCGGCTCGCCCGGTCGACGGCGGGCCGGCCGCGCCGGTCAGATGCTGCGCAGGTGCTGCGACACCCGCTGGTGACGCTTGTCGCGTCCCTGCGGGCCGCGCTGCGCGTCGGTGATCTCAGGGGCCGCGTCGATGCCGGCCGAGCGCGCCACCTGGTTGCCGTTGGCGTAGTCCACCGGAGGCAGGGCGCGCAGGGCCTTCAGCACGTCCGGCGGTGCTCCCTCACGCTCGGCCTCGCGTACCACCTCGTCCTTCCCGGCGGGATAGTCCAGGCTGGACAGGTAATGCAGGACATCGGCGTAACTCGCCATGGTGTCGGCTCCTCCCGGGCTTCGATCCGGCCACGACCGGGCGCGGATACCCACCCGGACGCCGCTCACGCGCCGAGCCCGCCGGAAACCGGCCGCCGTTTCCCTGCCGATCGGGCGGGTAAGCGCCGGCCGGAGGGGTACGCGATGAACTACGACACCTTCGTCGAGCAGGTCGCCCGGCGCACCGCCACATCCCCGTCGCGGGCGGTGGAGCTGATCCGGGCGACCCTGGAGACGCTGGCCGAGCGACTGACCGGTGGCGAGGTGCTGGACCTCGCCGTGCAACTGCCCGCCCCGCTGCGGCTGCCGCTGCGCCCGACGCCGGACACCGAGGCGGCGGAGCGGTTCGGCGCGCCCGAGTTCGTCGCCCGGGTGGCGCTACGCGCCGGGGTCGAGGAGCCGGCCGCCCGGGACACGATCCGCGCGGTCTTCACCACCGTGCGGGAGGCGGTGACCGGCGGCGAGTTCGACGAACTCGTGGTCCAACTGCCGCGCGACTACCGCGACATGGTCGAGCCGGCCCTCGCGCCCGGCGCGACCCTGCGTCAACGCTGAGCCACTCCCTCGGCCCGCGCTCAGGCGACCGACCCGGTGGCCCGCAGCCGCTCGATCCGATCGTGGTCGAAGCCGGCCTCGGCGAGAATCTCGTCGGTGTGCTCGCCCGGCCAGGGCGGCGGCCGCCGGACCGAGGTCGGGGTCGCCGAGAACCGGGGGGCCGGCGCCGGCTGGACGACACCGTCGCGGAGCACGAACGTCTCCCGGGCGGCCAGATGCGGATGCTCCGGCGCCTCCCGCCAGTCCAGGACCGGTGCGGCACAGGCGTCGGAGGCGGTGAGCAGAGCCGCCCACTCGTCGCGGGTCCGGGTGCGGAACAGCCGCGCCCAGGCGGCCCGCAACGCCGGCCAGTTCGCCGGATCGGTCCGGTCGACCGGCTCGTCCGGTGCAAGCGGGAAGCCGGTGAGCCGGACCAGTTCGTCGTAGAAGCGTGGCTCCAGCGCCCCGACGGCGAGGTACCGCCCGTCGGCGCACTCGTAGGTGTCGTAGAACGGCGCGCCGCCGTCGAGCAGGTTGACTCCGCGCGGGTCCTGCCACATGCCGAGCCGGCGTAGCGCGTGGATCTGGGTGCTGAGCACCGCCACCCCGTCCACGATGGCCGCGTCGACCACCTGACCGGCCGCGCCGCCGCGTACCGCGTACAGCGCGGAGACGACACCCAGGGCGAGCATCATGCCGCCGCCGCCGAAGTCGCCGAGCAGGTTCAGCGGCGGCACCGGGGGCTGACCGGAGCGGCCGATGCCGTGCAGCGCTCCGGTCAGCGCCAGGTAGCCGATGTCGTGCCCGGCGTGCGGCGCGTTCGGGCCGTCCTGACCCCATCCGGTCATCCGGCCGTAGACCAGCGCCGGGTTGACCGCGTGGCAGTCGGCCGGTCCGACACCGAGTCGCTCGGTGACGCCGGGCCGGAACCCCTCGACGAGAACGTGTGCCTCAGCGACCAGGGCCAGCACCACGTCCCGCCCGTCGGCGGACTTCAGGTCGACGCCGATGGACCGGCGACCCCGGTTGAGCAGGTCGGGATGCGGGGTGCCGAAGGCTGTGGCGTCCACCTCGGTCGCCCGGTCGACCCGGATCACGTCGGCGCCGAGGTCCGCCAGCATCATCGCGGCGAACGGGCCGGGGCCGATCCCGGCCAGTTCCACCACTCGTACGCCGGTCAACGGGCCGGCCACCAGGTCTGCGGTCACCGGGCCACGATAGGCGCTCACGTCCGGCCCGGCCCGTCACCCACGTGAGGGAAGCCACCCCGGGGCGGGCAACGCCCCGCGTGGCGGGTGGAAATCGGCTGTCCTAACCTTGTCAGCACGAGGGGAGTACTTCCCACGAACCATGCCGGTCAGTACGGCGCGCCCGGAGCGCGCCTCGGGTGGTTGCCCACGAAACGTGGGTGAAGGAGACCTCGAACATGACACGGTGTTCGAGGAGGCCCCCATGTCCGAATTGTCGCTCGCGGCTGAGCTGCAGACCATCGGCACGCCCTCGCTCTGGGCGATCACCATCGCCGGGGTCATCGCCCTGCTGGTGCTCGACTTCGTGGTCACACGTCGCCCGCACGAGGTGTCACTCAAGGAAGCGCTGGGCTGGTCCGCCTTCTACATAGCCCTGCCCCTGGCCTTCGGCGCCTGGGTCTGGTCCCAGTACGGGCGGCAGGAGGGCGTCGACTATCTCGCGGGTTACCTCGTCGAGAAGTCGCTGTCGGTCGACAACCTCTTCGTCTTCATGCTGCTGCTGGCCGCCTTCGCGGTGCCGACCGTGCTGGCCCAGCGGGTGCTGCTGTTCGGCATCACCGGAGCGTTGGTGCTGCGCGGCATCTTCATCGCCCTCGGCGCGGCCGCCCTGCAGACCCTGGACTTCGCCTTCCTGATCTTCGCGCTGATCCTGCTGTTCACCGCGGCCAAGCTGCTCCGCGACGCGTTCACCGGGCACGAGCAGTCGGTCGACATCGGCACCATGCGTTCGGTGCGTCTGCTGCGCCGCTTCATGCCGGTGGTCCACGAGTACCACGGCACGAAGATGACGGTACGGGTCGACGGACGTCGGGCGCTCACCCCGCTCGCGCTGGTGGTGGTGGCGGTGCTCGCCACCGACGTGGTCTTCGCCGTCGACTCGGTGCCGGCCGTGTACGGCATCACCGAGGACCCGTACCTCGTCTTCGCCACCAACGCCTTCGCCCTGCTCGGCCTGCGGGCGCTGTACTTCGTGCTGCACGCGGCGCTGAGCCGTCTGGTCCACCTCACCTACGGTCTGGCGATCATCCTGGCCTTCATCGGTGTCAAGCTCGGCCTGCACTGGGCGCACGGCATCTGGGAGGGCGTGCCGTTGATCCCCACCGAGATCTCCCTCGGGGTCATCGTCGTGGTGCTGACCGTGGTCACCATCACCAGCCTGCGGGCGACCCGCAACGTGGTGCCGGGCTCCAAGGAAGTCGTCACCGAGCGGAAGTGACCGGCGCCGGTCCGGGTGACTTCCCACCCGGGCCGGTCGAACGGATCCGCCCGGCGCCGGGGCGTGGTAGGACTGAGCGGTGGGTATCGTCACACCCGGCTTCCAGGGCCGCCCCCGCGCCGAGGCGCCGGATCTGCCCCCCGGCCAGTATCTGACCCCGGACTTTCCCGTGCTCTCCGCCGGCCCGACTCCACGGGTGCCGCGGGACCAGTGGGAGTTCGTCATCAGCACCGAGACCGGCACGGAGTACCGGTGGAGCTGGGACGAGATGATGGCGCTGCCGCAGGAGACCCCGACCGTCGACATCCACTGCGTGACCCGGTGGTCGAAGCTCGGCACCACCTGGCGCGGCGTCTCGCTGGACACCCTGCTCGAGGGCGTGGAAACGGCGGCCGACTACGCCCTGGCCCACTCCTACGGCGGGTACACCACCAACCTCCCGCTGGAGGACCTGCGCGACGGGCAGGCCTGGCTGGTGCACACCTACGACGGTGACGACCTGCCGGCCGAGCACGGCGGCCCGGCCCGGCTGCTCGTGCCCCATCTCTACTTCTGGAAGTCCGCCAAGTGGGTGCGCGGCATCCACCTCACCGTCGAGGACACTCCGGGTTTCTGGGAGACCGCCGGCTACCACGACTACGGCGACCCGTGGCGTGAGCAGCGGTACCAGGGCGATTGAGCGGCCGGATGCGGTGGCGCGAGGCCCGGTTGGTGGAGCACCGGGTCGAGACGCCTTCCGCGCGGACCCTGGTACTGGATGTGCCGGGCTGGCCGGCGCACCTGCCCGGCCAGCATGTCGACATCCGGCTGACCGCGCCCGACGGGTACCAGGCCGCCCGGTCGTACTCGCTGGCCGCGCCGGCCGACGGCGACCGGATCGAGGTGTCCGTCCAGCGGGTGTCCGACGGCGAGGTGTCGCCGTTCCTGGTCGACGCCTACCACGAGGGTGATCCGGTCGAGGTGCGCGGCCCGATCGGCGGCTGGTTCGTCTGGCGGCCGCAGCAGACCGACCCGGTGCTGCTGGTCGCGGGCGGGTCGGGGGTGGTGCCGTTGATGGCCATGATCAGGGCCCGGCGGGCGGCCGGGAGCCGGGCCCCGTTCCGGCTGATCTACTCCGTCCGTACGCCCGACGACGCCTTCTACACCGACGAACTGCGGCGCCGGGTACGCGACGACGCCGGTCTCGACGTGGCCCACGTGTACACCCGGCGGGCGCCCGAGGGATGGCGCGGCGAGCCGCACCGGCTCGGCCTCGCCGACATCAACACCCACGGCTGGCCGCCCGAGCTGGAGCCGCTGGTGTACGTGTGCGGACCCACCGGTTTCGTGGAGACCGTCTCCGACCTTCTCGTCGGGCTGGGCCATCCGGCACGGCGGGTACGCACCGAACGTTTCGGCCCGACCGGTTGAGAGGAGGCCGCGGATGACCGCGTTGCCCTACGTGGACGGCAACATGCTCGACGGCCCGATGGGGGAGGTGTTCGCCGTCGATCTGAGCAGCGCCACGGCCCGGTGCGCCCACTGCGGCACCTCCGGCCCGGTGGCCGGGCTGCGGGTCTACTCGCACGCCCCCGGCCTGGTGGGCCGCTGCCCCACCTGCGTCGAGGTGATGGTGCGCCTGGTCCGCGCGCCCGACCGCGCCTGGCTGGACCTGCGCGGCACCACCTTCCTCCAGTTCGCCATGCCACCCGACCGCCCCCGCTAGCCCCCCGCGATCTTGCACTTTCGGTCGCCACTTTGTCGCCTTTGTGCCGGTTGGCTCCGACGAAAAGTGCAAGATCGACGGGGTGGGGGGACGTTTGTCGGCGCGTACGACGGGAACCGGGCCGGAATGACGAAGCCTCGTGTGGTGATCGTGGGGGCCGGGTTCGCCGGTTACCACGCGGCGAAGACGTTGAGCCGGTTGGCCCGCGACCGAGCCGAGATCGTCCTGCTGAACTCGACGGACTACTTCCTCTACCTTCCCCTGCTGCCGGAGGTGGCGGCGGGGGTGGTGGAGCCGGGCCGGATCGCGGTGCCGCTGGCCGGCACGCTGGACGGCGTCCGGATCGTGATCGGTGAGGCGGACGGTGTCGACCTGCAGAACCGGTGGGTCGGCTTCACCCAGCCGGAGGGCGACCGCAACCGGCTGGCGTACGACCGGTTGGTCCTGGCTGTGGGCAGCGTGAACAAGCTGCTGCCCATCCCCGGGGTGACCGAGTACGCGCACGGCTTCCGCGGCCTGCCCGAGGCGCTCTACCTGCACGACCACGTGGTGCGGCAGATCGAGCTGGCCGAGCAGGCCGAGGATCCGGCCGAGCAGCAGGCCCGGGCCACCTTCGTGGTGGTGGGTGCCGGCTACACCGGTACCGAGGTCGCCGCGCACGGCATCCTGTTCACCGACGAGCTGGCCGCCCAGCATCCCCGGCTCAAGATCCGTCCGAGGTGGATGCTGCTGGACGTCGCCCCGCGCGTGCTGCCGGAACTGGATCGACGGATGTCCACCACCGCGGACCGGGTGTTGCGTCGGCGCGGCGTGGATGTGCGGATGGGCACGTCGGTGGCGGTCGCCACCTCCGACGGCGTCAAGCTCACCGACGGCGAGTACGTGCCCACCTGTTCCCTGATCTGGTGCGTCGGCGTACGGCCCGACCCCTTCGTGGCGGAACTGGGCCTGCGGACCGAGAAGGGGCGGTTGGTCGTCGACGAGTACCTCAACGTCCCCGGGTTCCCCGAGGTGTACGCCTGCGGCGATGCCGCCGCGGTGCCCGACCTGACCCGTCCCGGTGAGATCTGCACGATGACCGCCCAGCACGCCCAGCGGCAGGGCAAGTTGGCCGCGCACAACATCGCCGCCTCGTACGGGCAGGGGCGCCGCCGACCGTACAAGCACCACGACCTCGGTTGGGTGGTCGACCTGGGCGGCAAGCAGGCCGCGGCGAACCCGCTCAAGGTGCCGATGTCCGGCCTGCCGGCCAAGGCGGTCACCCGTGGCTACCACCTGCTCGCGATGCCCGGCAACCGGGCGCGGGTGAGCGCCGACTGGCTCCTCGACGCGGCACTGCCCCGGTCGGCGGCACAGCTCGGACTGATCTCCGCCACCGCCGTACCGCTGGAAAGCTCGTCACCCGAGATGCCGGTGCGGGCCCGCTGACCCGGCGTCCGACCCGCGCCCCGGCGGGCGGTCGGGGGCGGTGCGACCGCCCCCGACCGTCCGTGGTGCGGGTGCTCCGGGTGCTCAGCCGGCCATTCCGGCGCCGGCCTCGTCGATGGCGTCGTCGACCGCGTGTGCCAGGTCGATGTCCATCGCGGTCACCGTTCCCGCGTTGCCGGAGGTCACGGTCAGCACGGCGGTCGTCGGGTCGGACCGGCCTATCCGTGGCCCGCGGCCGGTCTGCTCGCGGAGCAGATCGAGCCGGTCCAGCACCCGGTCGAGGTTGCCCGGTGGCAGCTCCAGGGTGCGCGACAACGCGGTGCCGTCACCGAACCAGTAGGGCAGGTCGGCCAGCGCCGCACGCAGTTCGGCCTCCGACAGCGCGGGTGTGGCGCCACGCACGCCGACCACGCCGCCGCCGGCCTCCGGCGGGTTCAGCAGTTCCCGCAGTTCGTCCGGCACGTGCAGCGATTCGACCAGGTCACGGTCGTGCGCGGCAAGCGCGGCGAGTGTCGCCTCGGCCTGGTAGCGCGCCTGCTCGGGGGTGCGACCACTGATCCTGCCCACCTCGGACAGAAAGCCGCCGAGATCCTGGCGCCGCTCGATGCCGTCCACCGGCACCACGTCGTGCAGTGATGCGGGTACGGCCTCCAGCAGGCGGCGTCGTTCGCCGGCCTCCAGGGCCCACGCCAGGACGAGCACCGTCGATTCGACACCGACCTTGGCCGTACGGAAGTCGACGCCGCTGCGGCGTACGACGTCCTCCACCAGGTCGCGGTAGCCCACCGTGGCTGTCCCCGGCAGCCCCGGACCCGGCTCGGAGCGCGGCCGGGGGGTCTCCGGGACGCCGGCCGGCGGGGGAGCGGGACCACCGCGCGTGGCGTCAGGTTTGTGGCGGTTCCCGGCCGGCGGCGGGCCGGCCCGCTTGTTCTGGTCGAGGTGGGTGAGCTGCTTTGACGCGCTCAGGCTGGCGCCGGTGTCGGCGGCCCGCATGCCCCGCTCCCGGGCCTGACGGGCCAGTGCCCGGCGGCGCTGGTTGTCGCCCTCCATCTGCTTGCGCATGGTGACACCTCGCTTCCGCTGCTGCTTGTCCGACTTCGTCGATGCCTTCCCGCCGCCGCCAGGGCGAAACGATCGGGTGGGCGCGGCGGTGGACGGTTTGGCGGACGTCGGCGAGGCTTCATCCGGCCGGGGTGAGGGACCGTCACCCGGGCGGGAGCGACGATCGCGGTGGACCGGAGATCTTCCGAGGCACGGCGGAAGGGAAGGTCGTGATGAAGCGGATAGTGGAGATCGTCCCCGCCCGACCCGGTTGGTACGCCCGGTGGCGGCTGGAACCTGAGCGCACCCGCTGCTACCCGGTGAGCCTGTGGGCGCTGTTGGAGGAGGCCGACGGCGGCGGGCGCGAGGTGATCGGTGTCGACTGCGCCGGTCAGTGGCCCGGGTCGCAGGAGGACGGGACAGGTGCGGAGTTCATCCGGTATCTGTTCAAGACTCCCGATTCGGGGCCTCCGGATGACGCGGAGCCGACCGCTTCGCCGCACCGCTCGGGCCGGTACCCGGTCCCAGCCTCCTGAACCATCCTCCGGCCCCCGACCCCTGGTCCCAGGGTCGGGGGCCACCCCTTCGGCTAGCCGGTCGCCTGCATGTCGTCGTCCCCGGTGGTCAGGGCGAGCTCCAACAGCTCGGCGAGGCCGGTGCGGTCCAACAGCTGGCGCAGGGTGGCGTTCACGCCGGTCAATCGCAGGGGCGCGGCGCCGCCCCGGTGGGCCACCACGAACGCGCTCAACCCGGAGGAGTCGCAGAGGCCCACGCCGCGCAGGTCGATGACCAGCTCCTGGTAGCCCTCGCGCCGCAGCTCGGCGACGGCGTCGATGAGTTCCGGCGCGCTGTCGAAGTCCAGGTCGCCGGTCAGCCGCAACTCGGCACGCCCCGCGTCGCGCCGGTCGACCTCGATGACCAACAGCTGTGCCGACATGACTCCATGCTCCCAGCACCCCGCCAGGACGCAAGCCGCGGGGTGGGAAAGTCTCACCCGGTGACCGTCGGCTGGGTGTCCGGCCCGGCGCCCACGGGCTCGGCGTCGGGTTCGCGGGCCAGCAGCCCGGTGACCCCGGTCAGGTCGAGGATGGTCTCGAGGAACCGGGGGACCGTCCGCAGCCGCAGTCGGACACCCCGCTGCTGACCCTCGCGCCAGGCGTGCACGATCACGCTGAGCCCGGTGCTGTCGATGAACTGCAGATCACCGAAGTCGAGCACCAGGGTGGCGGGGTCCGTGGCCAGCAAACTGTCGATCTCGGCCCGGAGTGGGGCGGCGGTGGTGTAGGCCAGGTCACCGGTCACCCGGACGACGGGGGCGTCGGGATCGGACCGGTCGACGGCCGTGCTCAGCGGTGGCGTCTCGGGTCTGCGACCGTGGGACAGCAACGATCACGCCTTCCGCGAATGCCGGGTGGGCAGGGGCGTTCGGATCGTAACAACCGCAGAGCTGCTCCGCCTGCCGGGCGGCCGTGGTGGCCGGCGGGACGCTCGTACGGTGGCGGTGTCGGCAGACCCGCGTAGGCTGGGTGCCGGAACGCGACCACGCGCGCCGCTCGACGCGGCCGCGCGACCGACGATAAGGAGCGAGGCTCAGCTGGTGACAGGTGCCGACGTCAGGGACCTCGACCCCGGCGACGGACGGCCGCTCACGCCGAGTGTCGCCCGGGTTCCCGCTTGGCGCGCGGCCGGACTGCCCACCCGGGGCCGGCCGCAGAGTTCCCTCGCCGCCGACTGGCCAGACCTCGCTGAGCACCTCCGCGAGGGCCTGGTGGTGTCCGGCCCGGACGGCATCGTACGACACGTCAGCCCGGTCGCCCGGCGACTGCTGCCCGAGGTGGTTGTCGGTGGGACCCTCGCGGCGGTCGAGCAGCTGGCCACGTCCGACTCCGACGTCCGCCACCACGGCCGGCGGCTGCGGGTCCGGCAGGTTCCCCTGTCCGCCGGGCGCAGCTGCTGGTACGTCGAGGACGTCAGCGACAGCGAGCGGCGGGCTGAGGAGCTGATCGCCGAGCGGTCCAGGTCGGCCTTCCTGACCGTGGTCGGTGAGAAGTTGGGCAACCCGCTGCATCCGGACCGGGCCGCGGCGGCGGTGGTCCGCCTCGCGGTGCCCACCCTGGCCGAGGTGGCCGTGCTGGTGCTGGCTCCGCGCTCGGGGCGGGCCCGGTGGTGGCGTGCCCGACGGGCCGGAGACGAGCCGCCGACCGTGGATCGGGGGGTGCTCGGCGCGGCGGAGCTGCCTCCGGCGATCGCCGAGAGCCTGCGGGGCACCCAGCCGCACACCGTCGACTGGCTGGTCGAGCAGGCCGTGGACGCCGGCTGGTTGCCCGACCTCGCCGCTGCCGAGGTGACTGCCCGGCTGGTGCAGCTGCCCGGTCGGGACGCGCCCGCCGGCGTGCTGCTCGTGACCCGGAGGGCCACCGGCTGGTACGGCGAGGACGACCTCGACCTGGTCCGCGCCTTCGCCGCCCGGGCCGGCGCGGCCCTGACCACCGCGCTGCTCTACCGCGAGCAGGCGGAGGTGGCCGACACGTTGCAGGCCAGCCTGCTGCCCGTGGCACCGGCGCCGGCACCGGGCGTGCAATGGGGCACGGCGTACCGTCCGGCCCAGGCCGGCCTGCGCATCGGCGGTGACTTCTACGGCTCGCACCGGCTGCCCGACGGCGGTTCGGTGTTCTTTCTCGGCGACGTTTCCGGCAAGGGGGTCGAGGCGGCGGTCTTCACCGGGCAGCTGCGTCAGTGCCTGCACGCGCTGCACCGGGTTGAACAGCAGCCCGGCAAGCTGCTGCGGTTGCTCAACGACGCGCTGCTGGAGACGACCCTGGCGCACGGCCAGGGCCGCTTCGCCACCATGGTGCTGGGTGTGGTCCGCCCGCACCGCGACGGCGGTCTGTCGTTGACGCTGGCCGGCGGCGGACACCTGCCCCCGTTGGTGCTCCGTTCCTCCGGCGAGGTGGAACAGTTGCCGTTGCGCGGCATGCTCATCGGCGTGGTGCCGGACCCGCGGATCGGCCAGGTCTCCACGCGACTGGCCCCCGGCGAGACGTGCCTTCTCTACAGTGACGGGGTGACCGAGGCCCGCGGCGGTCGGCGGGGCGAGGAGCAGCTCGGCACCGACCGGCTGGTCCAGGCGCTGAGTGGTTGTCACCGGATGCCAGCGGGCGCCCTGGCCGAGCGGATCGAGCAGGTGACCTGCGACTGGCTGGCCCAGGGCGACCACGACGACATCGCAGTGCTGGCGCTGCGCGCCACCGGAGCCGGTGGCCGCTCGCAGCGGCACCTGCACGCGGTGCCGACCCCGGCCGGGACGGATCCTGAGGGGACGACGGACCGGTGACCACCGCGATGAGGGGCGCCTCGCCCGAGGCCGCCTACCCGGACTACCTGGACTGTCTCGCCGAGGCCGACGAGCACGCCGCCGTCGACGTGGCGCGTGGCCTGCTCGACGCCGGCGTGCCGGCCGACCGGGTGCTGCTGGAGCTGGTCGCCACGGCGCAGGCCGAGGTGGGGGAGTTGTGGGCGCGCAACGAGTGGAGCGTGGCCCAGGAGCATGCCGCCACGCACATCAGTGAGCGCGTGGTGGCGGCTGTCGCCGCTTACGCGGACGTCCGCCCGACCCGCGGCCGGATCGTGGTGGCCTGCATGGACGGTGAGTGGCACGCGCTGCCGGCCCGGCTGGTCGCGGAGGTGCTGCGGCTGCGCGGCTGGCAGGTCACCTTCCTGGGAGCCAGTGTGCCGGCCGCGCACCTGGTGTCGTACCTGCACCGGTACGACGCGTACGCGGTGGCGCTCGCCTGTGCGCTGCCGATGCGGCTGCCGCACGCGCACCGGATGATCGAGGCCTGCCGGCGCTCGGACGTGCCGGTGCTGGTCGGTGGTCGGGGCTTCGGTGTGGACGGTCGGTGGGCTCGGCGTCTCGGGGTGCCCTGGGCCGCCGACGCGCCCGCCGCCGCCGAGCTGCTCACCGACGAACGCGCGCTGCGCGCGGGGGTACCGGCGAGCCTCGCGCACCTGGCCGACGACGAGTACGCCGGCCTGGTCGGCCGGCGCGGCAAGCTGATCGACAGCGCGCTGGCCGAGCTGACGCAGCAGTTCCCGGCCATCGCCGACTACAGCCCGGCACAGTTGGACTCGGCCGTCAGCGACCTCGGGTACATTCTGGATTTCCTGGCCGCCGCGCTCTACGTCGACGACGACTCGTTGTTCACCGAGTTCGTCGAGTGGCTGGTGACCATCCTGGAGAGTCGCGGTGTGCCGGTCGCGACGGTGGCGGCGTCGCTGGCCCACTACCGCCGACTGCTGCACGATTTCCCCCGGGCGGTGGACCATCTCGAGCGCGGGCGCGCGACGCTGCCGGCGGTAGGTCGGCAAGTCGCCCGATAGGGCGTAGGATCCGGCCTGCCAGCGGGCCACCCTTATACTTGCCGCACAGCAAACATCCGTCCCTGAACGGAGGGGGTCGTCGTGACGTTCACCGTCACGTACGCCGATCACGACGGCGGCGGGCCGGCCCGCCTCCGCCTGGCCGGTGAACTCGACATGAGCAGCGCCCCTGAGCTGAACGCGGTCATCGACCGTCTGACGTCGGCCGGGCAACCGCGACTGTTGATCGACCTGACCGAGCTCACCTTCTGCGACTCGACCGGCATCGCCGTCTTCGTACGCGGCGACAACCGGGCGGCGGCCGAAGGCGGATGGCTCCGGGTCACCGGCGCCTCGGGTCGGGTCGAGCGCGTGCTGACCGTGACCGGCCTGGACGAGGTGCTGGGGTACGACGCCGATCGCGTGGACCCGGCGGGCAACGACCGCCCGGTGATGGGCTAGATTTCCCCAGCACGGGACCGGCAGGTCCCGTCCTGGCCGACCAGAGGCAGGTAGAAATGGGCGCAGGCACCCTCGCTCCGGTTCGTATCCTCGTGGTGGACGACGACCCGGGCGACGTCCTCATGATCGAGGAGGCTCTGGCCGCCTCGGACGTCGAGAAGGTGATCGACGTGGTCGCCGATGGTCAGGAGGCGATGGAGTTCCTCCGCCGCGAGGGTCGGCACGCCGACGCCCAGCGTCCGGACGTCATCCTGCTCGACCTCAACATGCCCCGCATGGACGGGCGGCAGGTGCTGGGCGAGGTGAAGGGCGACGAGAACCTGCGGACGATCCCGATCGTGGTGCTGACCACCTCGAACGCGGACACCGACATCATCAGCAGCTACACGCTTCAGGCCAACGCGTACGTCACCAAGCCCATCGACCTGGACGACTTCAACGACGTCGTGCACCGCATCGACGAGTTCTTCGGCCGGGTGGTCGTACTGCCGAAGCGGGGCTGACCCCCCCCGCCGCGTGCGGCGGGTCAGCCCCGACGTCGGCACCGGCTCAGGTCAGCGCCGCCACGATGGTGGCGGCCCGCTCCTCGTGCTGCGCGTAGGCGTAGGGGAAGGCCGAGATCTGTACGGCCTGTGCGGCCATGGTCAGGCTCATCTGCTGCCAGCCGGGCACCTGGAGCAGCGCCTCGTAGAACGCGCGGGCCGCGTACGCCGGACGCATCAGGTCGCGAACGCTGCCCCAGCCGCTGCTCGGGCGCTGCTGGAAGAGTCCGACGGAGTCGTGGTCCCAGCCGATGGCCTGGTGCGGGTAGTTCTGCGACTCGGGCAGCACGCCGCTGGCGTAGTTGAGCAGGGTGCTCTCCTGCATCGCGGTGGCGACCGCGATCACCAGCCCCTGCCGCGGGATCTTCATGTCGACGCCCACGTCCACGATCACCTTGGCGTTGTCCATCTGTGCCTGGGTGAGTCCGGCGACGGGTCGGGGGCGGGGTGGCTTGGCGGGGGTCTTCTTCGGCTTCGGCTTGGCGGTCGCCGACGGCTTGGTGGTCGGCGACGCGGTCGGGGTGGGGCTGGCGCTGGCCGGCGGGGGTACCGGGCTGCGGTCGAGGGAGCGGGAGGCGGCCTCCTGCTGGGCGGCGAGCGCACGGTCGGCCGCCGCCTCCGCCACCTGGGGTGGGGCCGGTCCGTCGGCCGTCCTGGTCGTCACCACGGCGGTCGCGCCGAGGCAGCAGGTCACTCCGGTGGCCAGGGCCACCCGGACGGGAGCGGAGGCCAGCGCGGCGCGGACACCGCGACGTGGCTTACCAACGGCGCGATGTCGGCCCATCATCCTTTCGGATGATGTCCCGTCGTCCGAGCGGCTTGCCGGTTGCCCGGGGGTCAGCTTCTGGTCGATCTGGTCGTCGGCTTGCACTCGCCGAGGCTAGATAGCGTGCAGCCGCCTGCCATCGGCCCGGTTGGTGGCATGCGTCACAATTCGCGGCTATCCGTCGCCCGATTCTCCGCGATCACTAATAGAACGGACCATCTGCACTTGTCCGTCCCAGCGTAAATGTCGGCTATAGGGATATAAACCGGGGTGAAAAGCTAATCTTGCCGGAGTCTATGTGTCGCTGGGGTCGCCTCCTCCGAACGGACGAGGCCTAGGTCGACCCGACCGCGCCGTCGAGTCGGGTTGTCGGGCCATCCGGGTGCCCTCCGACGGATTGCGCCGCGTCGCGGCCCGGGCACCTGCGGCGATGCGCCCGCCGGGACAGGTGCCGGCGGGGTCAGCCGACCGGGCGGATCAGTGCCGGCCGTTCTCGGCGGGACTGACGGTGAGCCGGTGCCGTCCGCCGTCCGCGCTGGAGAACGGCCACAGCCGATCGGCGTGCTCGACCAGTTCGGCGAGCTGCTGTCGGCTCAGGCCGACCGACGAGATCGAGGCGTGCACGTCGGCCCGGTAGCGACCGTCGTCGTCGCGCCCGAGCTTCGCCTCGGCGCGCACCTGCACGGTGTGCGCCTCGTCGGTGATTCCGCCGGCCGCCTCCACCGCCGCGTGATGTAGGCACGACGCGAAGGCCGCCGCGAGCAGCTGCGACGGGGTCAGCCCGGTGCAGTGCGGCGCCAGCGGTGAGGCGAGGGCGGTCGACAGCACCTCGTCGTCAGTGTGGATGTGACCGCCCTCGGCGGTCGCGGCGGCAACCTCGTTCAACCAGGAACTCGGCATCGCGTTCCTCCCGTCACTCCCCGCCCGGCTACCCGGGGCCGGTCCGGTGAAACCGGGATTCACCCGCCGTGGCGGCTCCAGAGGACCCCGGCGGCCGCCTCGGTGACCTCGGCCGCCGCCCGCTCCGTCCACGGACTCACCGCCGCCGGACGTTGCCGTGGCATCAACGGCTCGTGCATCGGCACGTACACCCGGGCGTCGACCGCCTCGGCCAGCAGCAGCGCGGCGACCAGGCTGCTCGGCCGCCGGGCCGGGTCGTCGGCGAGGCAGCGCCGGCACAGGTCGGCCACCTCGGCGGGTAGCCCGGGCAGCTCGGGCAGCGGCCGCGGCGACTGGCGTCCCTCCGGACCGAGCAACTGGGTGACGCTGTCCGCCGGGTACGGCAGATGTCCCGTCAGGCAGTAGTAGAGGAGGACCCCGAGGGCGTAGATGTCGGCCGCCGGAGTCGCCGGGGCCCGGTGCAGCTGCTCCGGCGCGAGATACGCGGGCGTACCGATGACGACGCCGTCCGGCGTGGGGTCGGCGGCGCCGGCCGAGGTGGCGATGCCGAAGTCGAGCACCTTCACCCCGGAGGGGGTGAGCATCACGTTGGCCGGCTTGATGTCGCGGTGCACGATGCCGTGGGCGTGTGCGGCGGCCAGCGCGGCGCTCACCTCCGCGCAGACACGCACCGCGATCTGCCAGTCCAGCGGGCCGGCGCGCAGGTGCGCGGCGAGGGTCTGCCCCTCGGCCAGCTCCATCACGATGTACGGCAGTTCGTGCCCCGGCCCGGTGTCGCAGGTGCCGAAGTCGTGCACGCTGGCGACGTTGGGATGGACCAGACGGGCCGCGGACCGGGCCTCGGTGCGGATCCGTTCCACCGACGCTGCCCCGTCCGGTTGACCGGGAGAGACCAGCTTCACCGCGACCGCCCGGTCCAGCACGGTGTCATGGGCCCGCCACACCTCCGACATCCCCCCGATGCCGATGCGCTGTTCGAGCCGGTAGCGCCCGTCCAGCGTACGCATCGACCGCCCCCAACCCTCGTGGTGCTCCACCCGCGGCGCGCAAGGCCGTGGCCCCGGCACGGTACCCCACGTCCGATCAGGGCAAACACGCCTCGGACGGCGGCCGGTGCGTTAGCGTGCGAAGCCGGGACGCCCGACGCAGCGGGCGGGCTGGAGGCGGAACACGTGATGAGTGAGGTGACCGTACGTTTCATCGGGGGTCCGGCCCACGACCTGGTCCGGTCGTTGCCGGCCGGAGAGGACGGCGCTCCGCCGCGGCTGTGGGTGCTGCGTCGGCCGCAGCCGGCGCCGACGCCGGCAGCAGACCATCTCTACGTGCGACAACGACCCGACGAGTCCGGAACCTGGTCCATGCGGTTCGTCCGAACCGACCCGGTTGGCGTCACCGAGTGACCCGCTGTCGCCGACCGCGCGCCGCCGCGGTCGCACAGCTGGCGCACAGGAACCGCACAAGCGGTACCCAGTGCGCGACACCACCATGGGAACCATGACGAGCGAGGGGGAAGCCGCGCCGGCCCGGGTGGAACTGCGCCGGCCGGACGGCGAGCCGGTCCGGGTGCTGGTGGTCGACGACGAGCCGACCCTGACCGACCTGCTGTCGATGGCGCTGCGCTACGAAGGCTGGCAGGTGCGTACGGTCGGCGACGGGATGGCCGCCGTCCGCGCGGCCCGGCAGTTCCAGCCCGACGCGGTGGTGCTCGACGTGATGCTGCCCGACCTGGACGGCCTCCAGGTCCTGCGCAAACTGCGGGCGGACAACGCCACCGTGCCGGTGCTCTTCCTGACCGCCCGGGACGCGGTCGAGGAGCGCGTCGCCGGGCTTACCGTCGGCGGCGACGACTACGTCACCAAGCCGTTCAGCGTGGAGGAGGTCATCGCCCGGCTGCGCGCGCTGTTGCGCCGCTCGGGCTTCGCCGTCGCCACCCGCCAGGACGCGGTGCTCACCGTCGGCGACCTCACGCTGGACGAGGACAGCCACGAGGTACGCCGGGACGGTCGGCTGATCACCCTCACCGCCACCGAGTTCGAGCTGCTGCGGTACCTGATGCGCAACCCGCGCCGGGTGCTGAGCAAGGCGCAGATCCTCGACCGGGTGTGGAATTACGACTTCGGGGGCCAGGCCAACGTCGTCGAGCTGTACATCTCGTACCTGCGGAAGAAGATCGACGCCGGCCACCAGCCCATGATCCACACGCTGCGCGGCGCCGGGTACCTGCTCAAGCCGGCCGAGTGAACGCGGTGCGCCGGTGGCTGGCGGGCTGGTCGCTGCGTACCCGCCTGGTGGTCGCCCTGGTCGCCCTGCTCGCCGTGGTGAGCCTGGCCATCGGCGGCCTGACGACCCTGGCGCTGCGGCAGTTCCTGATCTCCCGGGTCGACGAGCAGCTGCGCTTCACCCCCGGTGGCCGGCCCGCCGTCCCCTGGGAACCCGGCGTCGGCTCGGGGCCCTGGGGCGACGTGCGGGTGCCGCGCGGCTTCCCGCCCGGCACGATCAGCGCGCAGGTCGTCGACGGGCGGGTCACCGAGGCGTGGACGCTGGTCGGCCGGCAGGAACAGTCGGTGCCGGTCGACGAGGTGGGCGCGCTCGCGGCGGTACCCACCGACGGTCGCGCGCACAGCCTGGGGCTGGGGGAGCGGGGCGGCTACCGGGTGGTGGCCCGGCAGACCGCGAGCGGGACCGTGCGGGTGCTGGGCGTGCCGCTCTCCGGTGTCCAGGAGACCGTCTGGGCGATGGTGGCTGCCCAGGCCGCGGTCACCGTCGTCGGCCTGCTCATCGCCGGCACCGCCGGGGCGCTGATCGTCCGGGTCACGCTGCGTCCGCTGCGTCGGGTCGCCGGCACCGCCGCCCGGGTCAGCGAGCTACCGCTCGACCGGGGCGAGGTGGCGCTCTCGGAACGGGTACCGGCCGCCGACACCGACCCACGAACCGAGGTCGGTCAGGTCGGCTCCGCGCTCAACCGGATGCTCGGCCACGTCGCCGCCGCCCTCGCCGCCAGGCAGGCCAGCGAGACGCGGGTACGCCAATTCGTCGCCGACGCCAGCCACGAACTACGCACGCCGCTGGCCGCGATCCGCGGCTACGCCGAGGTGGCGCGCCGGGGACGCGACCAGGTCCCGCCCGACGTGGCCCACGCGCTGCGCCGGGTCGAGTCGGAGAGCACCCGGATGACCAGTCTCGTCGACGATCTGCTGCTGCTGGCCCGGCTGGACTCCGGCCGACCCCTCGCGGTCGAGCCGGTCGACCTCACCGCCCTGGTGGTCGACGCGGTCAGCGACGCGCACGTCGCCGGCCCCGACCATCGCTGGCGGCTGGACCTGCCCGACGAGGTCGTCCGGGTGCCTGGCGACCCCGCCCGGCTGCACCAGGTGCTGGCCAATCTGCTCGCCAACGCCCGGGTGCACACCCCGCCCGGCAGCACCGTCACCACCAGCCTGCGCCGGACCGGCGAGGTTGCCGAACTCAGCGTCACCGACGACGGCCCCGGCGTACCCGCCGCGCTGCGGCCCGAGGTGTTCGAACGCTTCGCCCGGGGTGACAGCTCCCGGTCCCGCGCCCACGGCAGCACCGGCCTCGGCCTGGCCATCGTCGCCGCCGTCGTGGAGGCCCACCACGGCACCGTCGCACTGGATTCCCGTCCGGGCCGTACCGTGTTCACGGTCCGGCTGCCGGGTTCCCCAACCGAGGCATAGCCGACGCACCCGGATCAGGGCCGGCGGAAGCCGCCGAGCCCGGGCGTGGGTCAGACCCGCAACGCGTCGGCGAGGACCTCGACGACGCGGCGCGTGTGGCGTCCGTCGGGGTCCTCGTCGGGGTTGAGATCCGTCAGGCTCATGCCGAGGAGCCGGTCGGTCCGCACCAGCGGCGTGAGCAGCGCGACCAGCTCCGCCCAACGCAGCCCGTCCGGCTGGGGATAGGTGACGGCCGGAAGATCCTGCGGGTCCACCACGTCCAGGTCGAGGTGTAACCAGGCCGGCCCGGTGCCGTCGGTGGCCAGGGCCGAACCGACCTCGACCGGGTCCCGGCGGCGCAGGTCCGCCGCCGGCCACTGGTGTACGCGCGGGTCGATTCGTGCCAGCTCGATCCGCGCGCTCTCCTCACCGGACGAGCGGTGCCCGAGCAGGTGTACCCGGGACGGGTCGACCAGCGGGGCGGTGCGACCGGTGACGCCGGTCGGGCCGTGCCCGGTGACGATGGAGAGGTCCATGTCGGCGCCCTCACCGGTCTCCGAGGTGTGACCGTCGAAGAAGTCCGGGTGACCGTCGACGAACCACAGCGTCGTGGTCGGCGGCAGGGCCAGGCAGATCCCGGGCAGGATGGCGCAGTCACCGCCGAGCACCAGCGGCCGGCGTCCCGCGGCGATCAGCTCGCCGACCCGTTCGGCGATCGCCGCGCTGGCCCGCCGTACCTGCGCAGCACCGATCAGTCCGCTCTCCGGGTCCCGGGTGGGATCGTCCACCACCGCGTCGACGCCGCCGGCGTCGTCCGCGTCGAGCGCCGTCTGGAGACCGCACCGGCGCAGTACCTCGGGTGCCCGCTGCTCACCCCGGCCGCGGCCGGAGGAGTCCAGTGGCGCGTCGAGCAGAGTCCACCTCATCCACCGATGCTATGCACGGCCGGCCGTCCCGGCGGGCAGCTACGGCCGTGGTGGGTTGGCGTCGGGTACCGGGACCGACCGGCCGGAGGCTCTGCGCGGCCAGGTCGGGCGTCTTGAACGAAACGGAGGGGGGAAGTGTGCCGTTGTGCCCGACAGGCGACAGCGAGCAGCGTACGGTGGCATAAGTCCGGCCAAGACGCCCAAATCCGAAATGTGAGCACGGGTGACTGACGGCCGATGTCGTGGCGGCGATGGGAAGGAGCGGTCGGTGAACCACCTGGCCTACCTGGACGCGGGATCCGGCAGCCTGATCGTGCAGGCGGTGGTCGGCGGGATCGCCGGGGTCGCGGTGGCGGCCAAGCTCTACTGGCGCAGACTCGTCAGCCGGTTCCGCCGCCAGCCCACCGACCAGAGCTGACCCCGACGAGATGGTGATCCCAGACCTGGGCCGGTCGCCACGACCGGCCCCGCTCGACGTCGATCCCCGACCGGAGCCCGGCTCGTTCCGTGACCCGGCCAACCGGGTGTTCCACGCCGGCGGCGACGTGTTGCGCGCGCTCGACCGGACCGCTGCCGCCGACTGGCGTGCCCTGGCCGGCAGCAGCTTCTTCCCGCCGTTGCTCGCCGCCGGCAAGGTATGCGGCACCGAGGAACTACCGCCGGAATCGCCGCTGCGGACCGTGCCGTCGGGTCCGGCTTCGTCGGACTGGGCCACCGTGCTGAGGCACGAACGCGTCCCGTTCGTGTCGCACCCGTACGAGTGGTCCTTCGCCATGCTGCGCGATGCCGCGCTGCTGCATCTGGAGATCCTCCGGGCCGCCCTGCCGGCCGGCTTCACCACCAAGGACGGCTCGGCGTACAACCTCCAGTGGCGCGGCACCGAGCCGGTCTTCATCGACGTCGGGTCCTTCACGCCGGTGCGCGACGGCGAGCCCTGGGCCGGCTACCGGCAGTTCTGCCAGACGCTGCTCTACCCGCTGATGCTCGGCGCCCACCTGGGGCTGGGCTTCCAGCCGTGGCTGCGCGCCCAGGTCGACGGCATCTCCCCGGAGCAGATGGGCCCGCTGTTCCGGGGCACCCGCCGGCTGCTGCCCGGGGTGCTCACCCATGTCCACCTGCACGGCACCGTGCAGCGCCGCAGCGCCGCCACCAGCACCGCCGACGTCCGCGCCCAGTTGCGCGACGCCGGCTACTCCCGCGAGCTGGCCCTGGCCACGGTGCGTGGGCTGGAGAAGCTGGTCCGCCGGCTGGACCATCAGCCGCCGTCCACGCACTGGGTCGACTACCAACGCACCTGCGGCTACTCCGGCGACGACCGGGCGGCCAAGGAGCGGTTCGTCACCGCCGCGCTGAGTGCCGCCGGTCGGCGTCGGCTCGTGCTCGACCTGGGCGCCAACGACGGCCGGTACGCCCGCCTCGCCGCCCGGCACGCCGACTACGTGGTCGCCGTGGAGCAGGACCCGGCGGTGGTCGACCAGTTGTACCGCACCCTTCGGGACGAGCGCGAGCGTCGCGTCCTGCCGCTGGTGATGGACCTGGCGGACCCGTCGCCCGGCGGCGGTTGGCGCGGGATCGAGCGGGCCTCGTTCGTCGAACGGGCCAGCGCGGACACCGTGCTCGCCCTCGCCCTGGTGCACCACCTCGCGATCGGGCGCAACGTGCCGCTGCCGGAGGTGCTGGCCTGCCTCGCCGGCCTCGTCGCGCCCGGCGGCCGGTTGGTGGTCGAGTTCGTGCACCCGGACGACCCGATGGTTGCCCGGCTGCTGGCCAACAAGCCCGACGGCATCTTCCCCGCCTACCGGCGGGACACCTTCGAGGCCCTGCTCGCCGGCCGCGGCACGGTGGAGGACCGGCTGGAACTGCCCTCGGGCACCCGCACCCTGTACCGGTTGGCCCTTCCGTGACCGAACGTCCCACCACCGAGGCCGCCGCCGGCGACTCCGGGCCCGGCACCGTGACCGGCGACGACCCCGGGCCGGAGCGGTGCACCCCGACCGCCGAGGAGACCGCCGGTTGCCGGCGGCGGTGGTGGGGCTGGGGCGGCTGGCGGGCGGAGGGCCGGCGGCTGCTGGAGGTCACCGCGCTGACCGGGCTGGTGATCACCCAGCCGTTGCTGGACGTGCTCGGCCGCAGCCCGGACTTCTTCCTGTTCCACCGGGCCGACCGGGGCGAGATCCTGCTGCTGGTGGCCCTGGTCGCGGTGGTGCCGACGGCGGCGCTCGGGCTGCTGGGCCTGCTCGCCGGAGTGGTCGGAACGGCGGTGCGCTCGGCCACCCACAGCCTTCTGCTCGGGCTGCTGGTCGCCGCGCTGGCGGTGCAGGTCGGCCGGCACACCACACCGCTGCGGGGCGTACCGCTGCTGGTGGTGGCGGTGGCGGTGGGTGCCGCCGGGGCCGCCGTGCACCGGCGCTGGACGGCTCCCGGGCGGGTGCTGCGGTTGGCGGCCGTCGGGCCCCTGCTCTTCGTCGGGCTGTTCCTGTTCGCCTCACCGACCGGTCCGGTGGTGCTGCCGCGCGGCGACGGCGGCGTGGCCGGCACGGCCACCGGCAACCTGCACCCGCCGGTGGTCATGCTGATCCTCGACGAGCTTCCCCTGGTGTCCCTGCTCGACTCCGCCGGTGGCGTCGACGCGACCCGGTTCCCGCACTTCGCCGAGCTGGCCGCCGCCTCGACCTGGTACCGCAACGCGACCGGGGTCAGCGGATGGACCCCGTACGCGTTACCGGCGATGCTGACCGGCCGCTACCCGGCACAGCCGTACGCCCCGCACTACTCGCACTACCCGGACAATCTCTTCACCGCCTTCGGGGGGCTGTACGACATCCGCGCCGAGGAGAGCATCACCCGCCTCTGCCCACCGAGCCGCTGCGAGCAGCCGGTCAACCCGGAGCAGGGGATCGGGGTGCTGGTCCGGGAGACCGGCCAGCTGCTGCGTCAGGTGACCGCGCCGCACGACAGCCGCGTCGACCCGGAGGACTCGTACCGTGAGCGCACCGCCGAGGAGGCCGGCATCGACGCCGCCGAGCCGGTGCCGACCGACCCGAAGTTCCGCTGGGACAGTCTCAACGTCAACCAGCCGGCCCGGTTCACCAGCTTCCTCAACGGCCTGACCCCGTCGCCGCGACCCACGCTGCACTTCCTGCACCTGCTGATGCCCCACTCGCCGTGGGCGTTCCTGCCGTCCGGGGCGCGCTACGAGGCCCCGGAGGACTTCCCCAACGAGGGTGACGGTTGGGTGGACCTGGCCCGCGCCCGGCACCTCGCCCAGCTCGGCTACACCGACCGGTTGATCGGCGAGACGATGCGTACGCTGCGCGCCAACGGGTTGTGGGAGGACGCGCTCGTGGTGGTCACCGCCGACCACGGGGTCAGCTTCACCAAGGGCGTGCAGGGGCGGGGCGAGGACGCCATCAAGGCCGCCGCCGACGAGGTGGCCTGGGTGCCGCTGTTCGTCAAGACACCCGGCCAGCGCAGCGGGCAGGTCGACGACCGCAACTGGGAACACGTCGACCTGCTGCCGACGGTCGCCGACGAGGCCGCCATCCGGCTGCCCTGGCGGGTCGACGGCCGTTCCGCCCGGAAGGCGCCGCGCACCGACGCGGGCAAGGTCTTCTACGACCGCCCGTCGCAGCCGATGCCGATCAGCGGAGGGGTGCCGACCGCACCACCACCGGTGGCTCCGCATCCGCTGGTCGGCACCACCGTGGGCGCGGCGCCGGAGGGTGGCCGGGCCCGGGTCGGTGGACTGGACGCCTTCCGCGCCGTCGATCCCGACGAGGGCCTGCTGCCCGGGATGATCTGGGGCACCGTGGAAGACGACATCGCCGACGGCACCGAACTGGCGGTGGCCGTCAACGGCACCGTCGCGGCGGTGGTGCCGGTGGTCTCCCCGGACCCGGGTGGCCGGCGGTTCGCCGCGTTGCTCGCCGACGACCGGCTCTTCCGCGCCGGCGCCAACAGCCTGGAGCTGTACCTGGTGGGCCACGACCGCCAACTGCGACGGCTGTCGATCTCCTGACGCGTCCGGCACGCGTCGGCGACCTGCCCCGCCCGGCGCTAACGCGCCCGATTTCCTGATCTGACGGACAGCCGTCTCCGCTGTGGTTTTGCACGTTCCGTAGGTCTTTCGTACCCGTCCGTCCCGGTCGTCGGGGTTTCCCGGCGCTTCGGTCGGGAATCGGGTGACGCATGCCTCACCGCCGAACCACGAGCGGCGGTGTCGCCGCAACCGCAATTACGGTAGAAGCGAAGGCAATTCAACGTAGATCTGCCGGCGAAGCGAGGAACCACATGACGGAAGTCAAGCTCGATCACCCCGGCGGGCAGCTGTCGATGCCGGTACATTCCGCGGTCGAGGGCCCCGCCGGGATCGGTGTGGGCAAGCTGCTGAAGGAAACCGGGTTGACGACGTACGACCCCGGGTTCGTCAACACCGCCGCCTGCTCGTCCGCGATCACCTACATCGACGGCGACGCGGGCATCCTGCGTTACCGTGGCTACCCCATCGAGCAGCTGGCCGAGAAGAGCTCCTTCCTGGAGGTCTCCTACCTGCTGATCTACGGCGAGCTGCCGACCGCCCAGCAGTTGACCGAGTTCAGCGAGCGGGTTCGCCGGCACTCGTTGCTGCACGAGGAGATGCGGCGCTTCTTCGACGGCTTCCCCCGGGAGGCCCACCCGATGGCCGTGCTCTCCTCGGCCGTCAGCGCCATCTCCACCTTCTACCAGGACAGCCTCGACCCGTTCGACGCCGAGCACGTGGAGATGTCCACGTTCCGGCTGATGGCGAAGGTTCCCACCATCGCCTCGTACGCGTACAAGAAGTCCATCGGGCAGCCGCTGCTGTACCCGGACAACTCCCTGGGCTACGTGGAGAACTTCCTGCGGATGACGTTCGGCGTGCCGGCGGAGCCGTACGAGGTGGACCCGGTGATCGCCCGGGTGCTGGACATGCTCTTCGTGCTGCACGCCGACCACGAGCAGAACTGCTCCACCTCCACGGTTCGGCTGGTGGGTTCCAGCAACGCCAACCTGTTCGCCTCGGTCTCGGCCGGCGTCAACGCGCTGTTCGGCCCGCTGCACGGCGGCGCCAACCAGGCGGTGCTGGAGATGCTGGAGCGCATCCAGGCCGACGGTGGCGACGTGCAGTCCTTCGTCCGCAAGGTGAAGGACCGCGAGGACGGCGTCAAGCTGATGGGCTTCGGCCACCGGGTCTACAAGAACTACGACCCGCGGGCGGCGATCGTGAAGCAGGCCGCGCAGGACGTGCTCGGCCGGATGGCCAAGCCGGACCCGCTGCTGGACATCGCTATGCAGCTGGAGGAGATCGCCCTCGCCGACGACTTCTTCGTCTCCCGGCGGCTCTACCCGAACGTGGACTTCTACACCGGCCTGATCTACAAGGCCATGGGCTTCCCGACGAAGATGTTCACGGTGTTGTTCGCACTCGGGCGGCTGCCGGGGTGGATCGCCCAGTGGCGCGAGATGATCAATGATCCGGAGACCAAGATCGGCCGCCCGCGGCAGGTCTACACCGGCGCCACCGAGCGCGACTACCTCCCCGTCGAGCGGCGCTGACCCGATGTAAGGAAGGGCACCTTGTTAACGCCTGCTGTATAGGAAGGGCCCCTTCCTAACGCGTCACGCGACGACGGCCGCCGTACCCGGATCACACGGGTACGGCGGCCGTCGTCGTTCCCTAGTGCGCTGGGTGGCCGTCGTCGTCCTGGCCTGCGGTGGTCGGCAGGTCACCGAGCACCGCGTCGATGACGTGGATCCGGGCACCGGCGGCCCGGTAGTCGGCGCACACCGTCTCGGCCTCGTCGTCGAGGCGGGCCCCCTGTCCGACGCCGGTGACGGTGAGGCTGGTGCCGGCGACGGTGGTCACCGTGCCGGCGGCGACCAGGTCCGCCACCGGCAGCGCCCCGGCGACCAGATGGTCGCGCACCAGGCCGCGCAGTTCGTCGGTGTCGCGCAGGAGCAGTTCGTCGAGGTTGGTCCGGGAGAACTTTGCGGCGAAGGCGTCGTCGGTGGGGGCCAGGACGGTCACCTCGCCCGTCAGCTCCCCGGCCAGGCCGGTGGCGCGTACCGCCGCCTCGAAGGTGGTGAGCACCGGGATCCACTGCAGAGCCTCGTCGGCCGGGCGGTCGGCGAGCCAGGTGGGGTTGCCCGGCTCGTTCCCGGCGGGCAACAGGTCGCACAGTGGACCGGTCACGGTGACCCCGACCGGCACGGCGTCGGCCGCGTCGGAGCCGCCTCCGGCGGTGCTGCCGACCGCCACGAGCAGTACGGCGGCCAGGGCCGCGCCGGTGATCGGGAGGATCCGCCGCAGCGCCGGCCGCGCGGCCGCGGTGTTGGTGTCGGTCACGGTTTCTCCACTCCTGCGTCGGGGGTACCGGCAGGCCGGGGCGCGGGTCCGGCCTGCCGGTACGAGGGTCAGCGGATCACAGACGCGCGCACTGGCTGAACCGCGGGCCACTGACCGCGTTGGCGACCTCCACATTGACCGGCGCGGCGGCGTTGCCGGTGCAGCCCAGCGGGCCGTTGACGGTGTTGCCGGCCACCAGCGGGGCCACGCCGGAACTGTTGACCACGTTGACCGGGCCGCTGATCCGGTTGCCGACCAGCAGGACCGGGCCGGTGGTGCCGGTGACGTTCACCGGGCCGTTGACCGTGCCGGCGGTCAGCACGAACCCGGCCGCCCCACTGGCGTCCACCGGACCGTTGATCGACCCGCCGTTGACGATCAGCGTGGCGCCCGGCTGGACCCGGACCGGGCCCCGGACGGTGGCGCCGGCGAGACACGCCACTCCGGAGACGGTCAGCGGCCCATTGTGGGTACCGGTCAGGGTCGGCGCGACCCGCTCCCCGGCGACCAGACCCTCGGCGGCCTGCCCGTCGAGCAGCAGCGGTACCAGACCACGTTCCGGCTGGGACAGCGGTACGAGGTACCCGTCGGCCACCTTGACCACCTTCCAGCCGTGCGCGGCCAGCCGCTGGGCCACGGTGGTCTGCCGGCCGGCCGGACCATCGGTACGCGCACCGTGGTACTGGTCCTCGGTGAGCTTGTACGCGCACGGCGGCTGCTCCAGGATCTGGTCTTCACCGGGGGCGTCCAGCGGCGGCGGGGTGTCACCCGGGTGCGGCGCCGGGTACGCCTCGATCGGGCGCGAGCCCCGGAACACGATCCGGCCGGTGTTCGCCGACTGGAACCTGATCGCCTCGGCGCGGGCGGCGGTGATGTCGCCGACGCTCGCCCCGTGATAGGCCAGGAACTGGTGGAACGTCCACAGCGCCGAGTACGTCTTGCGCCGCCGGTTGTTGGCGGTGTTGCCCTCGTCCGGTCGGGTCGGCCCGCCCGAGCTGCGCAGCTCCAGCAGTGAGTTGACCACGTTCTTCAGGCCGAGGGTGTTGCGCAGGATGGTCTCCTCGCTCAGGCCGACGTTGGCCCCGGTGCACCCGTACGGGCAGGCCCACCAGCCGTCCTTGGCGCCCTGCGCGTACATGTGACCCTCGATCATGTCCTGCGACCGGTCGAAGATGCCCTGCGCCACGTTCTGGTGCCGTGGCGGCAGCATCGGCAGGTCACCGGTGTTGGCGTTGCCGTACTCGTGACCGTCGTAGCTGGCGATCGGCCGGTAGTCGCGGACCATCTCCACGAACGCCTGGGTCTCCGGCTGGCGGATCAGCGAGTAGTCCCGGTTGAGGTCCTGCCCGGTGGAGTTGCCCCGGCTGTTGGCCGCCCGACCATCCCCGTTGATCGTCGGCACGATCAGCATGGTGGTCTTCGACAACAGGCCGAGGGTGGTGGGGTCGTCGGTGAACGCCAGCTGCCGGGCCATGATCAGACAGGCCTCGCGGTCGCCGGGCTCGTTGCCGTGCACGTTGCAGTTGACCACCAGCGGGTTCGTCGCGGCCACCGCCTCCGGGGTGGCCGGCGGGGTGGGGTGACCGATCACGAACATGTTGATCGGCCGGTCCTGCACGGTACGACCGATCTCGACCACGCGGACCCGGTCGCTCAGCTCGTCGATCGCGGCGGTGTAGGCGTACTCGTTGACGTCGTTGGTGTACTGCGCGCCCAGCGTGTTCTCCCACTGGGTGCGCAGGCTCGCACCGGGGGTGCCCGGGTCGCCCCAGTGACCTCTGGTGGCGTCGCTGACCGGCGCGGAGTAGGGCTGCGCGGTGCTGCCGAGGCGGGCGCGGACCCGCCACTGGAACCGGTTACCGGGGGCGAAGCCGGCGTCGGCGAAGGTCGGCTCCGAGTTGTTGATCTGACGGTTCGGCCGCCAGACGCCGACGATCACCGAGGCGCCGGTGGCGGTGCCGTCCTCGGCGACGGGGGTGCGTTCGATCTGGTAGTCGGTGGCCCCGTCGACCGGGGTCCAGGCCAGCGTCGCGTACCCGTCGCCCTGGACCACCGTGAGGCCCTGCACCTGGTTCGGCTCCGCCGCCAGTTGGGCCGCCGTGGTCGCCTGGGCGGGTTGCGCGGTCGCCGCGAGGGTGACGGCGAGCAGAGCGGAGAAGACACCGGCCGTTGTCCGTCTGTATCTCAAGGGGATCTCCAAACAGGAGGGATGGCTGGGTACGCACAGCACACCCGCCCTCGACCGGTCACGGGGTCGCGAGCTGGGATTCTTGAGGATGCTCTGAGGTTGCGAGGTGCTGAGCGGCCAGTCAGGTGGCACGCAGGCGGTAGCCGACGCCACGTACCGTCTCCACCAGACGTGGGTCGTCGAGCTTGCCGCGCAGCGCCGCGACGTGGACGTCCAGGTTGTGCCGGGTGGCCCAGGTGGTCTGCCAGACCTCGAGCTGCAACCGGTCCCGGGGCACCACCGTGCCCGCCTGCCGGGCCAACGCCACCAGCAGGTCGAACTCCTTGCGGGACAGGCCGATCTCGCGATCGCCGAGCCACACCCGCCGGGCGTCCACGTCGATGCGCAGCGCGCCCACCCGCAACTCGGTCGCCTGCCGGGCGGTACGCGCCGTGCGCCGCATCACCGCCTCGATGCGTGCCTGCAACTCGACCATCGAGAACGGTTTGACCACGTAGTCGTCGGCGCCGGCGCGCAACCCGGCCACCCGGTCGTGCTCCTCGGCCCGGGCGGTCACCGCGATGATCGCCACGGCCTCGTCATGCTGGCGGATCCGACGGCACACCTCCAGTCCGTCGCGGTCGGGCAGGTTCATGTCGAGCAGCACGAGGTCCACCGGATCCGCCTCGACCGCCTCGGCGGCCGTCACCGCTTGGACCACGTCGTGCCCCCGTCGGCGCAGCGCCGACGCGAGACCCGCCGAGACGCGCAGGTCGTCTTCCACCAGGAGCACCCGCACCCGCGCCCTCCTCGGACCTCGCCGTCGCCGGATGCCTGCGAGTGTTCCGGATGTGAAGCGGCGCTGACCAGTGCGGATACAAGATCGTAACGGCAGAATCTGCTGTCCGAACGGCCTGGCGGCGCACCGCCGCCCGGTCCGGCGAGCGCCACGTCGACCGTGCTCCGTGCCCCGGGACCGGACCCGTCGGCCGGGTCAGGCGATGGCGGCCTTCAGCAGCCAGGAGGTGACCCGGGCGTGGCCGGGCAGCTCCGTCCGCCCGGTCGACCAGAGCAGCACCTCGACCGGATCCCCCGCCGGAGCATCGGGAAAGAGCCGGGCGAGCACCGCCGCGCAGAGCGTCGCCGGGGGCCGCCAGTCGATCCCGAGCCCCTGGGCGATGTCCCAGGTGTGCACCAGCGTCTCGTTGACCCCGAGCGCGGCGAAGCCGCCCGGGTCGGTCGGTCCCCAGTGCCAGCCGCGGGCGGTCGGTGCCGCGGCGGTCACCGCGTGGCTCAGCAGCCGCCCGCAGGCGGTGACCACGGCGAGGACGTCGCGCGGTGCGGCGGCGTCCTGGACTACCAGGTCGAACGGCAGGTACGCCTCATCCGGACCGGCCGCCACCTGACCCGCGTACGCCAGCAGGTCGTGGGCGACATGGACCGCGGTCGTCCAGCAACTCCACTCCAGCGTCCCCGCCCGGTGTTTCCGCCAGTCCCGGGACAGGTGCGGCGTGAGCACCCGCACCATCTCGGCCACCGCCCCGTCGACGTCGGCACCGTCCATCGCAGCCATGTCCACCATGCTGCCAGTCAACCCTGCCGATCGGTCGCCCCGTCAGGTCCGGGGCTGCCGTACCCACCGGGCGAGCGGTACGGTGCGCCCATGAGTCAGCAGGTTGAGGCCCGGCCGTTCTCGCTCGGCGGGCGCGCCGTGCTGGCGGCCCAACTGCTGATGCTGACCGCCGTGCTGGTCGGCAGTTTCGGTGTGCTGCTCACGGCCGCGCTACGCGCCGGCGATCTCCCGGCGCTGCTGGAACCGGGGCTGGAACGGTTGGGCGATCCGAAGGACTCGCTTCCGCCGGTCGGGCCGGACTCGGCGTGGAACCCGCTGCTCTGGGTCTTCGAACTCAGCCGGGTGGTGGCGATGTTCGTCCGGCCGCTCGCCGTGGTGACCCTGCTCCTCGGGCTGGTATCCCTCTTCCGCACCTGGCGGGTCGGCGATCGGGCGACGTTCCGCTGGCTCACGGTCGGCACCGTCCTGTGGTGCGCCACGGCGATCGTCGCGTCGACCCCCTACGGCACGCAACTGCACCACTGGTTGCTCGACTAGGCCCTGTGCCGATGGACGAGTGACGACGCAGTGGCCGGCGGGCGGGGCCCGGAACTCGTGAGCGGACGGTGTCGGTCGTGCTTGTTACCGTCCGGCATTCGCCGGAGCCGATCCGGCTGGCTCGGTCCGACCGGACACGAGCTGACGGGGAAAGGGGTGCCCGGAATGGGCGACGGGGAGAAGAGCGCGCTGTCGATGTTCCTGGAGGCGCAGCGGGCCAGCGTCCTCGCGATCATCGAAGGGCTCGACGTGACAGCCCTGACCACCGCCGTGCTGCCCTCCGGGTGGACGCCGCTGGGCCTGGTGGAGCACCTCGGCTACGCCGAGCGGCACTGGTTCCAGGAGATCGTCACCGGCTCCGCCGATCCGCTGGCCTGGCCCGACGACGATCACGCCCCACTGACCACACCCCGACCGCCGTCGGTGGTGCTGGCGTTCTACCGTGCCCAGTGCGACCGGTCCGACGCGGTCCTCGCCGCCACGCCGCTGTCCGCACCGGTACGCGGGCGGCACCCCGGTCCGCTCGGGGACGAGGTCACCGACCTGCGGCGGGTGGTCCTGCACATGATCGAGGAGACCGCACGTCACGCGGGTCACCTGGACGTGGCGCGCGAGCTGCTCGACGGCAAGACCGGTCTCGGCCCCCGATAGCCGCCGCCCCGGTCGGCGCCCCGACCCGGTCGAGGACCGGGTCGGGGCGACCGCGAGCGCGTCGAGGGACGCAACGGTCAGCGCAGGCCGGCGGCGGCGAGCAGGTTCCCCTCCGGGAGCGCCGGTAGGGTCCGTCCGTGCGCCATCTGGCGAGCCGCCCGTTCCGCGGCGAACGTCGGTGCCTGGGCGATCGCCGAGGCGTACGTCGAGGCGGTGCGGCTGGCGATGGCGGCCCAGCCGTACTGCTCGTGCACCATGGCGCGGGCCCGGCGGGCCAGCGTCCGGGCGCGTTCGGCGTCGGAGAGCAGGGTGTGCACCGCGTCGGTCAGCGCGTCCGGGTCGTGCGGCCGGAAGGTCACCCCGGTGACACCCGGCTCCACGATCTCGGCGAGCCCGCCGGTCTCGGCGACCGCGAGCGGCGCACCGGCGGCGGCACCCTCCAGGGCGACCATGCCGAACGGCTCGTAGATGCTGGGCACGGCGAAGCAGTCCGAGGCGGCCATCACCGCTGGCAGGTCGGTGCCGCCGAGGAAGCCGGGCAGGCTGACCGTGCCGGCCAGGCCGAGCCGGTGCACGTCGGCCTCCAGTTCACCCCGGTACGGCCCGTCTCCGACGATCACCGCGCGCAGCCCCGGGTGCCGCTCCCGCAACCGGGGCAGCCCCGCGAGCAGATGTTGCACACCCTTCTCGTAGACCAGCCGGCCGGCGAAGGTGACCAACGGTCCGTCCCCCGCGAACCGGGCTCGGGCCTGGGCGACGGCGGAGGCCGGTACCCGCCAACGGTGCGGCTCCACCCCGTTGGGCACCACGTCCACCTGGGCGGTCGGCACGCCGAACAGGCCGGTCACCTCGTCGCGCATGTAGCCGGAGCAGACGATGACGCGGGTCGACTCGCCGCCGAGCCAGTGCTCCACACCGTGGATGGTGCGGTTCATCTCCTCGGGTAGCCAGCCCTGGTGTCGGCCGGCCTCGGTCGCGTGGATGGTGCTGACCAGCGGCAGGTCGAGGTGGTCGCGCAGGGTCATCGCGGTGTGCGCGACGAGCCAGTCGTGGGCGTGGATCACGTCGTAGTCGCCGGTGGCGGCGGCGCGCAGCGCGGCCCGGGTGAGGGTGTGGTTGAACGCCATCGTCCAGGCCAGTAGCGAGCCGGTGGCCAGTGGGAAGGTCACCGGGTCCTCGGCGGCGCGGACGACGCGCACCCCGTCGACGTACTCCTCCAGCGGGGCTCCGTCGGCGTGGCGGGTGACGACGGTGACCTCGTGACCGGCCGCGGCCAGGGCCACCGACAGGGCGTGCACGTGCCGACCCAGGCCGCCCACGAGCACCGGCGGGTACTCCCACGACAGCATCAGGATGCGGCGGGGCTGCGACCCGGCGGTGGTGCCGGACTGCGCCGGCACCTGGGGGCGCGAGGTGAGCGTGGGGCGGTGGACACGGTCCGCGGCGGTGGCGGTACGCCCGCCGACCCGCAGGGTGGTCACATCAGTCTCCGTCCGTGCAGGAAGGAACGCGCCGACGTCGGTGGCGGCGAGAGGGCAGGGTTGGGTTTCGGACACGCGTGGACGCGCCCGCGGTGCGAGGATCTGGTAGACGCGCTGACACGCGCCCGCGAACAAGGAAACGTCATGACGGCCGATCCCGCATCTCGAAGAGGGCCTCAGTGACTGACGACACCGCAGGGTTCATCTCGACTCAGTCGGGCGGATACCGGGCATTCACCCGATCGGATGGATTGGCGGTGGACCGTGCGGGGCATTACCGCCCCGCGCATCACCGGGTTCCCTGGCGGGTGCGCTCATGGTGCGGGCGGGCGCGCTCATGACACGTGGGCCGAAGGAGCGACATGCAGGTCTGGCCGGGCGAGCGGTATCCCCTCGGCGCCACCTACGACGGGATGGGCACCAACTTCGCGATCTTTTCGGAGGTGGCGGAGAAGATCGAACTCTGCCTCTTCGACGAGTGGGACACCGGCGCCGAGCGCCGGGTCGAGCTGCGGGAGGTCGACGCGTACGTCTGGCACGCGTACATCCCGGGGATCGGGCCGGGGCAGCGGTACGGATACCGGGTGCACGGGCCGTACGATCCGGCGAACGGAGTGCGCTGCAACCCGGCCAAGCTGCTCATCGACCCGTACGCCAAGGCCATCGACGGTGACGTGCGGTGGGACCCGGCGGTCTACGACTACACCCACGGTGACCCCGACCGGATCAACACCACCGACTCGGCGCCGTTCATGCCCAAGTCGGTGGTGGTGAACCCGTACTTCGACTGGGGCAACGACGCGCCGCCGCGCATCCCGTACCACCACTCGGTCATCTACGAGGCCCACGTACGCGGGCTGACCATGCGGCTGCCCGGCATCCCCGAGGAACTGCGCGGCACGTACGCGGGCATCGCCTCACCTCCGATGATCGAGCACCTGACCCGGCTCGGGATCACCGCCATCGAGCTGATGCCGGTGCACCAGTTCGTCAACGACCATCGCCTGGCCGACCTGGGCCTGCGCAACTACTGGGGCTACAACACCATCGGCTTCTTCGCCCCGCACCACGCTTACTCGGCCCTGGGACACCTCGGCCAGCAGGTGCAGGAGTTCCGGGGCATGGTCAAGGCGCTGCACGCCGCCGGCATCGAGGTGATCCTCGACGTGGTCTACAACCACACCGCCGAGGGCAACCACCTCGGCCCCACGCTGAGCTTCAAGGGTGTCGACAACCCCAGCTACTACCGGCTATCGGAGGAGGATCGGCGGTACTACGTCGACTACACCGGCACCGGCAACAGCCTCAACGTCCGCAGCCCCCACTCCCTCCAGCTGATCATGGATTCGCTGCGGTACTGGGTGACCGAGATGCACGTCGACGGGTTCCGTTTCGACCTCGCCGCCACCCTGGCCCGCGAGTTCTACGAGGTGGACCGGCTCTCCACCTTCTTCGAGGTGGTCCAGCAGGACCCGGTGGTCAGCCGGGCCAAGCTGATCGCCGAACCGTGGGACGTCGGCCCCGGCGGCTACCAGGTCGGCAACTTCCCGCCGCAGTGGACCGAGTGGAACGGCAAGTACCGCGACACCGTTCGCGACTTCTGGCGCGGCGAACCGGCCACCCTCGCCGAGTTCGCCTCCCGCATCTCCGGCTCCGCCGACCTGTACCAGGACGACGGACGCCGCCCGTTCCACAGCATCAACTTCGTCACCTGCCACGACGGGTTCACCCTGACCGACCTGGTGTCGTACAACGACAAGCACAACGAGGCCAACGGCGAGGACAACCGCGACGGCGAGAGTCACAACCGGTCCTGGAACTGCGGCGTCGAGGGCGACACCGACGACCCGGGCGTGGTCGGCCTGCGCGCCCGCCAGCGGCGCAACTTCCTGGCCACCCTGATGCTGTCGCAGGGCGTACCGATGATCGGCCACGGCGACGAGCTGGGCCGCACCCAGCGCGGCAACAACAACGCCTACTGCCAGGACAGCGAACTGGCCTGGATCGACTGGGACAACACCGACACCGACCTGCTCGACTTCACCCGCCGGCTGGTCGAGTTCCGCCGCCAGCACCAGGTGTTCCGCCGCCGTCGCTTCTTCACCGGCCTGCCGGTGCGCTCCCGCGAGCTGGACGAGCCGTTGCCCGACCTGGCCTGGTACACCCCCGACGGGCGGGAGATGACCGGCGAGGACTGGGGCAACGACTTCGGCCGCTCGGTGGCGTTGTTCGTCAACGGCGAGGGCATCCGTGAACGCGGCCAGTACGGCCAACGCCACCACGACTCCTCCTTCTGGCTCTGCTTCAACGCCCACGACGCGCCGTTGGACTTCACCCTCCCGCCGGCCGAGTTCGGCCACCGTTGGGAACTGGTGATCAGCACCGCCGAACCCGACCAGGACAAGAGCACCACCGTGGAGGCCGGCGGCACGCTCTGCGTACCGGACCGCTCCCTGGTGGTGCTGGAGAGGGTGGCCTGACATGCCCGCTCGGTCCGTGACCTCCACCTACCGGGTGCAGGTGCGCCCCGGCTTCGACCTGGACGCCACCGCCGGCCTCGCCGGCTACCTCGCCGACCTCGGCGTCACCCACCTGTACAGCGCGCCGCTGCTGGCCGCCGCCCCGGGCAGCGCCCACGGCTACGACGTGGTCGACCACCGGCAGGTCAACCCGGAACTCGGCGGCGAGGCCGGCCGGCAGCGGCTGCTGCGGGCCCTGCGCGACGCCGGCCTCGGCCTGGTCGTGGACATCGTGCCCAACCACGCCGGGGTGGCCGTGCCGGTGGCCAACCCGGCCTGGTGGGACGTGCTGCGCCGGGGCCGCGAGTCGGCGTACGCCGGCTGGTTCGACATCGACTGGCAGCGGGGGCGGCTGCTGCTGCCGGTGCTCGCCGACACCCCCGACGCCCTAGACGACCTCAAGATCGCTGACGGGGAGCTGCGCTACCACGAGCACCGCTTCCCGATCGCCGACGGCACCGGCGACGGCAGCGCCCGGGAGGTGCACGACCGGCAGCACTACGAGCTGGTCTCCTGGCGACGCGGCGACACCGAACTGACGTACCGCCGGTTCTTCGCCGTTTCCAGCCTGGCCGGGCTGCGGGTGGAGGACCCGGAGGTGTTCGCCGCCACCCACGAGCTGATCCTGGCCTGGGCGGCGGCGGGTGAGGTCGACGGCATCCGGGTCGACCACCCCGACGGGCTGCGCGACCCCGGCGGCTACCTGGCCCGGTTGCGCGCCGCCGCGCCGGACGCGTGGCTGATCGTGGAGAAGATCCTGGAGTACGGCGAGGAGCTGCCGCCCTGGCCGGTCGACGGCACGACCGGCTACGACGCGCTCAACGCCGTCGGTGGGCTCTTCGTCGACGGCGACGCCGAGGCTGACTTCACCGCCCTGGACACCCGCCTCGCCGGCCGGGCCACCTCCTGGGCCGACCTGACCCACGACACGAAACTCGGCGCGGCCACCCGACTGCTGGCCGCCGAACTGACCCGGCTGGCCGCGCTCGCCCCCGACGTCGACCCCGACGCGGCCCGCGCCGCCCTGGCCGAGCTCGCCGCCGCCTTCGCCGTCTACCGCGGCTACCCGCCCGACGGGGCCCGGCACCTGGCCAACGCCCGCGCCGAGGCCGGCCGCCGCCGGATCGACCTGACCGGGGCGCTGGACGCCGTCACCCGACGGCTGCGCGACCCCGACGACGAACTGGCCCGCCGCTTCCCACAGTTCACCGGCGCGGTGATGGCCAAGGGCGTCGAGGACACCGCCTACTACCGGTGGAGCCGGTTCATCGCGCTCAACGAGGTCGGCGGCAGCCCCACCCACTTCGGCACCCTGCCCGGCCGGTTCCACCGCTTCGCCGCCGCCCGCCACGAGCGCTGGCCGGCGAGCATGACCACCCTGTCGACCCACGACACCAAGCGGGGCGAGGACGTCCGTGCCCGCCTCGCCGTCCTCGCCGAGCTGCCGCAGCGCTGGGCCGAGCTGGTCACCGGCTGGATGGCCGCGGTGCCGCTGCCCGACGCCGCCCTGGCCCACCTGCTCTGGCAGACCGCCGTCGGCGCCTGGCCCATCGAACGCGAGCGGCTGCACGCGTACGCGGAGAAGGCCGCCCGGGAGGCGGCGGCCTCGACCAGTTGGACGGACCCCGACCCGGCCTTCGAACGGGCCATGCACGCCCTGGTCGACGCCATGTACGACGACCCGGCCGTCAACGCCGAGCTGGCCGCCTTCGCCGCCGAGATCACCCCGCCCGGCTGGTCGAACTCGCTCGGACAGAAACTCGTGCAACTGGCCATGCCCGGGGTGCCGGACACCTACCAGGGCACCGAGCTGTGGGACAACTCCCTGGTCGACCCGGACAACCGCCGCCCGGTCGACTTCGGCGTACGCCGGGAACTGCTGGCCCGGCTCGACGCGGGCTGGCAGCCGCCGGTGGACGACACCGGCGCGGCGAAGCTGCTGGTGGTGTCGCGGACGCTGCGGGCGCGCCGCGACCTTCCGGAGCTGTTCGGCGACTACCAGCCGGTCATCGTGCACGGACCGGCGGCCCGGCACGCGGTCGCCTTCGACCGGGGCGGCGCGGTCGCCGTGGCCACCCGGCTGCCGCTGCGCCTGGCCGCCGCCGGCGGCTGGCGGGACACCACCCTGTCACTACCCGTTAAAGAGATGTCGTGCCTGTTCACCGGTCGGGTCTACAGTGGCACTCAGGTCCGCATGGCTGATCTGTTGACCACCTATCCCGTCGCGCTGTTGGTGCCCACCACCTGACCCGGGAGGCTGCGTCATGACCGAGTTCACCGTCTGGGCACCCGAGGCGAAACGGGTGCGGCTGCACCTGCCCGGCGCCGCCGACCACGAGATGCGTGCCGCTCGGGACGGCTGGTGGCGGGTCGAGGTGCCCGACGCCGGCCCCGACTACGCGTTCCTGCTCGACGACGACGACCAGCCGCTGCCCGACCCCCGGTCGGCCTGGCAGCCGGCCGGTGTGCATGGGCCCAGCCGGATCTACGATCACGCGGCCTTCCGCTGGACCGACCGGTCCTGGACCGGTCGGCAGCTGCCCGGCAGCATCCTGTACGAGCTGCACGTCGGCACCTTCACCCCGGAGGGCACCTTCGACGCGGCGATCGGCAGGCTCGACCATCTGGTCGACCTGGGTGTCGACATGATCGAGCTGCTGCCGGTCAACGCCTTCAACGGCGAACACAACTGGGGCTACGACGGCGTCTGCTGGTACGCCCCGCACGAACCGTACGGCGGGCCGGACGGCCTGAAACGTTTCGTGGACGCCGCTCACGCTCGCGGCCTGGGGGTGATCCTCGACGTCGTCTACAACCATTTCGGGCCCTCCGGGGCCTACGCGCCGAAGTTCGCGCCCTATGTGGGGGAGCGGCACACCCCCTGGGGTCAGGCCGTCAACCTGGACGGGCCGCACTCCGACGGGGTACGCCGCTTCATCATCGACAGCGTCCTCATGTGGCTGCGCGACTACCATGTCGACGGGCTGCGCCTGGACGCCGTGCACGCCATGCCCGACACCCGCGCGGTGCACCTGCTGGAGGAGCTGACCGTCGAGGTCGAGTCGCTCTCGACGCACCTGGGCCGCCCGCTGTCGCTGATCGCCGAGTCCGACCTCAACGACCCTCGGTTGATCACGCCCCGGGAGGCCGGCGGCATGGGCCTGCACGCCCAGTGGAACGACGACGCCCACCACGCCCTGCACACCCTGCTGACCGGCGAACGGCAGGGCTACTACGGCGACTTCGGCACCATGGAGTGCCTGGTGGAGGTGCTCACCGGCGGCTTCTTCCACACCGGCACGTGGTCCAGCTTCCGCAGCCGCCAACACGGCCGTCCCGTCGACCCGCGTACCCCCGGCCACCGCTTCGTGGCGTACCTCCAGAACCACGACCAGATCGGCAACCGCGCGACCGGTGACCGGCTCACCGCCTCCCTGTCCCCGGCCCTGCTCAGGGTCGGCGCGACCCTGCTGATGACCGCGCCCTTCACCCCGATGCTGTTCATGGGGGAGGAGTGGGCCGCCGCCACACCCTGGCAGTACTTCACCTCCCACCCGGAGCCGGAACTGGCCTCCGCGGTGGTAACCGGCCGCCGTGAGGAGTTCGCCGCGCACGGCTGGCCCGCTACCGAGGTGCCGGACCCGCAGGACCCGCAGACCTTCCTGCGCTCCCGGCTCGACTGGGCCGAGCTGGACAAACCCGAACACCGCGAGATGTACGACTTCTACCGCCGCCTCATCGCCCTGCGCAAGTCCCGCCCGGACCTCTCCGACCCCCGCCTGCACACCCTCGATGTACGCCACGGCGACCAGTTCCTGGTGATGCGGCGAGGCGGCTGCCTGGTTGCAGCCAACCTCGCCGACAAACCGCAACGGGTAACGTTGCCGGGAGTGGCCCGACGGGTCCTGCTGGCCACGGCGGAGGGCGTCACCGTCCAACGCGACCGCATCGAACTACCAGCCGAGGCAGCAGCGATCGTGGCGCTGTGAGGATGCCAACATTCGTTGCGCTCTTGCGGGTGGAAATTGGGAATACTTGCGTATCCCGGCTGGATGTCAATTCGTTCCGTTGGGTCGGCTGGTGTTTATTCTATTCAGTAAGTCGTGCCCAGCCTCGAAGGACTGTCGCCGCATCAACGATGGCTGTCAGGCCTTTGTTGATTTTGCGCAGCGGTGCCCTGATTACCCGAGACAGCGACTGTACTTGGTCGATGCTCTGAGATAGAGAGGTGAGTTCAGCCGCTCCGCTCGACGTGGCCTTAGCCAGGCCTTGAATGCTCGCGAAGAAGGCCTCCGCCTGTGCGCGATCACCATCTGGTAGTCCGGATGATTTTGCGGCTTCAATTAATGCGACAACTCCGGGATTGGCGTCTACGACTGTGCGCCCGAAGTCTGTCCCTAAGGCATCGATTCGTTCGGCAGGTGAACTGATGTCTAGTGCGAATTGATTGAGTGCAACAAGTCGACCTCGTGCGCCGGCGCCGCGTGCATCACTCGCCCGCATGCGAGCCGCTGAGGCCTCTGCGATCTCGCCGAGCCGTTGCATCTCAATTGTGAGTTCGTCCAGGGTTTCACCCCAGGAGGCCGCTGCCTCTTCTGCTTTTGCAATCTTATCCAAGAACCCCTCTGGGTCGGACTGGTCAATATCCTCGATGTCTGGTAGGGGGCGCTCAGAGATCTGGGCCGTTATGCTGGCGAGGCGAGTCGCTAGCTTATGGACGGCGCTCCGGTACTCTGGCGACTCCTCGGCGGAAAGGCGCAGGGATCGCCAGTCTTGGTATTGGGTATCCTGCACTAGGCGCGCAACTTCGTCATCGGTATCTGGATCGGTCACTGCCGGAGTGTCCGCGTATAGGATCGGTAGTACCAGTTCTCGGGCGTCTGCGCTTACTGCCCGACTCAAATACTCCATGAACTCCCGGCGACATTGCTCACTTCTAAGGTACAAAGGTGTGATTATTGGGATGAAGAAAGCAGTGCGCGCCAACGCACCATCGATGACGCTCTTCCATTCATCGCCCCATTCGATGGCCGAGTTGTCAACAAATAGAGCCAGGCTCTCCGCTGTCAGCAATTCGTATTCGTTGGCTATTGCCGTGGAAAGACGCCTAATTCTTCCCTGCTCAAGTTGATCATCGCGATGCGTGTA
Source organism: Micromonospora aridisoli (assembly GCF_056150025.1). Taxonomy (NCBI): domain Bacteria; kingdom Bacillati; phylum Actinomycetota; class Actinomycetes; order Micromonosporales; family Micromonosporaceae; genus Micromonospora; species Micromonospora aridisoli. The sequence goes on along the minus strand of NZ_JAXCFK010000007.1, from coordinate 69,824 downwards.
GCTCCAAAAGCCGATTGGCCCATCCGTTTGCATCGAAGAATTGTATGTTGCCACCTCGACGCGTGCACGTTACTGACAAATCTCTGACAGTTTGGTGCGAATGCAGCAGAAACCAATAAGCCAAATGCCGGTGCGGCGCCAACCTAATTCGGCCAGCCGGAACGGCGTTGATGCCCTGGTTGGCGGCTAATGTCGGTTGTAGTTACTCGAACTTTCTAGCGTGGCGGGGTGAGCCAAGCGAGGGGCTGGCCGGTTAGCGCAGCGTCGGCGAGGCGGTGGGCGGATGCGGTCTTGAGGGCGGTGCGGGAGCTGTCGATCCAGCGCTGGACGTTGTCGATGCCCTGGTGCCGGTACTCGACGGCTTGGACGAGGCATTCGAGTTTATCGGCGTCGCGGGCGACGATGGCTTCGAGAGTTTCCCCTGCTTCGTACTCGGCGACGGCGGCGTTGATGACGTCGGCGACGGCGGGTGGGCAGGCGGCAACCTGGTCGGCGGTGACGGCGGTGTTAGGTACGGCGGTGAGGTAGCGCTTGGCGATGTGTGGGATGTCGGTGATCCGGGTTTCCTGGGTGTCGTGCAGGGTGCACAGCATGGACACCCGGGCCGGATCGGCGCCCTCCATGGCGGCGAGTATCGTGCCGATGACCGCAGTGCGGAATGAATGCTCGGCGACGGACTCGGGATGCTTGACCCCGGCGAACCACCAGCCGGTGCGGGCAGCGCGCTTGAGCACACCTGCCTCGAAGATGAAGCTCATCGCCCCGGCAGCCTGTTGGTCCTCGCTCATCTGCCCGCCCCTTGGCCCGTGATTCCGTCGGTCCGCAGGCTGTAGACGATAGACGTTAGTTCCTGCCTGGACTGTGCGGAGATGCTGTCGTGGTCGAGGAGGATGGTGCTGCGGTTGACCAACGCTTGGCTCGTGGCAGCGTCGTCGTAGGAAAGACCCTGGCGGGCGGTCAGCAAGGCCCAGGTGTTGTGGATGTTGAGGTCCACGAACGGGTGTCCGGGTTTGAGACGCGCGACCAAGTGGCGGAGGAGACGTGAGCCACGCCAGTCGGTGCGGGCGGCGGGCATGAAGGCGTCGTTTCGCTGGCGGTAGGGGATCTCGCCGACCCAGTAGGCGGAGTAGTTCAGCGCCGCCTGCTGGCAGGCGTCGTCCGGGTGGGCGCGGGCGATGAAGTCGCGGAGTGGCTCCGGGTTGCCTTGGTTGGCCAGCGAGGTGACCACGGATCGGGCGGCAGGCCACATCGGTGACCAGGTGTTGTGGCTGGTGATCCGGCGAGCCGTTCGCGCGTTGTGCTGTGCGAGCCACTCGGCGGACTCCTTCGTGGGGTCCGTGCCGGCGAGGAAGCAAGCTTGCCGGTGCAGCAGTTCGTGTGGGTGCCGACCAATGGCAGCGCGTTCAGCCAGCACGTGAAGATGCTGGAAGAAGGTGTGACGCTGATCTGCGGGGAGGATCGGTCCGTCGGCGACCGGACCTCGCCGTGGGTGGGTTGGTGGGAGGTCTCTGACGAAGCTCGGTGGCCGGCCGGTGACCGCCCATACGATCAGATCAGTCAGCCGGTGGGTGAGCACCGACCATCCAAGCGCTTGTTCACATAGCTCGGCTCGGTCCACCTGCTGGTCAAGGATATTGGCGAGGATGAAGTCCGCTTCGACGGCGTCGTCAACGGCGGCAAGCAGACGGGCACGGCCTCCGAGCCTGCCAAGCTTCTGACGGATTGTGAGTGCCTGCCCGAAAGGCACGGCCGTGAAGGGCCGCCGCCCGGATTCCCAGCTCTGCACCGTTGCGCGGTCGACCCCGAGCTCGGCGGCAACTTGTTCCTGCGTCAACGGGATGGACTCGCGGACCAGCTTCAGTAGGTACCCGGTCACGTAGCCGCGCGGCCTGGACGATCGGCCGTGAACTGTCACCTGGCACCCCCAAGTTGACCGGTGGTCGACGTTCGCCCCGCCGGAGACCCCTTCCCAGGCGGGGCAGGTCCTCCCACCCGTACTGCTGGTGAGTCCTACGACCACCGTCGCGATCGTAGCGTCGTGGTTACCGAGCGTGCCATATGCGGTACGTGACTCGAGCTCGGCCACGTCCGCACTGCTGGAAGGGAGACGACATGTCTGGGGCACGTGACGAGTCGACGACGAGCCGGGGCGAGCAGGTTGAGGCTGCTGAGCGGGAGGCGGCCAGGCGACGGCTGTTGGAGCAGGCGGAGGCGGAGCGCGTACCGGTGGAGGAAACCACGCGGGCGGTGCCGGACCGACGGTGGCGGCGTGAGCGGCGGTGAGCTGCCGATCGGTCGGCGGGTGGCGCGGTGGCGGGTACGGCGGGGGATGACGCAGCAGATGCTGGCCGACCGGCTGGGCAAGTCGAAGAGCTGGGTGGACAAGGTGGAGCGGGGTGCCCGGCGGTTGGACCGGTACCCGACGATCCAGCAGATCGGGCAGGTACTGCGGGTGGACCCGATGGTGTTGCTCGGCCAATGCCGTCCATCCGAGCAGCGGGATACCGACATGCCCGACGGGGTGGACGGGATCCGGGCGGCGTTGGCCCGATACGAGCGCGTGCCTGGTCGTTCGATCTCACCCGCTGAGGTGCGGCGGCAGGTCGAGCATGCCTTGTTGAGTTTCCAGCACGCGCACTACCCGCAGTTGGTGCGAGCGTTGCCGGGGCTGCTGGACGCCGTGCAAGTGTCGTCGGGCCGGGAGCTGCTGGTGCCGGCGTACCGGATCACCGCGTCGGTGCTGGTGAAGCTTGGCGAGGCCGATCTCGGCTGGCTTGCTGCGGATCGTGCGATGGGCGCGGCGGGCGGTGATGCGCTGCTGTCCGCGTCGGCGGCGGTGTCGGTGGGACAGGCGCTGCGGGCGCTGGGTCGGCACCGGTTGGCCCTGGCCGCGACGTGTGCTGCCGCGAGCCGCCTCGGGCCGCAGGGTGCCGCCGTACGCGGGACGCTACTGCTCCAAGCCGCACTGGCGGCCGCCGGATGCGGCGATGCCGGTCGTGCCGCCGAGTTGACGGGGCGGGCGGCCGGGCTCGTCGGCGTGGCGCGGGTGGGTGTCGATCCGCAGCGGACCGGGTTCGGGTCGACGACAGTCGAGCTGGCGCAGGTGGTGGTGGCGATCGAGCTGGGCGACGCCGGGGCGGCCGTGCAGGGGCACGGGGCGATCGTGCGGCGGGACGGGTGGCGGCGGCTGCCGGCCGAGCACCGGGGCGCGTACCTGGTGGACGTGGCGCGGGCGTACCTCCAGATCGGTGACCTGCGGGGTGCGGCCCGGGCGCTTGTCGACGCGGACGCAATCGCGCCGGCCGAGGTCCGGTGCCGGCCCGTGGCGCGTACCGTCATCGCCGACCTCGCCCACCGCCACCCGGCACCGGCCGGCATAGCCCGCCTGGCCACCCTGGTCGGCCTCACCCGTTGACCAACCGCCACTGCTCCTTGATCATGCAGTTGGGGCATCAAGAATAGGAGGAATGCGTAGATTGTCAGGTGCCGCAACTGCATGATCGACAATCGGAGATGGGGGCAGGTCAGCGGCCGGCGCGTTTCCAGGCGCGGTAGAACTCTTTGTAGAGGAAGCGCTGCACCGGTGTACCGGTGGCGGAGACCTGTTTGCCGAGTGCTCGCGCTCCGATCCACATGCCGGCGACCTTGGGTACACCGGGCACCGACTCGGTCACCGAGGCCACCCCGTTGACGAGTTCCTGTTCCACCGGCGAGAGCGCCACCCGGCGCAGGCCGAGCCGTTCCAGGAGTTGCCGTTTCGCCCCGTTGATGTCGCGGGCGAGGCGGAGGTGGTCCTCGTCGGTGACGCAGCGGGCGACGGCGGCCCGCAGCTCGGCCGCCTTGTCCCGGTAGTCGGCGATCCGGGCGACAACCAGGTCGATCCAGTCCCGTTCACCGAGCCGGCCGGTCTCGCCGGCCTGCCAGAGGCGGCCGCCCAGCAGTGGAAGTTCGAGTTCGAGAAGCTGTACACGGTGCGTGTCGCTGTCATCCGCCGCCGTCACGAGCGACTGATGGATACCCCGGATGGCCCTGATGACGTCGAGCACGACCGTCTCTGTCGCACCTTCGGTGGAGAGGTCGAAGGTCAGCAGGAAGTCCCGCCGCACGGGGTGGGCCTGGTAGGAAAGGCGAGTGGCGTCCGCTCGCGCCTGATACTTCAGCCCACGCGCCAGAATCGCCGCGACGTAGACCTCCTCGCCGGGCGGCGCCATGGCTCCCAGCGGGCCACGTAGCACGATCGATGCTGCTCGTGCCCAGGCTCCAAAGGGATCGTCCTCCACCCCGTCCGGTGTGGCGATGCGGTCCGCGTGATGACCGGCGACCCGTACGTTTGCCGCCTGGAAGGCGCACCAGCCGTGAATGCGCTTCGACAGTGAGTTCCGAGCATCGGGCAGGGCATCGTCGCAGGCGACAGCCTGCCCGATGAACTGGCCGAGAACCCGGTTACCGCGCCAGCTCTGCAACTCGTGCAGCGCCGCCTCCTCGGCGTCCCGCATCCGGTTGGTCTCGTCGTCGCTCAGGTGCAACGGATGCAGCAGGCCCGCGTCGGTCAACGCCCGGAGAAGATACGGCTTGGCACCGAAGTCGACGGCCGAAGGTCGGGCGAGGACCGGATGCGCGATCCATACCCGTTCCATGAAGATCAGAGATTGGATCAGCTCGACAAATGCCTGGCGGGCAAACGGATCGTCAGGCCGAGTTGCGCGGTTCTGCGCGACGACGAAATCTTCCGCGCTGATGATCGACGTGACGTCTACGAGGACTTCGGTGTTCCGGTGGGGGAGTCCCGGGCTAGCTCCACGAACCACTTGACGGCCTCCGGGCGACCCATCACGGTGCTGGCGAAAGTCGGCTCTGGTTGGGCGAGCGTTTCCATGGGCACTGGCAGATGCCACTTCCCATTCACGTCTGTGGACATTAGACCGACGATCTCGCCGAGGCACAAGCCCGCGAGGCCGTCCCAGACCTTCTGGCGAGGACGGTAGAAGAGGTCGAAACGCGGTGCGCCGGTCGCGTGAGCAGTGAGGTCCAGAGCGGTACGCAGCATGTCCAGCGTCTGTGACGTGGTGCGCGTCTTCAGGGCGTAGCCGGCCTCGGCCATGGCGGTCTCGTGCGGCGGGGCTTCCGATCGGACGCTGCGGGTCAGGGATGCGACACGAACTGGTTCGCTGCGGTAGGCCGCCGGCCTGCCGTTGATCGTGATCGTCCGGTCGGCCCGGGAGGCGACCACCACAATCGAGTTGCCGCCGTCTCCCAGCTCAGGCGCGACGATGAGTGCGGCAACCGGCTCCCGTCGCTCCAGCAGACAGACCACCGAGCAGAACTCGGTGCTGTTCGGATTGACGAACTCGGCGGTGCCATCGATCGGGTCGATCACCCAGATCCGCTCGGGTTCCTCGTCGTGACCGGGCCGCCAGGCGCCGCTGCCCGACTCCTCCGCCAGCACCCGAGCCTTGGGGTCCACCGCGCGGATCTTGCTTATGATCATGTCTTCGACCGCGAGGTCGGCTTCTGTTAGCAGGGTGTGGTCGGCCTTCTCCTGCCTGTCCAACTCCGTTACCCGGGATCGGTACGAGGCGAGGACGGTCAACAGTTCCGTCGTCAGGTCGGCCCACAACGGGTCAAGATTCATCGACTCGACACTCCTCGCGACCGGCTCGGCACCGCCCTCGATCGATGGTCCCATCATTCCACTCCGGCACTCATCCGCCGAGTTGGCCCAGTGGCACCGGCACCGCCAGCGTCGCCCGCCTGGCCACGCTGGTCGTGAACGCCTCCGGTCGAGCTGACCTTCCGATCTGTGGCAGTGGAGGTGGGCGACACGCCGGGCAGGAGACACCTTTAGTGCCACGGATACCTCGCCGCACCGACGGAGCCCGGAGGATGCGCGCGGAGCCCTCGCTTCATGACGCGAGGGCCGTGCCGAGGAATCCGCCGGACTGCCGGCACCACAGGTCGGCGTAGATTCCGCCGCGTTCCAGCAGTTCAGCGTGGGTGCCCTGCTCCGCCAGGCGGCCGGCGTCGAGGACCACGATCCGGTCCATCCGGGCGATGGTGGACAGCCGGTGCGCGATCGCGATCACGGTTCGGCCGGTCATCACCTCGCCGAGGGTGTCGTGGATGGCGGCCTCCGCCTCGGAGTCGAGCGCGGACGTGGCCTCGTCCAGGATCAGGATCGGCGCGTCGCGGTAGAACGCGCGGGCCAACGCTATCCGCTGCCGCTGGCCGCCGGAGAGGCGTACGCCGCGCTCGCCGACCTGCGCGTCCAGGCCGGTCCGTCCGTCCGCGTCCCGCAGGGTGGCGACGAAGGTGTCGGCGGACGCCCGGCGTACCGCCTCCTGGATCTGTGTGTCGTCGGCGTCGCCGGGGCCGGCGACGTTCTCCCGGACCGAGCGGTGCAGCAGGGTGGCCTCCTGGGCGACCATGGCGATCTGACCGCGCAGGCTCTCCTGCGTCACGTCCCTGATGTCGGTGCCGTCGATGGTGATGGTGCCGGACTCCGCGTCGTGGAACCGCAGTAGCAGGCCGACCAGCGTGGACTTGCCCGCGCCGGACCGGCCGACGATGCCGACCCGCTCACCGGCGGGGACGTCCAGGCTCAGCCGGTCCAGCCCGCCGGCACCGCGGCCGTAGTGGTGGCTGACCTGGGAGAAGCTGATGGCGCCGCCGCGTACCCGCAGCGGGGTCGCCTGTGGTTTGTCGGCGACGGCGAGCGGCTGCGCGATGGTCCGCAGCGCCCGCCGGAGCGCGCCCACGGAGCCGAACAGCGACGACACGGCGTCCAGCAGCCATTCCGCCATCGCGGTGATCCGGAAACTCAGCGCCAGCGCGGCCGCGACCAGACCTATGGGCGCGGCATCGGTACGCCACAGGACGATCCCGTACCCGACGAGCCCGACCAGCAGCGCGCTGCCGAACGCCATCATGACGCTGTTGATCGTCACCTCGATCCGCTGCAGGTCCAGGTGCGCGCGCCTGGCCCGCGCGAACACCCGGACGTCGTGCGCGGTGCGGCTGTCCTGGCCGCCGAGCAGCGCGAGCGTGTCGATGTTCGCATACGAGTCGACGAGCAGGCCGGTCAGCGCGGACTCCGCCTCCTGCAGACGCTCCGACGCCCGCCGGTAGCGCGGCACCGCCCAGCGCATGAGCAGCGCGTACGCCACGATCCAGGCGCCCAGCGGCAGCAGGAGGCGCACGTCGATGGTGGACATCAGCCACACCGAGCCGGCGATGTAGGCGATCACGAACACCAGGGTGTGGATGACCGAGTACGCGGCGGTGCTGGCGGCGTCACCGCCGTCGCGTACCCAGGTGGCGATGCGTCCGGCGAGATCGTCGCGGAACCAGCCGACGGACTGCCGGGACACGTGCCGGTGTGCCCGCCAGCGGGCCAGCGAGCGGGCGTTGGCCCGGAACGCGATGTCGTCCAGCGCCTCGCCGACCAGGTTGATCAGTGGCCGGACCAGCAGCACGAACAGGGCCACCGTGAGCAACTCGGTGCCATGGTCGGCCCAGAGCGTGTCCGGGTTCGTGGCGGCGAGCGTGTCGACCAGGCGGCCGGCGTACCCGATGAGCCACACCTCGATCGCGGCGCACAGGACCGTGGTGGCGACGGCGGCCGCCGCGACCGGCCGGAGTGGCCGGAACTCCCGCAGGAGGAACCGCCGGACGCTGGCGGCCGGCGTGGTGTTGTCATCGGTGGGGAAGGGGTCAACAGGGTTCTCGAACAGACCTGACACGAAGTGCCTTTCCGGCGGTGGAGACAGACGGGGGACCGGGAAAACCGCCGGACGTCCTCATGGTCGATCTCCTCTTCGTGTCGGGCCTGGGTGATGCTCCTCGCGACGCTAGGGGACGGCGTTCAACGCCGCCCGTCAATTTGCGGCCCGGCGCACTCAACCGGAGGAGGTGCTACCGGGCCGGTGCATGATGTGGCCGGTGGCGGTGAACGTCTCGTTACCCACCAGCGGTCCGGTCTTCGTCTCCGTGATGGTGAAGCCCTCGCTGAGATACAGCGCCAACGCGGCCGGGTTGCCGTCGAGCACCGTCACCTCGACCCGTGGACCCGCCGCGGCGAGGGCGTGGCGCAGCAAGGCCCGACCGATGCCCTGCCGGTAGCGGGCGGGGTCGACGTACAGCCAGGTCACCTCCTCGTCGTCATGGGCCACGAAGCCGGCGACGCTGCCGTCGACCTCGGCGACCCACAGGTCGCCGTCGAAGAGGCCCTCGCCCTCGGCGGTCTCCGCCAGGGACAGGAACGCCGCCACACCGGCGGAGTGGCGCAGCTCGTCCAACCGGGCGGCGTCGTGGATCCGGGCGATCTCGTTCCAGTCGTCGTCGCGGTAGGGGCGGATCTGCAGGGTGGCCGTCGTCATAGCGGTGATCTTGGTGGGTCTGGTCGTCCCCCGCCAAGCGGTTTTCTTGATCGGCCGGGTTGGTGGAGGGTGGACGGCCGGTCCTGCAAACGGTTGCAGAGTGGTGGCGCGGGCTGCGACGATGACCGTCGATGCGGTGCCTGCGGGTGGCGGCCATGACCACCCACGCCGAGGGCAACGGCGTGGGAGCGGATTGTTTTGATCGACTACGTAGCTGGGAGGCGGCGGCCGGGCGGCGGCGCGCCCGCCGCTCGGGCCGACTCGCTGTGCCCAGCTGCGCGGAGTGCCGTCCCCTGCCTGGCAGGCGGCGGTGGAGAGGAAGCCCGATGCGGCTTGCCCAGCCTGATGAAGTCCCATCCTCCCGACGGCGGCGTGGAGCCGTGGCGGTCACCGTGCTCGCCGCGACGACCTCGCTGGTCACCGTGGCGGGGATCCTGACCGCGCCGCCCTCGCTCGCCGCGACGCCCGACATCACCGTCAACACCGCGTCGAGCTATCAGACGATCGACGGGTTCGGGGCCGCCACCCCGATCTTCGGTGGTTCCGGTGACCCGTGGACGACCGGCGAGACGCAGACACTCGTCGGCACCGGGCCAGGACAGCTCGGCCTGTCGATCGTGCGGACCGTGGTGTCGCCCGTGTCGAGCGAATGGGGTCTGTACGCGAACAGCCTGCAGACGGCGAAGTCCTACGGATCCGACGTCAAGATCCTCGCTTCGCCCTGGACAGCGCCCGCCCACTTCAAGACGAACAACAGCCGGGTCAACGGCGGCAAGTTGAGAACCGACTACTACGACGACTATGCGGAACACCTGAACAGTTATGTGCAGTACATGAAGAGCCGGGGCGTCACCATCGACGTGACCTCGGTGCAGAACGAGCCGGACTGGCACCCGGACTACGATTCGATGGACTGGACCGGTACCGAGCTGCGGAACTTCGTCCGCGACCACGGCGCCAGGGTCAGGGACACCAGGCTCATGGTCGCCGAATCTCTGAGATTCGCCCGCCAGTACTCCGATCCGACGCTGCAGGATGCCACCGCCCGCAACAACATCGGCTACGTCGGCGGCCACCTGTACGACGCGGAGAACAGCGGGAACCTGTCGCCCTACCCGCTCGCCGCCCAGCACGGCAAGAACCAGTGGATGACCGAGTGGAACCTGCACGCGGCCGACGGAAACGGTTCGAACATCTGGGGAGACCCCGGCAACACGGCCGTCTGGAACGAGACCCTCGACGACATCATGCGGACCGTGCACCGGTCGATGGAGGCGAACTGGAGTGCCTACATCTGGTGGTACGGCCGCCGCTTCTACTCCTTCATCGGTGACGGCGACTCGCAGTACGGCACCACGAAGGGCGCGGTCCTCAAGCGCGGACACGCGTTCTCCCAGTACGCCAAGTACGTCCGCCCCGGTGACCGGCGGGTCGCCGTCACGAAGAGTTCGAGAGCTTCGGCCCTGGAGGTCACCGCCTACCGCGGCCGGGGCAAGGTCGTGCTGGTGCTTCTCAACCGCTCGAACAACGCGGTCAACGACGCCGTCGTCCAGGTCCCGCAGGGCATCTCGGCGGCCGAGTACACCGTCACCTCACGGACGCTGAGCGCCCAGTCGCAGCCGGTCACCATCAGCGGCGGACAGGTGACCGTCAACGTGCCCGCCCGGAGCATCTCCACGATCACCCTCACCGAAGGGTCCGCGTCGCCCACCCCGACGGCCAGCCCGACGCCCAGTCCGACCGTCAGTCCGACACCCACGACGACGCCGACCACCAACCCGCCCGGGGCGACGTGCCGGGTGACCAACTCGATCAACGCGTGGAACAACGGCCTGGTCGACAACCTCACCATCACCAACACCGGCACGAGCGCCGTCAACGGCTGGTCGTTGCGGTTCACCCTGGCACCCGGCCAGACCATCACATCCGGCTGGGGCGCCACGTACTCACCAACCAGTGGTCAGGTGACCGCGACGAACGTCAGCTACAACGCCGCCATCCCACCGGGCGGCTCGACCACCATCGGCTTCCAGGCCAGCCACACCGGCAACGACGCCGCACCGAGCGGCTTCACCCTCAACGGCACCGCCTGTAGCTGAGCAGCGCCTTCTCGCCGGGGTCGGTGCTCGCCGACCCCGTCGGGAATGCTCCTCCAGGGGGTCGGCCCGGCGCGGCATCAGGCGGTGATTCATCAGGACGGTGGCGGAGCCTTCCGGCTTAGAACCGGTTGCCTGTCGACTTTCTCGCACCGTCGGTGCGATTCCCGCCGTCTCGAATGTCGTTTAACGGGAGGTGGTCTAGTCGAAATAGAAGGTAGTGGAGGTTCGGCTAATGGCTGATTTCGGAGTCGTGTGGATCAAGAGCAGCCGGAGCACCCTGACTCAGGAGTGCGTGGAGGTGGCCGGTGCTCGCTCCCAGGTCCTCGTGCGGGATTCGAAGGACCCGGCGGGCCCGGTGCTCGCCTTCGACCGACCGGCTTGGCGGACATTCGTCCTCGACTTCCGGGAAAACGTCGGCGGCGGCACGGGAAGGTGATCTCGGTTCACCGACCCGTGGCCGGACGGTCGTCCGGATAGTGGGTCGCTCCATCGATGAACTTGTGCGGCTACTCCATGCTGAAGTGCGGGGGAGCCGGGCCTGGAGATCATCGGGAGTGACATGTCCAGCTTGTCGGCGTGGAAGCAGTGGGGTCGCAGAATGATGGTTCCCCTGCTGGTTGCCCTGTCCATAGTGCTGATCGGCTTGTCGCCGGTGGCCATGACGTGGATGGCCGATCTTCCCGTGCAGTGGGGTTATCTCTCCGACATGGGGCAGGCGTACGGGGGAACATCGGCGGTCCTCTCCGGGCTTGCGCTGGCCGGCGTGTCGGCCTCCCTGCTAATGCAGAGCAGCCTGAACCGGATCAGTCAGCTTCACTCGATCCGGCAGCGGCAATTCGACATCGTCAAGCTGGCCCTCGACAATCCCAAGTACCTCTACGTCGACGGATCCGCGGCTCTCGCCGATCCAGACAACTCACTCAAGGTGTATGCCAACCTGTTTGTCAGCCACTGGGCGATGGTGTGGGATCTCGCGGAGATGCGGGAGGAGACGTTGCATGTGGTGGCGAGGCGGCTGTTCGAGTCGGCAGTGGCGCGCGAGTGGTGGAAGGTCAACGGCCAGTCGTACTACAGCTCTCGCAAAAGAAAGAAGTTCGTTTCCATTCTTACCGATGAATGTGATCGTGCGGCATTGGCGGCCAGGCGGTTCCCGCTGGCAACAGCGTCCACTCCTGCCCCGACCCAGGCGCACCTCGTGGGCAGGGTCGAGGGTCGTAGTCACAGTTTCGCTGTTGGCGTGGTTGCGGGCATCGGTATATGCGTCTTGTTGCAGGCGGCGACACGCAGGCGCAGAGCGGCATGCCTCGTCGACTTCGCGCATGAGGCCACCCGCTCGTGCGTCACGCGGTTCCGCCGGGGACCGCTCGGATCCTCGCCGTGCCGCAGTCGGCGGTGCGCGGTCCGGTGATCCGTCTGTGCCGGCAGCTCGACAGCAGGCCGGTACGTTGTGGCTTGACACGGCCCACCCAGGGCAGAGCAGGCTACGTATTGGCTGTGCGTACCTGCTGGGCGAGACGGCTTGGGAGTCGGCCCGGCGCGGCTGACGTCAGCGGCGCGTCGCGAGGACCACGCCGGTCAGGCAGAGCGCGCCACCCAGCAGGGCCAGCGGTGCCGGTACCTCGCCCAGCAGCGTCCAGGACAGCAGGACGGCCACCGGCGGCACCAGGTAGGTGGCGGCGGTGGTGCGCCCCGCCGTCCAGCGGGACAGCACGTAGCCCCAGGTGAGGAAGCCGACGGCGGTCGGGAACACGCCCAGGAACAGCACGCTCACGGTCGCCGGTACCGGGGCGCTGGCGAGTTCCCCCAGCAGCGTGGGCGCGAACGGCAGCAGGGCCGCGGTACCGGCCAGCGCGCCGAGCCAGGTCATCGTCACCGCGTCCACCCGCGCCAGGAGGCGTTTCTGGAGCAGTACGCCGAAGGCGTACAGCAGGGCGGAGAGCACGGCCAGCGCGACGCCGAGCTTGTCGGCGTGCCCGGTGAAGCCGCTGGCCGCGATCAGAGCCACGCCGACGAAGGCGACCGCCACCCCGACACCGAGCCGACCGGTGAGCCGCTCACCCAGGACGAGAACCGCGGCCACCGCGACGAGAATGGGTGCGACCGCCACGAGCAGTGCCGCCGTCCCGGCGTCGACCAGCCGCTCGGCGGCGTTGAGCGCCACGTTGTACCCGCCGAACCAGGCCACGCCCCACACCGCGACGAGCCCCAGCGTTCCGCCACGGGGCAGGACGTGCGGCCTCGGCGCGACGTGTGGCGCCCGGGTACGCCGGACAGCGGCGGTCACGGCGACGACGATGCTCAGCGCGGCGGACGCCGCCGCCATCCGGCCCAGAGCCATCGCGCCGGGCGAGTAGTCGTGCCCGGCGAAGCGGATGCCGACGAACGCCGACGCCCACAGGAACACCGTGGTCCCGGCGGCGGCGACGATCGGCCAGGGCCGTGGCCGCTCCTCGCGCCGGGCGTACGCCCCGAGCGCGGCGTCGTCGGAAACGACCCTGGTCGGGGTCGTGGATTCGGTGATCGACGGGCTGCTCATGGGATGATTCTCGGCCGCCTGAACATTCAGCACCAGTGATTGTTTCTTCACAACCATTCAGCCGGGCTTTATGGTTGTGCGGTGCTCGACGTTCACCGCCTCCGGGTCTTCCGGTCCGTCGTGGCGTCCGGGTCGGTCCAGGCCGCCGCCGCCAACCTCGGCTACACCCCCTCCGCCATCAGCCAGCACCTCACCGCACTCCAGCGCGAGACGGGCCTCGCCCTGCTCGCCCGGGTGGGGCGTGGCCTGCGGCCCACGGCCGCCGGGCAGGCTCTCGCCGCCGAGGCCGACCGGGTGCTCGCCCGGGTCGGTGCGGCCGAATCGCTCATCGCGGACCTACGCGCCGGCCGCACCGGCGCACTGTCCATCGCGTACTTCGCGTCGGTGGGCGCGGCCTGGATGCCGTCGGTGGTGCGGCGCATCCTCACCGAACTCCCCGGCGTACGACTCGACCTGCAACTTCGCGAACACATCCCGGACCGACGGGAGGAACGCGCCGACCTCCAGGTGGTCGTGGCGGGGGCCGACTTCGACCCCGGCCCGGGCTTCACCGCCCACCACCTCCTCGACGACCCGTACGTCGCCGTGGTGCCGGCCGGGCACCCCCTCGCCGACCAGCAGCAGACGGACCTGGTCGACCTCGCCGACGAGCGCTGGGTGGACAACGACTTCGCTCGCGGCTGGTGCCGCACCCACCTCCTCGAAGCCTGCACCGCCGCCGGCTTCAGCCCGGCCTTCCGGGTGGAGGCGCACGACTACCGGACGGCGCTCGCCTTCGTCGCCGCCGGCATCGGCCTCACGGTGCTCCCGGCGCTCGGCGCGGCAGACCTGCCGGACGGCGTGACCCGCGTCCGGCTGGTCCGCCCGACGCCGATCCGATCGATCCACGTGGTGGTGCACGACGCGGTCGAGCACACCCCGGCGGCGCGGCTGGCGGTCGCCGCGCTGCGGGACGCCGCCCACTGACGGACGGCGCTTCCCCCGCCGCCCTCAGCCTCGCCGATCATGCACTTGTGGCACACCGGGGGCATCCCCGAGCTTCCGGCTGCCGGAACTGCAGGATCGCGGTGCACCTGGGCGGGGAGGTCACCCAGCTCGCCGAGGTCCCGTTGCGGACGGAGTCAGCGGTGCAGGTGCCGTTTCCAGTCGGCGGGCACCCGGTCGGCCGGCGCCGGTGCGCCCTGTTCGGGTGGACGGTGGACAGGTGCCGCCAGCGCCGGCCCCCGCTCGTGGAGCACCTGCTCGTCGTAGTCCCAGAACCACTCCTCGCCCGGCTCGAAGCTGCGGACGAACCGGTGCCCGGTCGCGGCGTGGTGTGCGGTGGCGTGCTGACCGGGTGAGGAGTCGCAGCATCCGATATGACCGCACTGGCCGCACCGGCGTAGATGGAACCACCAGCCCGGCGGGTCGGCCGCCGTGCAGTCGGCGCAGCCCGGGCCGCTGGGCGGCACCTCGGGGTCGATGCCCTCCATCGCGCTTCCTCTCCGCTGAACGGGTCGGCCACCGCTCGGCGGGTGACGTGCCGCAGCGACCCGGCAACCCTAACCCCGCCCGTCAGGTGGCGGGTGCCGCGCTCACCGGTGCCGGTTGGCCCGCCACTCCGCGCGGGTCATCGCGTACTCGACCTCACCCTGCTCCGTTCCGGGCAACGGGTCGTCCCAGGAGGGGAAGAAGGTGCGGACGTAGCGCAGGCCGACGGCCTCCATAACCCGGCGCGACCCGGTGTTGACGGACATGGTCTGCGCGATGACCCGGGTCTGGCCGACCGTGTCGAACGCGTGCCGCAGCAACTCCCGGGAGGCCTCGCTGGCCAGGCCCTTGCGCCAGTGTCGACGCAGCAGCCGGTACCCCAGCTCGGCGACGGCCGGATCGTCCGGCTGATCGGGGCCGTGTGCGGGCGGCAGCATCATCAACCCGACGAACTCGCCGTCGTCCTCGGTCGCCGGGGGCGTCGAGCCGCGCGCCCCGCCGTCGGTGCCGAACGCCATCCAGAAACCCAGGCCGTCCACCTTCTCCGCGACGGCCATCCGGTTCGCGTGCGACCCGGTCACCTCGTCCCGGCTGCGGGCCCGGCCGTAGAGGTAACGCAGCACCTCCGGATCGGAGTCAAGCTCGACCTCCAGGTCGAGGTGCCGGTCGGCGAGCGGGACCAGCAGCAGACGATCGGTACGCAGGACCGGTTGCGGCATCGGGCCACGATCGCACGAGCCCGCCCCGTGCGGCGCGTCAATTTCGCGGCCGGCGGAGGCGGGATGCTCGCTCGGCCGGCTCAGCTCTCCGTTCGGGGCAGGATCCGGAACACCGGGTACTCGGCGGCGATCCGAGTGAAGTCCGAGAGCGGTGCTCCCCGCCGGACCGGGATGTGCGGGCGCGCACCCGGGGCCTTGTCCAGGTAGGTACGCAGGATCGGTGCCCGCTGCTCGACCGGCTCCTCCACCAGCAGCACCGGTCGGCGGCGGCCGTGCCGCAGCACCGCCCGTCCGGCGGCGGCGCGCACGTTTCGTACCCAGTTCGCCTGCTCGCCGAGCATCGACACCAGGTACCGCCGGCCGTCGTGGTCGACCGCGACCACCGGGAACGACACCGTCCGACCGCTCCGGCGACCCGCCACCTCCAGGGTGATCCAGTTACGGGGAGCGAGAAAACCGGCCGAGAACTGCCACGCCGAGACGCGGTTCATCATCCGCGCCAGCCAGTTGGGTCTGCCGTCGTGGTACATCCACCGCTTCACCCGGTGGAGCCGGCGGTCGCTGACCTGGTCCATGGTCGATCCTTCCCCGGCGTCGTGTCCGTCGTGTCGACGGTATGACGCCGATGGTCGGGCGCTAAGGGGCGGAAGTCCCGAGGCGCGGGCCGATGGCCCGCCGGTGAACTCTTGCCGAACGGCTCGCCCGAGGGCCGGCCTGCCGGTTTGTCGGCGACGGCAGCCGGAGATGGAGGCACGAGTCGCACGTCGTGGTCAGGAGGAACGATGACGCACGATCCGAACGGAATTGACGAGCCGCGCACGGCATCGGACGCCGATCAGGAAGGGGCGGGCATCGGCGCGCTGGACGACCCGGAGCGGGCCGTCCGACGCGAGATCGAGGTGGTCGCCGAGCGGTTCCCGGGCACCGACCTGGCCGTGGTCGAGGCGGCGGTACGCCAGATCGTCGCGGAGCTGCTGGCCGAGGCGGAGGTCGAGACGCACGTGCTGGCCCTGGCCCGGCATCGGGTCTACGACCGGCTGTGCGCACAGGGGCACGAGTTCCACCCGGGCTCCGCCGCGTCCACCGAGCCGGCCACGGGCCCCGCACCCGGGGAGATCGACCGGGCGGAACCGGACGACGCCGGCCGCGAGTGGCCAGGGCCGGCCGTTGACGCGGCAGCGACCAGCCCACCCGACTGAACCGCCGGTCGCCGTGCCCCGCGTTGGATACGCCCGCGCGCGTCGCGGCATCTCGGCGTCTCCCAGGCCCACTGAGGCCGCGAGATGCGGCATCCCGGTCGCCGCACCCATCGCGAGGCGCGGGCGCTCGGCGTCCTCCGGACCTGGCCGCGCCGGGGTACGACGAGTCGGGGTGGTTGCGGCGCGACGCGCACTGAGGCCGCGCGGGATACGGCGTTCCGCGCTCGTGCCGGCGGCGTTCCGCGTGGGATGCCGGGGTGGGAGACGCACTCAGCGGGCGAGGTCCGTCCGCCGGTCGAGGTTGGCGAGCTTGTGCGGGTTGAGCACCGAGTAGAGCCGGCTGATCCGGCCGTCCTCGATCGCCAGGTTGGCGATCGCGAACAGCCGGCCGTCGAGGTCGAAGCGGATCGCGACCGCACCGTTCACCCACATCGGCGTGGCCTGGTAGTCCAGGCCCATCCCGGACAGCTTGGCCAGCAGTGGGGCCACCCGTTGGGCGCTCTCGATCGGCCGGCGGGCCGCCGGGGCGAGGCCGCCGCTGTCAGCGACGGCGACCACGTCGGGTGCCAGCACGTCGAGCAGTTCCCGCAGGTCGCCGCCGCGTACCGCGGCCAGGAACCGGTCCACGACAGCTTCCTGCTCGGCGCGGCTGACCCGTACCCGCGGGCGTCGTGCCGCCACGTGTTCCCGGGCGCGGTGGGCGATCTGGCGGACCGCCGCCGGTGTCCGGCCGACGGCCTCGGCGATCTCGTCGTACGGCGTGTCGAACACCTCGCGCAGCACGAACACGGCGCGTTCGGTGTGCCCCAGCGTCTCCAGTACGGTGAGCATGGCGAACGACACGCTCTCGGCGAGTTCCACGTCCTCGGCCACGTCGGGGCTGGTGAGCAGCGGTTCGGGGAGCCACTCACCGATGTACTCCTCGCGCCGCCGGGCCAGCGTCCGCAGCCGGTTGAGGGCCTGACGGGTGACGATCCGCACCAGGTAGGCGCGCGGGTTGCGGACCTCGGCCCGGGCTCCGGTGTCGAGGTCCGCCCACCGCAGCCAGGTCTCCTGCACGACATCCTCGGCGTCGGCGGCGGAACCGAGCATCTCGTACGCGACGGTGAAGAGCAGGCTGCGGTGCGCGACGAACGGGTCGTCGGTCATGCCCGCGAGGCTACGTGGCTCGGCTCGGCCAGAGGCGGCAGGCCGCAGGCCGCCGCCATGCCCTGCGCCTCGATGCCGAGCGTGACGTTCATCCGCGCGGCCAGGTTCGCGGCGGCGATGAACGCGGTGAGTTCGATCAGCGCCGGGGCCCCGAGCCGGTCGAGCAGCCGGGCGGAGAGCTCGTCGGTGACCGTGGGTGGGGTCTGCGACATCGCCTCGGCGTACGCCAGGACGTCGCGTTCCAGCGGTGTGAAGACCTCGGACTCGCGCCACCGGGGCACCTCACGGGCCTTGGTCAGGTCGAGCCCTTCGTTGTGGGCCTGGAAGTAGCCCAGGTCGAGGCAGAAGGAGCAGCCGATCAGGGAGACGGCCGCCATGTGGGCGTACGACTTGAGGTCCCGGTCGCAGGCGTTCCACCGGGTGGCCGTCCGGCCCATGCCCATGGTGGTGCGCAGCACCCGCCGGTTGTGCCACATCACCCCGAGCGCGTCGGGCACCGTGCCGAACTTCTTTCTGATGATCCGCTTGAGCAGGGCCCCGTGCACACCGGTGAGTTCCGCCGCGGGAATTCGGGCCATGTCTCCTCCTCGCCTGTCGGTCCTGCCCATCCAGACACCGGCCGTCCGGGTCCTGTGACAGGCCGGCCGGAAATCCCCACGAAGCGTTTGCATGACCATACGTCATGGTGCATACTTTTCCTCGTGTCCAAGGTTCTGACCTCCCTGCCCACCGGTGAACGCGTCGGCATCGCCTTCTCCGGTGGCCTCGATACCTCCGTCGCGGTCGCGTGGATGCGCGACAAGGGCGCGATCCCGTGTGCCTACACCGCCGACATCGGCCAGTACGACGAACCCGACATCGCCTCGGTGCCCGAGCGGGCCCTCAGCTACGGCGCCGAGGTCGCCCGCCTGGTGGACTGCCGCGCGGCCCTGGTGGAGGAGGGCCTGGCCGCGCTGACCTGCGGTGCCTTCCACATCCGTTCGGGCGGGCGGGCGTACTTCAACACCACGCCACTGGGCCGTGCCGTCACCGGCACGCTGCTGGTGCGCGCGATGATCTCCGACGACGTGCAGATCTGGGGCGACGGCTCGACCTTCAAGGGCAACGACATCGAGCGGTTCTACCGCTACGGCCTGCTGGCCAACCCGCAGTTGCGCATCTACAAGCCGTGGCTCGACACCGACTTCGTCACCGACCTCGGTGGCCGTAAGGAGATGTCGGAGTGGCTGCTGGCCCGGGGGCTGCCGTACCGGGACAGCACCGAGAAGGCGTACTCGACCGACGCCAACATCTGGGGCGCCACGCACGAGGCGAAGACCCTCGAACACCTCGACACCGGCATCGAGACGGTCAACCCGATCATGGGCGTCCGGTTCTGGGACCTGTCGGTGGAGATCCCGACCGAGGACGTCACCATCGGCTTCGACCAGGGCCGGCCGGTCACCATCAACGGCAAGGAGTTCGCCAGCGCGGTCGACTTGGTGCTGGAGGCCAACGCCATCGGCGGTCGACACGGTCTGGGCATGTCCGACCAGATCGAGAACCGGATCATCGAGGCCAAGAGCCGGGGCATCTACGAGGCCCCGGGCATGGCGCTGCTGCACGCCGCGTACGAGCGGCTGGTCAACGCCATCCACAACGAGGACACCCTGGCCAACTACCACAACGAGGGTCGCCGGCTGGGCCGGCTGATGTACGAGGGTCGGTGGCTGGACCCGCAGGCGTTGATGCTGCGCGAGTCGCTGCAACGCTGGGTCGGCACGGCGGTCACCGGCGAGGTGACGTTGCGGCTGCGGCGGGGCGAGGACTACTCCATCCTGGACACCACCGGTCCGTCCTTCAGCTACCACCCGGACAAGCTGTCGATGGAGCGTACGACGGACTCCGCCTTCGGTCCGGCGGACCGAATCGGCCAGCTCACCATGCGCAACCTGGACATCGCCGACTCCCGGGCGAAGCTGGAGCAGTACGCGCACCTGGGCATGGTCGGCGGCGCCCCGCAGCGGGTGGTCGGTGCCGCGCAGGCGGCCTCTACCGGGCTGATCGGCGCGATGCCCGAGGGCGGCGCGGAGGCCATCGCCTCCCGGGGTGTGCCGTCGGCGGAGGACGAGGCGCTCGACCGCGCCGCCATGGAGTTCGGCGTCGACTGAGCCGGTCAATACACTCGCCGGCATGAGTGGAATCGCGGGATCGAGCCGGTCCACGCGCGTCGACTCCTGGCTCGGGATCACCGCCGCCGTCGGGATCGCGGCGGTCGCCTGGGTCGGCTACTGGTGGCTGGCCGTGCCGCGTCACGACCTGTGTGCGGCGGTGCTGCCCGCCCCGGCCGGCTGCCGGACGGCCGACCGGGTGCCCGCCGCGACGGCGTGGACAGTGGTGGTCGCCGTGCTCCTGCTGGCCACGGCCACCCTCGCCGCCCGCCGCCCGCGCGGACGCTGGTGGCCGTACGCCGTGGGCATGGTCACGCTCGCCGTCGCGGCGCTGTGGGGCCTGCGAGCGGTTCTGTACGCGTACTGACGGGCCGGCGGCGACC
Organism: Micromonospora aridisoli; assembly: GCF_056150025.1. NCBI lineage: Bacteria > Bacillati > Actinomycetota > Actinomycetes > Micromonosporales > Micromonosporaceae > Micromonospora > Micromonospora aridisoli. The sequence goes on along the minus strand of NZ_JAXCFK010000007.1, from coordinate 49,744 downwards.
GCCGCCGGCCCGCCGGCGTCTGCGCGTGCTCCGTCGGGGTCCCCTGTGGTCGGACGCCGGGGCCCCATCGGTCGATGATTCCTCAAGCGGAGGCGGTCGCCCGGCGGGGCGGCGGGGCGGGCCGCGGCCGGATAGCATCGCCGGAGATCGATGGCCCCGGTTGACTGCGGAACAACGGGGACCGCAACGGGGGTCGGTCGGAAGGGCAGCAGATGCGGCTACCGCAGACCAGTTCGTACCGGCTCACCCTGCGCAGGCCCGTCGCGATGGCGGCGGCCGTCGCGGTCGCCGCGGCGTCGCTGATCGGCGCGGGGGATCCGGTGGCGGCCGGGCCAGTCACGATCGTCGGCGCCGGTGCGTCCGACGCGATTCCGGACAGCTACGTCGTGGTGCTGAAGGACGGCGTCGTGCTCAGGGACAGCGGCGTGCTGGCGCCGGACGGCAAGGTGCCGGCCGGCGTCCTGCCCGCAGCGGCCCGTCGAGTGGCCGGGGACGCGGTGGAGCGGACGGCACGGGTGCTGGTCGGCCGGCACGGCGGGACGGTCGAGCACCACTACTCGGCCGCCCTGCGTGGCTTCACGATCCGGGCCAGCGCGGCGGCGGCCCGGCGTATCGCCGCCGAGGAGTCGGTGGCCTTCGTCGAGCAGAACCGCCGGGTGCGACTGACCGGGACCGCCACGTCCGCCACGCCGCTGAGCACCCAGCCGAATCCGCCGTCGTGGGGACTGGACCGGGTCGATCAACGCAACCTGCCGTTGGACAACTCGTTCAGCTACCCGCCCTCGGGTGGGCAGGGCGTGCACGCGTACGTCATCGACTCCGGCATCCGCTTCACCCACCAGGACTTCGGCGGTCGGGTCGTCAACGGCATCGACGTGGTCGACGGTGGGGCGGCGGACGACTGCTACGGGCACGGCAGCCATGTCGCCGGCACGCTCGGCGGCGCGACGTACGGGGTCGCCAAGAACGTCACCCTGGTCGCGGTGCGGGTCTGGGCGTGTGACGCCACCGGCGACATCGCCACGACCACCCAGGCGATCGACTGGGTCACCGCGAACGCGCAGCGCCCCGCCGTCGCGAACATGAGTTTCGGCTGGCCGGTCTCCGGCAGCACCAGCGCCATCGAGGTGGCGACCACCGGGCTGGTCAACTCGGGGGTGACCGTGGTCGCGTCCGCGGGCAACGACGGCGGCGATGCCTGCACGAAGACGCCTGCCTCCGTTCCGGCGGCGCTGACCGTCGGTTCGACCTGGCCGGATGACGGGGCGGCCTGGTTGAGCAACCACGGCCCGTGCGTGGACCTGTTCGCGCCCGGACAGAGCATCGTCTCCGCCGGCTACGTCAGCGACACCGCCGTGGCGACGAGGACCGGTACCTCGATGGCCGCGCCGCACGTGGCCGGGGCCGCCGCGCTGATCCTCGCCGCGAACCCGACCTGGACCCCGGCCCAGGTGCACGCCCGGGTGGTGGCCGACGCGACCACGGGTGTCGTCTTCAACACCCGGCCCAACACCACCGGCCGCCTGCTGTACGTGCCCTCCTCCTGAGGTCGCCGCGGTCCCACCCGGTCGGTGCCGGGTGGGACCGTCGGGCCCACCGCTCACTCGTCGAGGGCTCCGACGGTGACCACCACCTTGCCGGCGGGGTGCCCGTCGGCGAAGTGGCGCAGCGCGTCCGCCGCCTCCGCGAGCGGATAGGCGCGGTCGACCGGCGGGACGAGCGCACCGGATTCGATGAGGTGACGGAGCTCTTCGAGATCCTCGGTGCGCTCGACCGCGCTGACCGCGCGCAGCCGTTGGCCGATGACCGCCGAGAGCAGCGGCGCACCGAGTACCTGCCGACCGTAGCCACCGAGCAGCGGGCCCCTGGTCCAGTCGCCGCCGACCAACGCCAGCGTCCCGCGCGGGGTGAGCGCTCGCCGCAGCAGCGACAGCGGACGGTTGCCGCCGGTGTCGATCACCGCGTCGTGCACGGGGCCGTCCCGGTCGATCTCCTCGCGGGTGTAGTCGAGGACGTCATCGGCGCCCAGGGAGCGGACGAAATCGGTCTTGGCCGGGGCGCAGACGCCGGTCACGGTCGCCCCGTACGCCTTGGCGATCTGCACGGCCTGGGAACCGACGCCGCCGGAAGCGCCGATGACCATCACCCGGTGGCCGGCACGCACCCGGCCCGTGTCACGGACCGCGCGCAGGGCCGTCATCCCGGACACCGGCGCGGCGGCGGCCTGCTCGAAGGAGACGGTGGCCGGCCGGGCGGCCAGCCGCCGCTCGTGGGTGGCCGCGAACTCGGCGTACGACCCGCGCAGGCAGGTGCCGAAGACCTCGTCGCCCGGCCGGAACCGGGTCACCCCGGTGCCGACCTCGGTCACCACGCCGGCCAGGTCCCGGCCGAGTACCGGTACCCGGGGACGACGCAGCCCGGACGCGAGTCGTACCAGGTAGGGGCGGCCGGCCAGGAAGATCGACACGCCCGGGTCGACCGCCGCGGCGCGCACCCGCACCAGCACCTCGTGCTCGCCGACGGTGGGACGTTCGATGTCGCGGAGCCGGACCACGGACGGCGGGCCGTAGTGATCGCGCACGATGGCCTTCATGACGCCTCCTCGGGATACTGGAACACCTCGTCGAGCCGTACGCCGAACACGTGCGCGATCCGGAAGGCCATTTCCAGCGAGGGGGAGTAGCGGCCCTGCTCGATGGCGATGACGGTCTGTCGGGTGACGCCGATCCGCTCGGCCAGTGCTGCCTGGGTCATCTCGTCGTGGGCGAAACGCAGCGCCCGGATGTTGTTGGTGACGCGGGTCGGTTTCACCACTGCGGCACGCCCCTGCGGTAGACGATCACCTTGGCCAGCGAGCCGACCACCGCCGACAGCACGAAGCACAGGTAGATCACGTTGGCGATCCAGAACCAGTGCCACTGGGCCATCGCCATGAGCATCGCCGACACCGCGCCGATCACCACGAACGCCTGCCCGACGTGGTCACCGAGTCGTCCGATCTCCCGGTCGCGCACGTCGCTGACCCGCGAGGCGCGCGGATTCACGACGCCGAGCCCGATCTCGAGGAGCATGCTGGCGGCGATCGCCCCGCCGACCGTCCAGAACAGAGCGCCGGCGTACGGCGTCGAGGCCAGCCGCCCGTCGTCGGCCCGGCTCAGGATCACGGCCACGTAGATGGCGTAGCCGACCGCGCTGACCACCAGCATGATCCAGGCGCGCTTCTCCTGGTGCGTCATCACCGACTCCTCGATGTAAAGAATCATAGACATGCTCAGAGTAAGGCGTCTTCGACATCATGTCTAGAAACTTTTACATGCGATCGCGTCGCCGCCGGGCGTCCGCCACGCTCGGGGTCAGCGTCGGTAGGCGCGCAGGGCGTCGTGCAGTTCCCGGGCCACCTGCGCCAGCGCCGCCTCGGCCTGCGGCTGCACGGCGGCCGGCACCGTCGACTCGCTCAGCGCGGCCACGGCGTACGTCTGACCGTCGGCGTGTTCCACCACGCCCACCTCGTGCCGCAGGTTGAGCAGGGTGCCGGTCTTCGACGACCAGCGGGAGGCGTCGGAGCTGAAGTCCGGGGCGAGCCGTTGGCGCAGCAGGTTGTCGCCCATCAACTCGCGTACCCGGGCGGCCACCGCCGTCGGGATCCGCGACGGGCGCCACAGCGCGTGCAGCAGCTCGACGAAGGCGCGGGCCGAGCCGGCGTTTGCCCGGCCCACGTCCAACTGCGCCACCGGGTGGCCCTGACCGGCGGTGGTCGCGGAGGCGGCGAGGGAGTGCGCGAGGTGCACCTCCTCCGGTGCGAACCGCTCTGCCGGGGTGTCGGTGAGGTCGCGGGTGCGGTGCCGGACGCTGATCCCGTCGATGCCGAAGCGGCGCAGCGTGCCGGCGACCGCCGTCGGCGGGGTGAGGGCGAACAGCGCGTCCGAGGCACCCTCGTCACTGATCGCCACGCTGAGGTAGAGCAGGTCGTCGATGGCCACGGTGGCCGGGTGCCGGAACCGGCTCAGTCCGGTCGGGCCGGGAGTCCGTACCCGGCCCGGTGCCACCGTGACCCCGGTGGCACCGTCGAGTTCGCCGCGTTCGATCCGGTCCACGGTGGCCACCGCGAGGGGCACCTTCACCAGCGACGCGACGGGCAGCACCACGTCGGCGTCGAGCCCCAGCTCGTCGCCGGAGTCGAGGTCACGGACCAGGAGGCAGCCGCGCAGCCCCGCGTCGCGCAACGTCTCCCGGGCGGTCCGGAGCAGCCGACCGACCGTCACGCCGCCTCCGGTACGCCGAGGCACCGGGCCACGGCGGCACCCAGCACGCCGCGCAGCCGCTCGGCGTCCTCCCGGACGCCGGCCGTCACCTGGTAGCCGCGAACCGGTCGAAGCTCGCCCAGGGGCCGCCAGTGCAGTCCGAGTTCGTACGCCTCGGCGGGGGAGCAGAGCACCAGGTCGGTGCCGGCGAGCGCCTCGGCGGCGGCGTCGACCACGGACGCCGCGACCGCCACCTGCGTCGGCTGCAACCCGACGGCGTCCCGCAGTCGGGTCATCGGATCGCGGACGTGCGGCACATCGTCCTCCGGTGAGATCCAGACCCGGCGTCGCCGGATCCGGCGGTCGGCCCGCGGCGCGCGCAGCGCCTCCAGACGGATCAGGTCGACCCCCGGGTCGACGCCGCCCGCGAGACCGAGCGGCACCCGCCACGCGGCCTCGTCCGGCGGTACGCAGACCAGCGCGGCCCGCACCTCGAGGCTCTGGCGCAGCCGGGCCCGTTCCGCCGGCTCGCCCCGACGCAACTCCAGGTTCAGGTCGTGCCGGCGGGCCTCGACCACTAGCCGGGCCAGCGCCCGGGGTGCGCAGACCGTCGGCACGGCCAACCGGAACGGGCGCAGCCGAGCCCGTTCGGCGTCGTGTTCCATCGCCTCCGCCAGGTCGACGATCCGCCGGGCCGAGGCGAGCATGTCCCGCCCGAACGGGGTCAGCGTGACGCTGCGCGAGGTGCGGTCGAACAGCAGCCCGCCGAGGTGGCGCTCCAGCGCGGCCACCCGTCGGCTCGCCACCGACTGGGGGATGCGGGCGACGGAGGCACCGACGGTGAAGCTGCCGTGGGTGCCGACCGACACGAACGCCCGGCAGGCCGCCACCAGATCCACGCCGGGATTCTATGCCGATCCGGCATGAGTGTTGTCGTTGGCGTCTTCGACAGCATCAAGCGGCGCTGCTTTCCTGGGTGCCGGTCGCCCGGATGACGTCCGCCGGGTCGGTTGATCGAGGGAAGGACCCAGTTGTGACCAGTACCAACCGCCGTACCCGTGCCGTCGCGCTCGCCGCCGCCCTGGCGCTCGGCCTGCTCGCCGGCTGCTCACCGGGCGCACCGACCTCGCCGATGCCGACGGTGGCCGACTGGTCGGCGTCCGCCGCACCGGTGGTGGTCGACTTCGCCCCGCTGGAACGGGAGTTCGACGCCCGGCTCGGCGTGTACGCGATCGACACCGGCACCGGACACACCGTCGCGCACCGGGCCGACGAGCGCTTCGCGTACGCCTCGACCTTCAAGGCGCTCGCCGCCGCCGCGGTGCTCGCCGCGACCTCCACCGAGGAACTGGAGCGGGTCGTCACCTACTCCCGCGACGACCTGGTCACCTACTCGCCGATCACCGAGCGGCACGTGGACACCGGCCTGTCGCTGCGCGCGATCGCCGACGCGGCGGTGCGCTACAGCGACAACACCGCCGGGAACCTGCTGCTCCGGCAGCTCGGCGGCCCGACCGGGTTCAAGCAGGTGCTGCGCGACCTCGGCGACGAGGTCACCGAGCCGGTGCGGTGGGAGACCGAACTCAACGAGTACGTCCCGGGCGATGACCGCGACACCAGCACGCCCCGGGCCCTGGCCACCTCGCTGCGGGCGTACGCGGTCGACGACGCCCTGTCGCCGGAGGACCGTGGCGTGCTGGTCGACTGGCTCCGGCGCAACACCACCGGTGACAAGACGATCCGGGCCGGCGCGCCGGACGGCTGGACGGTGGGGGACAAGACCGGCTCGGCCGACCACGGCACCCGCAACGACATCGCGGTCGTCTGGCCGCCGGACCGGGCCCCGATCGTGCTGGCCGTGCTCTCCGACCGGGCCGAGCGGGACGCCGAACGCGACGACGCCCTGCTCGCCCGCGCCGCCGAGATCACCCTCGACGCGCTGCGCTGAACCGGACCGCCGGTGACCGGCCACCAGGCGACCGCGACGGGTCGTCCTGGTGGCCGGTCAGTGACCCGGTCCGGTCCGGGGCCGCGCCGACCGGCCGCGCGGTGACCGGTCCGGGGCGGCTTGTCAGGGGGCCGCGACGGTGGCGGGACCGGTCAGGTCGAAGTCGGCGGTGACCGGGGTGTGTCCGATCCGCAGTGACTGCGCGCCGGAGATGTCCAGGGCGTTGGGGAACCAGCGGCTGGGCGCGTACGCGCAATCGCAGCGCAGCACCACCCGCTGCCCGGGCAGCAGCCGCAGCCTGTAGTCGTCGCCGACGTCGGTCACCCCCGTCACGTCGCCGGTGCGTGCGTGGAAGGCGATGACCTGGGCGTAGCTCGGCAGCTCGGCGACGGCGATGGTGCCGCTGACCGGGGTGCCCGCGACCAGCCTCTGGTCGGGGGCGGTGACGGTCGTGCCGGCCCGGACCCGCACCAGGCGTGCCTTCGTGCGGTCGGCCACCCCGCCGGACCACTGGCTGGCCAGGTAGTCGCCGGTGTAGTACAGCGGCCAGCGGTACGGCCCGAGGCCGGTCACGGTGTAGCGGCCGTCCTCGCCGGTCATCGGGCCGTAGTCGCCGTACTTGGGGTGCGGGACGAACGGCAGGACCAGGACGTATCCGCCGTAGACCGGGGTACCGTCCGCCGCGCGGGTGACCCGGCCGGTGACGCTGCCCGGCGGGTCGAACCGGACCGGCGGGACGGTGACCGTCTGGCCCGGACGCACCCTGACGGTGATCCCGTGCTCCCGCTGCCCGGTACCGCCGTGCCGACCGACCCACTGCCGGCCGTACCGCCCGCCGTCGTAGGGTTCGGCGAACAGGTGATAGCGGCCGGGTGCCACGTTGATGGCGACCAGGTCGCCACCGTCGAGCCCGGTGCAGCCGCCGTGCTGGCCGTCCTGCGCCTCGCCGAGACCCACGACGGTGAGCCGGTCACGGTCGACCGGGATCAGTGACACGCACCCCCGCACGGCGGCGCCGGTGGCCGCGTCCCGGAGCGTGGTCCGGACTTCGCCGGGCGCGCTGGCGACCGTGCTCCGACCGACCGCCTGCCGGTGGGACCCGGTCGCGGCGACGGACGTGGGCGTGACCGACGTGGCGGTGGCGCGCGAGGCGGCGTCGGGCCCCGCGAGCTCGGGGCTCGCCATGGCGGGCGGCGACAGGCTGACCACGAGCAGGGCGACGGTGAGTGGGACGGCGTGACGTGGTGACCGCGGCATCGGCGGGATCCTCTCCACCCGGCGGACGAAACCCACCCACGGTATCGGCTGTGACGTGCCGGTCACGCTTTGTGTCGGGAGCTGGTCAGGGGATCGGCCATTCGTGGACCGGCCGGTTGCTGTGCATCAGCTCCACGTAGTGCCGCACCACCTCACGCAGCGCGTCCGGGCGGTCCAGCTGGTCGGTCGACTCCAGCCGGTGCAGGGTCGCCACCTGCCAGCTGGCGCCGTTGCGGCCGGTCAGGCAGCGTTGTTCGATGATGCCGAGCAGCCGGTCCCGCTCGTCCGGCTCTACCCCCCACCGCTCCAGGCCGTGATGGGCCAGCGGCAGCAGGCGGCGCAGCACCAGCTCGGTGACCGGCAGGTAGCCCAGACCGGGCCAGAACACATGGGCGTCGATGCCGTGCCGCGCGCAGGTGTTGAAGTTCTCCTCGGCGGCGCTGAACGACATCTGCGACCACAGTGGCCGGTCCGCCTCGGCGAGCGCGCGGACGAGGCCGAAGTAGAACGCGCCGTTGGCGATGGTGTCCAGCACGGTCGGTCCGGCCGGCAGGACGCGGTTCTCCACCCGCAGGTGCGGCCGGCCGCGCAGCACGTCGTAGACGGGCCGGTTCCACCGGTAGATGGTGCCGTTGTGCAGTCGCAGCTCGGCCAGGGCCGGTACGCCTCCGGCGGCGAGCGTCTCGGACGGGTCCTCCGGATCGCAGACCGGCAGCAGCGCCGGGAAGAAGCGCACGTTCTCCTCGAACAGGTCGAACACGCTGGTGATCCAGCGTTCACCGAACCAGACCCGGGGGCGTACGCCCTGGGTCTTGATCTCCTCGGAGCGGGTGTCGGTGGCCTGCTGGAACAGCGGGATGCGGGTCTCGCGCCACAGCTCGCGGCCGAAGAACAGCGGCGAGTTGGCCCCGAGCGCCACCTGGATCCCGGCGACGGCCTGGGCGGCGTTCCAGTAGTCGGCGAACTGGCCGGGGCCGACCTGGAGGTGGAACTGGGTGCTGGTGCAGGCCGCCTCGGGGGTGATCGTGTCGGCGGTGACCGCCAGCCGTTCCACCCCGTTGATGGCGATCCGCAGATCCTCACCGCGAGCCGCGAAGATCTGCTCGTTGAGCAGCGCGTAGCGGGGATTCGCCGACAGGGTCGCGGCGGTCAGGTGCTCCGGCAGCACGGTCGGCAGGATGCCGATCATCACCAGCTGCGCGCCGACCGTGCGGGCCTGCTGGTCGGCCGCGTTCAGGCTGGCGCGGACGTGCTCCTCGAACTCGGCGGTGCCGTTGCCGGCCAGCCGCCGCGGCGCCACGTTGATCTCGACGTTGAACTGGCCGAGCTCCGTCTGGAAGCTCGGGTCGGCCACCGCCCGCAACACGTCGGTGTTGCGCATCGCCGGCATCGACTCCGTGTCGACCAGGTTGAGCTCGATCTCCAGCCCGGTCATCGGCCGCTCGACGTCGAACCGGGACTCGCGCAGCATCTCGGCGAAGACGTCGAGACAGCGGCGTACCTTGTCCCGGTAGCGAGCCCGATCCTGGCGGCTGAAGGTTTGTACGCCGACTTCCTCGCCCATTGGTCACCACCCTGTCACCGCTGGTACCCCAAACGTCGCACGTCCATGCCACCCGCGGAAGTCCCTTCCGTCGGCTTGTCGGATCGCCGCTGCGGGCGGTCCTCGGACGCCGCACTACCATGGCGGCGTGCGTGAGAAGGTGACCCGACTGTTCGTGGTGGCGGCGATCGCGGAGGCGATCTCCTGGGCCGGCCTGCTGGCCGGGATGGTGGTCAAGTACGGCCCGCCGGGCAACGAGCTGGGGGTGCAGATCTTCGGCCCGATCCACGGTGCGCTCTTCGTCGCGTACGGCGTGCTGGTGCTCGCCGTGGCGCGGGTGCACCGGTGGAGTCCGCTGGCCACCGGCGTGGCACTGGCCTGCGCGGTCCCCCCGTTCGCCACCGTCGTCTTCGAGCGCTGGGCGCGTCGCCGCGGCATGCTCCAGGTCACCGTGCCGGCCCGTGAGCCGGCCGTGGTCGGCTGAACCGGCACCGGGCCCGGTCGAGGTCGACGGGTCGGGCGGGGAGGCGTCAGCTCAGGGCCGTGCAGGCGGCCACCGTGGCGAGTACCAGCACCCCCAGCAGCGCCTGAAGCAGCAGCGGAGGCCCCAGGTGCGACCACATGGTGGCCGTACGCGGCCGGAGCAGTTGCCCGGTGGTGAGGTTGACGATCCGTTCGATCTTCGGTGCCAGGTCGGGATCACCCTGGTCGCGCAGGGTCAGCTGGACGTGGTCGGCCGGGTGCAGCGCGCTCTGCGGCAGGTGCCCGTGCAGCTCCACCTCGTAGAACCGGCCGTCGGCGTCACGCAGGCGAACCGGGGTCACCAGGTATTCGGGGCCCTTCTTCAGTTCCTTGAAGCTGCGCCGACCCGTGCCGGAGCCGGTGGAGAGCAGGGCCCGCACCAGCCGGGCGAGCAGGCCGGCCACCCCGGCGGCGGCAAGCACCACCACCAGCACCGGCTGCCCCACCCGCACCTCGCGGGGATAGCCGTCCATCAGGCGCACGATCTGCGCGGTGAGGATCCGCCCCGTGGGGTGCAGGCTGCGCCGGGAATACGATGTCGTGTCCATGACCACCACCCAGAGTCCGGCTACGCATACGGATCGTATCGATCCTCGGGGTTGAACGACGTGAATGAAAAGCGGTCACGCGGCAGCCGGCAGGTGACAAGCACGGTGGCGCGGGTATGCGGTGGGCCGAGCTGGAAAGGGGTCGAGCATGCAGCTGTCCTTCCTGCGCCCGCTGTACCAGCGTCCGGGCCCGTGGTGCTCGGTCTACCTGGACGCCTCCCTCGACACCGAGGACGCGCACGCGGCACTCGATCTGCGCTGGCGTGGCCTGCAACGGCGACTGGCCGAGCAGGGGGCGGACGAGCCGACCGTCGCCGCGCTCGACCGGGTGATCCGGGGGCACGACCCGATGCCCGGCGACTACGGGCTGGCCGTGTTCGGCACGCAGGGACGGGTGGTGCTCTCCGAGTACCTGTCCGCCCCGCCGCGCCGCGACCTGGCCGCGTACGCCCCGCTGCCGCACGTGATGCCGTTGCTGGCCCAGCGCGGTGAGCAGGTTGCCTGGGTGCGGGTGCTGGCCGACCGGACCGGTGCCGACGCGATGTCGGTCAGTGCCGGTGGGGTGCCGCGCCGGGCCCACGTGACCGGCCGGGAGAGCTACCAGCTGCGCCGGGTCCAGCCCGGTGGCTGGTCCCAGTCGCGGTACCAGCGGGCCGCGATGGAGGCGTGGCATCACAACGCCGGTGACGTCACCGCCGCCACCGTGGAACTGGCCGAGCGGGTCGGCGCCGACGTGGTGGTGGTGGCCGGCGACGTGCGGGCCACCGGCATGATCGCCGCCCAGATGCCGGAACGCTGGCAGGACATGGTGGTACGCACCGACGCCGGCTCCCGGGCCGCCGGCGCCGAGCAGACCCTGCTGGACGACCTGACCGTGCAGACCATCGCCGAGGTCGCCGACCAGCGGGTCACCGCGGCCCTGGACCGCTTCGGCATGCAGGAGGACGTCGGCGCCGGGCTCGACGCGGTGGTGGCCGCGTTGCAGCGCAACCAGGTCGACACCATGCTCATCGTCGACGATCCGTCGGCCGACGGCGAACTCTGGATCGGCCCGGCCGCCACCGACATCGCCACCGAGCCGGGCCAACTGGCCACGGTCGCCGAGCCGGAGCGGGTCCGGGCGGACGCGGCGCTGGTGCGTGCCCTGGTGGGCACCGACGCCGAACTGACCGTGCTCGGCCCCGACGAGGCGCCGGAACTGGTGGACGGGGTGGGCGCGGTGCTGCGTTACGTCGACCCGGTCACCCCGGGACGGGGCGGTGCCTGACCCGAGCGTGGCTGACGCGCTCGTCGCGCGACTGCTGGCCTGGCGGGTTCCGCGGGTCTTCGGTCACCCGGGGGAGGCGGTCGCGGCACTGGTCGAGGCGTTCGACGCCGCGGGTGGCGACCCGGAACTTGTCCCCGCCCGCGACGCGGACAGCGCCGCTGTCATGGCGGCTGGCCACGCCCGGTTCACCGGTGGGCCGGGCGTCTGCCTGGCGGCCGGCGGAGTGGCCGCCGCGGGCGTGCTCGCCGGGCTCGACGCCGCCCGCCGCGCCGGGCTGCCGATGCTCGCCGTCGTCGCCGAGCCCGGCCCGGTGCCGGACGACGAGGTCGGTGTCACTACGCGACTGCTCGCCGAGGTGTGCCACGGCGTCCGCTACGCCGCGGACCCGGTGCGGGTGCCGGAGCTGGTGGACGAGGCGCTGCGGGCCGCGTCGCACGGTGGCCGCCCGGTCGGCCTGGTGCTGCCTCACCCGTCACCGGTCGGCGGGGTACGGACCGCGGCCCCGCGCGCCGCGCCCGATGGTCGCTGGGTACTCGACGAACTGTCCGCCCGGCTGCCTCCGGACGGCGCGGTGATCGTCGACGGCACCCTGCCGGCCACACACCTGAGCACGTCGGCGCACGTCGTGGTGGGTCCGGCCGGACCGCCCGGCGGTGCCCTGCCGTACGCCGTCGCCGCGAAGCTGGCCGCCCCGGAGCGGCCGGTGATCGCCCTGCTCACCGACGAGGGGATGCGCTCGCAGGGGCTGCCGGAACTGGTCACCGTCGCCCGACGGCGGTCGTCGTGGCCCGACCCGCGGCTGGTGGTGCTGGTGTTCAACAACCGGTCCGGCCACCCCCGGCTCGGGGACCGGCCGATGACCGACGACGTCCCGTACGCCGGCTGGGCCCGGCTGCTCGGCCTGCACGGGATCCGCGTCGACCGGCCGGAGCTGGTCGGCGCGGCCTGTGACGAGGCGCTGACCGCCGACCGGCCGTGCGTGCTGGAGGTGCTGACGAACGCGCTGACCCCCGGCTCGTGGCGCCGGCTCACCGACCCGCTGGTCGAGGTGTCCACGCAACGCCTTCTCCCGGCCCGCTACGCCACCTGACCCGACGATGGCGGGCTTTCCGCTCTCGCCGGGAACGGACAAGATCCCCTGGTTGATGCCGCTCGGTGGGGGGATGCCCTGTTTAACCCGCATCGTGGCGGGAAGCCGGGCCGCGTGGTGAGCGATCGAGGCAAGGTGGGGCCGGTGCGCAAGGTGCGCCCGGGACTCACGGCGGCCGGTGCCGGCATGGCCGGCGACCGGGTCGTGGCGGCCGGCAGCACGGTTCGCATCCTGGTCGCGGCCACCGCCCGCGCGCTGCGCGGCAGTGACTGTGCCGACCTCGGACACGCCGGACCGGTGTCCCGTTTCGCCGGCACGCCCGACCCGGTGCGGCGGGCCGCGGCGATCCGCTCCGCGAGCCGGGTCGCCCTCACCGCCGGGCAGGCCGCCGAGGTCGACGCGGGCCGGGTCGCCCGGTGGTTCGTCGACCAGTATCCGTGTCGCCGGTACCCGGGAGTGCTGCTGGGCTCCCCGCACGGCGGCGTCGCGCACCTGGCGGTGGCGCTGGGCATGCCCTGGCTGCCCGCCGGCTTCGAGATGATCGCGCACTGGCCGCAGGGCGCGGTGGACCGTCCGCGTGCCGCCCTTGACCACGGCGCGGCGCTCGCCGGTCGGCTGCTGGCCGGCAACCCCGATCTGCACCTGCGGCAGGTGCACTGCCCGGCCAGCCGGGGCGCGTTGGCCGGGGCGACCGTGGCGCTGACCGGTCGCTGGCAGACGTTGCCGGCGGCGTACCGCAGCTTCCTGGCCGACCGGCTGGCGCCCGGCGCGCCGGTGCTGGTGTTGCAGGACACCCGGACCTGGCCGGTGGTCGACGCGGCCGACGGGCACAGTTTCCAGCTCGGCTGCCCGGCCAGCGGCCTGCACCCGGTGGACTTCCATCCCGACAGCCACGCGCTGCGGCAGGTACTACGCTCGGCCGGCGGCGACAGCGCGCACTGGACACCGCCGGAGATCTCCGCCCCGCCCGCCGCCGCCGAACACGGCGTGGAGTCCGGTTTCGACCGGGGTGTGCGGGACTGGACCTCCCGGCACGGTCATCCGCTGCACCGCATCCTGGTGCCCACGCCCGCCGCGCTCAGCGCGGCCACGGCGGACCTGTACCGCCGCTGGCTGCGGGCCGCCGGCAAGACCGGTGACCGCCTGGTCGTCGAGTGCGGCCGGCTGCTCGACCCGTGGCAGGTGCTCCGGGCCGGTCTGGTGCCGTACTGGTGCGAGAACGCCACCCGCCGCAGCGTCGAGCAGGTCGAGTGGTGGCTGGCCGGCAGCGAGTCGTTCACCTCGGTCGACGTGCTGCCGGAGCCGCCGGGCGTACGCTCACCGGCCCTGGCCGGGCTGCCGCAGTGGCTGGCGGTCGCCGCCTTCGGCCGGCGGCGGCGGGCCCTGGACCGCGCCTCGGCGCGGGGCTATCCGGTCACCTCGGTACCCACCCGCCGGGCCACCGAGGTGCTCCGCGCCCAGCCGTACGACCTGCCCAACCCGGCGCCGCTGGCGACCTCCGAGGCCCTCGCCGCGCTGCGGGACGCCGGCGGTCACCACGGCCTGCTGATCTGTTGAGACCGGGCTGACGAAACATCCTCGCGAACCCGCGATCCCGTGATTGAGTACCTACGGAGCGGGAACACCGCCGGCTGCGACAGGCTGATCACCTCGCGTGGCACGGCGCCGTCGCCCGCTGGCATCCCAATCACGTAACCCAGTCACAGGCCCGTGCGTGCCTACGCGCGTGCCCGGTGTCGGCGAATCCGGGCGGGGTCCTTCCCAAGGGAGGCGCGGATGTTCGGACAGACCACCACAACCACACCACCACCCACCGATCGGGGCCTGGAGGACCTCGACGCGGCGGCGCTGGCGTACGCGGCGCGGATCGAAGGGCTGCCGCCGGAGCGTCGTCAGGAGGCGCGCGACGACCTGGTCCGGTTCGCGTTGCCGTTCGCGGGCCGGTTGGCCCGCCGCTACCGGGGACGCGGGGAGCCGCTGGAGGACCTGGAGCAGGTGGCCCGTCTGGGGTTGGTCAACGCGGTCGACCGGTACGACCCGGAACGGGGCTCGTTCACCGCGTACGCGGCGATCACCATCGTGGGTGAGATCAAGCGGCATTTCCGGGACCGCACCTGGGGTGTGCACGTGCCCCGCCGGTTGCGCGACCTGATCCTTGAGGTGGGACAGGCGACGGCGGCGCTGACCAGCGAACTGTCCCGGGCGCCGACGGTGGCCGAGCTGTCGAAGCGGCTGGAGACACCGGAGGAGGAGATTCTCGCCGCGTTGGAGTCGGCGGCCGGATACAGCCCGGCGTCGCTCAACGCCCCGGTGGGGGGTGAGAGTTCGGCGGAGTTCGGTGACCTGGTCGGCGAGTCGGACATCGCGCTGGAGTCGGTCGACGACCGCGTCACCGTCAGTGGCCTGCTGCACCGGCTGCCCTGGCGGGAGCGGCGGATCCTGGCCATGCGGTTCTACGGCAACCAGACCCAGGCCGAGATCGCGGCCCGGTTCGGCATCTCGCAGATGCACGTGTCCCGGCTGCTGTCGCGGGCGCTGACCTGGCTGCGCCAGGCGATGCTCGCCGATGCCCCGCCGCCGTGGCAGAACGGTCCCGCCGAGTCGGAGGCGGCCAACCAGTCGCGGTCCGCGGCTGCACCGGTCCGCGGCCGCTGACCAGCCGGAACATCGTGGGGGCGGCACCGACTGGTGCCGCCCCACGCGTACGCGTCGCTCAGTTCTCCGGCGTGTCCCCGTGCCCGCGCGGATGCTGCCACCGGTCGTTGGGTTGCGGGTCGCGCTCCGCGCCCAGCGGGTTCCCTTCCGGCTCGTCGGTCTCCTCGAAGCTGGGCCGGCGGATCTCCTCCGGCTCGGGCACCTCGACCGGCCGGGCGCCGGACTGCGGCGCGGGTTGGTACGCCACGGCCTCCCGCGCGCCGTGCGCGCCCTCGGCGCTCGGTGATTCCGGCACGTGTACCTCCCGGTGCATCTCGTCGCGGAACTCCTGGGGCGGCCGGGTCGTCCGCTGTGGAAGGTCGCGGCCCAGGTCGGAGACGAGTTCGCCGTACTTGGCGTCGAACGCGGGTCGCTCGGAGCGGATCCGGGGCATCCGGTCGAAGTTGCGCAGCGGCGGCGGGCAGGTGGTGGCCCACTCCAGGGAGTTGCCGAAGCCCCAGGGATCGTCCACGGTCACCTCGGCGCCGTAGCGCCAGGACTTCCAGGCGTTCCACATGAAGAACAGGGTGGAGGCGCCGAGCACGAACGCGAAGATGCTCGAGATCATGTTCAGCGTGGTGAAGCCGTCGGTGGGCAGATAGTCGGCGTACCGCCGGGGCATGCCCTCGTTGCCCAGCCAGTGGTGCACCAGGAAGGTGCCGTGGAAGCCGATGAACATGGTCCAGAAGTGCAGCTTGCCGAGCCGCTCGTCGAGCAGCCGCCCGGTCATCTTCGGCCACCAGAAGTAGAAGCCGGAGAAGAGCGCGAAGACCACCGTGCCGAAGACCACGTAGTGGAAGTGGGCCACCACGAAGTAGGTGTCGTGAGTGTGGAAGTCGGCCGGCGGGCTGGCCAGCAGCACCCCGGTCAACCCGCCGAGCAGGAAGGTCACCAGGAAGCCGATGGCGAACAGCATCGGCGTCTCGAAGGTGAGCTGTCCCTTCCACATGGTGCCGATCCAGTTGAAGAACTTCACTCCGGTGGGCACCGCGATCAGGTAGCTGAGAATGCTGAAGAACGGCAGCAGCACCTGACCGGTGGCGAACATGTGGTGCGCCCACACCGTCATCGACAGCACGGTGATCGCGATGGTGGCCAGCACCAGACCCGTGTAGCCGAAGATCGGCTTGCGGGAGAAGACCGGGATGACCTCGGTGATGATGCCGAAGAACGGCAGCGCGATGATGTAGACCTCGGGATGGCCGAAGAACCAGAACAGGTGCTGCCACAGCATCGGTCCGCCGGTGTCGGGGTTGAAGACCTGCGCGTCGAGCAGCCGGTCGGCGGTCAGCGCCAGCAGGGCGGCGGCCAGCAGCGGGAAGACCAGGATCACCAGCACGCTGGTGAAGAGCATGTTCCAGGTGAAGATCGGCATCCGGAACATGGTCATGCCCGGGGCGCGGAGGGTCAGGATCGTGGTGATCAGGTTGACCGCGCCGAGGATGGTGCCCAGACCCGACACCACCAGGCCGATCACCCACATGTTCGCGCCCGGGCCGGGGGAGTGCTCGACGGTGCTCAGCGGGGTGTACGCGGTCCAGCCGAAGTCGGCCGAGCCCTGCGGGGTGAGGAAACCACCGATGACCATCAGGCCGCCGAACAGGTAGAGCCAGTAGGCCAGCGCGTTGAGCCGGGGGAACGACACGTCCGGGGCGCCGATCTGGATCGGCACGATGTAGTTGGCGAACCCGAACGCCGCCGGGGTGGCGAAGAGCAGCAGCATCACCGCGCCGTGCGAGGTGAACAACTGGTTGTACTGCTCCGGGGAGAGGAACTGCAGACCCGGCCGGGCCAACTCGGCCCGGATCAGCATCGCCTCGATCCCGGCCAGCACGAAGAAGCCGAACGAGGTCAGCAGGTAGAGCAGACCGATCTGCTTGTGGTCGGTGGTGGCCAGGAACCTGACCAGCTTCCCGCCCGGCAGCGGCCGGCGCAGCGGTCCGGGATAGCCGCCGAACCGGGCCGGAGCGAGAATCGCCGGCCCTCGGTCCTGTCCGGGTTCGGTGGTTACCCGCTTGGGCATGAACGCTCACCCCGCTGACGACGGATAGGGACGGGCGTGGCTACCCGCCCCGCCGACCATGTAACCAGGCGAGAGCGGTAATTTCGGTCAATTCGCCGGTAGCGTGGCCCAGACGGCCTTTCCGTCGCCCGCGGGCGTACTGCCCCACCGGTCGGCCAGCTCGCGCACCAGCAACAGCCCACGGCCACCTTCGTCGCGCTGTCCGGCCTGCTCGGGGTGCGGGTCGGCGCTGCTGCCGTCGATCACCGCCAGGTGCAACCAGGGCCGTCGCAGGGTCACCGTGACCTGCATCGGGGTTCCCGCATGCCGCACCACGTTGCCGACCAGTTCGCTGAGCACCACCGAAGCGGGACCGACCGCCTCGGGCAGATTCCACCGGGCACACGCGTCGGCGACCAGTTCCCGGGCCCGCCGGCAGGCCGCCGCCACCGGGTCCAGGCGTACCCGCAGCCGGGTCACGGCCGACTCGCCGGCGACCAGGCTCGCCTCGTCGCAGGTGTCCCGCACCGGCACCACCCGGCAGGCCGTGGAGTTGGCCAGCGAGGCGGCGGCGTCCGGATGCGGTGCGCAGAGCACCAGCGGCACCACCGGCCAGCCCGCGGCGCGGCGGGCCACGGCGGCGAAGACCGACACCGCCAGGTGATCGC
The DNA here is from genome assembly GCF_056150025.1 of Micromonospora aridisoli. Classification (NCBI taxonomy): domain Bacteria; kingdom Bacillati; phylum Actinomycetota; class Actinomycetes; order Micromonosporales; family Micromonosporaceae; genus Micromonospora; species Micromonospora aridisoli. The sequence continues at coordinate 31,964 of NZ_JAXCFK010000007.1, read as the reverse complement.
GTACGGCCAGCTCGGCCAGGTCGACCACCAGCGCGTCGGGCTGCCGGGCCAGACACTCCTCCAGGACCGCGTACACCTGGCGCATCGAGATCATGTCGAGGGTGCCGGCGAGGCGTACGACGGTGACCGGTGCTCCGTCGTGTACCTGGCAGGTGATCCGGCTCGCCATCTCCACCCTCGTCTCGGCGGCGTCGCAGCCTGCCAGGTACCCGGGCTCCCACCCGGTGAAACGCCACCGTGAGCGGCCCGACACCGCACGCCGGGCGCTGGCCGGCCCGATGCCGACGCGGCGGACGCTGGCCGCGCCACGCCGGTCACGCCGCCGCGACCTGGCGTCGCGGCACCCGGTGTCGCAGCTCGGCCAGTGGGGGCCGTTCCTCGACGGCGACGTCGCTGACGACGATCTCCCGATCCAGGTTGGGCAGCGCGTCCGAGCCGCCCCGGCGGAACTGCGTCAGCAGGGCGGTCGGCAGCACCTCCGGGTTCGCCCAGCCCCGCCGTTGCAGCCGCGACCAGGCGGTGAGCATGATCTGAGCGGACATCCGGCCCAGCGCGGCGGTGTCCTGATGCCGGTGCTTGCGCTCACCGAGATCCACCTGGGCCAGCGCGTCCAGCCCGACGAGTTCGAGCAGGTCGATCAACATGGCGGTCTCGACGCCGTAACCGGAGACGAAGGGCACCCGGGCCAGCACCTCCCGGCGGCCGGCGTACTCTCCGGCGAGAGGCTGGACGAATCCGGCCAGTTCCGGCCAGAACAGGTTCAGCATCGGGCGGGCCATCAGCTCCGTCACCCGCCCGCCGCCGTCGGCCTCCACGCTGGTGGAGCCGACCAGGGGTCGGTGGTAGAAGCCCTTGACGAAGTCCACCGACGGGTCGGTGAGCAGCGGGCCGAGCAGGCCGGTGACGAAGTGCGGCCGGAACTCCCGCAGGTCGGCGTCGACGAAGGCCACCACGTCGCCCTCGGCCGCCGCCAGGCCGGCCCAGAGCGCGTCGCCCTTTCCGGTGAGCCGGGGTAGTCCACGTGTCATCGCGTCCTGGCTGACCACCTCGGCACCGGCGGCCCGGGCCACGGCCGCGGTGCGGTCGGTGGACCGCGAGTCGACCACGATCAGCTCGTCGACCAGCGACACCCGGTCCATCAGGTGCTCGCGGATGGTCGACACGATCGCTCCGACGGTGGCTTCCTCGTTGCGTGCCGGCAGCACCACGCTGACCCGGCAGTCGCCCTTGGCCCGCAGCAGCCGGCGGGTCGGCCAGTCGGCGGCCGAGGTGGTCCGATAGGTGGCCCAGGCCTCCACCACCGGCGAGACCAGAGATTCGTCGTTGCGCACAGACACCCCCTCGTCGGCGGGAAGACCGGGAGATGGATTTCCCAGCACCCCGCACGCTAACCGGATCCTTCCCCCAGCTTGATCACCACTCTGCTCCGGCCACGTTCCCGTCCGATGAACCTTTGATTGCGCCTGACCAGCCATCCCGCGCCGACTCACCGCCGTGATCGTGCGGCACCGGTCGCCTTCGCGCGTCGAGAGCCCCATTTCGTCTCGGCGGAAAACGCAAGATCGTGGAAAATCGATGGGACGGGTGGGACGTTCAAGATCGGTCCAGTCGCGTACCGTTGCGGCTCATGGGTGTGTCGCAACGGTTGAAGACCAGGTTCCGCCGGTTCCTCCAGCGCCCGGGGACCACGGTCGATCTGGCCCCGCTGGAGAAGCTGCTGCCGGTCATCGAGGCCCGCGAGGAGGAGGTCTCGGCGTTCGACGACGCGGAGCTCACCGAGGCGGCGGCTGCGGCGTCGAGCTACGAGGAGATCTGCGCGCTCGGCCGCGAGGCGGCCCGCCGCGGCATCGACCAGCGGCCGTACGATGTCCAGCTGCTGGGAGCGATGTCGCTGCTCTCCGGCAAGGTCGCCGAGATGGCCACCGGCGAGGGCAAGACGCTCACCGCGGCGATCGCCGCGTACGGGCACGTCCGCCTCGGCAACGGGCCGGTGCATGTGCTCACCGTCAACGACTACCTGGCCCGCCGCGACGCCCAGTGGATGGAGCCGATCTACACCCTGCTCGGGCTCACCGTCGGATGGGTCAACGAGGCGTCCACCCCGGTCGAGCGGCGAGCCGCCTACGCCTGCGACGTCACCTACGTCTCGGTCAGCGAGGCCGGCTTCGACTTCCTCCGCGACCAGCTCGTCACCGACATCGAGGATCGGGTGCAGCGCCCGCTGCGCACCGCGATCGTCGACGAGGCCGACTCCATCCTGATCGACGAGGCCCGGGTACCGATGGTCCTCGCCGGCTCGGTGCCCGGCGAGCAGGACCCGGTCCACGCCGCGGCGGCGCTGGTGCGCGGCCTGCGCAAGGGCCGGCACTACACGGTGGCCGAGGACGGCCGCAGCGTCGCCTTCACCTCCGCCGGCCTGGCCGCCGTCGAGGCCAAGCTCGGCATCGACCTGTACGACGAGGAGAACGTCGAGCAGCTCTCGGCGGTGAACGTGGCGCTGCACGCGCACGCCCTGCTGCACCGGGACGTGGACTACATCGTCCGGGACGGCACCGTCGAGTTGATCGACGAGATGCGGGGCCGGGTCGCCCAGCGCCGCCGGTGGCCGGACGGGCTTCAGGCGGCGGTCGAGGCCAAGGAGGGGCTGGACGCCACGGCCGAGGGCGAGGTGCTGGGCACCATCGCCGTGCAGGCGTACGTCGGCCTCTACCCGATGGTGTGCGGCATGACCGCCACCGCGGTGCTCGTCGGTGACCAGCTCCGGGAGTTCTTCGGCCTGGAGGTCGCGGTGATTCCGCCGAACACCCCGTGCGTGCGGGTCGACGAGCCGGACCGCATCTACGCCACCCGGGCGGAGAAGGAGGAGGCGCTGATCGACGAGATCCGGCGCTGCCACGCCGACGGACGTCCGGTGCTGGTCGGCACGCTGGACGTGAAGGAGTCCGAGCAGCTGGCGGCCGGGCTCAACGCCGCCGGGGTGCCGTGCGTGGTGCTCAACGCCAAGAACGACGACGAGGAAGCGGCGATCATCGCCGAGGCCGGGGCGTACGGCGCGGTGACCGTCTCCACCCAGATGGCCGGGCGAGGCGTGGACATCCGGCTCGGCGGCAGCGACCAGACCGACCGGGATCGGGTGGCCGAGCTGAACGGCCTCTACGTGATCGGCAGCGGCCGGCACGACAGCCGCCGGGTGGACGACCAGTTGCGCGGCCGGGCCGGTCGCCAGGGCGACCCCGGTGGATCGGTCTTCTTCGTCAGCCTGGAGGACGACCTCGTCGTCCGGCACGCCGGCGACACCGTGCCGCCGTCGCCCCGGATGAACGCCGACGGCCTGGTCACCGATCCACAGGTGGACTACGCGGTGGAGCACGCCCAGCGGGTCGCCGAGGGGGTCAACCACGAGATCCACCGCAACACCTGGCGCTACAGCGTGGTGATCGAGCAGCAGCGCAAGGCCCTGGCCGAGCGACGGGAGCGGCTGCTCACCAGCGATGTCGCGGCGCTGATGCTGCTGGACAAGATGCCGGAGAAGGCCGGTGAGATGGACGAGGACCTGCTGGCCCGGGTGGCCCGGTCGATCGCCCTCTACCACCTCGACCGGCTGTGGGCGTCGCACCTGGCCGAGCTGTCGGAGGTCCGCGAGGGCGTGCACCTGCGGGCCCTGGGACGGCTCGACCCGCTGGACGAGTTCCACCGCGCCGCGGTGCCGGCGTTCACCGAACTGGTCCCGGAGATCGAGGCGCGGACGCTCGCGACCTTCGCCGAGACCGAGTTCGACGAGGACTGGGAGCCCGACGAGGCGGAGCTGGTCCGCCCGAGCGCCACCTGGACGTACCTCGTGCACGACAACCCGTTCGGCTCCGAGCTGGACCGGCTGATCGCCTCGGTCGGTCGCCGGCTCAGTGGTGCCGGCGCCCGCTGAGTCGTCCGGTCCGGCAGACCCCTCCCGGTGGCGTCCGTACCCTGGGAGGGGGCCCTGGTTTGCGCCGTTTCGACCGTTGTCGGCGCGGGTAGTAGGGCTGGTCGTGATGACGAGGGCAGCCGCAGCGCCGCGGTTCCCAGCCGAGGAGGAGACGGTGACGACGCTGACCGGGAGTACGGGAGCCGGGGGCCGGTGAACCTGGAGACGCGTGCACCGCTGGCGGAGACGCTCGGGGTGCTCGAGACGGCTGCCCTGCTGCGGGAGTTGACCGCCGGCCTGATCGCCGTGGACGACTTCGACGAGGCGCTGGCCGCGCTGGTCCGGATCACCCGGGACGCGCTGGCCGGGGTCGGCTGGTGCGGGTTCACCGCCCTGCGGGCCGGTGAGCCGGCCGGGGTCGCGGCCTCCGATCCGCGGCTGAGCGGGCTGGACGACCTGCGGTACGGCCCGGACACCCCGGCGATGGACGCCATCCGCCGCCGGGAGATGGTCGGCGCGGAGGACCTCGGCATCGAACCGCGCTGGCGGGACTGGACGCCCCGGGCCCGCGAGCTGGGCGTACGCGGGGTGATCTCGGCGCCCGTCGACATCGACGACCAGGTGATCGGCGCGGTGAACCTCTACGCCGGCGAGTCCGACGCGTTGACCCCCGGCCACCAGTTGACCGCGATGCTGCTGGCCGAACACGCCGGCCTGCTGCTGGCGGCGGTACGCGACCGGGAGAAGCGCGCCGCGCTGACGGTGCAGCAGGACAGCGCCCTGCTCAACGACGGCGTGATCGGCCAGGCCGTCGGCGTCATCATGACCCAGCGTGGCTGCCCGGCCGAGGACGCCCTCGAGGTGCTGCGCAGCGCGGCGTCGTCGCTGTCGATCCCGCTGCGGGAGGTGGCCGAGAGGCTGGTCAGCACGGTCTCCCGGCCCCGGGACAACTGAGCGGGGCGGGTCGTTTCGCCCGGGTGGCGCCCGGGTAGCACCCTGGACTGATGGACTGAACCTATCCCAGGGGGGACCAGATGCAGAGCCGTCTGCGGGTGCAGGGACACCCCATCCAACCGATGCTGGTGACGTTCCCGTACGGGCTCTTCGTCTGCGCCGTCATCTTCGACCTCGCCGACGTGGTCGGCGGACCGGTCTTCCTCGGCGAGGTCGGCTACTGGACGGCGGTGGCCGCCCTCGTGGCGGCGGCGTTGACCGCCGTCGCCGGGATGGTCGACCTGTGGGACGTCCCGCCGGACCGGACCCGCCGCACCGCGATCACGTTCAACCTGGTCAACGCCGGCATGGCCGGGCTGTTCCTGCTCTCCTGCCTCATCCGGGCCGACGCGTCGAACCGGGGCGCGTCACCGGTGCTGCTGGTCGTCGAGCTGCTCGCCCTCGCCGTGGGTGGGTTGGGGGTCCGCCTCGGTGCCCGGCTGATGCGCCACTTCGAACTGGGCCGGGGCGAGGCCACCAGCTTCGACGCGCTGCGTACCGTCGACGGCCCGACCGTCGACGTCGTCCGGCCGCGGCTGTGAGCCGCACGCGGTCGGTGCCGACCGCATGTGGGCGCCGACCGCAATTCCGTTGCCGGCCCAGCCCGCCCCGGGGCAGGCTGGGCCGGTGGTGCGGGACGCGAGCTTCGAGGAACTGATCGCCGAGGGTGCCGCCGCGCCGGTGACGGGCTGGGGGTTCGACTGGCTCGCCGGCCGGGCCACCGAGGAGCGTCCACCCTGGGGGTACGCCCGTCTGGTGGCGGACCGGATGTCGGTGGCCGACGCCGCGCTGGACATCGACACCGGCGGGGGAGAGGTGCTCGCCGAGGTACCCCGGCCGCCCCGGCTGTTGGTGGCGACCGAGGGGTGGCCGCCGAACGTCCCGGTGGCCCGGGCCAACCTGAGTCCGCTCGGGGCGACCGTGGTGGCGGTGTCCGTCGACGCGCCGCTGCCCTTCCGGGACGCCGCCTTCGACCTGGTGGTCAGTCGGCATCCGGTCCGCACCGACTGGCCGGAGGTGGCCCGGGTGCTGCGTCCGGGCGGCACGTTCCTGTCCCAGCAGATCGGTCCGGGCACCGTACGCGAACTCAGTGAGGCGATCCTGGGTCCGTTGCCGCCGCCGACCGGGCGGCACCCGGAACGGGCGGTCGCCGCGGCCCGGTCGGCCGGCCTGACGGTGGTGGAGCTGCGGGAGGCGACCCTGCGCACGGTCTTCCATGACATCGGCGCGGTGGTCTGGTTCCTGCGGAAGGTGATCTGGACGGTCCCCGGCTTCACCGTCGCGGCCCACCGGCCGGCGCTGGCCCGGTTGCACGAGCGCATCCGGGCCGAGGGGCCGTTCGTCACCCACGCCCGCCGGTTCCTCGTCGAGGCCGTGCGGTAGGGGCCGTCAGGCGGGCCGCAGCAGCGCGAGCATCTCCGGCAGATCGAAGAACTGGGCGGTCTCCACGGCGGACGGGCTGCCGCCGTCGGGATCGGCCCCGGCGTCGAGCAGCGCGCGTACCGCCTCGGCGTTCTTGCGGAACACCGCTGCGGCCAGTGCCGTCTGCCCACGGTCGTTGGCCCGCGCGTGGTCGGCACCGCGCGCCAGCAGCGCGCTGACGGTCTCCGGGCGGGCGTGGTACGCAGCCAGGATCAGCAGGCTGTCGCCCTTCTCGTTGGTCAGGTTGACCGGCAGCCCCGCGTCGACGTACCCGGCCAGCTCCTCGGTCGCGCCGTCGCGCGCCAGGTCGAACATCCGGTGCGCGAACTCCAGGGTCTCGGCGTCGAGTTCCTCGCTCACCGGCTCAGGTTAGTCGGTGTCGACGAGCCACTCTCGGTCGCCCGGCCGTCCCAGCCTTCGGGAATGCCTACTAAACCTATAGGCTTTACCTTCTAGGCTGGCGACAGTCACCGGACCAGTCGTGAGGAAGACCGCCATGCCTGCCCCGTCCGCCGTCGCACCGGACCTGTTCGCCGTCGCGCGGGCGTGGGCCGCCGACGTCACCACCTGGCCGGTGCCGTTGCGCTTCGACCCGACCTCGTCGCGGGGCGGCTGCGGTTCGCCGAGGTGGCCGAGGCCGGCGTGGCATGGTGAGGCCCCGAACGATCACACCGCCCGCGTCGCCCGGCGCGCCTTCCGGGTCGACGCCGAGAACCTTCTCGGAAGGAAACCTTGATGTCGCTGACCGGTCCCGCCCCTGGCTGTCCGGCACCCGTGCCGCCCCCCCGGCTCCCGGGGGATAGCCGAGATCCTCGCCGCCGCCCGCGCCCGGCTCGACCGCCTCGATCCCGAGCGGGCACACCTGGCGTACCGCGCGGGTGCCCTGCTGGTCGACATCCGCCCCGTCGCCCAGCGGGCGGCGCACGGCACCGTGCCGGGCTCGCTCATCATCGAGCGCAACGTGCTGGAGTGGCGACTCGACCCACGGTGCCCGGCCCGGCTGCCCCAGGCGGTCGGCTACGACCTGCCCGTGGTGGTCCTCTGCCAGGAGGGCTACACCTCGTCGCTGGCCGCCGCCTCGCTCCAGGACCTCGGGCTGCACCGGGCGACCGACGTCGTCGGCGGCTTCGCCGCCTGGCGGATCGCCGGCCTGCCCGTGCTCGGCCCCACCCCGCCGACCAGACCGTCCATGCTCGCGCCCCCGGCGACTGCCGGCCGGGCGTCCCGCTGAACCGCCACGCCCACCCGACGTGGCGGTAGTCCCAGGAGGCCACCGTGTCCGTCGTCGCCCTCGGCCCGCGCCAGCACCCGCCCCGTCGCACCAGCCGGGTCCGGATGCTCCGGCCGCGCACCACGCCGACCCTGACCATCACCGTCGACCTGGCGTCGGGCTCGGTGAGCCCGCGCCTGAACCGGCTGCTCGAACTGCTCGGCGAACTCGCCGAGCCGGGCGAGGTGCGATCGTCGCGGGACGCGGAGGCAGCCCCCGCCGCCGTGACGGATCCGAAGGTCGTACGGATCCTCACCGGACCGCGTGCCGTCCGTCGGGGCGACCGGGCGATCCCGCTGACCCGGATCGAGTACGACCTGCTGCTCTTCCGGTCGGGCGGGGTGCCCGGCCCTCGGCCCCGCGGTCCGGCGACACCACCCGCCGGTCGACCCGGCGCGCTGCCCGCCGAACGACCCCCCGCGCTCTCCGTTCACGACCGGCGCGCTCTCCCGCGCCGGTCGATGGCGCTGTCCCGTCCGCGACCGTCCGGGCTGTCCCGTCCGCGTGACAGTCAGGCGGTGGGAGCGCGAACAGTCGACGTCGGGCCGGGTGCCGGTCACCCGGTCCGAGGGCTGCGAACGGCATCGACCACCCCCCGTATCAGGTCAACTTGGCGACTCTGCTGTAATCATCTGGCCTCGTACGCAGAGCGAGCGGACGGCTCCGATGTGTCGGTCAATTGTCACATTCATGCAACGCAGCCGCCCCTTGACCCTCGCACGGGCACCGGGAAGCATCGATAAAGCGGCGTCCCGGGGCCGTGGGGAAACCCGGACCAGCCAAGGAGGACCATGTCGGTCAGCCCCGCTTCGTCGCGCGCCGGATGGCATACGTCCCAACCCGCGGTGCCCGGTCGACCTCCCGGCGGTCAGCGGCGTCCCGCCAACACCGCCGCGCCGGTGCTCACGGTCACCCTCTCCATCCCGCTGGCGTGTGAGGAGTCGCTGACGCCGGCCGCGCGCCGGTTGCTCGACGCGGCGCGGGAAATGCTGGAACGGGGTGAGGGCACCATCACCACCGTCGGTCCGGTCGTGCCGGAGCGCCGCAGTGAGGCCGTGCCGGCCGGGCGTACGCCGTCGCGACAGCTCGCCCCCGCCATTCCGACCCTGCACATCCTGGCGGCCTCCCGGTCGGTGCTGCGTGACGGCGAGCCGTTGCCGTTGACCCGGCTGGAGTTCGACCTGCTGCTGCATCTGGTCGCGCACCCACGGCGGGTCTTCACTCGGCTCCAGCTGCTCAACGCCGTCTGGGGCTACGAGCATGCCGGCGTACGCACGGTCGACGTGCACGTGCGCCGGCTGCGCGGCAAGGTCGGCGTCGACGTCCCGCTGGTCACCACCGTCTACGGCGTCGGCTACCGGCTGGCCGACGACGCCCGGGTCACCCTCGACCGAGCCGGCTGACCGGATCCGGCCGGGGCGTGCGTACCCGCCCCGGCCGACGGGCACCATGGTCCGATGCGTGTGCGTCCCATTTCACCGCGGCTCCTGATCACCGAACTGGCCGAGCGGTTCGCCGCCGCGGTGTCGGACGGGCGGCTGCGGGTCGCCGTGGACGGCGCCCCTGCCGCCCGCCCCGACCAGTTGGCCGCCGCCCTGGTCGATCCGCTGCGCGCCCTCGGCCATCCGGCGCTGCACGTGCGGGCCGAGAACTTCCTCAGACCCGCCTCGGTGCGTCTGGAGCGGGGTCGGACCAACCCGGACGCCTACTACGAGGGCTGGGTGGACGAGCCCGGGCTGCGCCGCGAGGTGCTGGACCCGGCGGGGCCGGGCGGCAGCGGGCGACTGCTGCCCACATTGTGGGACGCGCGGGCGGACCGGGCCAGCCGTGCCGGGTACGTCGAACTGCCGATCGGCGGGGTCGTGCTGGTCAGCGGCGCGTTCCTGCTCGGTGGCGGGCTGGCCTTCGACGTCGTCGTGCACCTGGAGATGTCGGCCGCCGCGCTGCGCCGACGTACCGACCCCGAACTGGCGTGGACCCTGCCCGCGTTCGACCGGTACGCCGCCGAGGTCGCCCCGGCCAGCTTCGCCGACGTGCTGGTCCGGGTCGACGACCCGCGTCGCCCGGCGCTGGTGGAATCCGTCGAGGGGGCGGTTTGAGCCGGCGGCAGCGGGGGTATTCGCGGGGCTCACAGCGCCCGGGTGCGATGACTTGGGCGGTATGACCGGGTGCGGACCGACCCGCCCGCGAAGACGATATGGCCCAGGAAAGGCAGGCAGCGATGCTCGTCCACGACACGGTCGGCACGGGCCGATCCCAGGCGGAGATCGACCAGATCCGACTCTCCCTGCAGGCCCGCCACGACGAGCTGACCGCGGAGTACGAGCAGGCGGTGCAGCAGAGCCAGGTGCTGCGGCTCGTCGAGGTCGGCGACACCGCCGGCGACGACCAGGCCGACAGCGGCACCAAGACGGCCGAGCGGGACACCGCCCAGTCGCTGCTGCGCACCATCCTGGACCGTCGCGCCCAGTTCGAGCACGCGCTCGCCCGGCTCGACGAGGGCACCTACGGCTTCTGCGAGGGCTGCACCGCGCCGATCCCGGTCGAACGGCTGGAGATCTTCCCGTCGGCCACCACCTGCGTCACCTGCAAGCAGACGCGCGAACGTCGGGCGGCCTGACCCGCAGCGGTTGCCGGTCGGTCCGGGACGCGGTGGACTTCACCCATGGGCGAGATCAGGGTGGGCACCGCCTCCTGGACCGACCGGACCCTGCTGGACTCGGGCTGGTATCCCCGGACGGCTGACACGCCGGAAAAGCGGCTCGCCTACTACGCGCGCCAGTTTCCACTGGTCGAGGTCGACGCCACGTACTATTCGCCGCCCGCGGAGCGCACGGCGAAGCTGTGGGCCGAGCGGACCCCGGCCGGCTTCACCTTCAACGTGAAGGCGTTCAGCCTGCTCACCGGCCACCCGACCCGGCTGAACGCGATCTACAACGACCTGCGGCCGGACACCGACAAGCGCAACCTCTACCCCGACGACCTGCCGCCGCAGGCGTACGAGGAGGTCTGGACCCGGTTCCTCAGCGCCCTCGACCCCCTGGTCGAGGCGGGGAAGCTCGGCGTGCTGCTGTTCCAGTTCCCGCCCTGGTTCACCATCCGGCGCGACAACAAGCAGTACCTGCTGGAGGTGACGCGCCGCTGCGCGCCGCTGCGGCCGGTGTTCGAGTTCCGGCACGCCTCCTGGTTCGACGGGGACAACGCCACCGAGACCCTCGACTTCCTGCGCGAGCACCGGCTGGCGTACGTCAGCGTGGACATGCCGCAGGGCCACCGCTCCTCCATCCCGCCGGTGCTGGCCGCCACCTCGGACCTCGCGGTGGTCCGCTTCCACGGCCACAGTGACAAGTGGACCAGCAAGGACATTCATGAGAAGTTCGGCTACCACTACTCCGAGCGGGAGCTCCGGGAGTGGGCTCCCAGGCTGCGCGAGCTGTCCGAGCAGACCGAGCAGACCCACGTCCTGCTCAACAACTGCTACCGCGACTACGCCCAAACCAACGCCCAGCAGTTACAGGCCCTGCTGACCCCCTCCGCCTGACCCCCTCCCCAGCGTTGATCAAGAAGTTTTCCTCCCGGCGGGCGCGCATCCGCGACCGAAACGTCTTGGTCAACTCCGGTCGGTTCATCCTGGTCGGGTGAGGGGAGCTCACCCCGGGCGGGCCGAGGATGGTGGGAGCGGGCGGCGGTGTGTCGGCGTCCGCGCGACGACGACACCACGGAGGTGGTTGGCGATGACGGTACGGGTGGCGTCGCACCGACGACGCGCCGCGGTGCTGCATGTCGTCGGAGCGTCCGATCAGGCCCGACGGGCTCCACGTAGCGGACGGGACAGTCCGCTCCGGCTCCGGCGCGGCCCGGTGGGTCCGCCGCGACGTCACGACGACCGGCGGTGGGAGACCGACCTACGGGGGTGGGGAGATGGCTGAGCAGTTCCAGTCCGCGATCGAGTCCTCGATGGACAAGACCAACCTGATCCTGAAGGACATCGAGCAGGCGTACGGATGGCCGAAGGAGCAGCGCAACCAGTCGTACGCCGCGTTGCGTACCGTGCTGCACCTGCTGCGGGACCGGATGCCGGTGCAGGAGAGCGTGGAGTTCTCCGCCCAGCTGCCGGTCGTGGTGCGCGGCGTCTACTTCGACGGCTGGCAGCCGCAGGACGTGCCGATCAAGCTCAACCGGGACGACTTCCTGTACGAGGTCCGCCAGGGCTTCCCGTACGACGTGGAGGGCGGCCCGGAGCGGGTGGTCCAGGTGGTGCTGGACACCCTGCGCCGGCACATCACCCAGGGCGAGTGGGAGGACGTCAAGGCCACCATGCCCGCCGACCTCGCCCAGATCATGCCCTGATCCCGGCACATCGCGGCCCGCCCCACCCGCGTGGGGCGGGCCGGGGCGTCGGGCTCACCGGGCCGGTGGCCCGGGCACCCGGCTGACCTCGCGGCCGGCCCGGACGGCCAGTGCGGCGAAGGTCGCCGCGTTGACCACGGCCGCACCGCCGGGATCGTTGTTGAAGTAGACGTACGCCGTCTCGTCGTCACCGAACGTCTCGGCCAGCCGGCGTACCCAGGAGGCCAGGGCGATGCGACCGTAGTGCGGCCAGGGTCGGGCCCGCCCCTCGTGCAGGCGCAGGTACCCGAACTCCGCCGTGCGCCAGAGCGGGGTCACCGGCCGGCCGTGCCGGTCGGCCCAGACCAGCGCGGCGCGGTGCCGTTCCAGCACTGTACGGGTGGCACCGGTCCACCAGGAGTCGTGTCGTGGCTCCACCGCCACCCGCACGTTCGGCGGGAACAGCCGCAGGGTCGCGTCGAGTGCCGGCGGGTCGGCGCGCAGGTTCGGCGGCAGTTGCAGCAGCACCGGGCCGAGCCGGTCGCCCAGCGCGGTGGCCCGCGCCAGGAACCGGGCCACCGGTTCGGCCGGGTCCCGCAGCCGCTTGATGTGGGTGAGGTAGCGGCTCATCTTGACCGCCACGCAGAAGTCATCGGGGGTACGCGCGTGCCAGGCGGCGAAGGTGTCCCGCTCCGGCAACCGGTAGAAGGCGTTGTTCACCTCGACCGTGGCGAACCGCTGGGCGTAGTGCTCCAGCCAGGCCCGCTGGGGCAGGCCGGTGGGGTAGAAGCGGTCCCGCCAGTCACGGTACTGCCAGCCGGAGGTGCCGACCAGGATCACGACCGGGCCCTACCAGAGGTCGAAGTGGAACACCTCGAACGAGGTGCCGTAGCGCACGCCCAGCCGCGTCCCGACCGGGCGCGCGCCGCCCTCCAGGAACTCCTCGGCGTCGAAGCTGCCGTCGCCCAGACCGGTCAGGTACGCCTCGTGGGCCAGCAGCGACGCGACCCCCTTGTCGAACGTGTCGGTGGTGTCCACACCGTGTCGGGAGCGCGGTGACGAGGCCGCCCAGACCTGCCGTACGCCGCCCCACGGCTCGACGTCACCCGCCAGCTGCTCCGGGAAGATCCACCGGTTCCCGGCGTCGCGGACCGCATCCAGGGTGGCCCGACCCACCGCGATGTGGTCGGCCTGGTTGAGCACGTCCGCGCCGTCCCAGGTGGCCCGGAAGTTGTTGGTGATGACGATCTCCGGACGGTGCCGACGGACCACCGCGGCCAGCTCCCGGCGCAGCGGCACGCCGTACTCCAGCACGCCGTCGGGCAGGCCCAGGAACTCGACCGTGTCCACGCCCACCAGGGCCGCCGACTCGCGCTGCTCCTGCTCGCGTACCTCGCGGGCCCGCGCCGGGGACATTCCGTCGATGCCCGCCTCGCCGCTGGTCACCAGGCAGTAGACGACCTCCTTGCCCTGCCCGGTCCAGCGGGCGATCGCGGCGGCGGCACCGAATTCCAGGTCGTCCGGGTGGGCCACGATCGCCAGGGCCCGTTGCCAGTCCTCGGTCACCGGCTCCAGCGGCTCGGTCATCGGCACCTCCGTCTGCTCGATGTGGTCCATCCTGCCACCGGCGGCGCTGGCCCGCCCTGCGGCGAACCGGCCATGCCGGACGGTTCGGACGTTTACCGTGAGGTCAGGTGTGGTTAGAGAAGATCGGGAGCGGGGTACCACCCGCGTCAGGACGCACCCGACCGACGGTGGCGGGGGCGGGTCAATCCGAGGGAGCACGATGCCACTCAACGACGATGACATGCAGACCACCAGCGGCGGCGGGCTGGAAGGTCCGGCCGACGGTGGCGCGACCCCGGGTCAGCAGGACGGTGGCGCCGACGGTGGCGCGGAGGGTCCGGCCGACGGTGGTGCCACTCCGGGTCAGCAGGACGGTGGCGCCGACGGTGGCGCGGAGGGTCCGGCCGACGGTGGTGCCACTCCGGGTCAGCAGGACGGTGGCGCCGACGGCGCCGCCCGGTAGCGCAACGCCATGACGTATCTCGAACCGCCGGGCGGCCTCGGCCGCCCGGCGGCTCCGTCGTTGTCCGCTGTGGCGTCGGGACCGGACGGGGCCGCCGAGCCGCCGTCGGCCATGGCCGCGCTGGCCCGCTGCGTCAGCGTGGAACCGGCGAAGTTCGCCGCCGCACACTGGGGACGTACTCCGCTGCTGTCCCGCGCCGCCGAACTGCCTAACCCGGCCGGCTTCACCGATCTGCTCAGCCCCACCGACGCCGACGAGCTGCTCAGCCGGCGCGGTCTGCGTACCCCGTTCCTGCGGGTGGCGAAGGACGGGCAGCTGCTGCCGGCGGCGCGGTACACCGGCGGCGGGGGTGCCGGCGCCGAGATCGGTGACCAGGTTCTCGACGAGAAGATCCTCCAGCTGTACGCCGACGGCGCCACCCTGGTCCTGCAGGGCCTGCACCGCACCTGGCCGGCGTTGATCGACTTCACCCGGGACCTGAGCCTGGCGGTGGGGCAGCCGTTGCAGGTCAACGCCTATCTGACCCCACCGGGCAGCCAGGGCTTCGCCACCCACTACGACACCCACGACGTCTTCGTGCTCCAGGTCGACGGCCGCAAGCACTGGCGGATCCATCCACCGGTGCTGCCCGACCCGCTGGAACGCCAGCCGTGGGGTGGCCGAGCCGACGAGGTCGCCGCGACCGCGCAGGGTCCGGCCGCGCTGGACGTGGTCCTGGAACCGGGTGACGCGCTCTATCTGCCCCGGGGATGGCTGCACAGCGCCCAGGCGCAGGAGTCCAGCTCGCTGCACCTGACCGTCGGCATCCGGGCGTTGACCCGGTACGCGCTGGTCGAGGAGTTGCTCGCGCTCGCCGCCGAGGATCAGCGGCTGCGGGCCACCCTGCCGTTCGGCACCGACGTGGCCGACCCCGACGCCATCGAACCGGAGCTGACCGAGACCGTTGAGGCGCTGCGGGACTGGCTGCTGCGGGCCGAACCGGCCGCGGTGGCCGCCCGGCTTCGGCAGCGATCCTGGTCGGCCTCGCGTCCGGCCCCGATCCGGCCGCTGGCGCAGGCCGCCGCGATCACCGCGCTGGACGTCGACAGTCGGGTCGTCGCCCGTCCGGGCCTGCGCTGGCAGCTCGTCGCCCAGGGCGAGCGGGTGGCGCTGCGCCTGTTCGACCGTACGATCACCCTGCCCGCGCAGTGCGAGCCGGCCGTCCATGCCCTGCTCACCGGCGCGGTCTGCCGCGTCGGCGACCTGCCCGGCCTGGACACCGACGCCGACCGCCTCACCCTCACCCGCCGCCTCCTCCGCGAAGCCGCCCTGGCCCCCGCCTGACCACCCGACAACGTCGGTTGATCATGAAGTTGTTGTCCCGGGGAAGCGCTCCCCCGGGTAACAACTTCATGATCAACACTGTCGGGGGTGGGCGGGGTGGGTCAGGGGAGGGTCAGGAGGAGGAGGGTGGTGGCCAGGCCGGCGACGACGACGATGAGGACGGGGCGGGGACTCAGGACGGCGTGCCGGCGGTCGGCGATCAGGCGCGCCGGGATCAGACCGAGCACCGGGCCGAGCAGCGTCACCACCAGGGCCAGCACCGGCAGGCCGACGGCCAGGTCGCCGTCGTTGCGCTCACCCAGCGCGCGGGCCCCGGCACCGAGGGCGTACGCCAGCACGGCACCGGCGACGCCGCACAACGCCAGCAGCGGGTTGACGTTTCCCGGCAGTTCGCCGGGCTGGCGGGTGCGGCGCAGCAGATCGCGTACGCCCTCCAGCAGCACGACCGGGTCGCCGCTGGCATTCGGCGCGGGAACCGGCGGTGCCCCCGCCCGTCGCCCGCCGCCGCCCAGCCGGGTGTTCAGCTCCTGCCAGAGCACCGCCACCTCGGCGTCGACCCGTTCCTGGGCCTCGCGTGCGGCGGCCAGTTCCCGCTCGGCCCGGTTGACCTCCTCGGCGGACTCGGCCACCGCCCGGTCGGCCGCCGCGCACTGCTGCTCGTACCAGGCCCGCGCCTCCTCGCGCTGCTCCTGCACCCGGGCGGTCAGCTCGGCGAGCCGCCGGAGCTGGGCCGCGTAGGTCTGGCTGGTCACCGGTTCGTTCACCGTGCCGGTCCGTAGGGGATGATGGTCTGTCCGGTGCGGTGCACCGCCCGGTCGAAGAACAGCCCGCGCCACGGGCGGGGATACCAGTCCGGCCCACCGCTGCCCGGATACAACGACGAACCGAGATCCCCGCCGTGGGTGTCCAGCGCCACCCAGGCACCGATCTGGTCGGTACGTGAGCCCGTACCACCCAGGTCGGCGCGCATCCGGGCCACGCCGCGCCACCAGGCCAGCACGTGGGTACGGCGCTCGGGACCGTCGTGCAGGATGCGGCGCAGGTGCTCCAGCCCGGTGGCCCGCCCGCTGCGAGCGGCGAGCGTGCCGGCGGCGGCGTCGACGGCGAACAGCAGCAGATAGTGCGGTGCCCCGGTGGCGCCGGGCGCGCCCAGGGCGTCGGCCGTCTCGGCCATCAGTTCGGCCACGGTCTCCTCGTCGTACCAGGCGGCGTCGTCGGCGAGATCCTCGTAGAGGGCCCGGGCCGCCGGGTCGGCGTCCGGGTCGAGGCAGGCGATCGAGAAGCGGGCGCTGCCGGGACGGTGCTGCCGGGCCAGCGATCGGGCCGCCGCGTCCAGCACCGCGCACGCCTCGTCGATCCGGGTGCCCAGTACGGCCAGGTTGCGCCCGGGCGCCCGGGGCAGGCGCAGCACCGCCGAGCGGGCCTGCACGTCGATGATCTCGCCGAGCAGGGCCACCGGGCTGCGCGGCGTGCCCACCTCCGGCGCCCGCAGGGCCCGGAAGTCCGGCGCGTCGGCCAGCCGCGGAATCGCGTCGCCGTCGAAGAGACGCGCGGGCGCCGCCTCGGCGGGTCGCATCCGCCACAGCCGGTGTTGCAGGTCGCTCCACGTCTCCCAGTCGCTGGCCGACGGGATCCGGGCCACCTGGTTGCCCTCGGTCAGGCCCGACTCGGCGTTGACCACCGCGTGGAACTTCGGCAGGGACTGGGCGGCGTCGTTGCGTTCGGCGAGGATGCGCAGCGCCTTCGGCAGCGCGATGCGCAGGGTGAACTGGGCCACCAGCGCGGGACGGCCCCACAGCGCCTCGATGCCGCGTACGTCTTGCGAGGCCAGCACCAGGTGGATGCCCTGGGAACGGCCCCGGCGGGCCAGGTCCTCCAGCAGGTCGGCCGCCTCCCGGGCGACCGCGTCGCGGCCGGCCAGCAGCATCTGGAACTCGTCGACCACCGCGACGATGCGGGGCCAGTGCCCGGTCGGGTCCACCGCGCGCAGCTCGGCCAGCTTGGTGACCTCGTGTTTCTTCGCCGCGTCGGCGCGTCGGCGCAGTTCCTCGGCGAGGAAGCGCAGCAGCGCCAGGCCGAATTCGCGGTCGGTGTTGACGTTGATGCCGACCAGCCGCATGTGCGGCAGCCAACTCGGGTCCCGCCGGCCCTGGGCGAACCGGGCGAAGGACACCCCCTCCTTGAAGTCCAGCAGGTAGAACTCCAGCTCGGCGGGGGAGTACCGGGCGGCGAGGGCCCCGATCCAGGCGAAGATCAGGTTGGTCTTGCCGGTGCCGGAGGGGCCACCGATCAACGCGTGCGGCGGGTAGTCGCCGAGGGTGAGCAGCACCGGCCGGCCCTGTGGTCCCTCACCGATCGGTGCCGTCAGCCCGGTCGCCGAGTCCTCCCGCCACATCTGGTCGACCGGCGGCAGCAGGTCGGTGAACGGGGTGGGTGCCGGGCCGGCGCTGACCACCGAGGCGATGTCCCGGCAGGTCTCGGTGACCAGGGCGGCCGGCGGGGGTGGGTCGAGGCGTACCGGCAGGGTGCCGACCCGGGCGTCGTCGCCGGTCACGGTCACCCGGGTGACCGCCGGGTCGTCGGGCACCGGCACACCCCGCACGATCAGGTGTACGCCGCAGGCCGCGCCGGCGCGTACCACCCGGTCGAGTTGGCCCCGCTCGTGCCGGGACAGCTCGTCGCCGCCGAGCAGCACCGCCACCCGCCACGGCTCCGGGCGGCGCCCCGTGGCGGCGGCCAGCTCGCGCAGCGAGGCGTGCTCACCGGCCAGCACGGTCTCGTTGATCCGGCGGATCTGCTCCACCAGGTCGTCCAGCAGCCGGCCCAGTCCGCCCGGGCCGACGAAGGTGAGCAGCCCGGCCGTGCCCAGCGGGGCGAAACCGGCCAGCCCACCGCCGAGGTGGTCCGGGTCGTAGCCGACCAGCCGTACGCTGCCCGGTGCGGCTCGACCCAGCCCGCGCAGCAGCAGCGCGGCGACCACGGCCGCGCAGCCGTCGGCGTCACCGTCGAGCGCCACGTGGCCCCCGTCGAGCAGCGCCACCAGTGCCGGTACCGGCTCGGTGCCGGCCAGCCGGACGGTGCCGATCCGCGTGGCTCCCGGTGGTTCGCCCCGCTCGGCCGGCGTGGGCCGCCACCCCGGCCAGTCCGCCGAACCCGCGCCCGGCGCCTCCCGGGCCGCGGCCTCGGCGGCCTGCCGGGCGAGGACCGCCAACCGGGCCGCGTGCCGGGAGTCGATCTCGGCGAGCCGGCGGTCCCGTTCGCCGCCGACCCGCTCGGGCACCGCCGCGGCGGCCTGACGTACCCGCACCGCCCGCTCCCGGGCGGCGGACAACGCGACCTGGGCCGTGGCCGACCGCTCCCGGGACGCGCCGAGTGCCTCGGCGAGCAGTTCCCGGACCCGGGTGACCAGCTGGTTGCGCCGGTCAGCCATCGATCCCGCGCCTCGGCCGGCCGGTCAGTCCGTCGCGGGACGTCGGCCGCGACGGTGTCCCGGACCACGGCGTCGCGCGCCCGCTGCCTGAGTCGCGCACCCCGGATGTGCCACCGGACCCGGGTCGCCGGTCGGTGCCCGCCGCCCCGCCCCGCCCGGCTGGTACGCCACCGGCCGAGCCCTCGCCGGTGGGCCGGCCCGCGGCCGTGCCGGTCTGCTCGGCCGGCAGGTCGCGGCCGAGGCGGTCGAGCAGGACACCGGTGAGCACCCCGGCGGTCACCGCCGGGTCGGCGGCGTGCGGCTGTTCACCCTCGCCGCGGCGTGGCGGAGGCATCCGGCAGACCCGGCTGAGCAGGGTGTCCAGCACCGGGGCGGGCAGGCCGGGCAGCAGGTCCCGGACCCGACCGTCCAGCTCGCGGTGCAGCCGGGCCAGGTCGTCGCCGCGCGGCGGATGGCCGAGCAGCTGACCGGCGAGGTCGCGCAGCAGCGGCGGCGCGACGGCGGCCAGCCCCAGACCGACGTCGGCGTGCGCGCCGCGCAGGTCGCGGTGCAACCGGTCGCGGTCACCGGCCCGGACGCCGCGCACCACCCGCTGCAGCAGCTCCCGGGAGTCGGCGATGCGTTCGTCGGGCTCCTCGGCCGGGCCCTCCCGTCCGCCGGTCAGCTCCGCCACCCGTACCGACCACCAGCGGCGCAACCGGACCTCGCCGGCCGGCTCAGGTGCGGTGACCACCGGTTCAGCCGCGCCGGGCGCGTCGTGCGCCGGCCGGCGCTGCGGCTGCCCGGGTGCCGGTGGCGCACCGTCGGGGGCCAGCCCGATCGCGGCCAGGTACGCGGTGAGCTGCTCCTGGGCCACCCGCAGCGCGTAGCCGGCCGTCTCCGCGTGCTCGGTGGCGGCGGACAGCTCCGGCACCCCCATCGGGTTCGCCGACTCCTGGCGTACCCAGCGCAACCGCTCACTGGCCAGCCCGAACTTCTCCAGCGCCTGCCCGAGCAGGCCGAGCGGCAGCTCCTCGGCGGCGGCACGGACCTGCGCGCCGACCTCCTCGACGATGGACACGCCCGCCCCTACAGCGTCGAGACGTACTGCTGGGCCTGCTCGACCGCGACGAGCGTCGCGGCGAGGCACTCCTCCAGCTCCTGGCTGGCCTGGGTCAATGACGCCTGCGCCGCCTCGACCGTGGTGTGACCGCTGCCCTCCAACGCCCCGGCGAGGGTCTGCTGCGCCTCGGCCAGTTTCTCGCCGGCGGCCTGCACGGCGCTCTGACCGTCACCGATCTGCTGGAGCGCGACATCGATGGCTGCCTTGAGCTCGGCGACGCTCGCCACGCGGAACCTCCTGGGGGCGGGGAGGACTCCATTAGAGCCTATGCCGGTAGGGGACAGAACACGTGCCCTGTCAGTGTTCCTGCCCCGCTGACCGGTTGTCGACCACAGACACGCCCGGTCCGATCCGTGGGACCCGGGGTCGGAAGATCACGCAGCGCCACCACCGGCCGCCGCCCGCCGCACTCACGTCCGGAGCCAGCGCGGTCCGTGCACCTCGGCGCCGAGCGCGGTCACCCGGCCCCGCAGCTCACGATCGGCGGTGACCACCAGTCGACGGCGGTCTCCGGCCCCGGCCACCAGGTCGACCACGGCGTCGTCGCCGGAGCCGTCGGCGGAGACCACGCGTACCCCGTCGACGCCCGGCACGTCGCGGGCCGCACCCTCCACCACCAGCACCACCTCCACGGGCGGTGCCAGGTCCGGGGGCACTCCCTGCCCGCCCAGCGGGGCCAGCGTGTCCCGCAGTCGGGCGGTGGCACCGGCCCGGTCGCGCCACCAGCCGTTCGGGCGCGAGCCCACCACGTTGGCGGCGTCCACGATCAGCAGCGGTGTCGGGTCCATCCGTCAACCCTGCCACCCGTCGGGGCAACCTGCTCGGCAGCCGCGCCGGCCGGGTGGTGGCGTTTGTCCGGCCGGGGGCTGGGTAGCCCGTGCCGACCGTCTCGCGCCCGACCGCGGAGGACAGACATGATTGGACCCGGTGACTTCGGCTCCGACCCGTGGGACGAGTTCCTGGCGCGGTACTTCGGTCGGGGCGAGGGCGGGCGACGCCCGGCGCATCGGGTCGACATCACCCGGCTGATGACCGCCGACGCGCGCGAGATGCTGGCCGACGCGGCGCGTCGGGCGGCGCAGAAGAAGAGCAACGACCTGGACACCGACCACCTGCTCTGGGCGGCGCTGCAGCGCGAGCCGCTGCGCGACCTGGTCCGGCGGGCGGGCGCGGACCCGGACACCCTGATCAACGCCCTGGGCGGGCGGGGCGACGGCGCGCCGCACGGCGAGGTCCCGCCGAACCTGTCGCTGACCCCGGCGGCCAAGCGGGCGCTGCTCGACGCCCACCAGTTGTCCCGGGCGATGGGGGCCAACTACATCGGGCCCGAGCACATCCTGATGGCCCTGCCGTTGAACCCCGAGTCGCCGGCCGGCCGGATGCTGGCCGCCGGACGCATCCAGCCCGAGTCCCTTCAGGCCGCCAACGCCGAACGCGGTCCGGCCGGCGGCCCTCGGCCGGACCGGGGCACCCCGACGCTCGACCAGTACGGCCAGGACCTCACCGACCTGGCCCGCAACGACCAGATCGACCCGGTGATCGGGCGCGCCGACGAGATCGAGCAAGCGGTGGAGATCCTGTCCCGACGTACCAAGAACAACCCGGTGCTGATCGGCGAGGCCGGCGTCGGCAAGACCGCGATCGTGGAGGGTCTGGCGGAGCGGATCTGCGACGGCGACGTGCCGCAGACGCTGCTCGGTAAGCGGGTGATCCAGCTCGACCTGGCCGGCCTGGTCGCCGGCACCCGTTACCGGGGTGACTTCGAGGAACGGCTGAAGAAGGTGATCGACGAGATCCGGGCCCACCGGGAGGAGCTGATCATCTTCCTTGACGAGATCCACACCCTGGTCGGCGCCGGCGGCGCGGGCAGCGAGGGTGGCATGGACGCGTCCAACATGCTCAAACCGGCGCTGGCCCGCGGCGAGTTGCGGGTGATCGGCGCGACCACCCTCGACGAGTACCGGCGCAGCATCGAGAAGGACGCCGCGTTGGCCCGGCGCTTCCAGCCGGTCTTCGTGCCCGAACCCACCGTCGAGGACACCGTGGCCATCCTGCGCGGGCTGCGGGACCGCTACGAGGCGCACCACCAGGTCCGCTTCACCGACGAGGCGCTGGTCACCGCCGCCGAGCTGTCCGACCGCTACATCACCGACCGTTTCCTGCCGGACAAGGCGATCGACCTGATCGACCAGGCCGGCGCCCGGGTCCGGCTGCGCACCCGGACCCCGGCCGCCGACGTGCGCGACCTCGAACAGCAACTCGAGGAGGTACGCCGGGACAAGGAACAGGCGGTCGCCGACGAACAGTACGAACGCGCCTCCGCGCTGCGCGACCGGGTCGCCGAGCTGGAGGGGCAGGTGGACCGGGCCCGGGGGAACGACGGCAACGGCAGCCAGGTGCCGGAGGTGGGTCCGGAGGAGATCGCCGAGGTGGTTTCCCGGGCCACCGGCATCCCGGCCAGCCAGCTCACCGAGGAGGAACGGGACCGGCTGCTGCGGCTGGAGGGCCAACTGCACGAGAAGGTGGTCGGGCAGGACGACGCGGTCACCGCGGTAGCCGAGGCGGTCCGCCGTTCCCGTACCGGCCTGGCCGACCCGAACCGGCCGATGGGCAGCTTCCTGTTCCTGGGCCCCACCGGCGTGGGCAAGACCGAGCTGGGCCGGGCCCTGGCCGAGGCGCTGTTCGGTGAGGCGGACCGGATGGTCCGAGTGGACATGAGCGAGTTCCAGGAACGGCACACGGTCAGCCGGCTGGTGGGCGCTCCGCCCGGCTACGTGGGGTACGAGGAGGCGGGCCAGCTCACCGAGGCGGTGCGTCGCCGCCCGTACGCGGTGGTGCTGCTCGACGAGATCGAGAAGGCGCACCCCGACGTGTTCAACGTGCTGTTGCAGGTGCTCGACGACGGTCGGCTGACCGACAGTCAGGGCCGCACCGTCAACTTCAAGAACACCGTGCTGATCATGACGAGCAACCTGGGCTCCGAGCTGATCACCGGCACCCAGCGCGCGGTCGGTTTCGGCGCCGGCGAACCCGGCACCGATCGGGAGAGCGACGAACTGCGGGAACGGCTGATGCGCCGGCTGCAGGAGAACTTCCGTCCCGAGTTCCTGAACCGCATCGACGAAGTGATCATCTTCCGTCGGCTGGAGGCCGAGCAGCTACGTCAGATCACGGGGCTGCTCCTGGAGGAGACCCGTCGCCGGCTGCACGCGCAGGACATCGAGGTGGACTTCACCACCGCCGGCATCGACTGGATCGCCGAGCACGGCTACCAGCCGGAGTTCGGTGCCCGGCCGCTGCGCCGGGTGATCCAGCGGGAGGTCGACAACCACCTGTCCCGGATGCTGCTGGAGCAGGAGATCTCGCCCGGTCAGCGGGTCACCGTCGACGCCCGGGACGACCAACTGGCCTTCGACGTGTCGGCCGGCCAGGGTCGCGCCAAGGCGACGACCACGCACCCCCGATGACCGGAAGGGCACCGATGACCGAACCGGACGAGGCCCGCGAGGACGAGCGGACCGAGGCGATCGTGGCGCCACCGACGGCCAACCCCGCCCGGGTGCAGGTGCCGCCGGAGGGGCTGGGCGGGCAGACGGACGAGCGGCACCCGGAGGAGTCCGGGTCGCCGCCGGCAGAGGAGGGCTGATGGTACGGGAGCAGCGACTCGACCCGGACGTGGAGGTGCTCTGGGAGGAGTTCCACGCCGAGGTCAACGTGCCGTCCGAGCAACTGCGACAGTGGCTGCTGACCCGCGGCTCCGGCGAGGCAGCGTTCGGTCCCGACCCGGACCTGAACCTGCCGGAGCCGGGCCGGCAGATCCTCGCCGTGCTGCGCAAACGCAAGGTCGATCTGACGCCCGAGGACATCGAGGTGATGCGGGACGCGGTCGAGCGGATCCGATCGCTGACCGCCGCCAAGCCCGACCGGGGCAACGCCGACGACGAATGGCGGCACAGCCTGCTGGACCTGGGGCACGACGTGCTCGTCGAACGCTGACGACCCACGGGCCACCCCCGACGCCGCCGCGCCGGGGGTACCCGCACGTCCCCGCCCGACTACTCGGCTTCGAGGCTGCCGATGGCCAGCCCGGCGGCGTCCGCGGCGGACTGCCGGTCGGCCCGGGTCTGCTCCTCGCGGGTGAGCAGATTGGCGTACTCGGCCAGGTCGGCCGGGTCGGGCACCTCCGGCAGCCGGCGCAGGAAGGCTTCGCACTCCCGGACGGCGGCGGTGTGTGCGGCGGCGGCCTGACGAAGCAGCTCGCGGTCGTCGGCGGCGGGATAGAGGTCGGTCATACCCGCCCCTTACCCGCGCTCAGGCGGTTCGCACCCGGTGTGCCGTCACCACGGGCGCCGGCCGCCGCACCCCGAACGCCGGGTTGCGCAACAACCAGGCCAGGTACGCCGGGTGCGGAGCGAGGGCGTCGGTGTACGCCACCAGGGCGGTCTCCAGCACCAGGTCGGCCGTGCGGGCGGCGGCGGACTCCGGGTGCCAGCCCAGCATCAGCCGCCAGCGCAACGGTGTGCCGGCCAGCCGACGGGTCACCAGTCCGGCGACCGGTCGGAACGTGGCCTGGCACAGCGCCACCGCCTCACCGGCGTCCACCAGGTCGATGCAGCTGCGCACGTCGGCCTCGTACACCTTGCGGGGGGTGAAGCCGGCCCGGGCGCAGGCGGCGGCGAAGCAGTCGCCGAAACAGCCGTCACCCGGCGCGGCCACCCACTGCTCGTGCCGCAGGTCGGCCAGGGCGACCTCGTCGCGTGCGGCCAGCGGATGGGTCTCCGGCAGCAGCACCATGACCGGGTCGACGGCGACCTCCCGCCAGCTCAGCCCGTAGTCCGCCGACGGGGTCGAGTCACCGCACACCCCGGTCAGCGCGTAGTCCAGCCGTCCACCGGCGACCAGTTGGGCCAGCTCGTCGACCGACCAGGAGGCGTGCGTGCTGATCTGCGCCTGCGGTTGCTCGGCCGCCAACCGGTGCACCAGCCGCCCCAGGATCGGGCTGTTGACCCCACCGAACCGGTACCGCCGCGGGGCGTCGCCCGCGCCGGCCAACCGGGCCGCCTCGTCCTGCAGACCCTTCATCGCCGGCAGCAGCACGCGGGCCCGGGCCAGCACCAGCTCGCCGAGAGCGGTGGGCCGCGCGCCCCGCCGGTCGCGTTCGAACAGCGGCCCTCCCAGGGTCCGTTCGATCCGCTGGAGCTGGGCGGTCAGCGCCGGCTGGGCCAGGCCGAGCGTCGAGGCCGCCTTGGTCACGCTCCCCGTCTCCGCGATGGCGCAGACCACCCGCAGGTGGCGCAACTCCAGATTCATAGCGTGACGGTAGGGCCACGGAGCAGCCTGCGGTAGTGCCCGGACGGATCAACGACCATGAACGTGTCGCGGGTTACTCATCGAGGTGGCGGCTCGCTCAGCTCGCTCAACTGGGTGTGCCGGCCGGCGAGGATGTCCCGGACCTTGTCGACCACGCCCACCGCCGGTTCGACGATCCGGTTCCACGGCGGGGTGTGCGGCACGCCGGGATGCGGCCGGGTCGGTGCCGCCTCCTCGGCGATCTCCAACCGGTTGCCGAGCCGGATCAGCTCCTCCTCGGTGGCGGCGGCGCAGAGCCGCTGCATCAGCGGATCGACCGCGCGGGCGTGCGCCTCGACCCGGGTGGCGACGTCGGACAGGCCGTCGTCGCTCAGCCCCTGCAAGGCCCGCAGCAGCTCGACGTCACCGGCCAGCACCTCGTCGACCAGCGGGTCCGCGCCCTCGACGGCGTGCCGGACGGCGGGCAGCAGATACTGCTCCTCACCGGAGAGATGCCGCGACAGGGCGGCGACCAGCACGTCACGGCCGTGTTCCGGGTCCGGCCCGGGCTCGATCAGGCGCCGGGTCAGCTCCAGCAACTGCCGGTGCTCCTCGGCCACCAGGTCGGCGATGCTGCGCCCGGCGGGCTGATAGTCGTCCCCGGGGGTGGGCGGCAGCGGCGGCAGGTGGACGGACATGGTCGCCTCCTGGGCAGGCGGGCGGAGCGACGAGGTGGGCTCGACGGACGTCGGGCAGGCGCGGCAGTACCCGCGCCCGCCCGAACCGAAACTCTAGGCTGATATGAAGGCACGATGACGAGCGACGCCACCGCCGCCCTCCCGGCACCGACCGACGAGGTCGTCGACCTGTGCCGGGACCTGCTGCGTATCGACACCACGAACACCGGCGACAACGCCACCAGCGTCGGGGAACGCGCCGCGGCGGAGTACGTCGCGGAGAAACTCGCCGACGTCGGCATCACGCCGGTGATCCACGAGTCCGCGCCCGGCCGGGCCAACGTGGTGGCCCGGATCCCCGGCACCGATCCCACCCGCGGCGCGTTGCTCGTGCACGGGCACCTCGACGTCGTACCGGCCGACGCCGACGAGTGGTCGGTGCACCCGTTCTCGGGTGAGCTGCGCGACGGCTACCTGTGGGGTCGGGGCGCCATCGACATGAAGGACTTCGACGCGATGGTCCTCGCGGTGGTGCGGCACTGGCAGCGCACCGGGGTGCGCCCGCCGCGGGACATCGTGCTCGCGTACACCGCCGACGAGGAGGCGGGCAGCGAGTACGGCGCACACTTCCTGACCACCCGGCACCGTGGCCTCTTCGACGGCTGCACCGAGGCCATCGGTGAGGTCGGCGGTTTCTCGTACACGGTGGACCCGTCGCGGCGGCTCTACCTCATCGAGACCGCGCAGAAGGGCATCGACTGGCTGCGGCTGCACGCCCGGGGCCGGCCCGGACACGGTTCGATGCTGCACGACGACAACGCGGTGACGGCGCTGGCGGAGGCGGTGGCCCGGATCGGTCGGCACCGCTTCCCGGTGGTGGTCACCGACACCGTACGGGCCTTCCTGGAGGAGGTCTCCGAGGTGCTCGGCATCGAGCTGGACCCGGACGACCCGGAGGCCGCCATCGCCAAGCTCGGCCCGATCGCCAACATCGTCGGCGCCACCATCCGCAACACCGCCAACCCGACCCGGCTCGCCGCCGGCTACAAGGACAACGTCATCCCCGGCCGGGCCAGCGCCACCATCGACTGCCGCAGCCTGCCGGGCCAGTCGGAGCTGCTGGAACGCCAGCTGCGCGAGCTGGTCGGCCCGGACATCGCCATCGAGTACGTGCAGCGTCAGCCGGCGCTGGAGACCACCTTCGACGGCGAGCTGGTGGCGGCGATGTCCGCGGCGCTGCGGGCCGAGGACCCGGGGGCGCGGCCGGTGCCGTACATGCTCTCCGGTGGCACCGACGCCAAGGCCTTCTCGCAGTTGGGCATCCGCTGTTTCGGGTTCGCGCCGCTGCGGCTGCCGGCCGACCTGAACTTCTCGGCGCTGTTCCACGGCATCGACGAGCGGGTACCGGTGGACGGACTACAGTTCGGCGTGCGGGTTCTCGACCGGTTCCTGCGCTCCTGTTAGCCGGCGTCCGTTCGGACGCCGACCTGCTGTTCCGCGTCCGGAGGGACGCGACATCCTGGATTCTTCGTGAAGGGGACGCCTCACATGACCGACCAGCACGGTGAGCTGGACGCCGCCCTCGAGCGCGTGATCGAAGCGGCCCGCCACCACCTGGCCGCCGTTCGGGCCGCGCAGGGCCGGATCGACGACGACGACGTCTGGCAGGCGTACGTCGCGCTGAACAACGCCTCGTTCGCCTACGACGAGCAACTCATGGACGCCTTCGGCGAGGTCACCCCGTGGGACGTCGAGTCCATCGACCCGGACGAGGCCGACCAGCGCTTCGCCGGTGGCGAGGGAGTCGAGTCGACCGACCCGTACCCGCAGGTGATCTCGGTACGGCAGCGGCGCGACTACCGGGTGCCCAGCGTCTCGGCGCTGATCCGGGTCGCCGAGGCGGCCCGCCGCGAGGGCGTACCCGGCGACGAGGAGGTGCCGCCGGTCGAGGGGGTCGGCGAGGCGGTGCTGGAGCTGCTGCAGAGCGGCGACGGCTCGCTCGGCGCGCTCGACGTGCCGGAGCTGGAGCCGCTCGACGGTGTGGTGATGGTCAGCGAGGTCGGTACCCCGGTCGACCTGGAGTCGTTCGCCGACGACGACCCGGTGGGTCCGTTCCAGCCGGGCGCCGACGACCGGTTGGTGGGCCGTCTCGACGAGCATCCCTTCCTGGAACTCGACGACGAGCACGACCACGTGCACTGAACCTGCGGGTGCCCCGACCGACCACCGGTCGGCCCGATGGGTCGACCGGTGGCCCGCCGTCGGCGGGTGTCGGGCTGGTGGCGGAGGTCGGTCGGGTGGCCGCCGTTGGCGCGGTGTCGAGCTGACGGCACAGACGGATCGGTGGTTCGGTCAGGGTGCCGGCACGAGCGGCGCCGCCGGATCTTCTCGGACGCCACTGACTTCGTCGGTCACCGATCCGACCCGCCGACCGTGCGGCGCCGCAGGGCAGCGGGTAGCTCGTCGGCGGACCCGGGGCGCCGTTACCGGAGGCGGCAACTTCGGTGCTGTTGCTGCCTCCCGGTGGCCTGGGCCAGCACTACCCCCGGATACTGTCGCCTCCTCGGCGGGGTCCGGCCCGGGCAGCGGCCTCCTCCCGCGAGGGCGCAAACGGCTCAGCTCGACAGCGGCCGAGGGAGACATCACCGCTCCCGGCCCGGCCGCCAGGCGTCCCGGCCCAGCCGGCAGCCACTCGGCAGTCCGGCCCACCCGCGGCCGGACGGTCGGCCCACCGACGGCCGGCTCGCCGTCTGGTCAGTACGACAGGCCCGGCTGCGGCTGGTTGACCCGCCGCCGACGCAGCATCACCTGACGGGTGCCGTCGCGGAAGAGCTGTACCCGGGCCAGTTCCCAGCCGGAGAACTCCGCCTGGATCGCCAGCTGCGCCGCAGCGGTCAACCGGTCGACGTTCGGCGGTAACCGCAGCGGCGCGTATTCGTAGTCCATGGGGCCTATGCTGCCCAGCCCGACCCCTCACGCGCCACCCTCCTGCGGGTGATGCTCAACCATCGCGTTCGGGGTAGCCCACTTCCAGCGCCGACACGTCGTCCAGCGCCGTGGTGATCTCGTCGGGCAGGGTCATCCGCTCGACCTGGAGTGCGCCGAGCAACTGCCCCGAGGTGCGGGCGCCGAGGATCGGCGCGGTCACGCCCGGCCGGTCCCGGATCCAGGCCAGCGCCACCTCCAGCGGCGAGACGCCGAGACCACTCGCGGCGGTGGCCACCGCCTCCACGATGCTGGAGCAGCGCGGTTCCAGGTAGGTGGCGACAAACCGCTCGAAATGCGGCGACACCGCCCGGGAGTCCGCCGGTCGGCCGTGTCGGTACTTGCCGGTGAGCACCCCCCGCCCCAGCGGCGACCACGGCAGCACCCCCAGCCCGAGCGCCTCGCAGGCGGGCAGCACCTCCCGCTCCACGCCCCGCTCCAGCAGCGAGTACTCCACCTGCGCGGCCACCACCGGGGCGCGCCCGGGCCAGGCCGCCTGCCAGGCCGCCGCCCGGGCGGTCTGCCAGCCGGAGAAGTTCGACACGCCGACGTAGCGCACCCGGCCGCTGGCCACCGCGTGATCCAGCGCCGCGAGGGTCTCCTCCAGCGGGGTCTGCGGATCGTAGCCGTGGACCTGGAACAGGTCGACGTGGTCGGTGCCCAGCCGCCGCAGCGAGGCGTCCAGCGTACGCAGCAGGTGCCCCCGGGATCCGTCCCGGCGCCGGCCGCCGCCCGGCCGCAGTCCCGCCTTCGTGGCGATCAACAGCTCCTCGCGCGGCACCAGGGTGCCCAGCAGTGAGCCGATCACCGACTCCGCGTCGCCGTCGCCGTACACGTCGGCGGTGTCGATCAGGTTGCCGCCGGCGTCGAGGTAACTCTTCAGTTGTGCGGCCGCGTCGTCGGCGTCGGTGTCCCGGCCCCAGGTCATGGTGCCGAGCGCGAGCCGGGAAACCGCCAGCCCGCTGCGGCCGAGCGGTCGCTGCTGCATGGGTGAACCTTATTTCGAACCAGGGCCGGACCGATATCCTCGCTCCCGTCGAGTCTGCCCGCCAGTTCGTGTTTCCGCTCGTCCGGGTCGCCGCGTCGAGGACGTACGGTCGGCTGCCGGAGGCGCGACGGCCCCGACGAGACCGCGGAGGGCGACTCGGGGTGAGCCGGTGATCGTCCCTGCCACCGACATTGCGTAACCTGATGCGACTGCGGATGGGGGAGGACTCTGTGCGACTCGGGCTAAGCCTCGGATACCAGACAGCGTGGAGCACGCCGGCCGATCACCTGGCCCTGGCTCAGGAGGCGGACCGGCTCGGCTACTCGGTGGTGTGGGCGGCCGAGGCCTACGGCTCCGACTCGCCGAGCATGCTGGCCTGGATGGCCGGCCAGACCGAGCGGATCGACATCGGCAGCGCGGTGATGCAGATCCCCGCCCGGACGCCCGCGATGACCGCGATGACCGCCGCCACGATCGACTCGCTCTCCGGGGGCCGGTTCCGGCTCGGCCTGGGGGTCTCCGGACCGCAGGTCTCCGAGGGCTGGCACGGCGTACGCTTCGGCAGGCCGCTGGCCCGCACCCGGGAGTACGTGGACATCGTCAAGCTGGCCGTGGGGCGCAAGGAGGTCGCCTACGACGGCGAGTTCTACACGCTGCCGCTGCCCGACGGCCCCGGCAAGGCGCTGCGGCTGGGCTTCCACCCGCCGCGCGAGCACATTCCGATCTACCTCGCCGCGGTGGGCCCGAAGAACCTGGAACTGGCTGGCGAGATCGCCGACGGCTGGCTGGCCGTCTTCTACGCCCCCGAGTTCGCCGAGGAGCAACTCGCCGCGGTCCGGGCCGGTCGGGCGAAGGCCGGCAAGGAACTGGCCGGCTTCGACGTGGTGCCCTCCGTGCCGGTGGTGGTCGGCGACGACCTCGACTCGTGCGCGGAGTTGGTCCGCTGGTACGCGGCGCTGTACGTCGGTGGGATGGGCAGCCGCCAGCAGAACTTCTACAACCAACTGGCCACCCGGATGGGCTACGGCGACGCGGCCCGCGAGGTGCAGGAGCTCTACCTCGCCAAGCGGCAGCGCGACGCAGCCGCCGCCGTGCCGATGGAGTTCATCGACCGGACCTCGCTGCTCGGTCCGAAGGAGCGCATCGCCGACCGGATGCGCGAGTACGCCGAGGCCGGAGTCACCACCCTGTCGGTGACGCTCTTCGCCGCGGACCGGGACACCGGTGTGCAGACCCTGCGCACCGTCGCCGAGGCGCTGGACCTCTCGGGAGTCGGGGAGTGACCTGGGTCGAAGCCATCGTCCTGGGTATCGTCCAGGGCCTGACCGAGTTCCTCCCGGTCAGCTCGTCGGGACATCTGCGGATCACCTCGGCGATCTTCTTCGAACGCGATGCCGGAGCGTCCTTCACCGCGGTCACCCAGTTGGGGACCGAGGCGGCCGTCCTGCTCTACTTCGCCAAGGACATCTGGCGCATCGGCCGGACCTGGGTCGTCGGTATCTGGGACAAGTCCATCCGCGCCAGCCTGGACTACCGCATGGGCTGGTACGTGATCATCGGGTCGATCCCGATCGGAATCTTCGGCTTCCTGTTCAAGGACCAGATCCGGGAGAGCGCCCGCAACCTGTGGGTGGTGGCCACCACCCTGATCGTGTTCGCCTTCGTGCTCGCGTTCGCCGAGTACTGGGGGCGGCAGACCCGGACCCTGCGCGACTTCCGGATGCGGGACGGCGTGGTGATGGGCTTCGCCCAGTCGCTGGCGCTGATTCCCGGTGTGTCGCGCTCCGGCGCCACGCTCAGCTTCGGCCTGTTCCTGAACCTCACCCGGGAGACGGCGGCCCGCTACTCGTTCCTGCTGGCCATCCCGGCGGTGGTGATGTCCGGCGTGTTCAGCCTGGGCGACGTCTTCGAACCGGCGGCGCCCGGCACCTCGGTACCCACGGTCGCGCAGATGGTGGTGGCCACCATCATCGCGTTCGTCATCGGCTACGCGGCGATCGCCTGGCTGCTGCGCTACGTCGCGCACCACACCCTGTACGTCTTCGTGCTCTACCGGGTCGCGGTCGGCACGCTCGTCCTGGCACTCCTGCTGACGGGCACCATCAGCGCCACCTGAGTGATCGGAAAGACCGCCGGCCGGCGCCCTGGTTCGGGTGCCGGCCGGCGGTCTTGTTTCCCCCTGTGGAGGAATGTCTAGGGTTGTCAGCTGTTCCAGTGTTGGGCGAC